>CAVYYZ010000024.1:0-258852 GCA_963772835.1 uncultured delta proteobacterium | reverse complement strand
CTGGACGGGCTAAAATCCACTACTCACCATAGTGCATTTGAATTACTTGGCGAAATTGCACCAGACACTGAAATTGTCCGAGATGTACGTTTTGTGGATAACGGTAAAGTAATCACAGCTGCAGGGATTAGTGCAGGGATAGATATGAGTTTGTACGTAATAGAAATGCTTTATGGCAAAGAAACCGCCCAACATACGGCTGAATACATGGAATACAGGCGCATATAACCAGACAGAAGCAGCGGCCAAAAACCGCCGCTGTTCTGCCGAGCCGTTGAACAGAAAAGTAAGACTCCTTATTTCTGTTTGACGGTGAGGCGCGGAGTCGAAAATTGGGAGAATAAAATGAGAGCAAAGGCGAGTAGTATTTTATTGTTTATGGTTTTGATGATGACTCAAAGTATTAGTATCGCAAATGCCGGAGAAAATCAGAGATCATCTTTTGAGCAGGACATAATTGGTCCAATTTGCGTTATTCTGCTTATTGGCTATGTGGTTATAAAAATAATGAAAAAAATGCAAAGCCCACTATTGAGTTTCATAAGTCCTTCAGGTGCAGGCCTTGCGCTACTATGTTTTTTTCTACCTTGGATGGAGGTATCTTGTGTCGGTCAAACAAAATCAATATCTGGCGCTGACATCGGTGGTGAATTTTGGGTAGTTTTCATAGCTGCAATGATAGTTTTAGGCACATATTTGTACTTCAGTAACATAAAAATGCTAAGTAAAGCGAAACCAATAATAATAGTGTCGTCATTAGTAGGCATAGGATTTTTAGCTTTTAAGTTTTGGAAAGTAAATAGTGGCATTGATACTGGATTTGGAAAAATGACCCTATCGGATATAGGATTTAAGTTACAACTTGGTGGGTTTGGAACAATAATTGGCTTCATCATGGCATTGGTAGGCGGGATGGATCTATCTGACGCTGATGCGTTAGTGCCAACTAAATATGCATTACCTGGCAATGTCTCTTTGGAAAAAATCAAAGAGGCGAAACAACTGTTGGACAATGGAAGCATTTCAGAGGACGAGTACAACAAGATAAAAGATAAAATTCTCAACTAAATTCAAGCAATACACCATTTCCAGAAAACGTTAGAGAGACAGAATGAGATTGAATATGGTCAATGAATTGGTTTTTTGCACCAACTAAATCTTGACGCCATGAATGATTTGGTCTAACATGCCAACTATGAAAGCAAAGTTACTTGCACACCGAAAAGAGCGGAATGAAGTCGGCCACATAACGGAGCTGAAAGCTTGGATCGTCCCCGTTACCGAGCACACACCGCACGGACTTAAATACTCAGCCGTCTACATTGTAAACGGTGTCAGAGTTATAGGGTACGACAACGAACGCGGTAAAGGAGACCATCGACACTTTGCAGGCATTGAAAAACCATATGCCTTTATCAGCATGGCGCAGCTTGTTGTAGACTTCAACGCTGATGTCATCCGTTACCTAGAAGGAGACGACAATGAAAGCGATTTTTAAAACCATCACAATCAAATCACATGAACAAACAATGGACGAATTTGCTGCAATTTGTGACGCAGCAATCAAAGGGGAAAAAGTCAAGCCGGAAGAACCACAATACACCTTCACCAGCTTTGAGGCATTCCGCAAGGCCATGACCCCACAACGCTTTGCCCTGCTTAAAGTCATTCGTGTAAATCAGCCTGAATCTATCAAAGAACTGGCTGCTATCACGCACCGCGATATGAAAAACATATCTGAAGATGTAAAAATACTTCTGGATATGGATTTGATTGAAATGGAAAAACATGGCAAAAACAAAGCACCCAGATTGCATTACGACGGGTTTAGGCTTGAGGTTGCAGTTTAATCACCAAGGAAAATGAAACAAAACGAAACAAAGAGGGCGCGTATCAACTTCAGACAATATGAAGAGTTGGCACACGTCCTTTGTTGTTTCCAGCAGAAAACAATGTCCAACAATCGGCGGCACACAGTCGGCGCGGAAAAACCTCGCGCCGCTGGTGCGCCTCATAGCCGTTGTCGCGACACGAAGTCGCGTTGAAGACTGTCTGGCTGTGGCTTTGAAAGCACTGACCAGACCCCGCATTCCCCTGCGGGTATCCTAGGGAGGCGTGATGTCATGGTGCATCCATGATGGTACGAAGCCCTCCTGACAATGTACCGAATCCCGCTTTGGCGGGAGGGGCGGAAGCCGCGAGGCGACTGCCCTCCTGGAAGCCTCAACCTGGGTGAGGGCTAGGATTCCGGGTGATATGGCTAACACAAGTGAACGTTCGCACGCGCCGTCAAGAGGAGCAAGCCAAAGAGGCTGACAGGCTTGAACCAAAAGGTACGCAGCAGGTCGAGGGATGTAACGGTGCCCTCGCGGGGACAACAATGACTGCCGGTGTACAGAACGGGCCTAAGTCACTCATTTAATTGTCTGAAACGCGGAACGTGGAAACCCCGTATTTCCGCCCCGGAGCATTGGGGCAGGTGAAACCGCAAGGCACGCTGTTGGAAGTGCGGGAGTAAGAGGCAGGAAGAAGCGAATGCCGCCCTGTAATGGGGCGGATACGGGTTGCAACATCACCCGGCCCGAAAGGGAGCCCACGTCCTATGCCGGTGCTCCATTGCGAGATCATTTGGAGAATCTTCCTTGGGAGGGAAAGCAAATGGCGGCAATCGCAAGATTGACTGGTGCGCCCTCCGCCAGCGGCAACGACTGGAAAGCCATCAACTGGCAGAAGGCCCACCGTGAAGTCCGAAGACTGCAAATCCGTATCGCAAAGGCTGTCAGTGAAAAGCGCCATGGCAGAGTTCAAGCCCTGCAATGGCTCTTGACCCGCTCGTTCAGCGGCAAAGCATTAGCCGTTAAACGGGTTGTTTCCAACCGAGGCAGAAAGACCCCCGGCGTGGACAAAGCAATCTGGTACACGCCGAAGCAGAGAATGACCGCTGTACAGAACCTGTGCCGTCGCGGTTATCAAGCCCGGCCATTGCGCCGGGTGTACATACCGAAGAAGAACGGTAAAATGCGCCCCTTGGGCATCCCCACCATTCACGACCGCGCTATGCAAGCGCTTTATGCACTAGCTCTGCTGCCGGTGGCCGAAACAACAGGTGATCCCAATTCATACGGGTTTCGCCTGCATCGAAGTTGCGCCGACGCTATTCACCAATGCTACATCGGGTTGGCAAAGCGGTACTCGGCACAATGGATACTTGAAGGCGACATCAAAGCCTGTTTCGACGAAATCAGCCATGATTGGCTCATGAAAAACGTCCCCATGGATCGCTTCATGCTCCGTCAATGGCTGAACGCAGGATACTTTGAAGAAGGCACACTCTATCCGACCAAGGCGGGAACCCCGCAAGGGGGCATCGTTTCCCCGCTCTTGGCCAACATGACTCTGGACGGACTGGAAGCGGCGGTCAAGGCCGTGACTCCCTACCGTAGCAAGGTCAACGTAATCCGCTATGCCGATGACTTCGTCATCACCGGGAAAACGAAAGAACTTCTCGAAAATACGATCAAACCGGCGGTAGAAAAGTTTCTCAAGGAACGGGGTTTGCGCCTCTCACCTGAGAAAACCCGGATTACGCGGATAGAGGACGGATTTGATTTTCTGGGGCAGAACCCGCGAAAGTACAGCGGGAAATTCCTCACGAAACCTGCCAAGAGCAACTTTAGGACCATCTTGACAAGAATCAGGGAAACAATCCGGAAATTCTCGGCAATGAAAGCCGGCGATATGATACGAGCCTTAAACCCGATGATTCGGGGGTGGGCGAACTATCACCGGCACATTGTCGCGAACGACACCTTCAGAGTACTGGACAGCCAAATTTACCGCTACCTGCGGGATTGGGCAAAGAGAAGACATCCGCACAAGGGCGCACGATGGCTGACGCAGAAGTACTGGCACAGCAGCCCTAAAAGCTGGATCTTCTCCACGGTTGAGAAAACCCCGGAAGGAAAACGCCGGGTTGATCTCATCCGTGCAACGAGCACCCAGATTGAGAGACATATCAAAATCAGAGGTGCAGCCAATCCCTTCGACCCGAAGGATGCAGCATACTTCGAGAAGCGAAGAACCGACCAACAACATCGGCGAGCAGGTCGCGCCACACGAAAAGCGGCGTGACGGGTAATAACCAAGGAAGAAACAGATAGCCGGGTATCCCGAAAGGGAGATTACTTTGGAGGGCTTGAGCCGTATGACGGGAAACTGTCACGTACGGTTCTGAGGGGGGAAAGGAGCCGAAAGGCTCCTGACCTACCCGGTAGCAAATCAAAATAAAAGGATAAAAAGACATGAGTACATGGTTACTTGGGCCAATGACTATTCAAGTATTGAAAATAATCATTGTAATATCATTCTCGTACTCGGCAGGATATCGTCTATATTTTAGCCCTAATGAAAATAAAGATATTCATCTTGTTGTTAGCCTCATCTCCCTTTTATTAGTTGTGTTAATACATTATTTTGAAAATCGCAGAAAAGCAACACGATAAGGATCTGTGGGCACCTCAGCAGTAAGGTACTGACGGTTGTCAAGACAGAAAAGTGAAGAAATTAAGTTTGGTCAAGCCCAGTTGAATGCCCCTTGTTCTTTGAAAGATCAGCCAATTCAAGTAGCCCGTTGAAGTATACCTCTGCCGGCGTTTTCATGTCCAGCGAGTGATGAGGCCGCTCATTGTTGTAGTAATCGAAATAAGTCTTGATTCCGGTTTTTGCTTCCTGAACCGTTTCGTACTCCTTCAGGTAGACTTCCTCATACTTCAATGACCGCCAGAGTCGTTCGACAAAGATGTTGTCAATTGCCCTGCCTTTGCCGTCCATGCTGATAAAGATGTCGGCGGCTTCAAAAGCTTTGTATGACGTGGGCTCGTAAATTGTGAACCCTGGTCGCTGTTGAATATTTCCGGCTTCCCTCTGAGTAATGCTCGTTCCAGTGTTTCGACACAGAAGTCAGCTTCCAAGGTGATGCTGATGCCAAAATCAATGACGTATCGACTGAACCAGTCAATGATTGCAACCAGGTAAACGAAGCCACCTTTAAGCCGGACATAGGTTATATCGACACTCCAGACCTGATTGACTCGTACTATTGGTACGTTGCGCAAAAGGTATGGATATATTTTGTGACCCGGTGCGCGGCGGCTCAAGTTGGGGCCAGGGTAGATGGCCATCAGGCCCATCAGGCGCATCAGATGACGAGTTCGCCGTGTTCCGACATGCGGGTAACCTTGCTTCTTGAGCCAGTCCGTCAGCTTGATAACACCCAGAAATGGATGTCGGGTGTACTCTTCATCCAGTAGCCGCATCAGGGTCAGGTTCTCTGCTGACACCGGAACCGGCTGATAATAAAGGCTGGAATGACTCAATCCCAACAGCCGGCACTGCCTGACAACGCTGATCCTGGGATGCTTCAGATCGATAAGCAGACGTTTGTCAGCAGCACTACAGACCAGATTTTTTTTTGAGCCAGTCAAGTTCAACCTTGAGCTGGCCTATCTGGCGATACAGTTCCTCTTTGAGTTTTTCGTCTGTTTTTAAGGACCTGGCTTTCTTGCTGTCAAAAGCCGCCACCAACTGATCCTGTGCCTGGCGCTTCCAGGTAGTGATCTGATTTGGATGCACTTTGTAGAGAGAAGCCAGTTCGGTAACGGTCTGATCGCCTCGGATTGCAGCCAAAGCAACCTTCGCTTTGAATTCGGATGTACGTTTCGTTCTCATGCTTGCCATCATAATTGCCTCCGCAATCATGGGCAAACCAAACTTAACTACCTGTCCGAAAAACCGTAAGCATTATACAGTAAACCAAATAGTGTCAGGTCTTCATTCTCCATAAATATGAATAGTGAAGCGACACTTAGGCCCACTGCTCTTAGACCTGAAAGCAGCGCCTAAAGCATCTTAAAGTAACACACTCATTTAAAATGCCTTCGTTGAATTTCAGGATTTGAAAGGTACTTGTATTCTTCAACTGTGGTACGTAAATGATTTAATATATCAGTAAGTTGCTGACTAGGTGTGTCGTCTTCATTATCTCTACCTCTTGTTAAGAGGCATGCGATCTGATCGCTGCTTGGTCGAGGTAACATAGATGTCTCCTTAGATGGTAATTTGCTTATTTCTACCATTAGAAATACCACGTTGAATAATCCAGCGTCAATACGGAACCCATTGCGGGGCACATATCGGAGTTTTATTTGTGGCGTTTACCCTTAGGGTGTGGGCATTCGGTGGCCGAGGAGATTCGTTTAAAGGGGATATCAGAGACGGCATGATTACTGTCATAGTCTTTGCGGCAATAGCAGCCATCATTATTTACATCAACAATTGAGCCTAACTATGAGAGAAATAAATAGACCCATAATAGCAAATACGCTATATTGAACCAATGATTTGGAAAATCACCTACTACAACGATTCCGTACAAGAGGAAATCCTCGCGATGCCCTCTGGATTCCTTGGTCGCTATCTTCGTTACACCGACAGAATGGAAGTCTATGGACCAGATTTAGGCATGCCGCATACTCGCGCAATGGGAGACGGTCTTTTTGAATTACGATTGAAGGCAGCAGAGGGAATAGCAAGAGTTTTCTACTGTACAATGGTTGGCAGAAAAATTGTGATATTGCACCAATTTACTAAAAAGACAGACAAAACCCCGCCAAGAGAGCTTGAAACAGCACGACGGAGGATGAAGGAGTTCAAAAATGCTAACTCATAAAGAACTTAAAACACGCGCCCTTGAACACGCAGACGTTAAAGCCGAATATGATCGACTGGACGAAGAATTCAAATTTCTCGACGAATTCCTCAAAGCTCGTGCCACCGCAGGTGTAACACAGGCTGAAGTCGCAGAGCGTATCGGTACAACCCAGTCTGCTATCGCCCGCCTCGAATCAGGTCGAGGGAAACATTCTCCTTCAATTGCGACATTAGAAAAATATGCACATGCCCTCGGATGCCGTTTGGAGTTGCGATTAGTTAGTGAAATGGTATCAAGAAAAGCAGAAGGCAAACCGACACGCGCAACCGGACATACAAAAAAGTTGCGTGCCGCTTAGAATCTCGCCTGCACCCCAAAAGCACCCCAGAGAAGAAAACTGAAACACTCAACCATCGGCACGACCGGGCCAAAAAACTGCCCGGTCAGCCTCACAACCGTTGGACTACAAAATGGAACTAACGAGATAACTACTTATTATTTCAGGATTTCTAGGAGTTGGATTTGTGGCTTTTACCCTGAGAATGTGGGTATTGGGTGATCGGACGAATTCGTTAAAGAATGAGTTCAGAAGTAGCCTGATAGCTCTCCTTGTTTTTGCAGTAATTGCAGCCATCGTTATTTACATCAATAACTGAGATTCAAGCAGCGAGCAGTTCTTTTAAAACATCAGGCTTCTTGATAGCAATAGTGATGAGTGACTTTGCCGCCCCTGACGGTGCACGACGCCCCTGCTCCCACTCCTGAAGGGTGCGAAGCGACACGCCGAGCAGTTTGGCAAACTCGCTCTGAGAGAGCCCTATCCTAAGACGAGACGCAGCCAAAGGAGAGACTTCTATGGTAGACACTCGCCCGGCCCTGCCAGCCTTGAGGTCTCGCACTGCCTTGAGCAGTTCTTCGCCGATGTTGCGCTTTGCATCACGTTCGAGCAGTTCTTTTTCATTTAGTGGCATGTTCCATCTCCTCTTTGAGGGCTTTGAGAATGTGACCGGAAATACTGTCAACGGCACTCTTGGCATAAATCAGAAGTAACCAAATTTGCCCGGCCTCTGTTCGGGCAAAATAGAGAACCCTGACACCACCGCTCTTGCCGGTTCCCCGACGGCTCCAGCGTATCTTGCGAACCCCGCCCGAGCCGCGCACCACGTCGCCAAAATCGGGATTGGCGGCAAGATATTCCTGAAAGACTCCGTATTCGGTATCTGTCAGGTAATCATGAACCTGTTTCGTGAACAGTGGCGATTCGACAAAAGTAACCATAAACCAAATATACGGCATTGACGTATAAAGTCAACCGGCAAATTTATTGAGAGAGATAAATGAAGCTCAATGGCGCAATCAGATTCAAGTACACTCGCACCGACAGGACCAATCGGATAGTCTTACGAACAGAAGTACAAAAATCACAAAAATTCACAATACGCTGAATGCGATAAACCGCATGAAATCACCATATGTAATGAGGTGGCCGGGTGAAAACTATGGCCGGGTAATAGAATTTCTGTTCCCACATGAATCAGGAGGTTTGTGTTTTTTGGATGTCGGTCGCGGATTAAACTCGGCTGTGCCGCCATTTCATATACTCGAAGAACCAATAACACAAGAATCAGACAAATGGATTTTGAATAATGGTGCGATAATACAGCAACTACTGAGCTCTGACAGGGAATGGGACAATTGGCAGCATTGGCTTGATTTCAGGGAGTCGCCCGATGGAGCATCGGTTGAGGATGATTCTACATTAGAAGCACTAAAAAGAAATGGTGCAATACTTGAATAACAAGGGAACGTTGTAGTTAGTTGAGTACTCCGCACTCAAGTTAAAAGTCAACAACATCACCTAACCCTGAAAGATGATTTTCAACGTCCATATGTCCGTGTAGAACACGAACAATCTCAATTGAATCAGAGATAATCTGGCGGTAAAAAATAATATGGCTGCCAACATTAAATTTGCGGTAGCCGATTCTGATTTCACTACAATCCTTTCCATTGAAAGGATTTGCAGCAAGCTGACGAAAACAGGCATCAAGAATTGAAAGATAATGATTGCGTTGTTCCCGTCCCCACTTATTGAGTGTATAGTGACCGATATCTTTTAAATCAGCCTTTGCCATGTTGGTGAGAGTAAATGACGACATCAGTTGAGAGTCTCGCCATCAATCTCATCAATTAAACTTTGGAGAGAATAATCAGCTGTGCCGCTTTCTTCGCCTTTTATAAGTGCTTGGCGTAACAAGTATTGTTTTGTCTCACGTTCTTCCAAAAGTCGCAGACCAGCACGAATCGTCTCACTGGCTGAACCGAAACGGCCATGGACAACCTGCTGAGAAATGAACTTTTCGTAGTGAGCACCAAGAGTAACGCTGGTATTTTTTTGCATGATATAGCCTCCATCGTTATAGAGATAACACCATGCTATAATATTTATTGGTATTGGTCAACAGATGAAGCAACAAAATTTAGAATCACAGGCAAGGGCTGCAAGACAAAAACCGAAAAAGCGAGAAAGCCGAATGCCCAACAATCGGCACGACCGGGCCCAAAGCCCGCCCGGTCAGCCTCATAACCGTTCCATACATAATAATTTGAATCAGCGATGAGTTGGTAAATTGAAATTTATTTGGAGGTCAGAGGATGAATGAGCCTTATACTGCCAGAGAAGCAAAAATGAAGGTGGAAATGGATGAATTAGAAAAGGAAGTAATACGGCTTAGGCTGATAAACGAAACGTTAACAATGCGAGCTGAAGAATTAAAACAGTATGAAGACAGGGTAAAAAATTTGATCCCTATTCGATGTGTTTCAGAGTATGCGTCTTTTGATACGGCTCATAACTGCAAGGCAAAGTTCTACGCAGAGGTAATAAAATCACCTTCAAGATGACAAGATGAGGGCTGAAAATCCATAAAAAGGGATACAGACGAACAAACCACAATCACGAATGCTGTGGTATCAACCGAATCTCCAACTTGCAGTTGACAGCAGCAGCATACTTGCGGAGCATCTCAAGAGACGGAGAATGACGGTGAGAGCCGAGTGTGGCTTCTACTCTCGCCAATGAGGGTTGAGAAACACCCATTTTAGCCGCTACTTGCTCTTGGGTCATCCCAGCTTGTCGACGTGCTGAAAGCAGGGCATCCAGAGCTGCAAATTCATCATCCAAGGCTTCCCATGCTTTCTTGAAAGCGGGGTTTTGAATTTCATTTTCCAATTTTTTCTTCGGATCATACGAAACTGGTTTATAGCTCATAATTGATTACCTCCTTCTGCCGAGTGAGCGCAATATCGAGCTCCCGTTTTGGGGTCTTATCCGTCTTTTTAATGAAACTGTGAAGAATTATGATCTTTTGTCCAACCATGGTGCAGAAAAACACTCTTCCAATTCCTTCTTCTGCCTTGGCACGGATTTCAAAAAGACCATTACCAAGTGCACGTGTATGCGGCATCCCTAGGTTAGGACCGTATTCTTCCATGCGTACGGTCAATGCTCGAAATCTAGCACGCAAGCCAACAGGCCAAGCATCAAGCTCAAACTCGACAGCTTCATTGTAATAAGAAAGTCGGAAAACCATGATCTGAATATACCACGCATGTTATAAAAGTAAAGGATTTTAAAAGCGCAGGCCCAACCATCGGCAAGACCCGCCGAGGGCGGGTCAGCCTCAGCCCCGTTTTTCCTCCACAACCCATCAATGCCCCGCTCACAGAAACAAGCAAAACAGTCAAGTCAACATTCTACAGAATATGGAAAGTATGGTCACGGATCCTTGCTTCTCTCTCCTTTACAATTCTGTGCGCATATTTACACACATATTTATGCGCTTGACTGGCTGTACGACTTGACATACCATGCGCAAAAACAGGTTGTTATGGAGAAATATATGGCAACATCATCAGCTAGACGTAACATCAACATATCTATTGCAAGCGAGAACGCCGACTTCGTCAAGCAGATCGGCATGAATTTGAGCAAGGCGGTTGATTCGCTGATTATTGAAATACGCCGCGCAAAAGCCCGCGAAACGTGGGTGATCGAAAATCAAGCGGCGCTTGCCGAACGGCGCAGATTGCTGGAGTCCGAAGGCGGTACGGCAGCTGAGCGGCTATATGGTGTACTTCCCACACAGGAGAGTTGACGTGTCCCGATTGGCTCTCTACAAAAATAACCTGAAGGAACTGGCGGTTAGTTACCCCTATCTGCTGGATATACAAAACGACCAAATGCAAGCGGGCACGCGCATTGTCGCGCTGGTTCGCAAAAGCAGCACTGTTATTGATATTTCTATCACTACACTCAAATTTTCATACGCCGGTGAACAGTGTTCTGCAAGCCTGCTTGATATTTTTACTGTTTCCGAACGAAATCTTGGTCTTCCTCTTGCTCAACTTGATCACCTGAAACCGGAACTCACCAATGCTGTTAATTTCATCTATGTTGATTGATACAGATACACAACCATTTGCACATTACATTTAAAAGGATTCCTGATGACTTTACCAAAATGCCCAGCATGCAGTTCAGAGTATACCTATGAAGACGGCGAGATGTTTGTCTGCCCGGAATGTGCCCTCGAATGGCCGATTGCCGCCGCAGAGAGCTCCCCTTCCGACATCGTCGTGCGGGATTCGTTCGGCAATGAATTGAAAGCGGGCGATTCGATCACCGTCATCAAGGACCTGAAGATCAAGGGTTCGTCAGCGGTTGTTAAAACCGGGGTAAAGATCAAGATTATTCGACTCGTTGATGGCGACCATGATATCGACTGCAGGATTGACGGCGTCGGCGCAATGCAGCTGAAATCTGAATTCGTCAAAAAGGCGTAAAAGGAAAATTACGTGAAAGCGGTCATTCAAAGAGTTACATCCGCCTCGGTCACAGTCGGGGATACCATTGTCGGCCATATCGGACCAGGGATTATGATCCTGCTCGGCGTGGAAAAAGGAGACGAAGAACCCCGGGCCGACTGGCTTGTGAATAAGATCTGCGGACTGCGGATATTCTACGACGATGCCGGGAAAATGAACCTCTCGGTAAAAGATATCGGCGGGGCGCTGTTGGTTGTCTCCCAGTTTACCCTGGCCGGCAACTGCACCAAAGGGAAGCGCCCCTCCTTCGATACGGCGGCGCCGCCAGATGAAGGGAAGCGGCTGTACGACTACTTCGTCGCCGCTGCCGGACGAACCGGCCTCCCGGTCGAAACCGGCATATTCCAGGCCGATATGCAGGTGTCGCTGGTTAATGACGGGCCGGTAACGTTTATTCTGGAACGGTAGCACACTATCTGCGTCGATTCGGAGACACTAATGCCTAAAGAACTTACCCTCGGCTTCTCCCCCTGCCCCAACGATACCTTCATGTTCTACCCTCTCGTGCATGGCCTGATCGACACGGGCGGATTGACATTCCGGGAGCGGCTGGAGGATGTGGAAACGCTCAACCGGCTCGCCATGAAGTGCGAGCTGGACATAAGCAAGGTGTCATACCATGCTCTGGGGCATATCCGTGAAGAGTATGCACTGCTTCACTCCGGAAGCGCGCTGGGCCGCGGCTGCGGGCCGCTGCTGGTCGCGGCCGACAGGATCGACCCTGCCGATCTGCGCGGCAGGAAGATTGCCGTGCCGGGGCGCTATACCACAGCGCTCCTGCTGCTACAGCTGTTTGACCCCGCACTTGATAATTTAATCATCATGCCGTTCAACGAGATCATGGATGCGGTGCTGAACAGAACCGTCGATGCCGGGCTGATCATCCACGAATCCCGCTTCACATACCAGAGTTTTGGCCTGCACAAACTGCTCGATCTGGGGGAATGGTGGGAAGGAGAGACCGGACTGCCGATTCCGCTCGGCGGCATCGTGGCACGCCGGTCACTTGGAGCTGAAACAATTGCGGCCGTCGAACGGGCTCTGAAGACCGGGGTCGGATACGCCCGGAGTCACCCGGACCAGGCGGCCCGCTATATCGGCGAACATGCCCAGGAGATGAGCCCGGAGGTCTGTGCCGCCCACATCGGCCTGTATGTCAACGATTTTTCAACTGACCTGGGGGATGAAGGAGTTCGAGCGATCACCTGCCTGCTGCTGCGGGCCGAACAGGCGGGGATTATTCCTCCCTCTGCGCAGCCTCTCTTTATCTAGAAGATCATGCCCCACACCAAATACATACACGAAGTCACGAAGAATTCAGGAAGCCAGGCGAAACACCCCTGTTGCGGTTCACAAATAATCCAATCAGCTGTAATTGCAGTTGATGTAACTTCGTGTCCTTCGTGTCTTCGTGGTTAACAATTTGCAGGATAAAAGGAGAGCAGGTAATGTCAGAACAGGGTGAAAAGTGGCAGGGATGGCTGGCTCTTTCGACCGCAATTATGGCGGTGCTGGCGGCACTGACGACACTGTATATGGGGAAATATTCGTCGCGTGCCATTATGGCTCAGGGGCAGGAAAGCGATCAGTGGGCATTCTATCAGGCAAAAAGCATCAAGGGACATACGTTCGAGACAAACAGAAAAACCTTGGAGCTTCTGTACCTCTCCCAAAAAGGGTTGTCTCCTGAGGCGGCGACTGCGTACCAGAGTACTCTGAACAAATACGGTGAGGAGGTAAAACGGTACGACCTTGAAAAGAGGGAAATAAAAGAGAAGGCCGAATCGATCGCCAAAGCCAAGCTCAAGTCCCAGGAGATGGGGGGGAATTTTGCATATGCACTGATTTTTCTGCAGATCGCCCTGATGCTCTCATCAATCTCCAGCCTGACAAAACGGCATTACCTCTGGTACATCGCCCTGATCTGTAATCTGGGATGGCTGTTTTTCTTCATGGATGCCTGGCTGTCGTTTTACTGAGTGCTTCCGGTTTCCGATTCTCTTCACCCCATAAGGAAATCCAGATCGGTGGCCTCAATAATCCTCCTTCTGTTGATTTCTCTGGTTTTCACATCATAAAAATCTATCGGATTATAGTCATCCGTCAAAGTTATCGCCGGAGTATGTGCGGGAAACTCGAATTTTCTGTACATCAGCCGGCGGATATCCCCGGCCATCGGATGTACGTCGTAACCGGCGAGCTGGGCAGGATGAACGGTTACGGGAGCCATGTCATACGCAAAGAGTTCCAGGTTGCCGATTCCTTCCGAAGCGGTACTGTCAAAACCGGGATATATATCGACCGTGCGGAAGACCTCTTTCAGAGTCCTGACTATGGAAGCGGTCATATAAGAATCACCCTTCAGGTTTCCCCACATATTTATCCCGAGTACCCCCCCGGGAGCCATACGCAGTTTAGCGGCCAGTAATGCTTCTTTGCTCAGTACGTGGAATGGCGTGTTGTCGCCGTTAAACACGTCAAGGAGAATATAATCGTACCGCTTGCCGGGGCGGCTCAGATAATACCGGGCATCTTCGACAATGGATGCGCCGGCGGTTCTAAACGAGAAAAAACGACGGGCGACTTCAAAGACAAGGGGATCAATATCGACAACATCGGTGCGCACCCCCTGCCGCTCATACCACATTGGAATCACACCGGCTCCGAGCCCGATAACAAGGCACTCCTTCCCTTTCGGATTAATTGCCCGGGGAACAAACTGGAGAAAATACGGGTATTCGTATACCGACGTCCCGGATGCAACGTCGATTCCACCCTGAATTGTCGCATCAACAACCAGTTCGCGGGTATGCCTGGTACCAAAAGAATACTCAAGCACCTGCATGTTCCCATAGAAAGAGTCCTTGTAAAACACCCGTGTTACGCGTGTCCCATTCGATAGCAGCCGGCTCTTCAGCGCCCCGGCTTCCGGCACGGCAAATGGAACTATCAGCAGCGGCACAAAAAGCCAGACGCGCCGGTATAACACTGCATAGGTGACCGAAAGAAGCAGCAGAATGCCCCCCACAACAATGAATATCCTGTCGACATTGAAGTAGGCGATGAGGATAAACCCGGTGCATACCGTGCCGATGAAGCTGCCGACCGTCGATACCGACGAAAAAAGGCCGACCGTTCTGCCGATGCTTGCCGTTTCCCGTACCGCTATCCGTACGATGAGAGGTGAGACCATCCCCAGCAGCAGCAATGCGGGTCCGAATAGCAGCCCGGCGGAGACCAGCGATCCCAACCTCAGTCCCAGTGGAAGGATCAATGTAATAACCGGATTTTTAACAAGCGGCACCAGCAGAATAAACACGCCGGCCAGTCCGATAAGTGCGTAAAGCCAGTCGATGCTGTTTTTACTCCGGTCGGAAAGGACTCCGCCTCCCCAGTACCCTGCGGCAAGCGCGACCAGAGTCACTGTGATGAGCGACGTCCAGACGTACAGACTGGCACCGAAAAACGGGCCGATAACACGGGAACCGAGAACTTCGACAACCATGACAGTTGCTCCGCATACCAGTGCCGTCAGTAACAGCATCAGCGTAGAATGCCTGGTCCTGACCCCTGCCAGAGAGGTTGATTTAAGATCGTCCTTCATGAATTCCTCTCAGAATTGATTTAAAAAGGGAAGTGAGGCCGTATCAGGATTTTTTCCAGCAGTTCCAGCAACGGTTGCGGATAGACACCAAGCAGTACCATGGCAGCTGTCGGCACGAGCAGGGCGGCGATCTCGGCCAAATCAAGTGTGCGGGCAGGCTCATTCGCGGACAATGATGGTTTCATATACAGTATAACTACGATTCTCAGGTAGAAATAAACAGCCACCAGCGCAGAGAGGATGCCGATCAGTGCCAGCATGAATTCCCCCCCCCTCAGCGCGGCGGCAAATACGGCAAATTTACCCATGAAACCTGCTGTCGGCGGTATCCCCGCCAGAGAAAACATGGCGACAGCCAATGCCGCACCTGCCAGAGGATTGCGATACCCCAGCCCGCGATAGGCCTCAATAGCGTCTAATTCCTCCTCATCCGAGAGGACAGATACTGCTCCGAAAGCGGCCAGACCGGCAGCGGCATAGACCATCATATACAGCAGAGCCGCCGCGTTACCGCCAGCCGGAGCGGCAACCAACGCCAATGCAACATATCCCATCTGCCCGACTGACGACCAGGCCAGCATCCGTTTGATATTTGTCTGCACCAGTGCCGCCAGATTACCGGCCAGCATCGAGAACAGCGCCAGCATCCAGAGGATGTTGTGCAGGCCATGCCAGGCACCGAAGAGCGGCATCAGGAGCAGCAGTGCCGACAGCGATGCCCCCTTGGATGAGGTGGAAAGCAGAGCAGTCACCGGCGCAGGAGCCCCCTGGTACACATCCGCCGTCCAGAGATGGGCCGGCACCCAGGAGAGTTTGAACGACATTCCCAGCAGTATCAGACAGCACCCTGCGAGAAAAAGCGGCTCCGGAGAACTTCCACTTGAGGAGGCCAGTTCAGCCAGCTTGAGCGTTCCCCGCGCGGCATACACCAGTGCCATCCCCATTGCCAGTATTGCTGCCGACAACGTTCCGTTCAACAGATACTTCAGCCCGGCTTCACCCCCCTTTGAGGAGTCCCGCTTGATCGCCGCCAGGATGTAAAAAGCGAACGTGAACGCTTCCAGACCGAGGAACAGCATCAACATATCCGTTGCGGCGCACGCGGCAGTCATCCCGGCCAGGGCAAAGAGAATCGAAGCCGGATACTCCTCACCGGTGATATCGTTACGAATATTGTAGGAGCGGGCCAACAGCAGGGCAACAATGCCGGTACAGCAGAGAAAGGCCGAGCAGACACGGGAAAACGGGGTGACCGAGAGCCCCGGCAGGACCGCTCCAACGGGAACGGCACAACTCCAGAGCAGGGCGGCTGAAACAATAACAATTGAAGCTGCGTACAGGTAGCTCCCCGGTCTGACCGCGCCTACCAGTAGACAGAGCACGCTCCCCGCCGCCAGTATCATAAGCGGCATCAGGGCCATCAGTTCAGCGGCACTCACGGCGACACCCCCGACAGCAGCTGAACAGGCAGGTGAATCATATCAAGAAGCGGAGCCGGATGAATCCCCACCCAGATGTCAAGCAGCAGGAGCGCCGTCATAATAGTTATCTCCCGCAGATTAAGGTCAGTCAGCACCAACGGTTGGCGTTCCTTCTGGAACACTACCTCCTGCACCAGTCGCACCATGTAGATCAGCGGCAGGATTATGCCGACGAAGGAGAGCACAACGACCAGGGGTGATTGTTTGAACGTCCCGGCCAGGATCAGAAATTCACCGACGAAGCTGTTCAGTCCCGGCACGCCCATAGAGGTCAGCGAAAAGATCAGAAAGAAGAACGACCAGATTGGAATTTTCCCCCACACGCCGCCAAAGGCCGCGATGTCCCGGGTATGCGCCCGCTCATCCAGCATTCCGATCAGGCAGAACAGCGCCCCGGTGGTCACTCCGTGGTTGGCCATCTGCAGTATCGAGCCTGAGAGGGCAACCGGCTGCCAGGCGGCGATGCCGATTGCGACGTACCCCATATGCCCGATACTGGAATAAGCGATCAGACGCTTCATATCCTCCTGGGCAAAGGCGACCAGCGACGCGTAGAAGATGCCGATCAGCGCAAGCGTATAGAACAGCGGCGTCAGCGCCTGTGCCGCCAGCGGGAAAAGTGGATAGCCGAAGCGGATCAGCCCGTATCCTCCGGTCTTGAGCAGCAGACCGGCCAGAATCACGCTCCCGGCGGTCGGGGCGTCGGTATGGGCATCAGGGAGCCAGGTATGGAGCGGAAAGAGCGGGAATTTGATGGCAAACGCCAGAAAGAAGGCGGCGAACAGCCAGATCTGAGTGGTAAAGGGAATCTGGGTTTTCAGCAGATCATGCAGGGCAAAGGTCGTCACACCGCTCTGTCCGGCGTGCAGCAGGTGCAGCGCAATGATTGCCAGCAACATCAAAAGCGAACCGAACATGGTGAAGAGGAAAAATTTGATCGTCGAATAGATCTTGCGACCATGCCCCCAGACGCCGATCAGGAAGAACATCGGGATCAGCATGATCTCCCAGAACAGGTAGAACAGCGCCAGATCGAGTGAGAGAAAAACCCCCATAATGCCGGACTCCATAATCAGCATCAGCATCAGGAACAGGGCTGTCCGCTCCTTTATGGAGTTCCATGACACCGCCAGTGCCACGCAAAAGGTGAACGAAGTCAGCATGACCATCAGGAGCGAGATGCCGTCCAACCCCAGAGAATACCGGATACCGAATGACGGGATCCAGGGAACGTCCTCCAGCAGCAGGTAGCCGGGGAGTTTCGACTGAATTCCCTCCAAAACCCGCCACGACGCGTAGATCCATCCGGTCAGCACCAGTTCTGCTGCGGCGACCCCGAAGGCAACCGGCCGTACCACCGACGCACGACCCCAGAGCGGCAGGAGCAGCAGGCAGCCGGCCAGCGGGAGGAATATGAGAATTGTCAGGAGCGGATAATGGCTGAGCATATATACCTGGCTTAGTACGTATAAAGCTTTTTCTGCATGCAATTGGCAGCATATGGCCCGTCAAACTTCCTGTCCCATGAATCGGGGTCAGAATCCCGCACGAAGCAGATTAACAGGATAGGATGTATAAATCCATATTTTCGAGCATGGGGACTACTGAAGTCCTGCCGGAGTCAATCGGGTCAAAACACTCTTTGACATGTCAAGAATCCCCTCAAAAGAGGTGTCTTTAAGGGTGCAGACCAGCTTGTAATCGGGTGTGAACTGGAACTTTTTCGGTTCACTCCGCATCATGCCGATTATCGTATCAGGAGAGGCCGGAGTGCGAGGGTGGAACGAAATGATCACCGCACGGCCGTCGAAATCTATCTGCCGCACGACAAGCTTCTTCAGAAGCACCCTCAGCTTCATGATCTCAAAAAGGTATGATGTCGCAAGCGGATATTTACCGAAGCGATCAAGCACCTCGTTCTGCACATCCAGCACATCCTCTTCACTTTCCGCCTGGGTCAGCTTTTTGTAAATTACCAGCCGCTGTCCGGCCTCCTTGACGTACGCCTCGGGGATGAAGGCCGGGACTTTGAGATTGATTTCCGGTTCGACCCGTTCGACGTTCTCTTCGCCCCGCATCCGGGCAATCGTCTCCTCCAGCATCTGGTTGTACAGCTCGAAGCCGATTTCGGTGACTGTTCCGGATTGACGGTTGCCGAGCATGTCCCCTGCACCGCGTATTTCCATGTCGTGAGTTGCAATACGGAATCCTGCCCCCAGCTCGGAGATCTCCTGCAGCACCCGGAGCCGCTCACGGGCATCCGAACTTATTGCTCCCTCCCCCGGGATAAGCAGATAGGCATACCCGCGCTGGGTGGAGCGCCCCACTCTTCCCCGCAGCTGGTAAAGCTGCGACAGGCCGAACTTGTCGGCATGATCGACGATCAGGGTATTGGCGTTCGGGATGTCAAGGCCTGACTCGATGATCGTAGTGCAGAGGAGCAGGTTGGTTTCGCCATGCATGAAGCCGAGCATGACTTTTTCCAGCTCATGCTCTCCCATCTGGCCATGGCCTACAGCGATTTTGGCTTCCGGCACCAGCTGAGCCAGCAGTTCCGCCCGTTTCCCGATCGTCTGAACCCGGTTATGAACAAAGAATATCTGCCCGCCGCGGCGCAGCTCACGCAACACCGCTTCGCGGATCAGCTCCTCGGAGAAGCGTGAGACGAACGTTTTTACCGCCAGACGATCAACCGGCGGCGTATCGATGATCGAGAGATCGCGGATTCCCATCATAGACATGTAGAGAGTGCGGGGGATCGGGGTTGCGGTAAGAGTCATGACATCGACCACCGCCCGGAATGATTTGAGGCGTTCCTTATCCTTAACCCCGAAACGCTGCTCTTCGTCTATGATCATGAGACCAAGATCCTTGAAGGCGACATCTTTCTGGAGCAGACGGTGAGTACCGATGATGATATCGATATCCCCCTTCTTGAGACGTTCAAGTATAGCCTTCTGCTCTTTGGCGGTACGAAAACGGGAGAGTACCTCGACCGTGACCGGATACTCCTTCAGCCGTTCGCGGAAAGTTTCATAGTGCTGCTGGGCGAGAATGGTGGTGGGCACAAGGATGCCGACCTGTTTGCCGTCCAATGCCGACTTGAAAGCGCCCCGCAGGGCGACCTCGGTCTTGCCGTAGCCGACATCACCGCAGACAAGCCGGTCCATCGGTTTCGAATGCTGCATGTCGGCCAGCACATCCTGAATCGCGGAGAGCTGGTCAGGAGTTTCCTCCCAGGCAAACGATGCCTCGAATTCCCGGTACATTTCATCCGGGGGGGAAAACGAGAACCCCTCACTCAGCTGACGCCGGGCATATATCTCCAGCAGTTCCCCGGCAAGCTCCTCAATGTTTTTGCGCGCTTTCCCCTTTGATTTTTCCCAGGAGACCCCGCCCAGTTTGTCAAGTGCCGGCTGGCTTCCCTCCGGGCCGACATACCGCTGTACCAGTCCGAGACGGTCAACCGGGAGAAACAGTTTGTCTGATCCGGCATACTCCAGCAGCAGGAAATCCCCGCCTGTACTTCCGACACTGATATGCTGCAGCCCGCGGTACAGTGCAATTCCATGATCGATATGCACCATATAATCGCCCGGTTTAAGTTCCGCCAGAGAGGCAAGGAGCTGTTTTTTACGCACTTCCGAAACACCGCGGCGCCTGACCCGTTTACCGAACAGCTCCTCTTCTGCGATCAGTATCAGACGGGAGGAGGGGAGGCGGAAGCCGCGGGAGATGTCACCGATGAGAATGGAGATCCCCACACTGGACGGAGGAGAAGATCCGCCTCCCCCGGCGGGAGAGGAGAGCGGCAGGGGAGCAAAACCCGCTTCACTGATGGAGCAGGGGAGTTTGTACGGCGTAAGAAGATCCTTGAGACGTTCGGCCTGCGGCTGTTGGTGGCAAGCGATGGCAATCCGCTCCCCGCCGTCAAGCCATTCGCGCAACTGACGGGCCAGCGGCGCCAGGGCATGACTGCTCTCCTTCGAAACGCTCACTCGCAGATCACTGTTATCCCGGCAGGGAACGTCGATTGTCGAACTCTCCCCCGGAGCGTCAAGCGTCAGACCGGACATCTCAATAACGCGTCTCCTTGAGATGATGACCCCCGTTTCGGAATCGTTCAGGAAAAGCTCATTCGGCGGAGAATGCGCCAGACCGGCAGCGGCAGCCTTGGCTGCACCGGCTTCGACCTCTTCGCACTGGCTGAGGCGCGCATAGCTTATTGCCTCAGGGTCAAGCAGAACCAGCGGGGCGGCGGCAGGAATATAGTCAAATATGGTCTCAAGTCCGGGATGAAGGAGCGGCTGCAGGAAATCAATACCCTGGTAGTAGACCGCATTTTGCAGATCTTCCAGTATCAGTCGGCGGCGATTGGCCGGGATGTCAAGATCGTCGCAGAGTTTTTTAAGACGCGGGGAAATATCGGCCAGCACATCGTCGGACAGCAGCAGTTCACGGGACGGGAGCAGGACCAGCTCCTCAACCGGCTGCAGGGAGCGTTGCGTCAGGGGATCAAAAGCGCGTATGGTTTCAGCGGTATCGCCAAAAAACTCAATCCTGACCGGCGTCGTCAGATTGGGAGGAAATATATCCAGAATTCCTCCCCGCACGGCAAAGGTACCTCGGTCCTCCACCAGCGGCACATTGGCGTATCCCATTCTGACCAGCCTGGCCAGCAGGTCATCCCGTTCAAACTCTTCTCCGGGGAGCAGATAACAGGAAGCGTCATTCAGGGTTTTGCGAGGCAGCACCCGCTGCATCGCAGCCGACACCGACATGACGGTTATACTGGATACGCTGTTGTTCAGGCGGAAAAGCGTATCCAGCCGGGCTCCGGTCACATCCGGATGCGGAGAAGATGCTGAAAACGGCACCGTGTCCCACGCCGGAAAGAGTACCGCATGCAGATCCCCTCCTGAGTAGAAGGCAAACTCCCTGCAGAATTCCTCCGCCGCTTCCTGGGTTGCCGTGATCACCAATGGCGTATCAAGGCCTGCTCTGACCAGATCAGCAACGAACAGAGCCGGAGACGAACCTTTTAGGCCGGGGACGGCTATGCGCCGGATACCGCGTCGGAATGCGGCAATTGTGTCAATTGTTTGGGGGATCAGGGGGGGCATAGTGGTATCAGTGCCGGACAGTTCAGACCATCAATGTTTTCGAAGTCCGGCTTTCAGTTTTGGTTTCCCATCTTCAATAACGACCCTGAATGCGAGATGATCGGTGCCGAGTTTAGCGGCCAGGGCCGGTTTCTGTTTATCAATTGTTGCCGCAACCAACTCCCGGGTAATCCTGTCGACCGGCAGGTTACAGGCCTTACGGGCTTCACGGAATTCGTGGACGAGGCGATCAATATCTGAATCATCTGTCGCCTGCGGAGAATCGGGTTCTTTCTTCACGGGCATAGTTTTCTGTCGCAGGTGCAGATCCCTGATAAAACGGTCCCGTGAATAACGCCCCTCCTCAATCAACTTCAGAATCCGGTTCCAATGTTCACGATAGGTGTTGAGTCGGGCCACCAGCATGGTGAAGCGGTGTTTGTACATGGTGTTATTGATCGGCACGCCGCTGTAGCGCCGCACCAGCTTTTCGACCTCGCCCACCAGTTGGAGCGGCTCCCGTTTTTCGAGACCGATAAAGTACTGTTCGTACTTTGTGATCAGTTCATTCATTTTTTTGTCAAGGATGAGGACATCCTCTGCAATCGCCATCGGGTAACCCTTGGTAAGTGATACCTGTTTTCTGTTGATTCAGAATAGAAAACAGTTCGTTATCAGTTGTCAGCCCGTTTTATCGGGGCGCGCGGCGTCAATGACGCAAACGGAAGTACTATAGCCAATCGAGCGGATAAGTAAAGGTTAAAGATGGGTCATGTCTTCGCAACTGTGCTAATCTCTTGACGCTTTGGTTATCAATCGCATAAAGTGTCCGGGCGCATTTCCCACATTTTTTGTATGGAGCCGATCGCATGAAATCTATCGCCTCAGTTGTACTCGCCGCCGGAAAAGGCACCCGCATGAAATCGGGACTGATCAAGGTCCTTCATCCTGTTGCCGGTTTGCCCATGATTTTCTGGCCGGTCGCCGCCGCCCGTGACGCGGGCTCAGACCCCATCGTTCTGGTAATCGGTCATCAGGCCAATGCCGTTCAGGGTGTCTTTCGCGGCGCGGCAGATATTCTCTGCGCAATGCAGGAAGAACAGCTCGGCACCGGGCATGCCGTCGCCTGCGCACTGGAAGTGCTGGCCGGTTTCCGCGGCACAGTTCTGATCCTCTGCGGAGACACTCCGCTGCTGCGTTCAGAAACCTTGAAAAACATGCTGGCATACCATCATGACAACCGTGCGGCGGTAACGGTACTGACCGCGAGTATGGATGACCCCTATGGCTACGGCCGCGTCATTCGTGATCAAACCGGCCGGGTAACACGTATCGTCGAGCAGAAGGATGCCGACCCGGAAGAGCAGGAGATCCGTGAGATCAATAGCGGCATTTACTGTATGGATTCCGACTTTTTGTTCACCAATATCAGAGGGATCGGCAACGACAATGCCCAGGGGGAATATTATCTGACTGATCTGCTGGCGATAGCCGTCAAAAAAGGATTGACCTGCCTGGCGCTTCAGACCGGCGATGCCGACGAAATTATGGGTGTAAACGACCGGGTCCAGCTTGCAGAAGCCGGCCGGATTCTGCGTCGCCGCATTACCCGCGAACATATGCTGAACGGCGTCACCATCATCGATCCGGAGCAGACGTATATTGATCACGGTGTTGTCATCGGTGCCGATACGACTATCCACCCCGGATGCCGGATCGGCGGGGGTACGGTCATCGGGTGCAACTGCGAGATTGAGGGTGGAGTCAGCATCACCGGCTGCCGGATTGGAGATGATTGCCATATCAAAACCGCTTCCGTGCTGGAAAGTTCCGTACTGGGTGAAGATGTTGCAATCGGGCCGATGGCTCATCTGCGCCCCGGTACGACCCTTGGCAATAAAGTGAAGATCGGCAACTTCGTCGAAACCAAGAAAATCATCATGGGTGAAGGTTCAAAAGCCTCGCACCTTACGTATCTTGGTGATGCCGACATCGGCCGTAATGTCAATATCGGCTGCGGCACGATTACCTGCAACTATGACGGCGTCAACAAACATCGCACCGTTATCGGCGATGACGTATTTATCGGCAGCGATGTGCAGCTGGTGGCGCCGGTCAGCGTCGGCCGCAACTCACTGGTCGCTGCCGGCACAACCGTGACAATCGATGTGCCGCCCGACTCACTGGCCCTCTCCCGGACTCCGCAGATCAATAAGGAAGGGTGGCGGCTGAAAAAGAAACCGTGACCTTGAATATTGTTTACATTTTCATTTAGTTATGCAAAATGTTCCCCTACTAAATGTGCTTAATCTGGAGCGTCTGTTTTCATGAGTGAAAAGAGGCAGTTTGAAATAAAGTTTGAGGGACGATTCGCCGACGGCCAGATGCTGCCGGTGGCAACCTTGACTCAAGTCCTTGGCGCGATGCAGCGGGCAGTACACCTGCTGGCAATGCAGCATGAAAACATCTCCGTGCGTCAACGTGATCGTATCAACAAAACCGTAGACGCTAAATACCCACTACTCTGTTCACTCCCTAAACCAGGAAGCTACATCGTGCCGATAGAGATCGGCGACCCTACCGTTACCTTGTTTGCAATCGACGATGTGGAGGCGGTTGGAGAGCTTTTCTCTGATTGTTGCACATTTATATCGACTGGCGAACTATCCGGGCTTGCCGCAAAGATACCGGATAATACCCGGCGCGACCGATTCGTTGATGCGGTGCGTTCCATGACTCCCAGTTCAGGAAGCGGAATCAAAGCGGGAATATCCCAACCATCCGGTATCTTCCGGGTTTCTTTGGACACCCTGCATGAACGCGGCAAATCATGCCTCTCTACAGCTGCCGACCCTGAACGGCAGGTGCGCACCGTCACCGGTCGATTGTCGGAGATTCAGTTTGACGAACGAAAGATCAAGATTGTCTACCCAGCAAATAACCGAGAACTTGAATGCACCTACAGCGAAGCCCTTGAAGAGATGCTACTGGAACGACCCCGTGAATTGATTCAGGTTACGGGTGAAGTGATTATGGATGAAAACGACTTGCCGAAAAAAATCATCAACGTGGAGAGCATTGAAGAAGTTGACTTTTCCACCTTCTACCTCCAGACAATCGAGTGTGCCGGAAGAATATTTGAGTTCAGCAAACCGCTGGAGTTGACGCCGGAACTTGACGAAACCCAGCAGTTGTACTGCCTCGAAAAGCCGGAACTGGGGATTGACGTCTATGCCTATACCCGAGATCAGCTTGATCTGGAACTGAGAGAACAAATAGCCTTTTTGTGGGACACCTACGCTATGGCCGCCGATGATGAGTTGACCGGTGCGGCGATTGCCGTAAAGCAGAACTTGCTTGCCGCGCTGCGGGAGGTTACCAGTGCAGCGTGACAAGCGGCAGGTGGAGTCAGCCCTCGAATCAAAGGGGTTCAGCCGAACTGAAGGCGACCACAGCTATTTCTATTACTGCACCCTCGAAGGAAAGAAGACCACAGCCAGGACCAAAACCAGCCACACCCCCAAGATGAAAACCATTGGCGATGATTTGCTGGGAAAAATGGCCAGACAATGTCACCTTACCAAGCCTCAGTTTCTTAATCTGGTCGATTGCCCTCTTAATCGGCAGGGATATGAAGAACTGCTTGCAGGACAAAATCAATTGTAGATATCTGTCTGTGAAATCACGTAACTGAAATATGAGGCCGTTCCTGCATGGGCGGCCTTTTTGTATACATGAGGAGACCATGCCAAAACTCGACTGGATCGGCAAAAAAGCCGTTGTAAATCATCACCGCGAGGTGCCGTTTCACCTGTTGCGGGAAAACCCGGAGCTTTCCGTGGGTGACCCCGGCAGCGGGAACCTGCTGGTGCAGGGGGACAACCTGCTGGCGCTCAAGGCGCTGTTGCCCTACTACGCCGGGCAGGTAAAGTGCATCTATATCGACCCACCCTACAACACCGGCAACGAGGGGTGGGTCTACAACGACAACGTCAACAGTCCCGAAATGCGGGAATGGCTGGGCAGGGCCGTGGGGAGGGAAGCGGAAGACCTCTCGCGACATGACAAGTGGTTGTGCATGATGTATCCAAGGCTGGCGCTGCTGCGGGAGTTTCTAAGGGATGACGGGGCTATTTTTATCAGTATTGATGATAATGAGGCCGCATGGCTTAGGTTGTTGTTGGATGAGATTTTTGGTGCTGCCAACTTTATGGCTCAACTTATTTGGAAAGCACGGCAACACCTTGACAGTCGTTCTTTGTCCGGCGTTTCAACAGATCACGAGTACATATTTGTTTATTCACGAAAGTCAGGTGGGTGCAGGCTAAAAGGTAAGTCGCGTGATGAAACAAAATACAGTAACCCTGATAAAGATCATCGAGGGGAATGGATGAGCCGTAGTATTCTTGGTCTGGCAAACGCAAAAGACCGCCCCAACCTTCACTACGACCTTGAAGACCCTATCACAGGCTTAAGCTACCCTTGCGCTGTAAATACCGGTTGGCGTTATAGTCGGGAAACTATGGGTGTAAAAATCAAGGAAGGCCGCATTATTTTTCCCAAAAAAGCTACAGGAAGACCTCGCGAAAAAGTTTTTTTGGATGAGTTACAAACCGCATCTACAGGTTTTCCAAGCGTTATTGACGGCATATACACCGCCGATGGGTCACAAGCTATACGTAACATATTTGGTTCACAGATTTTTGCCTTTCCTAAAGCGCCCGATTTGGTTCAGCTGCTGATTGACCAAACTACCGACAAGGATTCTCTAATTCTCGACTCCTTCGCTGGGAGTGGCACCACAGGCCATGCCGTACTTGCGCAAAACGCCGCCGATGACGGCAACCGCCGCTTTATCTTAGTAGAGATGGACAACCATATCTGCCAAAATATCACAGCACAACGGCTGTCGCGAGTTGCACAAGGTTACAACGACATCCCTGCTTTAGGCGGTGGCTTCCGCTTCTGCGAACTGAGCGAACCGCTCTTTGACGAACGGGGGAATATCCGTTCCACTGTGCGCTTTGCCGATCTCGCACGCCATGTCTATTTCACTGAAACCGGCGGACCGTTGCCCGCTACTGCCACCCTGGACAGTCCGCTGCTCGGCGTCCACAACGGCACGGCGGTCTATCTCCTCTACAACGGCATCCTCAAAGACAAGACACAAAAGGGCGGCAATGTGCTGACCACGACAATTCTGGCCGCGCTGCCCGGACACAACGGGCCAAAGGTCATCTACGGCACGGCCTGCCGCATCGACCAGGAGCGGCTGCGCCGCGAGGGGATTGTCTTCAAGCAGTTGCCATACAAGCTTAAAATCGGTGGATAAAGCCCCAGAGGGGCGTCCGACGGTAGCCGTGGGATTCATCCCACGGAATTGAACGCGTCACGAATTCGAGACACGCACCCATTCATCCGTCACGTACGTGACGGTGGTAATATGTGACACATGAACCGGGGAATGAATTCCCCGTCTACCATCATTCTGTCCCTACAGGACGAAAACGGATTTGAACTACCAACAGGGCGAGAGAGAACAAAATGGCCAATACCTACACGGCGTTGCATTACCATATCGTTTTCAGCACCAAGAACCGGGAACCGTGGTTTCCAGCCTCAAAAGAAACCAAAATGTGGGAATATCTGGGTGGCATTGCCCGCGCAAACGGCATGAAGGCGTTACAGGTAGGAGGTTATGATGACCATATACATATCCTGCTTGCTTTGCCGACCACCATGTCTGTCAGCAAGGCGGTGCAACTGCTCAAGGGAGCTTCGTCGCGTTGGATCCATGAAACCGATAACGACATGAGCGCATTTGCCTGGCAAGACGGGTACGGTGCCTTTACCGTCGGCGTCTCACAGGTTGCCGATACAAAACGGTATATCGAAGGGCAGCGCGAACATCACCGAACAAAAACGTTTCAAGAGGAATACATCCATTTCCTCAACAAGCATGATCTTGCCTATGACGAGAGTTATGTCTGGGGCTGATGTTGACAAAGCCCCAGAGGGTCGTCCGATGGTAGCCGTGGGATTCATCCCACGGATTTGAAACGCGTCACGAATTTGAGACACGCACCCATTCATCCGTCACGTACGTGACGGTGGTAATATGTGACACATGAACCGGGGAATGAATTCCCCGTCTACCATCATTCTGTCCCTACGGGACGTGGAGATTCCATGATTCTCAAAAAATATCAGTTCGACGCGCTGGAGTGGTTTGAAAAGTTCCTCAAACGCTGCCGTGAAACCGGCTTTCCCCGCGAAAGCTACGCCCAGACCACCCAGGAATGGCGCGGTATGGCGCTGCTTTACCGGCCATTGCGCAACCTTGAAACAGTCCCGTATATCTGCCTGCGTATCCCCACCGGCGGCGGCAAGACGCTGGTAGCGGGGATGGCAATCGAACGGGTAAACCGGAGCCTGCTGCATTCTCCGTTCAGCTTGACCCTCTGGCTGGTGCCGTCGGAACCGATCCGAGAACAAACTTTAAAGGCATTGCGAGACACATCGTCAATCCTTGGTCAGTCAGTGGCATCGGCGTTGGGTGAATTGACCGTGCTGGACATCGAGGAAGCCTTGCGGATGACTCCACATCTGCTGAATGGCTCGAATGTGATCATTGTCGCCACCATGCAGGCCTTCAAGCAGGAAGAAACCGGACGTCTGAGCGTCTACAAGCAGAACGGCAGCCTGATGGAGCATTTCGAGGGGATCACTGACGCAGCCGTGCGCGGCATCGGTTCTCTGGTTGATGTGCTGCGACTGCGCAAACCTTTTGTCATCGTGGACGAAGCCCACAATCAGGGGACACTGCTGGCCTTCGATACCCTGGCCCGCTTCGAACCGTGCGCCATCCTGGAACTAACGGCGACACCGGACCGCACCTATCAGCCGAGTAACGTGCTTTACAGCGTTTCCGCCTCTGTCCTGCATTCTGAGGACATGATCAAGATGCCGCTGACGCTGGTGCGACGTCCCAACTGGCTTGACGCCATGCGGGACAGTATTGGCTGTCTGGACAAGTTGCAGGTGGCCGCAGAAGCTGAACATGCCGCAGGTGGAAACTACATACGTCCGATCATGCTGCTGCAAGCAGAGCGCAAAGACGCCGGCCACGAAACATTGACGCCAGAGCGGGTCAAACAGGCGCTGCTGGACGATTTCAATATTCCGGAGCATGAAATTGCCATCGCTACCGGCACTACGGACGAGATCGCGGGAAAGAATATTCTTGCTGAAGATTGCCCGTACCGTTTCATCATCACTGTGGACAAATTACGCGAAGGGTGGGACTGCCCCTTTGCCTATGTGCTCTGCTCGTTGCGAAATACCAGCTCGGCCACGGCTGCGGAACAGGTACTGGGACGAATTCTGCGTTTGCCGTATGCAACACGGAATGATCATCCCGATCTAAACATGGCGTATGCCTATCTGACGTCGAGTAACTTTGCCGCCACGGTCGAGAGCCTCAAGGATGGCCTGGTACGTAATGGCTTCGAACGGCAGGAGACCAGAGAACTGATCAATATCCAGGATGAAGAACAGGATGATGAGCTGTTCAGCCACCAAACCAGCCTGACCTACAGCACACCTGAGTTGCCCGAGCCGGAGGCTATTCCAGACAATCTGATGAAAAAGATCGAGATTACCCCGGAGAATGGCTCCATCACACTGAAGGGCACATTTACTGAGCCCCAGGTTAAGGCTTTGCAGGATGTTTTTCAGACACCGGAAGGGAAACAGGCTGTCCGGGAAGCCATAACCCGTTTGAGATCACCTCGCAAAGTACCGCCAAAAACCCCATCGGAACAAGGAGAGTTGTTCAAGGTGCCGCAGTTGCAGTTCCGGCAAGGGGAACTGTGGGAATCATTTGAGGCGACCCATCTGCTACAAGGGGATTGGAGCCTGCTCGACTTTTCCAGCGATCTGACGTCATTTACCAGGGCAAACCAGACACCGCAGGGCGGCACGATGTATCTGGAAAAGGAGAAGGTGAAGTTCACCTCTTTTGCGCCAGGTGTGGCAGAGGCCTATCTGTTCGAGTATCATTCTGGCTGGGATCAGGTGCATCTTGTCTCCTGGCTGGAACGGAACATCTATGACGAAACCCTGATGCCGGACGAAAAAGCCGCCTTTTTAAACAAGGCAGTTGAGTGGCTGACGGCAAGCGGCTTTACACTGGAAGAGCTGGTGTATGCAAAATTCCGGCTACGAAGCGCATTGGAGACAAAGATCAACGAAGGTAAAAAGCTGGCTATGCAACAGGTGCATCAATATCTTTTGCTCTCTCCTGATGAATTCACCGTTAATGACGGAAGCCATGTTGTCTTTGAAGAGGGGCGCTATGCCTACGACTCGATCTATTGCGGTTTTACCGAGCTGCCAAAGCACTTTTTCCCTCAAATTGGCAACCTGAAAGGTGACGGAGAAGAATTTGAATGTGCGCTCTTTCTGGCAACGCAACTTGAAGCGGTAAAATTCTGGGTTCGCAACGTCGAGTGCAAGAAAACGTCATTTTCATTGCAAACAGGCAGCGACCGCTTTTATCCCGATTTTCTCTGCCAGATGGAGAACGGTAAAATTCTGGCGGTTGAATACAAGAACAGCCGTGACTGGGATTTGCCGGAGAATGATGAAAAACGGAAACTTGGTGAGCTGTGGGAGAAGCGAAGTAATGGTATGTGTCTCTTCATCATGCCAAGAGGAAAGGACTGGGAGGCGATTCGCCGTAAAACGGGGGATCTTTGAGAATGAGCACCCCCCGCCATGCCTCGCTGTATCTGCCGTTTGAATGCGAGATCGTCTCCGTCACCGACCTGACTCCCGGTGAAAAGCTGTTCCGGGTCAGGCGAACCGACGGTGCGCCGCTCGGGCATCTTCCCGGACAATTCGTGCAGGTCTCCCTGCTCGGCTGGGGGGAAGCACCGATTTCGGTGGCATCATCACCAACCCGGAACGGTATTTTCGAACTCGGTGTACGCCGTGCCGGTGCACTTACCGGTGCCATGCACCGGATTGACAGTCCGGCGACACCATCGGCATCCGCGGCCCCTTCGGCCGCCCTTTTGACCTGCCGCGACTGCAAGGTCAGAATCTGCTGCTGATCTCCGGCGGCTGCGGTCTGGCACCGATGCGCTCGCTCATTCAGTATTGTGAAGACCGTTCGGAAGAGTTCGGCTCTATTTCCATTCTTTACGGCGCCAAGAGCCCGGCTGACCGGCTCTTCAAGGATGAACTCGCCGCGTGGGAGCGATCTGCCCGCTTTGCCTGCAGCATGACCGTTGACAACATCTCCGGAGGAGACTGCTTCAGCGGCAGCGTCGGCCTAATTACCGCACTTATTCCCCCTCTCTCTCTGGTTCCCGAGACGACAACGGCTGTCATTGTCGGCCCTCCGGCCATGTATCGGGGCGTTATCGCAGAGCTGCATAAAAAAGGACTCCCCTCCGACCGGATCGTCGTCTCCCTGGAACGTCAGATGCGCTGCGGGGTCGGCAAATGCGGCCACTGCACGATCGAACACCTCTACTGCTGTCAGGACGGCCCGGTCTTCTGGCTCGATGAAATTGAGCTTCTGAGAGGGGCGCTGTGATAAAAGAACTCATTCATACCTCTGACGGATTCGATTCCGGACGGAGAGCAAGTCAGCGAGAAGAGGCCGACGCAGGCGTACTGACAGGTACGTCATGGAGAGACTCGACGATGCAGCGAAGCTTTACGTCTGAAGGCGGATCCGTATGAAACGGACCCTTACCGTTTGCCCCTACTGCGGCACCGGCTGCACCTTCTACCTCGTCAGCGACGGCGGACGCCTCGTCGGTGTGGAGCCGAGCGCGACCCATCCGGTCAGCCGCGGCGGCCTCTGCGTCAAGGGGTGGAACGCCTATGCCTTCGTCCACCACCCCGATCGCCTCACGACACCGCTGATCCGCCGTGACGGCGTGCTGCAGCGCGCCACCTGGGACGAGGCGCTGAATCTGACCGTCGAACGACTGCGGACGATCCAGAAACAGCACGGTGCCGACGCGGTCATGTTCGCCTCCTCTGCCAAGGCGACCAACGAAGAGAATTATCTGCTGATGAAGCTGGCGCGGGCGGTGTTCGGCACCAACAACATCGATCACTGCGCCCGCCTCTGCCACTCCTCCACCGTCACCGGCCTGGCCGAAACGTTCGGCTCCGGCGCCATGACCAACTCCATCTCCTGTTTCGATCAGACCGACGCTATTCTCGTCATCGGCTCCAACACCACCGAACAGCATCCACTTATCGGCTCACGTATTCTTAACGCCGTCCGAAACGGGACCCGCCTGATCGTGGCCGACAACCGCCGCATTCGCCTCTCCCGAAACGCCGATCTGCACCTGCGCCACAAAAATGGCAGCGATGTCGCCCTGCTAAGCGGGATCATGCACGTCATCATCGCCGAAGGGTTGGAAGACCGGGAGTTTATCACGACCCGTACCGAAAATTATGCTGCGCTTGCCGATTCTGTCGCCGATTGGACACCTGATAGAGCTGCTGCCGCCACCGGTCTGACCGCCGGTGAAATTGTCGAAGCGGCGCGCCTGTTCGCCGGTGCGGAGCGGGGGATGATCGTCTACTCCATGGGGATCACCCAGCACAGCCACGGCGTCGACAATGTCCGCTGCATCGCAGCGCTGGCGATGCTGACCGGAAATGTGGGTCGTCCCGGAACCGGAGTAAATCCGTTACGCGGTCAGAACAATGTGCAGGGTGGATGCGACATGGGGGCACTCCCGGATCTGTTCACCGGCTACCAGAAAGTATCCGACCCTCAGCTGCGGGAAAAATTTGCAGCGGCCTGGGGGGTATCATCACTCCCCGCGGAACCGGGACTTCCGCTGACACGGGCCATGGATGCCGCTTCGGCAGGGCATCTGCAGGCAATGTTCATCATGGGGGAGAACCCGATGCTTTCCGACCCGGATCAGAATCACGCCCGCACGGTGTTGGATAGCCTTGAACTGTTGGTCGTGCAGGATATTTTCCTCACCGAAACCGCCGCGCTCGCAGACATCGTGCTTCCCGCCGCCTGCTACGCCGAGAAGGAGGGAACCTTCACCAACACCGAACGCCGCGTCCAGCGCCTTTACAAGGCGGTGGAACCGCCCGGTTCGGCCCGCGCCGACTGGGAAATCCTCTGCGACATTGCGGAGCGCGCAGGCTTTGGAGGGATGCGCTACAGCGCTCCTGCAGAGATTATGGACGAGATTGCAGGGCTCACTCCGATCTACGGTGGCATCAGCTACGACCGTTTGGACCCGCACGGACTGCAGTGGCCCTGCCCCAACCTCTTCCACCCCGGCACCCCTATTCTCCATCTGGAGCGTTTCACCCGCGGCCAGGGACTTTTCAGTCCGGTAGTTCACCGACTGCCGGCCGAACTCCCCGACGAACAGTACCCCCTGGTGCTGACCACCGGCCGCACCTACTTCCACTGGCACACCGGCAGCATGACCCGCCGCACCCATCTGCTCGACCGGGAGGAGCCCTGCTCCTTTATCGAACTGCATCCGGACGACGCCGCCCGCCTTGGAGTGCGCGACCGCGACCGGCTGCAGGTGTCCAGCCGCCGCGGAACCGTGCAGACAGAGGCGCGGGTGACTGAAATGGTCATCCCCGGCGTCGTATTTATGCCGTTTCATTTTGTCGAAGGGGCGGCCAACGCCCTCACAAATAACGCCCTTGACCCCGAGTCGTCCATTCCGGAATTCAAGGTCTGTGCGGTGCGGGTGGAGAAGCTGCCATGAAAATTCTCACTCCCGACCGCCTCGATTCGTTTCTTGCCTCCCTTGCCGAAAAATGGGAGCTGAGACTTCCGATCCTGCTCCCGGACGGCACCCGCGTCATCGGCTCTCCGGACGACGGGGCGCGGGCCCTGCACGGCGGCGCTGTTCTGAGCAAGCCGAACGCTGCCTTCTTCCCCCAGCAGGGAACAATCTTCACCGCCGACGATGGTGATCTGCAGGAACCGCAGACACCTGACCGCCCGCTCTTCGTGCTCGGCTTTACCCCCCGGGACCTCGACTGCCTCCGCTTTATCGACCGCTTCTTTGCAGACGGATTCTGTGACGACATTTACTTCCGTCAGCGTAGGAATGCGGTAGTGGCGGGAGTTTCCGGCTACTGTGGCCCGGGTGGGGCGCTGCTGTGTCCCGCCGGCGGCAATTGTGATATGGAGTTTTTCTGGGACGGCAAAAACTGGATGGTACTACCGTACAGCGAAATCGGGGGGGAGATTGCTGCCGAACTTCCGGACAGCGTTCCGCCGGATGCGACCAAGCTGTTCCGGCAGGCCGACATGACCCTTCCAGACGAAAACCAGCAGTTGATCCTTCAAGCGTCGGAGATACTCCGTGCCGACCGCGTCCCGGACTCGTTCTGGGGAGAGATCGGCGACCGCTGCATCGCCTGCACCGGCTGCAACCTGGCCTGCCCCACCTGCACCTGCTTCGGCGTGCAGGACTGGCGCAGTGCCGGAAAAATAGAGAGGAGCCGCATGTGGGATTCGTGTCAGCTGGACGGCTTTATGCGCGAGGCAGGAGGCCACAACCCGCTCGGGAGTGAAGCGCTCCGCACCAGGCGGCGCATCCATCACAAACTGGCAGCCGACCCTGACAAATGGGGGGAGATCAGCTGTTTTGTCTGTGGGAGATGCGACGCAGTCTGTCCTACAGGTATCGGGATTATTGCGGTGGCGCGGGAGATAGTGGCGCGTTTTGGATAACGCCGGGATGAGGAACAGTGTGATCCGTCATACACAGCCTTACCCCGCCTTTTACTGGATCACGCTGCTGTCATACGAGAGGGTTCCGGCATCGGCAGTCCGATCACGTCCGGCAGTTTTGGCATTGTGAAGCGCATCATCGACCTGTGTTATGAATCTGTCTATGCTCATCCCGTGCGAGAAACTTCCATACCCGATGCTCATCGTGACTTTGATGGTATGATCCCCACACGGGACAGCCGTGTTTCGCACTTTTTTGAGGAGTTTTTCCGCCACTGACCCGGCTGTTTGAGAGTCGGTTTCCGGCAGCAGGATAAGAAATTCTTCGCCTCCCCACCTGCTGCAGACATCTTCACGGCGGAGACTCGTGCGGAGCGTATTGGCGATTGCACGGAGAACCTGGTCGCCGACGGAGTGGCTGTAGGTGTCATTAATTCTCTTAAAGCTATCTATATCCGCAAACAGTATCGAAAATACTTTGCCGTATCTCTCCGAGCGGTGTTTTTCCAACTCCAGACGTGTCACCATATCCCACCGGTTGGCAAGCCCGGTTAAAAAATCGGTTCGAGTTAACAGTTCCAAACGTGCATTGAGTTCCATCATCTGTGATTGATAGCTGTCACTGATGGAAACGGTTTTATTGAACCGGCGCAAGAGCTTTCCATAATTCACAACAAATTGTTCAACGTCCGGAGAAAGGGGCTTGCCATCAAAAGCGCATTGACGAATACGGGCGCGCATCTCTCTCAGAGCGTTATCCTCGTCCGGTGTCCGTGCACTCTGTGAGCCCCGCTGCTTGATTCCGATTACATTGGAATCCGGCACTTTTTTACGTGGTTCGCCCATTTTTTTGAAATACGTCTTAAAGCAGTCTGGACAGATACCATGACTGAACATGATATCTGCGTGTTTGAGAAAAAATGCTTCCAGTTGTTGCCAGTAGTCGTCATCGGAACGGATTTTTTTACAGTACATGCAGATTGGAAGTGCCACATCCTTCAACTGGCGATACTTGTACGTCACCTCTTCGAGCTTTTTCGAAACGTCCTGGTGCTGCGCTTCATAGGAGTCACTGATAACGAGCGTTTTCTGGAATTTCCGGATCAGCTTCTTATATCCGGATGCCAGTGCAACATACTCAGCAAAGATATCAACATCCTGCGATGCGCCCTCAGCGATAATCCCCAGGGCATGATTCAGCGCCGGATCTTCTATAGTCGTTTTATTTCGTGGCATACGCACCTCAACCGTTGACAGCGTCAATTGTAAAAGGGAATGTAAGCTCTTCCCTGAACTCCTCCGCCAGGTCGAGTGAACGGGGATTGTCTTTGTCATAGCGCCATAATATCGACACCATGACTCCTCTCACGTAAGCATCTTCCAACAGGTCGAGCAGATCGAGCATGCACTTGGTGCTGCTGCTGTTCATATAACTGACATTGATGTCGATGTTAAGGCCGTCTCCGTCAGCGAGAGAATCCTTAACCCACCGGGTAATCGGAGCATAAAACTCGAAAGAGTTTTCCGGGTACGAATCACCCGTAATCAGCAGTTTCCGCTCAGCAGAATCATACTTGACCTGAGGCGTGGATACTGTTGGCGGTATGGTCTCGAAATATCGCATGCTGCTCCCCCTATAACTGCACGGTAAGTGTAAAAAATGCATACTGCCCGTTGACGTCACGGATGGTGTACTCCAGACGGCCGGACGACCGTTTGGCCATCTCCATCAAACCGGTACCGGCACCGGTTGCCCCGGGTGGGATATCGCAACGCAACTGCTGCCGTATCAGCTTTTTCAGTTCATCAGGTTTTAGTGAATTGATGTGGTCGATCCTGTTTCTCAGCTCTGCAACACAGGTCATCAGTATTACATTTCCGCAGGTGACGGAGTAGACTTCGCCACTCCTGGCAATCACGATGGTAGCTGAACCGGCGTCAACGGCGGGTATATTGTGCGCTGCGAGATAATTCCGAGCGTTCTGGGTCATCTCTATGTAGACGGCAAATACATCCAGAACCGCCATGGGAGCAATATTCTCGGCGCCCAGATGGTTTCTGATGGCAATACCGATCTCCTCTATGATGCTGTGGGAGAAGGGGCCGTTGAAACACATCATGATACCTTCTTTCGAAAACTGCTCTCTGAGTTGAAAGAGGTCCATCATTTTCTCCTTTGAATTGTAGTGAGCGTGTAGCTTCTGAAAACACCTTTTAGAAGCGGAATCCAATCAGAGTCATGTCATCGCGTTGGCGGTTGCCCCCCCGGTAGTCGCCGAGTACGCGTTCAATCTCATGCTGCTGAGAGTGCATTGCAAGATGTGCGTGGTCTGCCAGCATCGCCTTGAACCGCTCGGTTCCAAAGCCGAACCCCTTATCCCCTCCCGGTTCATCGAGAAGTCCGTCGGTAGTAAGATAACAGCACGCTCCTGCGGCGAGATAAAGTTCGTGGTTTGCATAGTGGTAATCCAATCGCGACCCTTTGTACCCTACCCGCTGGTGGTTGCAGCGCACCTCTTTCACCCCTTTCTCCGCCACATAGAGGTTGAGTCCTGCCCCGGCGTACACCAGGCGTTGTGCGTTCCGGTCAACCAGACAGACGGATATATCGAGTCCGGCATCCACATCCCGAAGATGCAGGGTGCTGCGCATTACCCGGTTGAGTTCGGAGAGAATGCGGGACGGGTCGTCATTACAGAGCACATCCACAACATGGTTCAGCACTGAATTGACTGTCATGGTCATGAACGCACCGGGGATACCGTGTCCGGTACAATCAATAACCGCCACCAGGAAATGGCCGGAGAACTCCCGCAGATAGTAGAAGTCACCTCCCACCGGCTCCTTGGGGCGATACAGGACAAAATGCTCCCCGAGACTGCGCTCCAGAGCCTCTCGGTCAGGAAGGATCGAAGACTGGATCATACGGGCATAGCTGATACTGTCCGTGATCCTCTGTTGAGAATCCTCCAGCTGCCGATTTGCCGCAGAAAGTGCATCAGTCCGCTCCCGGACTTTTGCTTCGAGATTATTGGTATGATCGGAAATCATCGCCGTCATGCCATTGAACGAATCAGTCAAATCGCCCAGCTCATCGTTACCGGCGACCGGCAGGGCTATGTCGTATTGCCCGGCGGCAACCAGACGGGATGCGTGTGAAAGCATGGCAAGCGGAGCAAGCACCATCCGGTTTATAAGCAGTCCTATCATGATGATGGCAAGCAGCAATGCCAGAGACATGATGGCGACAATTGGCAAAAACTCCCTCATGCTGATGACACGTGAGACATCAACCAGCACCACGTTGAACCATCCCATCCCCTGTAAATAGGAGAGCGCCAGTAGATAGCTCTTCCCTCCGGAACTGACGGGGAATGTCTCTACTTCACTTTTGCCTGAAACAAGGGTTTTAATTGCCTCACGCAGCTGTTCCTGTCTGGCCGGATCGTCAATAAGGGCGAAGATGGTTATTTTTTTTGCGGCGTCACGGGTATTGGCATTGTGCTCTACTATCGAGCGGTCTTCATGAGCCTGGATCACCCCGGCACGGTCAATGAGTATGGTCGACAGCCCTTTTTTCTTGGTGTACACTATTTCATTAAGAAAATCGCTTACTGTGATGCCTCCGCCGCAGATGCCGATGGTCTCTCCCCGGGCTCCCTTCATGACCGCATTGAACCAGACTTTCGCTTCCTGCAGGGTCGGGTTATAGTCAAGATTCAAGGCATAGCCGTCAATGGTGTGCAGCCCCTCGAAGAACCACCTGTCATCAGGTTTGGCGGCATCCAGCGTAACCATTTCTACCTTTTCGTGCCCTTTCCCCTTGTTGTAGACGTAATAATGATTCGATCCTGCCAGGGCAATGAAAAAGCTTTTGTCCCGGAACAACCTGCGGTAACTTTCCAACTCCTCCAAAGCCGGTTGCCTGAATTCCCGGTTATCTTCATTGGCAGCCCATCTCCTGATGGTAATATCATCGGCCATTTTTTGGGCCAGCACTACCTCGCGGTCGATGACAGAGAGAATCTTGTTCTTCTGCAGCAGCGCCTCTTTGGTGCCGAAACGCAGGGCCAGATCATTAATTATGCGCCCGGTACTCGAGTTAAAGGCAAACGTGGACAGAAGGCCAACCACCAGACTGATGAGCACAATGACAGCAATTATTTTCGATTTGAGACTATGCAAAGGCATGGCAGCTGTCCGGATGTCCGCTAAACGCGAAACGACTGTGTAGTTACACTATCTCAACACCAGGGCCGTGATACTTAAAAAGGTGGCGGGTAAACGTACGAACGTATCAGTCCGGAATGAAATTACGGGAATTGCATCAATTCTGACAGTAACAACTGCTGCGTCTTCAATATCGATTTTCTCGCACGACAACTTTTTGGTGTGGGCGGCAAACGTCTTGACACAGAACATAGGATATTTCTAACAAAACCACGACCATTGTCAAGCCCCATTTCAATGCACGCCCGAGGGAGGCGGGCAACCGAACCGAAATAGGTCAGGGGACAGACGTTTCGACTTTCGGAATCGGCCGTTTCCGCCCCTCTTGATCAACAGCGACATACGTGTATGATGCTTCCGTAACCTTGGAGAAGGAAATTTCTTCACTGGAGTTAATTTCCCGAAATCCCTGCTTTACCCAGACCTCCAGCTTGATGGTGATGGATGTGTTTCCGATTTTCGTAACGGTACCGTAGCAGCAGACAACATCTCCGACTTTTACCGGCTTGATGAATTTCATGGCATCCACCGCAATGGTAACCGTTCGACCACGGCTGATTTCGATAGCCATCATGCCGCCGGCGATGTCCATTTGCGACATGATCCAACCTCCGAATATATCGCCGTTCGCGTTTGTGTCACTTGACATCGGCGAGGTACGGAGAAGTAGTTCACCTTCCGGATATGCACTGTTGTTGGTCACGGTTGCCTCCCTGTGTACCTGTCTATTTTCCGAACACCTTCCGCAACAACTCGGTTCCGCGTGCGGCAGGGTCGGTTCTGATCTTTGCCTCTTCCTCTCCGAGCATCTTGAACAGGCCTTCGACAGCCTTCTCTGTAACATAATGATCCAGGTCGAAGTCAGCCACGCTTCCGGCAAAGGGGATGGTGTGTAATCGCTTTAACATCTGCGAGTAACTCTTCACCGCCCCCACATCCTGGAGGCTTGACGAAACGACCGGCTTGAAAGCCGTATAGATATCTCCGCTGGTCTTCTGACGGAAATATTCCGTGGCGGAGGTATTGTCACCCTTCAGGATTTTGCGGGCATCATCAAACGTCATGGTTTTAAGTGCCGACAGGAAATAATCCATCGCCTTGGGGGCAGCCTTCTCGGCGGCACGGTTCATGCCGAGGATAACGTCATCCACCTCCTTCCGGAAGCCAAACTTGCTGATCAGGTCTGCAGTGCTGCGGAGTTTCTCCGGCATGATGATCTTGATCGTCTGGTTGCCGAAGTAGCCATCCTGCCTTGATACAGACGTGACGGCTTTTGCGGTGCCGGTGGAGAGTGCCTCTTTCAGCCCTTTGACGATGGTCGCATCATCGAGGCCGCCGGTTGGAGTGCCGGACAGGCCCAGATCCCTGAACATCTTACCCATAAACCCGGCTCGGCATGACGATGCGGGAAAGGCGGCAAACAGTGCCAGCAAAAGCGCGGGCAGCCAAAAAACACGTTTCATTTTTTCTCCTTTTACAGAACATTTAAAAATCACGCAGATACCGCCCCGTTATATTTCACGCCAGCTGAATCAGCTGTCACGGGGCGATTGCACCCAGTTCGACCCTGCTGCGGGAAACAGTTTCCTTCTCGGGGGCCTTGAATATATTTTCATTTTCCTGGAATACGCGCTCTGCAGGAATATTCCCATTTGCAATCAGGAAGTTCTTCACCGCCACAACACGCTCCTGAGCAAGCGTCGTGAGTTCTGTGACGCCGACAACGGTGTTGGTTATAATCAGCTTTTTCATCTCCCCGGCCGGCAGGTCTTTTGCCAGGCCGAGTACGTTGCGCGGTTTCGGGAATTTTTCTTTTTTATACACCGCAGTCAGATATTTCGTATATTCCTCCGGAAGCAGCTGGACATCCTCAACTTTTGCACCTTCCTTACGTTCACCCCCCTTGGCCAGAGCAAGGAACTTCTCGTTCTTCAGCTTTCGTAACAACAGCTCGTTGCGGTACGCCTCACTATCTTTCTCCCGGTCAACATACCCCTTCAATTCAACCTTTAAAGCGGGCCGATCCAGGAGGGCTTTGGCAAGCGCATTCAACTTCTGTTCCTCTCCGGGGGGAATTGCACTCAGCCCGAAGTTAAACTGGATGACACTCAGATCCTGGCCGCCGCCGAACATGGAGGAAAGCAGTGCAAAGGGAGAAGTGGCTGCCTTGACAAGTACATTTTTCACCACCTGCCAGATCACCCCGAAGACACTGAATTTGGGATCATCGGTCCGGCCGGTGACCGGCAGATCCAGATGGATTTCCCCGTTGCGATCCTTGAGCAGAGCCAGGCCGAGTTTGACCGGCAGAGTGGTCGCCGTGTCGCTCTCCACTTTCCGGCCAAAGGTAAACTGGTCGATGAACACCTTGTTTTCTGAATTGAGCTGTTTCTTGTCGATATGGTAGGTAAGGTCGAGAAAGAGTTTCCCCTTTTCGACCGTGTAACCGAGGAATGCACCGGTGTACGGGGTGATCGGCGAAAGCTCGATATCGCGGAACGACATCTTGAGGTTCACGAACAGATCCTCCCGAAGCGGATTGATCTGCCCGGTTATCCGGAGCGGCGAGTGGTTTTCCAGGTTGCCGCGCAGGTCCACATCGGCAAACTTGGACTCTTCGGAACTGAGGCCGCTGACCCTCCCCCCCAGGTTATAGAAGGTGGTCGCGAAATGCTGCGGCAGGTGATTGTCGGTGAAGGCGATGGTGCCGTCCTGAACCGTGACCGCACCGATGGTAATATTCCTCGGCTGCGGGGCTACGGGCACCTGAGGCGGCGGTTGCGGAGCGGTTGTTTTTTCACGCACACCCTTCCCTGCAGATCCGTCTGCCGGGAGTATCGTCCCTGCCGCCACCCGCATGCCGCCTGACCCTTCCTTCGACTTTTCGACCAGATTCTGCAGGTTCAGCGTACCATCCTTGCGCACGATGATCCGTGAATACACGCCGTTGAGTGCGACCTCACGCAGGTTCAGACTGAACGGCTCCAGGGTCCCCTGGATATCGTCAAGCTGCAGGCTCTCCCATTTGAGCAGATCCTCTTCTGCCACGGTATCCACGGAGTGGAATCCGCGAATGCCGGCGTTCCCCTTGAAACTGCCGTACGGTTTTCCATCCTTGAGGGAGATGTCCACATTCATGTTCGTATCGGCATGCCCGCCGAGGATAAAGACATTGATATTGGACGGGAAATACGCCTCGAAATCACGCAGCGGCAGATGTCCGACCGTCAGGCTTCCTTTGTAACGGAGCGGGAGCGGCGTGATGGTGCCGTTCGCCGTGAGCGGTGTAGCCTTGTCGAACGTTGAGGAGAACCGGAGTGGCGAGGGTTTGAACCGGGGCCAGGCAAGATCCGACAGACGTAACGATGTCTTTGTCAGGGTAAAGTTCGGCTTTTCGCGGAGCGTTTTGTCGGTGAACGAGGTATCGAACCGGTCGACCACAAAGTTCCTGAGCCGGAGCGAGAGCTCCGTTGCGGGCGGGTTCCGTTTCGATTCGGCGAGGCCAGTCGATTTGGGGGGAGCGGGAGCGCGAGCGGCTGCAGCCTGCGGCTTCCGGACCAGCGACAGGAGAGAGATTGTGCCGTCCGCCTCGCGGGAGAGGGACAGAGAGCCCTTTGTGAGCCGCATTTCACCGACATCGACGGCGTGTGTTTTCTGGCTGTACCCTGCGTTGCTGATCTCGAGACGTGAAAGATCAAACCCCTCTTTGTCACCATACCGGGCAGACAGACCACTGACCAGCAGTTTCCCCTGCTCAACGACCAGACCATTCTCCGTGCTGTAGGTCGATTCCGAGGAGAAATCGACGGTCCCCTTGAGCGGTGAGGTCAGGAAACTCGAGAGATAGGGCCAGCCGCGCTGTATCTTCAGGCCGCTCAGCTCACTGGAGACGGTTGCTTTCAGGGGGGTGAGCGAGAACGACCCGTCGGCGCTGAGGGTCGCCTCGTCATCCAGCATCATCGACAGTTCATACGCGGCGCTCTTGTCGACAGCGGTCGTGAAATTTTTTACAGTGGCATCTATCTGGCTGATCTCGGTTTTGAAGCCGCCGGATGGCCGGGCGTCGCTGAAATGAACCGTGCCGTCATTGATGGAGAACGCGGCACACCTGCAGCAGGAGCGGCTTCTCTTCCTTCACTGCGGCGGGAGCGGGGACCGTTTCCGCCTTCTTCTTTCCCGACTCCTGTTGATGCGGCAGCAGCCGGTCGTACATCCATTCACCGTTATGGGTGCGGCTTACAAACAGTTCCAGACCATCGACAGAGATTTCGTTAAAAAGAAAACGCCGGGCAAACACCTCCATATCAGACGCCTGCACCTTGAGTCGAGGGAGTCTGACAAGCGGTTGCCCACCCTTCAAATCCACAGCGATCCCGTCCAGGATCATCTCTCCCGTGACGCCAAGCTCCGGTTTTTTATCCGTGGAAACGCGGTAGGTGACATCGGCAGCGACGGTTAACCGTCCCGATATCAGGTCAGCCGGCGGCGCGACCGGATAATAGGCGACATACTTCGGCAGACTGAACTGTTTCAGGTCAATATGTACGGAGGTTTCCATGGATTTGCTGAGCGGCTTGAACTTGCCGTTGAAGCTGAACGGTGCGCCGTTAACAATGGCGGAGATATGAGGATCCGTGTATTTTTCAACCAGATAGGGGATGTTGCTGATAAAGGGGAGCGCGATCTTCAGCTCCCGTATCGTATGTTTCCTTCCCCCTCTGACGGCCTGGTCATCGAAATCCAGCGAACCGTTCGTCAGGGAGATGCTGTTGACGGAAAAGCGGAATTCCCCTTTTGACTTTTCCGCCGGCGCGGGCTTTGCCTTCTGCAGCTCAATGATGTCGTTAAAGCTGTAGGTATTGGTTCCCAGACGGGCAAACGTCACGGAAGGGGAGTCAATGGAGATCTCCGACAGGATCAGCGCGCGGCGGTAGACAGATGCCAGTCCCAGGGACGTCCGCAGCTTCGCAATGGAGATAAACGGTGTCCCGTCCTGTGCGTCGATGGCGAGACCGGTAACGGTAATTGTCAGAGTGAGAGGGTTGATGACTACTTTTTCGATGCGGGCTTTCCGGCCGGTCTCCGCTTCAATGGCCTTGACCGCCTGACTCCGGACGATCAGCGGCAGGATGAAGGTGGCGAACAAAAGCAGTACGGTGACAGTGCCGGCGGTAATCAGGGATATTTTTTTCCGACGGGTCATAAGATCCTCTTGCGGCCGTTGAAAGCGTTTAATGAATCTTCCGAAGTCCAGGTTTTAGGGACTGCAGCATCTGTTACCGCCCTTTTTACCGGGGTTCACCGGAAATATCCCGTTATGAATGCATTCTTCGGGACACCCCGAAACGCGGCCCAGGGCCAGACAGATACCCGACAGAAATTTCAGAACTCAACATTGACGGGCCTATCCCTTGATCTGCTCCAGCACGGCCTGGATGTCCGTCTGGGCGGCGATCTCGCATTGCTCGGTCGAGCACGTTGGCAAGTATCTGTTCAGTGGTCAGGGGGTTGGCCATAACCACGCGGAAGACGGTAATGGTGTTGCCGTTGTAGCGGCCCGGGGCGAGGCTGGTGCGGGAGACGAAGGTTTTTCCGGCTTCGCGCTGGCGTTTCTGCATGGTTTCAATGATTTTGTCGAGCAGTTCGTTGATGCGAGCCGCCCGCTCCGCCGGAGCCTGGGCCAGGGTCTGTTGCACCCAGGCCGGGATGTAGCGGTAGGTGAGAATATTAAGCTCAGGCTCGGATACCAGTTCGAAGTCGGGATGGGCGTCGATGCGCCGGGCGAAGCGGCGGGCGCGCTCGATCCCCTGATCGATGAGCAGTTCATACCCCTTGCGGCCGATGATGGAGAGGCCGGCGTGCACCAGCATGGCCATGCCGGGTCGCGACCCCTCGAGGGTGCGGCTCCCCAGATCCCGTGAACCCCGGCGGATGATGTAGGCGGCGTGGTGTTCGATGGAGGAGAGGGTGGTGGGGTCCTTGAACAGTACCATGCCGGCACCCATAGGCACATAGAGCTGCTTGTGGGCGTCGATGGTCACCGAGTCGGCCCGTTCGATGCCGCGCAGCAATCCCCGGTAGGTATCGGAAAACAGGGTCGGCCCGCCCCAGGCGGCATCCACATGGAAGTGACACCCCAGCTCAGCGGCCAGATCGGCCAGCGCCTCCAGGGGATCGACGTTGCCCGTTTCGGTGGTGCCGGCGATGCCGATCAGGCTCAGAGCGGACGGATCCCCTCGCCTTTCAGCCGCGAACAGTGTTCCCGAAGCCGCTTCATGTCGATGCGGTTGTTGTCGTCCGTCTCCACCGCGACGAGATTATCCCGTCCGATGCCCAGCAGGTCGGCGGCTTTGCCCAGGGAATAATGGCCGCGGCGGGATACCAGAACGGCCAGACCCTGGCAGTCCAGATGCTGCAAGCGCCTTGACGCAGGCCTTCCCGCGAGATCCCCTTGAAATCGCCCGAGGGTCCGCAGAGGCGGTTGCGAGCCGCCCAGAGAGCGGTGACGTTGGCGATGGTGCCTCCGGAGCAGAAGGCACCCAGTGAGTAGTTGCTGTTCTGAATCCACTGGCTGTAAAAATCGTCGCTGCCGTTGTAGATCAGGCGATGGATCATGGCCAGCACCTGCCGCTCCATGGGCGTAAAGGCGCGCGAGGTTTCCACCTTGACCAGATTCTGGTTAAGGGCGGTCAGAATCCGGGAGAGTGGGAGCATGAAGTAGGGGAGGGCTGAGGTCATATGTCCGATGAACCCCGGCGAGGCGGTATGCACGGATTGGGAAACGAGTTTTTCCTTGAGGAATTCCGTGTAATCCGAAACGTAGGTGGGCTCTTCCGGGATGCGGGAGTAGGAAAAATCCCCCTCGATTTCATCGAGGTCGCGCTCTACGGCAACGATATGATCCTGCAAAAAGCCCATCAGATCATCGGAAATGGCCTGATCGACGCGACCCAGAGTTGAGTCGGGAGCTTCCGGTACGGTAAAAATCCGGTAAATATTCTCCAGATTGGCTTGGGCAAGTTCTCTTGATTTTGGCATGGGAGTGATGTCACCGCTTTTTCAAAGGGATGAATAAATTGGCGAAAAATGAGTTTCCGCAGGAGATGTAGCGCCGTGATAAAAAGCGAATATCTCTGTATACCGAACCGGCCCGCCTTCTGTCAAATTCAAAAAAGGTAAATGGCTTTGGGATGTTCAAGGAGGCCGGGACTCGAAGGTACTTAAAGCTGCAATCCGCATATGGACCTCGGCCGCGATTTTCAATCCGTTTTTTATCTCAGCAGATTTCAAATCATGACTAATCGCATTACCATCATGCCTGTTTTTCTAGTCATGTGCATCTGCGGCCCGCGGCAGCGACCAGTTGTATTTGATAGCCAGCAGTCGCAGTACAATTACGGTCGAGGCCGAGAGAACTGCTGTAATGTAAGGCGGCGTGACAGTCAGCTGCATCAGGTAGAGTAAGGCGCCTCCGGCCAGGCAGGCTGACGCATAGACCTCCTTCTGCAGAATCATCGGCACTTTGGCAGAAAGCAGGTCGCGGATCATACCGCCGGCGGTAGCGGTCATCACTCCCATCAAGACCGCCCCGAAAAAGCCCAGCCTGAATTCAATAGCCTTGCCGGTACCGATCACCACAAAAGTACCCAGGCCGACAGCATCGAAGAAGACCAACGGATGAGTGAGGAACTCCAACCGACGATGAAATATAAATACAAGCAGAGAGACCACGATTGAAATAGAGAGGTACGTTTCGTCTTTGAGGATAAACGGCGGGGTGTCTCCCAGCAGCAGGTCACGCAGCGTACCGCCGCCGGTGGCGGTAACAAGGCCCAGCACCAGCACACCGAATACATCCATCCCCCGCCGAACCCCGGCCAGTGCACCGGAGGCGGCAAAAGCGGCGGTTCCCAGCAGATCAAGAGCGTAAAGCAAAGTCATATACACGTTCTCCTTGGGTGCATCATGGTACAAGAATGATTACGGGGGAAGAGAAAAAAGGGGCGCAATGGTTTTTAAGTCTCCAAAAGACGCAGACTGCACATGACCAGTATCCGGATTGCAAAGTCGCTTCATACTGAAACCGATGTGTGATATATGTTAATGTCACTTTGCAATCGAAGGAATTATCATGGCACACGACAAAATCATCATTAAAGGCGCCTGCGAGCACAACCTCAAGTGCATCGACGTCGAAATCCCCCGCGACCAGCTGGTCGTCATCACCGGTCTCTCCGGCTCCGGCAAGTCCACCCTGGCGTTTGATACCATTTATGCCGAGGGACAGCGCCGCTATGTCGAATCGCTCTCTTCCTACGCCCGCCAGTTCCTGGAGCAGATGGAAAAGCCGGACGTCGAATCAATCGAAGGGCTGTCACCGGCGATCTCCATCGAGCAGAAAACCACGAGTAAAAACCCACGCTCCACCGTCGGGACCGTCACCGAGATCTATGACTACCTCCGTCTGCTGTTCGCACGGGTCGGACGGCCGCACTGTCCTTCCTGCAACAGGGAGATCACCTCGCAGACCGTCTCCCAGATGGTTGACCAGATCATGCTCCTCACTGCCGGGACGAAGCTGACCCTGCTCGCGCCGATGATCCGCGGCCGGAAGGGTGAGTACAAGAAAGAGCTGAACCAGCTGCGCAAGGAGGGATTTACCCGGGTCGTGCTCGACGGCACCGTGCGGGAACTGGCCGATGACATCGAGATGGACAAGAAGAAAAAACATGATATCGACATCGTCGTGGACCGCATCGTGATCAAGGACGGCATACAGCGCCGCCTGGCCGATTCGCTGGAGACGGCCCTGCATCATGCCGAAGGCGTTGTCAAGGTCGAAGCTGTCGCTCCGGTCGTGACTTCAGATGAGCCTCCCGAGGTGAAGAGCAAAAGGGTGCCCAAACCGGAGCAGATGCTCTTCTCTGAAAAACTGGCCTGTGTCGAGTGCGGCCTGTCATATCAGGAGATCACCCCGCGCCTGTTCTCGTTCAACAACCCGCATGGCGCCTGCCCGGATTGCACCGGGCTCGGCACCCGGATGTATTTCGATGCCGATCTGGTGATTCCAAACCATGAACTCTCCCTGCGCGAAGGCGCCATCGCCCCGTGGGAGAAACGCCTTTCCGGCTGGTTCCATCTGATTCTTGACGCACTCGCCAAAGCCTACTCGTTCGACATTCGCACCCCGTTCAAGAACCTGCCCGAAGCTGTCCGCGACGTCATACTGAACGGCTCAGGGGGGAAGAAGATCGAGTTCTGGTGGGAAGAGGACGGTGAACGCCGGCATACCTATCAGAAGGAATTTGAAGGGGTGCTGAACAACCTGCAGCGTCGCTGGCGGGAGACCGAATCTGATACGTCCCGCGAAGAGCTGGAAAAGTATATGAATATCATGCCCTGCCCGACCTGCCAGGGAGCCCGTCTCCGCCCCGAGGCGCTCCATGTGCTGGTCGGCGAGCAAACCATCCGTGATGTGACGGCCTATTCGATCCGCGACTGTCTCCGTTTCTTCGAGGAGCTGACGCTGACGGACAAGGAGCAGGAGATCGGCCGACGAATCCTCAAGGAGATTCGCGAACGGCTCTCGTTTCTGGTCAATGTCGGCCTCGACTACCTGTCGCTCGACCGTACCTCCGGAACCCTCTCGGGGGGTGAGGGGCAGCGCATCCGCCTGGCTACCCAGATCGGCTCAAGCCTGGTCGGAGTACTCTATATTCTTGACGAGCCTTCCATCGGTCTCCATCAACGCGACAACGCCCGCCTGCTAGGCACCCTCAAGCGGCTGCGCGACATCGGCAACACCGTTCTGGTTGTGGAGCACGACGAAGAAACCATTCTGGAAGCAGATCATCTGATCGACATGGGGCCGGGGGCCGGCGTGCATGGCGGTGAAGTGGTGGCACAGGGGACTCCGGCTGAAGTCATGGCAAATCCGGCATCACTGACCGGTCGCTACCTTTCGGGTGAGCTCTCCATTGCGGTGCCGAAGAAACGGCGCAAAGCGGATAAAGTGCTCCGGATCATCGGAGCATCCGGGAACAACCTGAAGAACGTTACGGTTGAAATTCCACTCGGCGTCATGACCTGCGTAACCGGTGTTTCGGGCTCCGGCAAATCGACGCTGATCATCGACACCCTGCACAAGGTTCTGGGGCAGCGTCTGTACCGCAGCCGTGAGAAAGCAGGAACGGTGGATGATATTGTGGGGCTGGAACATCTCGACAAGGTCATCAACATCGATCAGTCCCCGATAGGGCGCACGCCGCGTTCCAATCCGGCCACCTATACCGCCGTTTTCAGCGACATCCGCGATCTCTTTTCCAACCTTCCGGAGTCCAAGCTCCGCGGTTATAAGCCCGGCCGCTACTCATTCAACGTCAAGGGAGGACGCTGCGAAGCCTGCTCAGGTGACGGCATCATCAAGATCGAGATGCACTTTCTGCCGGATGTGTATGTGGAGTGCGAAGTCTGTAAAGGTGCCCGCTATAACCGCGAAACGCTGGAGGTCCATTTCAAAGGGAAATCCATTGCCGATGTGCTTGACATGACCGTGTCTCAAGGGCTGGAATTCATGGGAGCCATCCCGCGCATCAAAAACAAGCTGGCCACACTGGATGAAGTCGGACTCGGCTACATAAAGCTCGGACAAGCTGCAACGACACTTTCGGGGGGTGAAGCCCAAAGGGTAAAACTGGCCAAGGAGTTATCCAAACGCGCCACCGGACGGACGATTTACATCCTGGATGAACCGACCACCGGTCTGCATTTTCACGATATTGCCAAATTACTTGAGGTAATCCAGCGGCTCGTTCATGCCGGAAATACGATCGTGATCATCGAGCATAATCTGGATGTGATCAAGACGGCAGACTGGATCATTGATCTTGGACCGGAAGGGGGCGACCGGGGAGGGGAAATCATCGCGACAGGCACACCGGAGCAGGTCGCCAAAGTAACCAGATCATACACCGGGCAGTACCTGCGGAAGATGCTGTAAGACAAAACCACGCAACGACGCAACGCTTTAAAATCGAGAATACAGCATTGCGTAAGGCCTTTCGTTGCGTCGTCCCGTCGTTGCGTGAAACAAATTATTTTGGTTTCCGCTTTGGGTAATTGAGGAATGGAAAAAATGATTTCTACTGAGGAAAGTAAAGAGCAGTATCCCGTCTTCGACCATGCGAAACTGCTTGAGCTGGCGGCGACCCGCATGCCGTTCGGCAAATACCGGGGGCGTCTTCTGGTCGATCTGCCGGAACCGTATGTGGTCTGGTTTGCCGGTCAGGGGTTTCCACCGGGAAAGTTGGGGGATATGCTGCGCACGGTCTACGAAATCAAGGTCAACGGCTTGGAATATCTGTTTGACAGGTTATAAGCAGCGCCATCTCAAGCGATCAATCCGCGCAAAATACCGAGATTTACCGCATCCATCTCATCATTGTCTCCCTTGGGGGTTTCCAGAATCTTCGGCACCGCAGCAAAGCGGGGGTCATTGAGAATAAAGCGGAACGGATTGAGTCCCAGAGTCCCCAGACCGATATGCTCATGCCGGTCGACCCGTGAACCGAGCCCTTTTTTGGAGTCGTTGAGGTGGAAACAGCACAGCCGCTCCAGGCCTATTATGCGGTCGAACTGCTCCATGGTATCGCGATACCCTTCCTCGCTGGCGGTATCGTATCCTGCAGCGAACGTATGGCAGGTGTCGAAGCAGACCCCGAATTTTTCCGGAAAACGTGAACCGGTAATGATCACACCCAGTTCATCAAACGTCCTGCCCAGATTACTTCCCTGACCGGCTGTCGTCTCAATCAGCACCCTCCCCTCAAACTGCGGCACTTCACTGAAGAGCAGGTCAAATGCATCAATCACGCGTTCCAGGCCGGTCCGGGGTGAATCAGCCAGGTGAGACCCGGGATGCATGACAACCTTAGTGATACCGAGACGGGCACAGGTTTCCAACTCGTCACGGAAGGCCGCGAGGCTTTTGTCCCGCGTCTCTCCCGGGGGGGAAGCGAGATTGATCAGATAGATATCATGCGAGACCACTTCACGCAGTCCGGAAGCGACAAATTTACTGCGAAAAAGTTCTACATCGGCATCGCTGACCGGCTTCCCCCGCCACTGGTTGGAGTTGCGGGTAAAAATCTGCAGAACATTGCAGCCGGCGGCGACCGCCCGGTCGATGGCCAGGTGCAGACCACCCGATATGGACATATGGGCACCAAGATAATCGTTCATTTCGACTCCAGTTCGATATAATTTCCGTAATAGTGGACGTCCACCTCGTCACCGGCAGCAAAAGCGGTACTCCCGGCCGGCAGCACGGCGATCGCCTGAGCGTCAACCATGGTCTTGAGGATGGCTGTCTGCTGGTTTCCGGCAGAGGTTGCATACCAGTGCGCACCCTCTTTTTCCAGCCGTACACGCACAATCTGGACCTTGCCCGGTTTTTTCTTCAGCGCCTCCCGCAGTATCGCCGTGAAGGATGGCCGAAGCACCAGCATATTTCCCAGCATTTTGAGCAGAGCCGGACGCACAAACTCCTCAAAGGTGATCATGGTCGAAACCGGATTACCCGGCAGGGAAAAGACCGGTATCGAGCCGTACATGGCAAAGGCTGTCGGACCGCCCGGTTTTATTCCCACTTTCCAGAATTTCTGCTTCGCGCCAAGTTCCTCCAGGATATCCCGCACCAGATCGCAGTCACCGGCCGACACCCCGGCGGAGGTAATCAGAACATCTGCTGCCAGCCCTTCGCGAAGTTTCTCGAGGTGGCTTTCCCTGTTATCCCGGGCGATTCCTATTATGCGCGGGATGCAGCCGGATTCCAGAACGGCGGAGGAAAGTGAAAGCGTATTGCTGTTAATAATTTCTCCCGGCCCCGGGGTCCGCCCCAATTCCACCAGCTCGTCGCCGGTTGAGAGAATCGCCACAATCGGCCGGCGATACACCGGAACCAGGGCCATGCCGAACCCGGCAAGCATATTGACTTCCGGCGGTCGGATACACGTGCCGTTTCGAACGAAAATTGTCCCGGCGGCGACATCTTCAGCACGCAGGCGGAGATGCTGCCCTTTTTGTACCGGCTCCAGCAGAGTGACTTCGTTCTGGCCGTCATCGGTCTCCTCCACCGGAACAACCGCATCGCAGCCGTCAGGCGTCGGCGCACCGGTCATGATACGCACCGCACAGCCTGCTTCGACCGTAATCCCCTCTGCCCGGGCGCCGGCCGGCAGAAACCCGGTCACCCGCAATCGACATGGTACGGCCTGGCAATCCACAGTTCGCACGGCATAGCCGTCCATGGCCGAATTGTCCCACAGAGGAAGATCCCACGGCGCAGCAATATTTTCAGAAAGGATCCTCCCGGTCGCCTCCAAAAGGTGAATCCGTTCCGTGCCGACAGTCTGTACAGAATCAAGAATTATCGAGCGGGCCTCTTCAAAGGTAACCATGCTGTCCCTCCATCCTTCATTATACAGGATACGTATGCCGATGAAATAATTTCACCGTACAATAGCGGGAAGCGTTCAATAAAACAATACCGATTGCCAAAGTCAGAGCGACGGGTATAATCAGACGACTGCGTCCCGCGTGGTTTCATTCCGGAATTCAGGAGGCTCCCCCCCATGACTGATACCGCCCGGCTCGATCGGTTCCCTCTCTTTGACAGCCATTTCCATATCATCGATCATCGTTTTCCGCTGATACCCAACAACGGGTATCTGCCCGAGGATCTGACCTGCAGCGATTACCGGCTGCAGCTCTCAGCGTATGACCTGCGGGGAGGCGCAATCGTTTCCGGCTCCTTCCAGACCTTTGACCAGAGTTATCTGTTGGACGCTCTGCACACCCTCGGGCCGCTCTTCGTCGGAGTGACGCAGCTGCCGGCAACCGTCTCTGATCGGGAGATCCTTGACCTGGACAGCGCCGGGGTGCGGGCGGTGCGTTTCAATCTCAAACGGGGCGGGTCGGAGGACGTGCGCCATCTTGATGCCCTGGCGCGACGGGTGCATGATCTGGCCGGCTGGCACAGTGAGCTGTATGTTGATTCGCGGGAACTGGAGGATTTGTTTGAAACGATGGTCGCTCTTCCGGCGGTCAGTATCGACCACCTAGGGCTTACAAAGAGCGGCTTCGGGACGGTGCTGAGGTTGGCTGAACGGGGGGTGCGGGTCAAGGCCACCGGTTTCGGCCGGGTGGATTTTGATGTGCCTGCCGCCCTGCGGGCGCTGTACGCCGCCAACCCGCAGGCCCTGATGTTCGGGACCGATCTCCCCTCAACCCGTGCACCGCGCCTCTATGCTGACCGTGATTTTCTGTTGGTGGCAGAAGCGCTGGGAGACGAGGCGGCACAGGCGGTTTATTACGGCAATGCGGCGGAATTTTACCGGGTTTTACGGTAATAATCCAGATACGACAGTCGGCAGAATATTTAAAAGCGATCGTGCGGTGGCGGTTCAAAAGATAGCCGGGTTTCTACCACTTTGACTGTTCCGGCCTAAACACAGTGAGTATCGGTCATCATCGTGTTCAGGCACGGGAGACCGGGAATATTCTGGATCATACAGGAATCATCCCCATGAGCCTCTTTACGGGCAAGAATAGCAGACAATTACATAGGCTGCCTTCATAAGGCGTACATAAATCGACGTCAATAGAGTAACTCTAATAATTCAGTTTCTAATCCCCCTGAACCATGCTAAACGATTATCGACAATCAAAGTGCCTGGCCGCCGCCGGCCCGGAACCCGGATTGAGCTCTGGTTCCCCGCGAAACCGGCATGGAGAAATCTGCAGATCTCATTTCGTGATCTATAACCATACACAGTAAATCCATCGGGGTTATAATGTTTCACTTGGTTCTGCTTGGTATACTGTCGGCCCTGTTTTTCAGCAGCACCTTTGTATTAAACAGAGCAATGAGCCTGTCAGGCGGGCACTGGCTGTGGACCGCAAGTCTGCGGTTCGGCTATATGCTTGTTTTCCTGGTTTTTTATCTGCTGGTTACAAAAAGCGGAAAATATCTTCTTGAAATTGTACGGGTTTTCATCCGATTCTGGTTCTTCTGGGTTCTCGCCGGCAGCATCGGTTTCGGAGTTTTTTATTCGCTGCTTTGCTTCAGTGCATCGTACGCACCCGGCTGGATAATCGCCGCGACGTGGCAAATCACCATCCTGGCCACACCGATTATTCTGATTGCGATGGGCAGGCAGGTTCCACTCAAAGGGATATTATTCACCGGTCTCATATTCACGGGTATCATCCTTGTCAACGTCGACTACGCACGTACGGCAACGCATCAGGAAGTTATGTATGGCGTTATTCCCGTGCTGATAGCGGCCTTTTCTTATCCGGCCGGCAACCAAATGGTCTGGGAAGCCTCGCAGAGAGGCTACAAACTGATCCCACGGATTGATCATGCAGTGATGAAAGACAGTTTTGCCCGGGTGCTGCTGCTGACTGCGGGTTCGATACCATTCTGGCTGGTACTCATTCTGTTTGCTCACCCCGCTCCTCCGTCATCCGGCCAACTGGTGAGCACTGCACTGGTGGCGCTGTTTTCCGGAGTGATTGCAACGACCGTTTTTCTCCATGCCAGACATCTGTGTACACGTCCCTATGAACTAGCGGCAGTAGATGCCACACAATCAATGGAGGTTGTTTTTTCTTTGATCGGCGAGATTATATTTCTGCAGGGTACATTACCCGGAAGTACCGGAGTTGCGGGCATCGCACTGACAATCGCCGGACTGACGGCATATACCAGGCAGCAATATGCGACAAAAGATACCCGATAAAGGAGCGATACAGTGTGAGGCAGATTACCCGCTCTCCGCTTTCAAACACAGAGGAAATTTCCAACAGATTGATGTTTCTTTACAAAGCTGACCACTTATTATTAATAAATCGGAGCAAACAACCGGCATGATACAATGTACCACGCAAAATCTGTCAGGTTTTCCATGAAGGCCCGCTTTTCCCCGGCCCTGATGGGGGCACTTTCCATGATGGCGTGCGCTTTTCTCTGGAGCGTGGCAGGCCTGTTCATAAAGATTCTGGATTGGAACCCCTTCCTGATCGCCGGCATGAGAAGCCTGATCGCTTTTTTCTTTCTGCTGACGATTGTCCGCACAGTCCGACTGGCGTGGTCCTGGCCGCTCGCGGGAGCAGCTCTGGCCAATGCAGCCACCATGCTGCTCTTCGTTGCTGCCAACAAGACCACCACGGCGGCCAACGCCATTCTGCTACAGTATCTGGCCCCGGTCTTCACCGCTATATTAGGTGTCATTATTCTCAAGGAGCATATCCGCAGGGAACAGCTGATTGCCCTATTTCTAACCCCCGTCGGCATGGCCCTGCTTTTCCTTGACCGCCTGTCCGCCGGACAGTTGTTCGGAAACCTGCTGGCGCTGGCATCGGCCTGCACCTTCGCTCTGGTGTTCATCTTTACCCGCATGCAGAAGGAGGGCGATCCGCTGCAGTCATTTATGGCCTCCCATGCCGTTACCGCACTGATCGCCCTGAGTGTAGCCGTTTTCCTCCCCATCCCCCGGTTTACTTCGGGAGCACTCGGCAGCATCCTGGTGCTTGGTGTGCTACAGATCGGTTTGGCTGCCGTGTTTTTTTCCTATGGCATCAAGAGGGTCCCGGCTGTTACGGCAAACCTGATCGCCCTGATAGAGCCCGTGTTCAATCCCATCTGGGTTTTTCTGATGCTGGGAGAAGCGCCTTCGGCACAATCGATACTTGGAGGGGCCCTCATTATCTGCTCGGTTACGACGTCCAGCCTGATCAGCAGCTGGCGCACACGATAGAGGAGTTTTAAAAGACATGGGGGTCATGAATTTTATAGTGATAGACGTGGCACATACTGAGCGCGACAGCACATTTCTTCGTTGTCCGCCAGGAGAAATGCTCCGACGTGGTTGCTGACGGGATTTTTAGGAGCCGGAAATCAAGATCAGAGGGGGAAGCGATGCTGCGACGAGGCATGTATGTACTTATTTTTACGTTGATGATGACGGGGAGTGGATTTGCGGCCGAAAAACCTGAGGCGCCGCTCAGCATTTTTTTCGAGCTCTTCGGCAACGGTGGTATCTATTCCATCAATGCCGATTATCGCATACGCGAAGATTGCAGTGTACGGCTCGGCATAGTTACCTGGAACACCTCCGGCTTCTTTGGCGGGAGCAATCATCTCACTGCTTTTCCGCTGCTGGTCAACTATCTTTACGGGAGTGGAAATAATTGGCTGGAACTGGGGGGCGGTCTCCTCTACGGACACTACAAAGAACTCTCCGATTTCGGTGACGTCCTGAATGACTACGACTTTACTACTCTGACCGGTAGTCTTTCCTATCGCTACCAGCGCCCGCAGGGGGGGCAATTTTTCAAAGTCGGCCTTACCCCGATGTATCCACTGGGCAGGAAAGACAGGAAATATCCTGCAGACGGTTTTTTGCCCTGGATAGGTGTTTCCTGGGGCTACAGCTTCTGAAGAATAATGGGTGAGGTACGTCTCCGGCCCGGTTCTGTACTTGAAAGGAGAAGCGAAAAAAGGCGTGGTTCCGACAAGAAGGAAGCACCCGACCGAGATAACGCCTGATCGTCTCCCGCGTCGTTATCTGTCATTCCTCCGCTACAGATACTTCCCGATAAGCGGTGCAAGCTTCAACCTGGTGGTTTCTGGAATAACCGACCGGTCCGTTATGACGGCATACTGCATTGCGCTACCGCAGGAGCAGGTGCGTTCACCTCTGATTTCCGCAACCGCATGACGGATGATGTTTTTTGCCATCGCCACATTCTGGTGAATGATCTTGATGATCGCTTCCACCGTCACATCATCGTGTGAGTCGTGCCAGCAGTCATAGTCTGTTGAAAGCGCGATGATGCCGTAGCAGATCTCGGCCTCACGGGCCAACTTGGCCTCGGTCAGATTCGTCATGCCGATCACTGAGGCACCCAGCGCCAGGTAGGAAAATGATTCTGCCCGGGTCGAAAAGGCCGGCCCTTCCATGCAGATGTAGGTACCGCCTTTGTGGGTTGTCGCTCCGGCTTTCCGGGCAGCGGTGAAAAGCGTGTTGGAAAGATCGCCGCAGACAGGATCGGCAAAACCGGCATGGGCAACGATCCCGTCGCCGAAAAATGTATCCTTTCTGATACCTTTCGTACGGTCGATGAACTGATCCGGAATAACAATATGCCCCGGAGCGATGGCATCTTTCAGGCTCCCGACGGCAGAAACCGAGATAATATGCTCCACTCCAAGCGTCTTCATACCGTAAATGTTTGCACGGTAGTTGACTTCCGACGGGAGGAGGCGGTGACCTCGACCGTGTCGGGGAAGAAACACCATTTTCACGCCGTTCAACACCCCGGTGACATACTGGTCTGACGGGTCGCCGAAGGGCGTATCAATTGTTACCCGATCAACCTGCTCCAACCCCTCCATGTCATAGAGGCCGCTGCCTCCGATTACGCCGATGGTTGTTTCGCCCATGCCGTCAATTCCCTTCTCGATGCCGTTAGGTAAATTTTATGAGTATGCTGCTGCCGGAAGTACTCATTTCGTACTTCGGAAACGTGCTGAGAGCAGTGTCCAGGACTACCCGCAGGAACCCTTTGTTGCGCCCGATCCTCGCCCGGGTGATGTTGAACCGGTTGATCGCAATTTTTTTCCCGGCGAGGGATGATTCTGCGCCGGGAAAGTCGATGACGATCCGTCCGGGTTTGTCCAGTCCGGTGGTCTTATATTTCGCAGATGCACTGTTAGTACTGATTTCAATCCCCGCATCACTCACCGATACACCGGTAATGACAACTCCGGCAGCAGACGAATCCGCCGGTTTCGCCTCTACTGCAGGGGTCGTGGGCAGCGGGGCGCTTTGTACTCCGGCTTCGCCCGAAAGCAGCGGCGCTTTTTCTAGCTGAACATACAGAGTTAACGCCCCCTTCCCGAATTCGTACTTCAGTACATGGGTCCCGCCTGACGGTTTTCCGGCAGGGTCGCCATCGCGATAAACCGGTATGGTACGGACGATCAGGGTGCCATCCAGCCGATAACGGTCTCCGCCTCTGTACCCGCTGTTTTCTTCGAGTGCCGGCACCTTTGCCCGGCGGAGGGTCTTGCCGTCCAGCCAGTAGATGTCCAGTGCCTCGGATGCCGCCTCTTCCATCGGCCGGCTGATTATAGCCAGCTCCGGTTTCCCGTCACCGGTCAGATCAGCCGCCTGGACAGACCGGGCCAGATAATCAACGTCGGCCTTCACGCTGGCAATCCTCTTGCCGCCGCGCCGCGCCGACACCTTGACGATCTGCACGGCACAGCCGATTGCCGGGTGACTGATGATGTCGAAGGTCGTCCCCCCCTCTGTCACACTTGTAGAAAACGAACAGGTATCTGTGGCAGCCGGCGAGGGCCGGCTCATGACCATGAGAAGAAAAAAAACTGCCGCAAGATACTTTATCAGGTACATACCAACCTCCGACTCGAATATATCCGTCTTATAACAGAGATTAATCTGCCAGTGAAGACATAAATAATAGATGGCTGGGAATACAGGAAATTAAAAAGCCCCGATCGCGAGATGCGTTGCGGGGCTTTTGAGCGTATGTACCGTATTCGCAGCTCAGCGTTTCATGTCGGCAAAGCGTTTCGTACGGCGGGATTGTGTTGATGTATGCGTTGATTCCGTTTTTATCCGGTGGATGTTTTCCAGCCGTTCATCCGTTCCGGGGTGTGTTGTCAGGATGCCGCCCTTTGAACCCCGCCCCGCCTGCTCGAGTCGTGACAGGTATCCGGTCAGTCCCTGTGGATTGTAGCCCGCAGCGGCAAGGTAGCCAAGAGCGGCCACATCAGCTTCTTTTTCCTGTTCCCTGCCGTACCCGTTGACCACCAGCGTCTTGACCACATCGTCAATGGAACCTTCGAAAAGAGACACAAGTTTGGCTGTGTCCTTAGGTCCGAATTCCTTTGCAGCGTTTGCACCGATGACAAGCACAGCCTCGCTCCAGCGCGACGACTGAATGGCCGAGACTCCGTCACGATGAATGATATGAGCTATTTCATGGGCAAGTACCGCAGCAAGTTCGTCTTCACTCTTCACCGACGCAATCATACCTCTGGTGATGAGGATTATCCCGCCGGGACAGGCAAAGGCATTGATCTCGGGAGAATCCAGCAGTGCGAAGCGATAACCGCCGAAGGTGGTGGGTTTTTCCGTATGGAGCACCAGTGATTGACCGATCAGATTGAGGTACTCAGTCTGGCGGGAGTTGCGGTAGAGCGGATATGTTGAGGTTATACGTGCCGCCACAGCCCTCCCTACGTAATACTCTTCATCCTCGGATAACGGCCGGGCTGCCTTGCTGATGCTCTGGGCCGATGAGGTAATCATACCTATCCGCTCCGAAGTAAGATCATTCAGGGAAAGATCGCTTACTTTGCACCCGCCAGGCAGCAGACAAAGCAGCGCTGTCAGGATAATCCTGCCGGCGGCAGCTGTAGGGAGTCCGGTTCTCATGGCTGAATCAGCCCACCCTGCTTTATGAATGATTCAAGACTTTTTTCGCTGACTGTCAGGCGGCCGATCTCGTCAACCGCGTCATAGTTCAGGTCCTTGCCGGAGGCGCGATACCCGGCCTCAACCTGAGGATTGAATCCCTTCCCCGCAAGCGAGACTTCATCGGTCGAAGCCGCGCCGGTCGCAGCCCCGCGGCCTGATGATGAAAAATTACGGGATTCGACGGCACTTTTGTGTATGCAGCCGCTGACACCTCTGGCGCTCACCAGATACCAGTCCCCCTTGCGACCGCTCACATCCAGACGATCACCCAGCACCACTTTCAGCTTAACCGGCGCAAAAAAACGGCACTCATTCCGCACGGCATTTTCGCGCGTCGTAACCTGGACGGTTTCCGCGGTCATAGCCTGGCATGGGAGGCTGCAGAGCAGTATGGCAATCAGGGCTGTTTTCATTTCTCTTTCATATGCACTACATTCCAATCGTCAGTCAAGAGTGAAGATGTACCGGGAGAAAATTCCTGGCACTGACGGCACCAGTCCCGATAATACACTGCAGGCCCATCCTCGGGCTTTAACAATAGTACCATTTCAAAAAGCTCCCCTGCAGGCTGCCATTCTCGCCGGTGAAACAGCTCAATGGCACGGGTATATTTTTCAACCCACGTGATGAGTGGTTCCGGAGCGTTTTCCTTTCGGGAGAGCAGTTCATATATCCGGACCGGTTGAACCTTTCCCTTGACGGCGATCAGGCCGAGTTCGCGCAGAATAAATCCGTCACCGGCTTCCCGCACAGTTTCTTCGCTCAGCATGATACGGGTGGAAAAGAATTTATTGGCGGATTCGAGACGGGATGCCAGATTGACCGTGTCGCCCACAACCGTATAATCAAAGAGCCGGTCGCTCCCCAGATTGCCGATAATGGCATCACCGGTATGCAGCCCGACGCGCATGGAGATTGCTCCCAGACCGCGAACCTCAAAATCGGCATTGACCCGCTCCAGCGCTTCGAGGGAACCAAGAGCCGCACGGCAGGCGTCACCGGCAGCCTGAGGTGACTTCAACGGCGCACCCCAGAAGGCCATCACGCAATCGCCGATATATTTGTCGATCACGCCGTGATTTCTGATGACTTCCTCGCTGACGGCATTCAGGACATTATGCAGAATGAGTGCTGTTTCTTCAGGCGGGAACCGCTCGGCGATGGTCGTAAAGCCGGCAATATCTGCAAAAAAGACCGTCACCCTGCTCCGCTGGCCACCCGGTTTGATCAGATCCGGATTTTTCAGCAGATGTGCGACGATCGTCTCATCCATATACTGGGAAAACGTACGCCGGATGAATCTCCTCTCCCTCCCTTCCGTGGCATAGCTGTAGATTGAGGCTGCGGCAAACGAGATCAGCAGAGCGCCCAGTGACGGGATCACCGCCAGATACCACCCCCCCGCAAACAGCACAGCCGGAATCCCTGATGCCACACACGACATCGCCAGCAGTAGAAACAGGTTTGGAAGCATGGCGGTATGTGTCAGTACGAACCAGCAGACGCCCGTCACTATAAGGGACATGAACAGCAGAAGCGCGGCATCCGGGACCCGCCTCAGGTAACCGCCATGGAGCAGGGCATCCAGAGTGGCAGCGTGGATTGACACCCCCGAACTTACCGCCGAAACCGCAGTCGGTTTGAGATCGTACAATCCGGCGGCGGTCAGACCGAGGAGGACTTTCTTTCCCTTGAAATATGATGCAGGATACCGCCTGGATCCGGCTTCACTGATTAGATCGACGGCAGGAACGGTTTCGTATGGACGGGCGCCCCGAGGAAAACGCACCATCAACCCTCCCCGATCGAGGGGAAGCGCAGACCCGTCCCGCATCAGACGGTCCCGGTCGATTGTTATGCTCTTATTTTCCAGTAGGTGGCCCAGTACAAAATGCGGCAGGGTGAAGTCGGCAGCCTGAAACAGAAGAGGGGTACGCCGGTAGACACCATCTCTGTCCGGCCGGATCATAACATTCCCACCTCCGTGGGCAGCAGAGGCGAGAGGCGAAACGGGGGTAATGACAAACGGCAGGGACCGTCCGGAATCTGCGGCACACCTCACCGAAACTTTCTCCAGAAAGGTCCGGCCGGCTTCATCGAGCGCTCTTTTGTTTGCCGTGACGAACAGCGGCAGAATGACATTGCCGGCTTTTTCGATCGAGGCTGCGAGGATGATGTCATCTTCGTTCCCATATGAAGATGGCTCGGAGAAGATGATATCAACAAAAACCGCGTCTGCCAGTGACAGACGTTCAAACAGCGGTGCGTAAATCTGCCGCGGCCAGGGCCAGGTGACACCTTCTGCGGCAAGATTGTCCAGGCTGGACTGGTCAACCTGCACAACGAGTATTTCCGGCGCCCCCCTGTCCGGATTAAGCATTCGGGAGAGCAGATCATAGGTCTTCAGCTCAAAGTTGGTACAGAGAGGCGTAAGGGTAAGCGCAGACAACAGCAGCGAAGCCAGTGAAATAAATGCAATACGCTGCAGTTTTTGGCGGGATATCATGCTGATCAGGTCCAGTCGTACGTATGTATCCGGCTCGTTCTCATTTTAAGCCGGGAGTTATGTCCTGGCGGCACGTTCTGTGGCGGCAAAGACTGTTCCGTCTCTTTGAATCGGTGTTATATCAGAGATGGACGAGGTCGTGAAGTCTAATAAATTGACAACATGGACCGCAAAATCGTAAAGTGGCCGCCAAGCGAGGCCTCCGTGATATCTCTTGACAAGCTAAAGCTTCAATTCAAAAAAATACTTTCACTGGATGCCCACCCCGGTCACATTTCCGCCGGTTTCGCCGTGGGTGTTTTTGTCAGTTTCACCCCCTTCTTCGGTTTACATACACCTCTGGCCATCGCTCTGGCATTCATCTTCCGTCTCAACAAAGTCACCTGTATTACCGGCGCCTGGGTCAACACACCGCTGACGATGGTGCCTATTCTGGTGGCCAGCTACAAACTGGGCAGGTTCATGCAGGGCAAACCGGCCCGTGGAGCGTTCACCTTCACGAATCTTGATTGGCACAGTCTCCAGCCGTACGCCAAATCGATCCTGCTGGGAAGCTCTGTTATCGGATTTCTGGCGGCAGGAGCAGCCTACTTCATCTGTTACTGGCTGGTGATGTTTTTCAGACGCAAGGATGAAGCTCTGAAGGAGATCGCGAGAGAGATGGAAGAAGTCGGGGAAGAACTGGAGTAGCAATCCGGCCGGCGGGCAGTGTTCAGTTCACCCCGCCGCACTCCGACCCGGTGGGTTGAGGGGATGCAGGCGCCGGACCCGCCACCGGAAACAGATAGGCCGTTGTCCGGCTCAATCCAGTTCGATCAGGTAATACAGGTCTCCGCCGGTAGCCGTTGTACTGAACTTGGACTCGACCTCCCACTTTTTACTGATCGAATATCGGGCGCGGAACTGCTGGCTGTTGTCAAACAGTGACTTTCCGTAGCTGACATAGAGCTTGGGAGTCAGATATTTTCCGAGCTGAAGCATGGTATCCGAGACGCCCCCGGTCTCCGTTTTGCTCTGGGTGTTGCTTCGCAGCGACGGCTCGATGGTTTTGTATCCTGGGCTCTTGTCCTTGCCGGAACTGAACGTAAGGGTATCGAGGTTTACCAGCTGTTTGATCTGTTCCTGAAGACCCGGTGACGTGTCTGAAGATGTGAGCAGCACCGCGGCCTCCATCAGAGCGGCATTCTGGTTCCCGCTTTCTTTCATACTGCGGCCGAGAACGATATATGACAGGATATCAGTATCTGGAAGTGCCGGTTCGGAATAGAGTCTTATCAACGGCGCTTCAGGAGTTCCGGTAACCGTCACACCTGCCTTAACCGAGTCCACCGTGCGCAACGCCAGAATATCAAGTGTCGGCCGCTCCACCGCCCCTCCGGAAAATAGTGCCCGTCCCCGCTTGATATCCAGGTTAGCCCCGTATATTCGATACATTCCCTTTACCACCCTGATCTCACCACGCCCGGTGACGGATGAAGGGCCGGTCATCCGAAGAGTGACCTCCCCTCCAAGCCGGGCATCAAGGCCCTGGGCCTTGACAACAACCTTATCACCGAGTAGCAGCTGAAGCTCAAGGTCCAGCAATGTTGCGGCCGGTTTGGCCACTGCACCGCCGTCTCCTTTCAGCACCACATCGCGGCTCGGCTTGATCTCCGCTGAGGAGCTCAGACTGTTCACCAGCATTTCCGGAATCCGTATCACACCCCGGGCGGAGAATGTATGCAGGTTACCCTCAAAGGTGAGATCAGGGGTTACTATGAGCTGCAGCTCAGGAAGATGTACCGCCTGAAAACGCTCCCCGTGCAATGTGCCTCGGTACCCGGCCAGCTTTTTCCCGGCAAGGCTCAGCACTGCGGTTCCCTCCAGCGAACCGGAACCGGACGTCATCCGGAATGATTCGATCTTCACCTGATCATCTACGAGACGGGCGACCATCCGTATATCCGTTAGGCGGATCCCGGCAGCGGGGAGATAGGCCCCTGCCCCGGCCAACTCCACTGTCCCGGTCATTGTTGGTGTCTGCCAGGTCCCTCCGGCCAGAACATTGAACTCCAGCTCCCCTCTGGATTCCTGGATCAGCCCGGGAAAGAGAGTCGTGAGGAGTCCCCTCTCGTGGAACCTGCCGTTCAGAGTTCCCTTGACCCGACCGGCCGGATCGAAGGTTGCGCCGAAACGCGCCGGCAGCGGCAGCTGGAAACTTCCCCGGGCGTCGCCGGACTTTGTCAGAGAAAGCGAAAGCGCCCCGGTCAGGGAGTCGCCCCGCCAGTTCCAGGTGAGTCCTGCGGTCCGTACCGTTGCGGCCAGTTCCCGTCCTCCCTCCTGCCAGCTCCCTCCACCATCGGTCAGAGTCACCGTCCCGTTGAGATCGAAGCGCTGCTCAGGCAGGATTTTTCCTGAGATTTCCCCGGAGATTTGTCCCTGAAGATCGATCCCCTGCGGGAGCCAGCGCTTGGCCAGTGACGCATCCAGCCCGGACCATGACGCCTGCAGATCTCCGTGGGACGGGATGGCCAGGGTAGCCGGGTCGTGGGAGGCAAAACGGCCTGTGACGGTGACGCCCTCTCCGGTTTTACATTCCAGTGTGGCAGTGGTCCCACGCTCACCCGCATCCAGATCGAGAAGCGCCCTGTTGATAGTCACAGTCCGGGGTCCCTGCGTCACTGTCCCGGAGGCCGACACCGTCCCGTTCAGAATCGGCCGGCCAGTTGAGGGCACCTCCAGTCGCAGGGAGCCGGAGCTCTGCCCCGCAACCCGGGTATCCACGAGCCACCGTCCGGCCCTGGCCAGGTCAAGCCCGACCCAGGCAGCCTGTGCCGACCCGCGTAGCGGCTGCAGGAGCAGCTGACCGGCAATCTCGACCCGCTCTGCCGGCGACCCTGTCAACATCAGCGGGGTGATCGAGACGGCGCGGGGCGAAATTGTCAGCGAAGCAGGGGCGGCAAGACGGATGGGGACGCCCCCGCCATGAACTGAAAAGTCGGTCAGTTGCCCCTGCCATATCCCATCGGCATACCCGCCGGAAGCCGCCGCCTTGATCCCGTCGCCGCCAGACCGGAGCGCCAGAGTCACCTGGTGGCGGTCCAGCGATCCGGCAACATTCAGAGAAGCGGAGTCAGCCCGCACTCCGCGATACGTCACACCGGTCATCTCTGCGGCAGCCGTTACAGAGCGCTGCACCCCGGCATCCAGGCGTCCGTTCAGCCGGGCCGAGTCGATCCGGACGCCGGCAGACGCCAGTTCGTGACCAAGGCCGGCAACAGCGCCACTGAACCGTCCTGATGCATAGCGGCCCCATCCCATGAGTTCAAGCTTCCCCCGGGCGTGAGGGACAAGCCCGGAGAGGTCGCTGATGCGTGCAGCCACATCCAGGCGCTCACTGAGTATGCCTGCAGCGGTAATTTCAAATCCGGCGCCGGACAGAAACAATGTGTGTATGCTGAGATCATCATCTTCCAGTGCAGCGGACACCTCCCCGGAGAGCATCTTGCCGCGCAGCCGGCTTTCCCGTAATCTGCCATGCACTTCCCCCTGTTTCAGCCGTCCCTCTGTCCAGGCGGCTTTAAAACTGTCCAGCTCGAAGTTCACAATCCCGTCCCACGTCGGGTCCAATCGGGTTGGATCCAGCCCCTTTCCTTTCAGCGCACCGCTCACCTTCAGTTCGTCCCGCCAGTCAACCGTGATACCTCCCCGGACGGTGCCTCCGAGTACCGTAGAATTGATATCTGAGAGGACAGCACCTGCAGAATCCCCCTGAAAATGCCCGTTAATGGCGGTTTTGCGCCAACCGTTTCCGCCGCTGGCAAGGTGCATCCTCCCGGAATACCGTCCTGATTTCACATCAAGATCGACTGTCCCGGAAAGGGGTGTTTTTTCGCCCGTCTCAGCCGCAAGGTCCAGATCTGCAGCAGTCATTCGTAACCGGGCTTCTCCGGACAACGCCACAGTGCCCGCCACCTGAATCGAGCCGCGCCGACCTTTTTCGGTCAGGGTCACTCCGTGAAGTTTCAGCTCCTTCCGGGTCAGCCCGGCCGTACCGTTCAGCGTGTACCTGGTCATTTTTCCCGCCAGCGCGATAACGGTCACTTCGCCAGCCACCTGCTCTAAAGACTGACCGGGCTGGAACCGGGTACGCAGTTCAAAACGGGAACAGCCGGCGACCGGTTTTACCGGTTCGAATGTCACATGAGAATCTAACGCGGGGATACTGAAACCTGCACTGACAGAGCCGGATATCAACCCGTGACCCGTCGCCATGGACAGATTGGTAACGTTTACGCGGGAATCGCGCCAGGCAACGGCAGCAGAGAAATCGGGGAGAGAGACCGGCGGCTGACTTCGGTCTTGATAGGAAAAATCCTCGACAGTCAAGTGATCAATCCAGGCGGCGAACCGGGCTGGAACGCCGGTGAGGCGGGGCCAGATGAACTCCGGTTCACTGATTCCCGGCGGTGCAGTAGTTCGCAATCGTACCCCCCGAAGCGACAATTCCTGCACTGACAGGGTGCCGAACGGAAGAACCAGCGGCTGGCAACGCAGATGCAGATCAGCAATTGTCAGCTCCCCTTCGGGCCAGCGGGCCGAAAAACCTTCCAGACGGAGGTCTGAATCGAGGCCGCCGGTGACGGTGCGGGCGGTCAACGTCACCCGGGTATGTTGTGACACGGCCCGGAGAAGCCAGCTGATCCCGTCGGGACTCACGAACAGCCACTTCAGCGTGACTTCTCCGAGCAGGAACATGCTGAGCAGCAATGTTACCGAACCGTATACCAGAAAGCGTTTCATAGCAGGAAGCCTATCGTGAAATGGATACGGAATTTGGGATCCGGAACATCGAGCTGCCGGGCCAGGTTCAGGTTAATCTCGCCGATCGGGGTGAAATAGTGGACTCCGACACCGGCCCCCTGATAGAGCTTGAACCCGCGGGACACATCAAAGGCGTTACCGGTGTCGTAGAAAATCGATATCGCCCATTTGCTGAAAAGCGAACGCTCCAGTTCGATACTCCCCTGCAACAGGTTCCTGCCGCCGACCACCTCACCGCTTGCATCTCTGGGACCCAGTGATTTGTACGAATAACCGCGCACGCTGCTGTCGCCACCGGCGAAGAAGCGCAGTGAAGTAGGCAGATCGGCAAACGGGTCATCCAGAATAGTGGCGCCCCCTTTGGCTCTTGTTTTGAGTGATGTACGCCAGGGAAGTGCTATAATCCCTCCGGCTTCGGCGGTGAACTGGATAAAGCTTGCATCAGAACCAAGTGCACGCACGGTCCCGAGCGTCTCAAGCGCGTAGTGATATCCCTGCTTCGGACGAATCAGGTCATCGTAGCTGCGCTGGGAAAATCGAAGTCCCGGAAGCAGCAGGTGCGAGGTGTTGTCTTCAACTCCGACGCTGTATTGCTCCTGCTGAAGCCTGATAAAGGCCGTGCCGAGACGGTGGTCACCGAACCCTGTCGTCCGGCTCAGTTCCAGCGAAGCGAGCCTGCTCACGGTATCGTTGACGTTCTCACGCTGAAGATTAAGCTGGATTGTGGAGAATGTTTCCATGCTCTGCCGGCTGGGAATGGTGTAGGAGGAGCCGATCCCCTGCAGCTTCTCTGCAACGGTAATCTCTGTATTGAGGATGTTGCCGGGGTATAACAGGCTCAAATCCTTGTAGCTGACAGAAGCACGGGCCCCGGTATCAGTTCCGTAACCGATGCCGGGGCGGATGGTTCGACGCGGAGCCGGAACAACCTGTATGGTCACCGGCACCCGGAGTTCCGAGGCCGCCTCCTTATCGGGAATAATGTTGATGTTTTTAAAATAGGCGCTGCCGGCGAAATTGAGCTGGGTCTGACCCAGTGCTTTATAAGAAAAGGGTTCCCCCGCCGTGAAGGATACATACCGGCGCAGCAGTTCCTCCGGATAATATGTCGCACCTTCGATTGTTGCTTCACCGAATAGATAGCGGGGCCCGCTCTCCAGCACCACGATGATCCGGGCGGACATCGTAGCCGGATCCACCTGAATTTCGTGAACCGATAACACCGTATCCAGATAACCCAGTTTCCGGGCCGTCGCGAGCAGATCATCCGTCGCCTGTCCATACAGTTCATGGAGCAGAATATCGCCTCGTCGGAGCGGAAAGGACGCCACCTTTTCAAGGAGCTGCGGCTCAGCGCTCCCGGGTCCCTGCAGCTTCAGCTTCACCTCTGTCAGACGGGTCGGTTCACCCGCGGCAACCGTGACCAGCAGTATCTGTTCCGTCTTCCCGCTTCCCTCCAGTGAGGTCGTGATCCGCGGGCCATAGTAGCCGAACGGCTCCAGTGCTTTCCGGACTCTGCCATCGGCCTGGCGGACAAAATGCTCAAGCCAGAGTTTGTCCACCGTGCCGTCCTTGACGATTCCGGCGGGAATAACAAGTGCGGCTTCGACGTTTTTCAACGCATCCCCCTCGATTCCTGACACACGCACCGACACCGGTTCACCTGCCAACAGCTGCGCAGCGGGGGTTAAGACAAGGAACATGCTCAGGTAGACAGTGAGAAGCGTACGCACAAGAGAAATATCAGAGGAAGAGGTATGCATATCAGAATGATGCCTCAAAGCGGGGGGGAGGGCGTTAATAGCGGCAGGTGCCGGCTGCGGTACCCTGTGCAGCAGACACCACGGGCAGCCGGAGAACAGCCGGCCGAAAGGCGGAGCGGCATCAAAACGATGCCTTCCTGAGGGCTCATACCTCCCCTCCCGTTTCCGGACCCGGTTCCTGCCGCTGAATATTCACCGGCTGTGCTGCACAGCCGGCCTGATCTCCAACCGGTTCGTCGTTCATAACCCACGCATCAAGAAGGGTATAGGTAACGGCAAGAACAACCGGGCCGATGAAAAGTCCGATGATACCAAAAACAATCAATCCGCCGGTCACCCCTGCAAAAACAAGCAGCATCGGGAGATCAGCCCCCTTTTTCATCAGGATAGGCCTGATGACGTTGTCAATAACGCCGAGAAAGAGTGTCCAGGCAGCGAGGGCTATACCCCATGATGCCTGGTCCGTCCAGAAAAGCCAGAGCACCGCGGGAATCATCACCAGCACCGGCCCCAGCTGAGCCAGACAGCTCATAAAGATAATTGCCGTAAGGAGGCTTGCGGCCGGGACCCCGCAGATTGCCAACCCTAATCCGCTCAGCATCGCCTGAATAATTGCGGTTCCGACTACCCCGAGGGCAACAGACCGGATAGCACTGGCAGCGAGGAGCAGAGAGCTACTACCGGCATGCCCGGCTATGCGCTGGGCAAAACGTGATAGCCACGCAGCGGCACTATCCCCGCACACGTAGAAAATAGCGGCGATAAAAACCGTCAGGAAAAATTCTATTGCCATCATGCCGACACTACCGGATGTAGACGCAGCCCAGCTCAATGCCTTGCCGGCATAGGGTGTCAGGAAGGCGGTGGCTCCGGCCGGGCCGATGGCGATGACATGCTGCCATTGCTGTAAAATTTTTCTGCCGACGATTGGGACTGTCCCGATCCAGTCGGGAGGTGTCGGAATGGAAACCGTTGCAAGCGACTTTATCCAGTCGGCAATTTCCTGGGAATTTTGAACTATGGTTCCAACTGCAAGCAGAAACGGCAGGATAAAAGCCATGAGCAGCAGCAGCGTCATGGCCGCCACAGCGAGTGATCTCCTGCCCCAGAGCAGGGCCTGCACTCTCAGCATGAGAGACCAGGTTGAGACGACGATCATGGCCGCCCAAAGGAGTGCAGTAAAGAAAGGGTGCAGTATCCAGAAGCTTGCCGCGACGAGAACAGCCATAAAAAGAAGAGCCAGGGCCGTACGGGTAAGCCCCTCAGCCTGTAAGGAGTTTGATGCCAAAGTGTTCTCCTGTCATGTTTTGTACGTCCGGTTGTGAGTGTCTGTGCGCCGGGCTCATGCCACCTACTGAAAACCGGCGATATTCACACGTCCACCTCACCGGGAAGTTTCCGCAGCAAGCAGTGAAAAAAAGGTTCTCTGAGCGAATGAGCCGACTTTTCCGCAACACTAATCCAGGCTTTACCGGATTACTATATATATTTGAACAACGACTTCAAAAACCGATTGGAAAAAATATTTCTGTTTCCGCGTTCAACATCCCGTCATCAGAAAATCCTGGAGCAAACATTGCTGGAAAGTCTCCTTTTGAAGGATTGCCCGATTATTCCGATAGCACAATTAATCGGTACATAACTCATACTACCCGGGTGATTTTATACGTACAGTGTACCGCCGATATTTTCACAATCAAGGCCGCACTTTTTGTTGACTGCAAAGGTTTGATACAGGTATATACACCGGTCAGAAATTCATACGCAGAATTAAAATACTCTTTTTATAGAGGCATTTCCCAGGGAGGAGGTACGTTTATGAATTGCACCATCGAGCAGTTTGAAGACGTTGTCGCCAAGTTTAAATATTTTACCGAATCGGTTACGATTGCACTTTCATCAGAAGCTGAGGATCTGCGGCAGGAATTAATCGTGATCTGCGCAGAGTTGCTGACAACAGTCAGGGAAGAGATCGAGGCTGGGTCGGATTCAATCATATAAGTCGGCAGCAGGAATTCGGAAGGATGTACCTGGAATAGAGTCAAAACAACAAACGTGGGTACGGCCAACGCCACGATGTGGAGCGTCCGGGCCATCTGGTTTCCGGTTCTCCTGAGCATAGTCATGTTTTGCTGACGGTCAAATGCAGCATATTGCGGTGTACTTCCTTGAGAGATTTCATAATCTCCTTGCGCAGAGTTTTTTTCTCAGGAATCAGGGCCAATTTATTTTTAAAATCATTGGCTGCAATCCTGAGGAGTAACTCGGTGCATGCTCCCGTTTTTTCTGTTTCAATATCATCTTTAACGGCGATAATTATCAGTTTCAGGTTTTCCAGTGTCACTATGTCTTTTTCAATATCCGCTTTGTATTGAATATTGGCAGTTGTTTCAAGATGCTCAGCAAGGGTTTGTGTGGAACGTGTTTTTAACCACTTTGAAAAATTTGGTTATGACGTAGAGAGTGATGAGGAGTTTTTTTCCGCTTTAAGACCAATTTATTAAATTGCGGCATCTGGCCATGGGGGTGGGGCAACTCACCCCGGCTAGACTATCTGTCAATTCATAATAGATCCCCGTTGTAAGCCCCCTTCACACCACACTCATAATATTCCTCATGTACTGAATAAATCTCGTAGACTGTTTATAGTTGTTGTGTTAGAAAAACTCCTCTGATTTCAAAGGGGTTAGCTGTGACACTGATAGAAGACGATCTGCTGGCTGCACTAAAAGAACTACTGGAAACTTCCCTGGCTATGACCAGCGGTAAACTTCCTTCTGGAAATGATATGGAACGCTTCAATCGTGCTATTGAGTGGTCTAAACGGGTGATTGCACTTGCTGAGAGGGATCAATGACGAGATCAGATTTGGTTGATAAGCTTGCTATCGAGAAGAACATCAGTATTTCCGTTTCCGAAAAGATTATCAATGAGGTCTTCAAGGGTATGGCGGACACATTAATCTCTGGTGACCGCGTTGAGATCAGGGGCTTCGGAAGTTTTGAGGTGCGCGAGTATGATGCATATACCGCAAGGAACCCCAAGACTGGAGTTCAGATTCAGGTTAAACCCAAACGATCCCCATTCTTCAAGACCGGCAAAGAACTAAAGGAACGAATACTGGAAGGTGGGAAATAGGTCAAGCAGCTTGTTTACGTGCTGTTCTACGTACAGGCTTCTGGGTATCAACATAAGCATCCAGCAGGTTTCTGATCATCCGCTGGTATTGAGTGTGATGACGATCTGCTTCCGTCTTAAAGAAATCGACTGACTTCTTACTGAGAGAAATAGTTACCTTGATGGAGTCCTCTCGAAACACCAACTCTTCAGGGGATGGAAGAAAATCCTTCACAACTCTCACATCACCAATCGGTTCGTCTTTATAGACTATTTTCCTGCTCATATATTGCCTTACCTTTCCGCCAGTAACCGGCACCGAATATTCTGATTATCCCATCTCTCCAAGTAAATCTGACTGTCAGAATCCCACCATCAACTAAACCAAAGCAATAATAGCGCTGTTCTACATCACTATGTGTGCTGTCTTCGGCGATGATACGTTTTCGATCAGCAAAAGCATATTGAGCCTTAGCAAATGGAACGCCGTGCTTGCTCTGATTCTCAAGATCCTTGTTATCATCCCACTCGAACTGAGTCGCCATAGTCAAACTTTACCAGAACCAATTTATAAAAGCCATATAAAAATATGGCTAATAATGTGTATAAGATCAGTATAACGCTTAAATAACTTTACTTTAGCGCTGATCTGTGATTTAATAATTTGCATGAATACCCACAAGAACTACATACCAATCATACTACCCACCTAGCAACACCCCCCTTCGAGTTTGTTTCAGTATTTTGCATGAAGCACAAAGTTAGCAACGAAACCCTTTGAGGTTGCACCAGAGGTTGCACAAAATAAAAGCCACTCACAACAATCGCTGTAAGTGGCTGAATTTACTGGTCGGGATGACAAGAATTGAACTTGCGACCCCCTGCTCCCGAAGCAGGTGCGCTACCAGGCTGCGCTACATCCCGAAGAGTGCTTTTTCTAGCCGGTCCGGGGAGTTTTGTCAAGCGTAAAGACGATGCCCAATGCTGTCAGCGCGGCCCCTGGCGGTTCATGACAAAGTAAGCCGACTCCAAGCAACCGTATCGGGTATCTCCGCGTAACAAGTGGGTGCAATAAATCCTTTTGAAACCAGATACAAAAATATATAATTACAAAACATCCGTACGGAACTTTTATGAAAGAACCAGAAGGAGCTGCATATGTTGAACTGTTTACAGAAACGGCACCTGCACATCCTGTTTGCCTGTTCGTTGTTCCTGCAATTCTGTCCCGCCGGCTCCGCCCTGGCAACACTGGGTGAACCGGCCAGCTCGATTGAGCAAAACCGCGCTTCTCTCAGATCTGTCCACAAATCATCAGCCACACATGGCGTCTATACCATCCAGGAAGACATCTCCGATGCTGCAGGGATCCGTCAGTACATTTCATCTTCCGGTGTGGTTTTTGCCGTGGCCTGGAGCGGGGTTTCACACCCTGACCTTTCCAGTCTGCTGGGAACATACTTCAAAGAGTACAGTCAGGCTCTGCGCAGCAGACCGCGCACACCGGGCAGACGGCATGTACAGATCCGCGGCAGCCGCGTGGTAGTGGAAAAGTGGGGGCATATGCGCAACCTGCAGGGGCGGGCATATGTCCCGGGGCTTCTGCCCGACGGGGTGAATCTCGATGAAATACGCTAACCTGTTTTCCTGTCTGGCGCTGACTATTCTCCTCGCGGGGTGTGGCGGAGGTTCTTCACCTACGAAATCCATAACGCCCCCTCCGGCGGCCCCTACCCTGAGTTCACTGGCGGTTTCACCGTCAAATTTCTCCCTGATCATGGGAACCACCCAGCAGTACAATGCCATCGGCACCTACAGCGACGCAACCACCGGCGACCTGACTACAGGTGTGGTCTGGTCCTCGTCTGCCCCGGCTGTGGCAACAATCGACAACAGCGGTCTGGCCACCCCGGTTGCCAACGGAACGGCGCAGATCACCGCGACCCTCGGCAGCATCAGCAAGAGTACGACACTGACCGTGACGTCCCCCACTCTGGTCTCACTGGCAGTCAGTCCCGTCAATCCTTCCGTCATTGTCGGCACCAGCGGCCAGTTCCTGGCAACCGGTACTTTCAGCGATGCTTCTACGCGCAGTATGACCACGACAGCAACTTGGGGTTCATCGGACCCGGCCGTGGCAACCATAAGTAACAGCATCGGTACGAACGGCAAAACGTCCACCCTCTCTGTCGGCAGCAGTGTCATTTCCGCAAGTTTCGGCACAGTTTCGGCCTTTACGACACTGACGGTCACCGCCGTACCGGCACCCGGGATCAACACCATGCCGGTCACTGTCAACGGATCGCTCTGTTCTGCCAATTCATACCCCAACAAACCCTGTGTCAGCGTCACTATCTGTTCTCCGGGGACGGCCACGTGCCAGACGATTGATGACATCCTTCTGGATACCGGCAGCACCGGGCTGCGGCTCTTTAAACAGGTCATCACGGTGCCGCTGACCCAGACGTCCGTTGGAGGCAGCCAGCTCGCCACGTGCGTCCAGTTTGCAGACGGTTCGGCCGATTGGGGGCCGGTGAAGCTGGCAGATGTCGTACTGGGGGGTGAACCGGCTGTCACCGTCCCGATTCACGTGATAGATGCCGCTTTCGGTACTGTTCCAAGCTTTTGCGGAGTTCCGGAAACGACCCCTTCTGCAGCCGGGTTCAACGGGATTCTGGGTGTGGGACTGTTTGTCGAGGACTGCGGTTCGAGCTTGTGTGATCGGAACTCACACCGGGAACTACTACACCTGCAGCGGTTCCAGCTGCAGCGGTAGTGCAGTTCCTCTTGCCGATCAGGTAAAAAACCCGGTGGCGCTGCTGCCGCAGGACAACAACGGAGTGATCGTGCAGCTTCCCTCCGCCGCACCCGGCGGGAGCGTGTCTGTCACCGGTCAGCTCATACTGGGGATAAACACCCGCAGCAACAACACTGCGGGCGGGGCGACAGCGTATCCCACCGATCCCTACCGGAAGCTTCACCACCATCTACGCCGGTATAACTGACAATAGCAGTTTCATCGACAGTGGCTCCAACGGCCTGTTCTTCAATGACAACCGCACCATAGCGGCCTGCTCCGGTGTATACACCGGCTGGTTCTGTCCGGCGATCACCCGCAGTCTGAGCGCCAGAAACCTGGGTTTCGGCGGCAGCCCGAGCGGCCTCGTGCCGTTCCAGATTGGAAAGGCAAGCACACTTTTCAACACCACCAATAGCGTGTTTGCCGAGTTGGGCGGCACCAGCACGTTCGGCTTCGACTGGGGGCTCCCCTTCTTCCTGGGACGTTCAGTATACGTGGGCATCGCGGGGCGGAGCGGCGGGAGTCTCGGAACAGGGCCGTACTGGGCGTATTGACCCGCTGATCATTACCGCGGCGGCAGAACGGCATGCCGCCCCCGTTACGGGCGGAAAGGCACGGCAGTCCGGCCGAACAACGTAAACGGAGGTTGTTCGTCGCGGCTTGTTTTTTATTGTCGCTTACCGTATGCTGACAAATCTTTTACCCGTATTTCTGTTGGAGGGGATGGTAATGTCGAGCGATATAAAAACGCAGATCAGAGAATTACTCAAGAAGCACAATGCCGTGCTGCTGGCCCATAACTACATGCGTGACGAGGTACAGGAGGTCGCCGATATCACCGGTGATTCTCTCGCCTTATCGATTGAAGCCGCCAAAACAAATGCCGACGTGATCGTTTTCTGCGGCGTACATTTCATGGCAGAGTCCGCAGCGATCCTCTCGCCCGGCAAGAAGGTTCTGCTCCCCCGCCCCGACGCCGGCTGCCCCATGGCCGACATGGTTACAGCCGAAGAGCTGGATCTGTTGAAATTACAACATCCCGGCGTGCCGGTGGTGACCTATGTCAATTCATCGGCGGAGGTCAAGGCACATTCCGATATCTGCTGCACCTCTGCCAATGCGCTCAAAGTTGTCCGTTCGCTTCCCGAGAACGAACTGATCTTCGTGCCGGACCGTAACCTTGGGCGCTGGATTGCCCGCTTTGTCCCGGAGAAGACGTTCATCTTCTGGGAGGGGTTCTGTCCGACCCATGAACGGATGACACTGGCTGCGGCACTGCAGAAAAAAGCAGAGCACCCCGATGCGCTCTTCATCTGTCACCCCGAGAGCGCTCCGGAGGTTTCGGCCTTGGCCGATCATGTCTGCTCAACCAGCGGTATGTATGACTACTGCCGCACCAGCCCGGCCGCAAAATTCATCATCGGTACAGAAGCCGGTATACTTTACAAACTGCGGCTCGAAAACCCCGGGAAAGAGTTTATACTGGCCTCACCGGCACTGTTCTGTCCCAACATGAAACTTACCTCGCTGGAAGACGTGCTGATTTCACTCCAGACTCTGGCACCGGTTGTTACTGTACCGGAAGGTGTGCGCCTCAAAGCAAAAGGCGCGCTGGACCGGATGCTGGCGATTCCCCGCGACTGACACCCGGCTTGACCGTATTTCTTCCCGTAAACAGCAAAGGCGGCCGGGTGGCCGCCTTTGCTGTTTACGCTATTCATCCCCGCCCTTGAATCTGATCCCTTTGTTGACTTAGTACAGCGCATGTCGCAATACCGGGCACGGATTATCAACCCGGTCAGGAGTCAATCAATGGTGGAGCGGATCCGTACCCTGTCACCAACATGGTAACGGGTTTTTGTACGAAACTCCTCGCCGCTTTCAACGGTAACAATATACCCGTCAATCACTTCCTGTTCACGTTCGGTATAACTGATCCGGTCTCTCGGGTAACATCGTGTGCCGCGTGTCATGTTCTGCCCGGCAGCAGCTCCTGCTACGACCCCGAGAGCCGTCATAGCTGCATTGCCGGCCCCTCTGCCAAACTGGTTCCCAATCACCCCCCCGGCGACACCCCCCAGAATTGCACCACCAAAACCACCGTCATCCTCACAGATTTCCTCCTGGGAGGTAATCGGCTCACGGATGGTGATGATTCTGAAAACTTCGCGTACATTGGTAACAGTCGACATAGTCATCGACCGCCCTTCGGCGCATGCAAACGTACTCGAAAAAAGTATCCCCGCAACTATCAGCATTGTTATCGTTTTCACTGTGCACCTCCCGCTCTATTGACTGGTACTTTTTGTGGGACTGCTTTGCCGGAATGGCTCTACATCCATTAAAGCCAGTATATACAAAACCGCAGCATTTTTCAAAGACAGAGAGTGAAACTCACATCAACGGCACAACGGACATCGCCTCAGCCAGCTCCTCCAGCGTAGCGACCGACAGATCGGCCAGTTCCGGCCAACGGAAGGCGCAGCTGCTGTCCACATGAATGGTGGCGGTACCTGCGGCGCGTCCCACTTGCAAATCGAACAGGTAATCACCCACCATTACCGTCTCTTGCGGTTCTCTCCCCCAGGCGGCGAGAAGCATCTCGATCCCCTCTGGATGCGGTTTGGGTACAGCCTCGTCCCGGCCGAGGATGTCGGCGGAGGTGAAATACCCCTTAAGACCGATCTGATCAAGGGTATGGAGGGCAATTTCCCGCGTGTTGCGGGTCAGGATGCCGACACGGGCATCGCGCAGGAGCAGTTGGTCAAGCAGCCGCACGGAACCGGGGGAGGCAGAGGTTCTACCGGCTAACTCATACTCAATTTCCATCAACCTCGCATGCCGTACAGCGGCTTCATCAGGCGGCAGCGAGGCAAGGAACCGGAGGATATCCGAGTCCCCTTCCGCCATACCGAGCGCGATGCGGATTGCGGGAAAATCATGTACCGGTACCGTTAACGTCCCGTCAAGGTCGAAGATCCAGCAGCGGCGGGAGAGAATGTGATCGTGATCAGTCATTTTCGTATGATACCTTTTTTCAATGATCCAGACAATGGCGGAGTGACACAACAGAGTGTGGAAGGGTGACAAGATGGTTCAGATTTCCTTCAGGCGTGGGATACCGGAGATCCACTTGACTCTCCTCAGACCGTTCTGGAGGGGCAATACTGCGGAATTGTCATGATCCAGGGAGGGTGGAAAGATCCGAGTCTTTTGTTTCGCTTCAATAGTCAGATGAATTGATATAGAATCGGTACCGGTAAGCGACAGATTGATTTTGGACAAAGGAAGAATGAAAGAATGGCGCTACCTGAGACAGAACTGCAGAAGGTGGGCATACTTCTGGGAAATCTGTGTGAACAGCGGACAATACAGGATAAAGTTACATTGAATTTCGGGGCTAAAGGCAACAGGGTCGTCCTGTCCGAGTCACGACCGCTCTTTATAGACACCGCTATCTGGAATGAAATAAAAATTGCCCAGTTTGAATACTGCCCTGAATCACACAACTGGACATTGTACTGGTATGACCTGAAGAACAGACGACAACCGTATCCGACCGGCAGAAACAGGGATACTCTTGAAAAGCTGATCTGTGAGGTTGACCTGGATCCGACCGGAATATTCTGGGAGTGAACCGGCCGAAGAGTGAAGGGAAAAACACCTGCAGATCATCTGATTTCACAGCATAGTATGAAATGCTGGACAAAAAGAAAATCATATACTATATTTCGCGTTCGCTCTTACGGAGAGATGTCCGAGCGGTTGAAGGAGCACGCCTGGAAAGCGTGTGTACGTTTATAGCGTACCGAGGGTTCGAATCCCTCTCTCTCCGCCATTTTATTGTACACGATGCCCCTTTTGAGAGCTGACTTCGTTGGTTCATAGAAAGCTCCTCAACATAGTTCATATAACTATGCATCAGTCGCTTTCTATCCTGTCTTCTTTGTTGTCATCTCGAATCCGGCATCGAGCTCTGTTTCGTTTGCAGGCGGACATGATAGCCGGGCCTCGCGCAACGGCACGCCGTGAACTCCGCCAGGTCCGGAAGGAAGCAACGGCAGCGGCTCCTGTTGTGTGCCGCGGGTAAACCCGGCTATCATCTGCGCCTGCAAGCATTTTCCCTTCCACATTCCCCTGAATAAAGCTTTGTCTCCCGTTTCCACACGGAGAGCACAGGCTATCTGCGAGGTTAGATCTCTTGTCCAACGGCACGCACTATGAAGTCCTGGCAAGGAAATACCGCCCCCAAACCTTTTCTGAGCTGGCCGGCCAGGAACATGTCAGCCGTACGCTGCAAAACGCCATAGATTCAGGCCGGGTTGCCCATGCGTTCCTTTTTACCGGCGCCCGGGGTGTCGGTAAAACCAGCACCGCCCGTATCATGGCAAAAACCCTCAACTGCGAAAAAGGGGTTACTCATGAGCCCTGTAATGTTTGTCCACTGTGCATTGAGATCACCAAAGGCACCTCAACAGATGTTTTTGAGATCGACGGCGCCTCAAATAACGGCGTGGACGATGTCCGCGACCTGCGCGACAACATCAAATACCTCCCCTCCCACAGCCGCTACCGAATCATCATTATTGACGAAGTTCACATGCTCTCTACCAACGCCTTTAACGCACTTCTAAAGACGCTGGAGGAACCGCCGGAACACGTCAAATTTATTTTTGCCACGACCGAACCACACAAGCTTCCGGTGACGATCCTTTCCCGTTGCCAGCGCTTTGACTTCAAGCGGGTGACACTCCCGAAGATCATCAGCCGTCTCCGTGAAATTGCCGGCAAAGAATCAGTCACTATCAGCGATACATCGCTGGCATTGATTGCCCGTAAAGGTGACGGAAGTATGCGGGATGCCCTGACCGCTTTCGATCAGGTGCTCGCTTACAGCGGAAACAGCGTTATCGACGAAGATGTCAGTGCCCTGCTGGGGACGATCGACCGGCGACTGCTTGCAGAAATATCAGCGGCAATCTTCGATGGCAACACACAAGGAGTACTTGCGGGAATCAAGCAGGTTGATCTGGTCGGGTATAATATGCGCCAGTTCTGCCAGGAACTGATCGAGCACTTTCGAAATTTGCTGGTGATCCGTTCGGTTAAAAAACCTGAAGAAATTCTTGATATTACAGCAGCCGAACTTGAGGAACTCCACAAACAGTCTATTCATGCCTCTGCTTTGGATATCCAGCGCCGCCTGACACTGTTTATAAAAGCCGAATCTGAAATGGCCTATGCCAGTTTCCCTCGCCTGATAGTGGAAATGGCACTTCTTAAAGCAGCACTGTTGGCTCCTCTGGTGCCGATTCAAGAGTTGATTGAAAAAATAAAGTCCCTTGAAACGGCAGCCGTTCATACACCGGTGTTGCCATGGGAAGCCGCCAGAGTAACCTCTCCGCCGTCACCACAGCATGCTGAGCCGCATGGTCCCACCCCCACCCGGCTGCCGCATTCTTCCGTCGCAGGTACTTCACTCCCCCCAGCCGCCGGGGGCCAGGCAGACTGGGGCAGATTTGTCGCTTTTGTCAATGAGAAGGAACGGCTTGTTGGGTCGGTGCTTGAACATGGCAGTCCGCTCAAACAGGAGACAGGCTTGATTGAAATTGGATTCCCGGCGGGAAGTTATTATCTGACAGCAGCCCAGGATCCTGAGTTTATTGCCGATGTCCAGGGCCTCGCCTGCACCTTTACAGGGGGAAATACTGTCGTTCGGGTAAAATCGATTGAGGCTGGCTTTGCAGACGCACCATTGTCATTGGCTGAAAAAAAAAAGAGTGACACCGAACAGCACCTCGAAGATTTGAAACAGGAGGTTGAAAACCATCCAGTGATCAAAGAGGCGGAGCGGGTGTTTGGCTGCAGCATTACTGAAGTGCGGGAATTTTAAGTTTTCTGCCGTTACCGGATAAGAATAAAATAATACTAGGGGGAGAAGATGTCCAAGGGTTTAGCAAATATGATGAAACAGGCTCAGATGATTCAGCAGAAAATGGCCAAACTGCAGGAAGAGGCAAGCTTGAAAACTGCCATAGCGACCTCCGGCGGCGGTGCCGTAACAATTACGGTAAACGGTAAAAATGAAATAATTTCATTGGAAATAAAAAAAGAAGCGGTGGATCCGAATGACGTTGAAATGCTGCAGGACCTTGTCATTACTGCTGCCAATGAGGCTCTGAAGAAAGTTCATGCCGAAATGGGGAGTGAAATGTCCAAAATCACCGGAGGCATGAGCATACCCGGTCTTTTCTAGATATATCATGTAGTTAGAGCGTTATTGAGCTCTCCGTACCATATTTGCTATTTTAATTTGACTAAATGTTTTAGTTCGGCTAATAGTAGGTGTTGTTTATCGCGCCTCCTTCTGCAGAACCGGCGCAGTCAAAAGTGTGGCTTTAATGCTCCTCCATGGTTTTCGGTCATCACCCGATCCTTCCAAAGCGGGGGAGCTTCTTTTTTAACCACGCTATAATACTAAAAAAATGTTTTATTTGTTCCGGAATTTATGTTAACAAAATCATCCTCATTGATGCGCTTGGTAGGAGAATTGAAGAAACTGCCGGGGGTTGGAGAACGAACTGCACTCCGCCTGGCATTTCATCTTCTCAAATCTCCGCGGAACCTGACAGCCCTGTCGGAATCACTCTGTGATGTCAGGGATCGTGTGCGTCACTGCTCAACCTGTTTTGCCATTACGGAAAATGAACTATGCTCTGTCTGCTCCGGCAATCGGGATTCAAGCATAATCTGTGTTGTTGAAAATTCTCAGGACCTGATGGCACTGGAACGAAGCAATGCATATCAGGGAACCTATCACGTCCTGGAGGGAGCCATCTCGCCTCTGTCCGGTATCGGACCGTCCAATCTGAGGATCGCGGAGCTTGTGGACCGTGTCGGGACAGGCTCAGTTCACGAAGTGGTGATTGCCACAAATTTTACCGTAGAGGGTGAAGCCACGGCACTTTATCTGACTAAGATACTGAAACCGACCGGGGTTAAAATAAGTCGTCTGGCACACGGCATTCCGCTTGGAAGCGATATTGAATTTGTCGATGCGGCCACTGTGCAGTGGGCGCTTCAAGGAAGAAATGAATTGTAACAGCGCCACCTGGAGCACTAACGATGTTGGCTCTTCATCGGCTGATTCACCGGCCGACACTTCCCCGCCGCCTTGTTATCATCTCAAATTTTTTGCTGTTATTGTTTCGTAGAAAAGACTGTTTGACGTAATCCAAAAAAGAGGAGGCAGTTCATGAGCAAAAAAATGGTAACCATCGACGGCAACACAGCCGCCGCCCACGTGGCGCACGCCACCAACGAAGTCATCGCAATTTATCCGATTACCCCGTCGTCCGTGATGGGTGAAATTTCGGACGTCAAAAGCGCGGCCGGAGAGAAAAACATCTGGGGTACCGTGCCGTTGGTAGCCGAACTGCAATCAGAGGGAGGCGCCTCCGGCGCCGTCCATGGCGCTCTGCAGTCAGGGGCCATGACCACCACCTTTACATCCAGCCAGGGATTGCTGTTGATGATTCCCAACATGTACAAGATCGCCGGGGAGCTTACCTCTACTGTCTTCCACATAGCTGCCCGCGCCATTTCGGCTCAGGCGCTTTCGATCTTCGGCGACCACTCCGATGTCATGTCCTGCCGTGCCACCGGATGGGCCATGCTCTGTTCGAACAGCGTTCAGGAAGTCATGGACTTTGCCCTGATCTCACAGGCATCAACCCTGCGTTCACGAATCCCTTTCCTGCACTTCTTCGACGGTTTCCGTACCTCCCACGAAGTCCAGAAGGTCGAAGAACTGTCCTTTGACATCATGCGCGCCATGATCAGTGACGACCTCGTCAACGCACACCGCCTGCGCGGGCTCTCCCCCGACCGCCCCGTCATGCGAGGCACCGCCCAGAACCCGGACGTCTACTTCCAGGGGCGCGAAACCGTCAACCAGTATTACGCACCCTGTGTCAAGATCGTACAGGAAGAGATGGATAAATTCGGCAAGCTCACCGGCCGCAAGTATAAACTGGTCGACTATGTCGGCGCCAAGGATGCGGAGCGGGTTGTCGTCATCATGGGTTCCGGGGCCGACACTGTGCAGGAGACTGTCAACACACTCGTCAAAAAGGGAGAAAAAGTAGGCGTGGTCAAGGTACATCTCTACCGCCCCTTCCCTCTGGACGCGTTCATCAAGGCCCTGCCAAAAACCGTTAAAAGCATCGCCGTCCTCGACCGCACCAAAGAGCCGGGATCTCTGGGAGAACCGCTCTATCTTGACGTACGCACCGCTATCGGTGAAGCAATGTCCGACGGCAAGTTCAGCTTCAAGGGCTACCCGACTATCGTCGGCGGCCGCTACGGACTCGGCTCCAAGGAATTCACTCCGGCCATGGCCAAAGCCGTACTGGACAATCTCAAAAAAGCAAAACCCAAGAACCACTTCGTAGTCGGCATCAAAGAAGACGTTACCAACTGCAGCCTCGACTACAATCCGGATTTCCGCACCGCCATGGACGGCACCTATGAGGCGATGTTCTACGGACTCGGTTCGGACGGCACCGTCGGCGCCAACAAAAACACGATCAAGATTATCGGCGAAACTACCAAGAACTTTGCCCAGGCCTACTTTGTCTATGACTCCAAAAAAGCCGGTACCATTACCATTTCACACCTGCGGTTCGGGAAAAAGTCCATTCACGCACCGTACCTGATTGACAACGCCGACTTTGTCGCCTGTCACAACTTTTCCTTCCTGGAAAAATACGACATGGTTTCTAAGGCCAAGCCGGGCGGCACATTCCTGCTCTGCTCACCCTTTGAGCACGACGACGTCTGGGACAGGATGCCCAAAGAGGTCCAGCAGCAGATCATTGACAAGAAACTGAAATTTTTTGTCATCAACGCCATCAAACTGGGCGAAGAGCTCGGACTGGGCGCACGCATCAACGTCATCATGCAGACGGCATTTTTCAAGATTTCAAACATCATTCCGCTTGAGCAGGCTATCGCCGAGATCAAGGATGCCATCAAAAAGAGTTACGGCAAATCAGGTGACAAGGTCGTCGCGATGAATAATGCCGCTGTTGACGAAGCGCTCAATAACATCCATGAGGTTAAAGTACCGGCCAAGGCCACCAGCAAACTCAAGATGCCTCCAGCCGTTGCAAAGAGCGCCCCCAGGTTTGTTCAGGATGTCACCGGACAGATCATTGCCGGTTTCGGCGATAACCTGCCGGTCTCTCTCATGCCGGCCGACGGCACATTCCCGACCGCAACGTCACAATACGAAAAACGCAACATAGCCGTCGACATCCCGGTTTGGGACGAAAAAATCTGTATCCAGTGTGCAATCTGCTCCTTTGTCTGTCCGCATGCTGTCATCCGCATGAAAGTCTATGATGGCAAACTGCTCGCAAAAGCACCCAAGACCTTCAAGTCGACTGACTGCAAACTTCCGGAATTCAAGGGTTCGAAGTTTACCCTTCAGGTCGCCCCTGAGGATTGCACCGGTTGCGGCGCCTGCGTCCACAACTGCCCGGCGAAGAGCAAGGAAGACCCCAACCACAAGGCCATCAACATGAAGTTCCAGGCTCCACTGCGGGCATCTGAAGCAACCAACTGGGATTTTTTCCTGTCGCTGCCCGATGTTGACCCGACCCAGGTCAAGCTTGACACCCTGCGCGGCAGCCAGCTCGTCCGCCCGATCTTTGAATTTTCCGGTGCCTGTGCCGGCTGCGGTGAAACACCCTACCTGAAGCTGTTATCGCAACTGTTCGGCGACCGGGCCATGATCGCCAACGCCACCGGCTGTACCTCCATCTACGGCGGCAACCTTCCGACCACACCGTGGGCCCAGCGTGCCGACGGACGCGGACCTGCCTGGTCCAACTCCCTGTTTGAAGACAACGCCGAGTTCGGTTTCGGCATGCGCCTGGCGGTGGACAAACTCACTGAATCCGCCCGCGAACTGGTTGGAGAACTTTCCAGCTGCGGCTGTAAATCATGCAAACCGGTCCTGCCGCTGATGAAAGAGATTCTGGACGCAGACCAGACAGATCAGGCCGGCATTGAGAAACAGCGTGAAAGAGTGGCTACACTGAAGAAAGCCCTCAAGGGATGCAAGGAACGTGCAGCGGTACAACTTCTGCAGCTGACTGACTATCTGGTCAAAAAATCGGTCTGGTGCGTCGGTGGTGACGGATGGGCCTATGACATCGGGTACGGTGGTCTCGACCATGTCATCGCCTCCGGTAAGAACGTCAACATCCTGGTACTGGATACCGAAGTTTATTCCAACACCGGCGGTCAGGCCTCAAAAGCCACTCCGATCGGCGCTGTGGCACAGTTTGCTGCAGGTGGAAAAATCATGGCCAAGAAGGACCTGGGGATGATGGCCATGGCCTATGGGTACGTCTATGTCGCTAACGTTTCCCTGGCCAACCCGGCTCAGGTGGTCAAAGCCTTCATGGAGGCAGAAGCATACGACGGACCGTCAATCATCATCGCCTATGCACACTGTATTGCCCACGGCATCAACATGACAACCGCCGTAGATGAACAGAAAAAGGTTGTTTCTTCCGGTTACTGGCCGCTGTACCGCTACAATCCATCTCTGGCCGCAGAGGGCAAAAATCCGCTCCAGCTGGACAGCAAGGCTCCCACCACCACGTTTGAAGATTTTGCAAACGGGGAGAACCGCTATAATGTCCTGAAGAAGATCAACCCCGAGGCAGCTGCTGTTTTGATGAAGAAAGCCAGCGCCTGGACAGCCGGTCGTTTCGAGTATTATCAGAAACTTGCGGCACTAACGTATGAGAAAAAGTAGTCTCCTGCTGTAGATTCTGTCACAATTCCCCCGCAGAGTAATCTGCGGGGGGTTTTTATTTCTTCCTCCGGAGACGTATATGCTTAATAGCACCAATGACCTGGGAGCGTCACTGTTCAAGACCTGGACGGAAAAGCAGCGCGCTGATGAGATTGAAAAACTGGTACAGGGATACCGGAACGGGGTACCGATCGGAATATTGTGCAAAATGGCCGAAACGGTCGCCGGTAACAAGAAAAAAGCCAGGAAATATCTGTGGAAGTTTATGGGACCCGTCGAGCGCACGGCGGCAGTCGACTCTGCAACCGGAGCGCTAAACCCGATAGTAAAATCTTTGTTGGCATAGGGAAACCGGAGAGTAGTCATGTTGAAGATATGTATAGCCGGATGCGGGTACATCGGCGAACGGCTCGCGCGCTCATACCATGAATCCGGGGCAGACGTCACCTGCATGGTACGATCCCCTGAACATGCAGCCCGGCTTCAGTCTGCAGGCATTACAGTGGTTATCTCCTCACTGGATGATGTGGAGTCACTTCCGGCAATTGACGTTGCGGAGCGGATACTTTTCTATCTTGTACCGCCTCCCGGCGGGGGAGTTACGGATACCCGTGCCAGAAACTTTATCGCGCATATTTCAAAAGCGCAGCGTCCTGCGAAAGTCGTCTACATGAGCGCCACTTCGGTATATGGCGAAGCGGGCAGCGGCGTGGTAACGGAAGAATCCGTGACTGCTCCGGATACAGCTATGGGCAGGCGCCGGCTCGATGCCGAAACCGCCTTTTTCCGGTACGGAGCTGATTGCGACGTTCCTGTCGTCATACTTCGTGTAAGCGGCATCTATGGTCCGGGGCGGCTTCCGTTGACGCAGATCAGCCAGGGGCAGCCACTGTTATGTGAGGATGAATCCGGTCCAAGTAACCGCATCCACGCAGATGATCTTGCCGCGATCTGTATCGCCGCAGCAGAAAAAGGGGTGGATGGCGACATTTTTAACGTCAGCGACGGTTTCGCTTCGAGCATGACGTCGTATTTCAATGCCTGTGCGGATGCCCTCGGTTATCCGCGACAACCGCAGGTTACACTGATCGAAGCCCGCGAGGTCATGTCACCACTGATGTTTTCATACGTCAGCCGGTCACGGGTTATCGATAACAGCCTGATGCTGAATCGACTGGGCGTTTCACTCATGTATGCATCCCTTTCTGAAGGTCTTGCAGCGTCTGTACCCCATGTATCGGCAGAGGCAAACAGAGAGGATAAAATCCTGCCAAAAGAGAAATGTTAGCATATTTTTATGTGCAATACCGGCAAGTTACAGTATATTAGTCCTTGCCATACCGGCTGCAAAAGGATATATTAAACGTACGATAACTTTGCGAGGATTCCAAAGAATCCTCATCTGCCCTGGCAACTTCCCCTCCTAGTTGCCGGGGTGTTTTTTGCGGCTTAAGGGGTTACGGTTGACGCACCTGTACGGTTATGTTTTAATCAATCCATGAGAACTGATGCCTACATAGCACTTGGCTCAAATCTCGGGGATCGTGAGCTCAACCTGCTGCGGGCCGTTTCAGAAATCGGCAGACTGCCGGACAGCCGGGTTACAGCGCTCTCGGCGTTTTATGAGACATCGCCGGTCGGCACTGTTACACAGGATGCGTTCTATAATGCGGTACTCCGGCTCGAAACAGCTCTTTCCCCCCACGCGTTGCTGGCGGAGATGCAGCGTATTGAGGGCGAAGTGTTCAAACGGGTCAGAACAATCCACCAGGGCCCACGCAAAATGGACCTTGATCTTCTGCTCTACGGAGACGCGGCTATTAACGACGAAAACCTTGTAGTACCGCATCCACGACTGGCGGAGCGCCGCTTCGTACTGCAGCCTCTCTGTGAAATAGCACCGGAGCTGATGCACCCACTGACCGAAAAGACAGTTGCCGAGCTGCTTACCTCTCTGAAATCAGACGAGACTGTAGTCAAATTATAAGCGGAGGAATACGCGTGATCAGATTTTTAGTTGTAGGCCTGTTGCTCTACATCGGCTACCGCATAATTGTATCGCTGACTTCTGCAAAAAAACCGTCGACAAAATTTACCGGAAATCGGGACTCCGGCGAGGAAACGTTCCGCGACCCGGTCTGCGGAATCTATGTAACCGGGGAAACCGCAGTCATAGGAAGACATGACGGTAAGCGGCACTATTTTTGTTCCATGAATTGTCTTGAAAAATATCGTGAGCAGCTCGACCACCCGTCACAGCCATAGCCACGACAGTAGCAATTTGTACGTTAACAGACTATTTGCTCTACACACACATCAACAGAACATATTTCACACTTTCTAACTGGAGGAACAGATGAAATTTTTTATCGATACAGCAGACGTGAAGGAAATCCGGGAAGCCCATGCACTCGGGCTGGTTGACGGCGTAACCACCAACCCGTCGCTCATTGCCAAATCGGGACGCAAATTCAAGGACGTCATCAAGGAGATCGTCTCTATCGTTGACGGTCCGATTTCAGCAGAAGTTATTTCTCTGGATGCTCCCGGTATGATCAAAGAAGGAAAAGAGCTTGCCAAAATCCACAAGAACATTGTCGTGAAACTGCCGATGACTCCCGAAGGCCTCAAAGCATGTAAAACTCTTACCGAAAAAGGGATCAAAACCAATGTAACCCTTATTTTCACCTCCATGCAGGCACTGTTGGCCGCCAAAGCAGGGGCCACCTACGTTTCCCCGTTTGTAGGACGCCTCGATGATATTTCGCAGGACGGCATGGGTATCATTGAAGAAATCCGCACCATTTTTGACAACTACGGCTACATGGCTGAAATCATCGTGGCAAGCGTGAGGAATCCGATTCACGTCCTCAACTCGGCCCTGATAGGTGCCGACATCGCCACCATCCCTTATTCGGTTATGATCCAGTTGGCCAAGCATCCCCTGACCGACGCCGGCATTGAGAAGTTCCTGAAGGATTGGGAGAGCGTGCCGAAATAACATGCCAGCAACTCAAGCAAAGAAAACATTCAAACCGCTCTCCATACTCTTCTCAGCTTCTGAAGCCGCGCCCTTCGCCAAAGAAGGGGGCCTCGGTGACGTTGTCGGAGCACTGCCGAAATATCTTGCCCGCATGGGCCATGATGTACGGATTGTATTGCCGCGGTATGTCAGCATCAAACCCGAAAAATACGGGTTGAAGCTTTTGCCGGGAACGCTGGTCGTTCCGATGGGAATCATCGGTCACCAATACTGCGGTGTCTGGGAGGGGCGTCTGCCGGGAAGCGATGTACCGGTATATTTCCTGGAGCATGAGGAGTATTACAGACGTGCCGGTCTCTATCAGCAGGATGGTGTAGGATATCTTGACAATGACAATCGTTTTGTCTTCCTCTCAAAGGCCACGCTTGAGCTCTGCAAGATGCTCGACTTTTCGCCTGATGTGATCCATGCCCACGACTGGCACACCGGGGCCATCCCGGTCCTGCTGAACAGCTCGTATCTGCACGACCGGTATGTCGGAAACTCCGCTTCACTGTTGACTCTTCACAACATGCAGCATCAGGGGAATTTCTATCCGGGTCTGATGGACGTCCTCGGCATCGGCTGGAAGCATTTTAACTACCTCGAACTCGAAATGGATGACCAGGTCAACCTGTTGAAAGGGGGCATATATCACGCAACCCTGCTCAATACCGTCAGCGAGGAATATTCCCGGGAGATTCAGACTGCCGAATTTGGCTGGGGCCTGGAGGGCGCAATCCGCGATCGTTCGGCCGATTTGAGCGGCATCCTGAACGGTGTTGATTATGAGGAATGGGATCCGGCAGTCGACCCTTTCATTGCCGCCAACTATTCCCCCCGTACCGTTAAAAAAGGGAAGGCGGCCTGCAAGCGCGATCTTCAGGCGGCGATGGGACTGCCGCAGCGGGACGACGTACCACTGTTCGGGATCGTGTCACGGATGGTAAAGCAGAAAGGTACAGATATTCTGGCCGAAGCCATTCACCGTATCATGGAGGTCGATTGCCAATTTGTAGTGGTCGGCAACGGCGAACCGTGGGCACATTTCTATTTCGGCGACATCGCCGCCCTGTATCCTGAAAAATTTGCCTGTTACATAGGCTACAATGAAGCACTCGCCCACAAGGTTGAAGCGGGAGCCGACTTTTTTGTCATGCCGTCCGCCTTTGAGCCGTGCGGACTTAATCAGATGTATTCTCTTGCCTACGGCACGCCTCCGATCGTTCGTGCTACCGGCGGCCTCGATGACAGCGTTGAAAACTTCAACGAGGCGGTTATGACCGGCGATGGGTTCAAATTCTGGAATCACAGCGCAACGGCACTGTTCGACACAATCGGCTGGGCTGCTTGGACTTTTTTCAACAACCCAAAAGGTCTGACTGCGCTCCGTAAAAACGGCATGAAGAAGCGGTTCACCTGGGAGGATGCAGCCGTTAAATACGACGAGATCTATCACCTGGCGGTCCTGCGGCGTCGCGGCGGAGAATATTATCGCAACAGATTTGGTGGGTAGGCCGTTTTTCACGACGTACAAATAATACAATGATGAATTAACAAAAATTCAACTGCCGGTTCGCCGCCAAGAGCCCGGCATGCAATTAGTGTTAATGTGCTAACAACCTCTAATACCCCCCCCAAAACACCTCCACAGACATTATCTTTATACTTTCTTTATAGATTCTGCCAATAAATTTATTAGGCTTTTACCATGCGTATGCATATGATTTAACTATCTCTTTTTGGGGGTTTTTAAATGAAAGCCTATTTTTTCAATGAGGAAAACGGCCTCTATCAGGGGGAGTTTTTTGAGGATGATAATCTCATTCATTTTTATGACGGAATAACAATAAAAGCGCCTCCAAAATGCGATAAGCATCACGTACCGGTTTTTGTAAAGAGCAGGCAGAGTTGGTCCTTAGTTCCGTTACCAGAGAGAAAGGATCCTAAAAATGGGGGGGGTGATTTGTAATCAAAACAGTATACAATGGATTTTCTGAAGATTTTTTACAGGCGTTTCCAACGCAACATTGACTCCGAAGGAGATCACACCATGAAAAAAACAATTATTACATTTGTATTTCTGGCTGTTGCCTCATCTTACTCAGCCGTTGTTTTCGCTGCTGACAATGGTTCGTTTGGCAGTTCCAGGCAGATCAAGCAAATAGTTTTGGCAGAGGATCCTGCTCCTAACCCTGAGCCCGCGCCAAACCCCGAACCAGCGCAAACTCCTGAGCCCAAGTAAGTCCATTTGCCGGGTTCGGAAGGAGACATGGGCCACCTCTCCCCCGAACCACCGTACATGCGGACCCGCTACGGCGATTCGGAATAAGGGCGACAAAGGGCCGCCTTGCGGTGCACCCTTCCCGGTTCGACATATAAATAGCCGCTCAGAAATGAGCGGCTATTTTGCTAGAGATCACACGCTATTTCATATGCGTATTAAACCTTTTTTCATCCACATACCGGCACAACATACCAGCTTATCTGAAAAACCCATGCGGGTGATGTTCTACCATCTGGTGTGCCGTACTCTTTAAGAAGAATATAACTACATATTTATTATTAAGAAGCTGCAGCCCGGAAAGATGATTGGCTGCCGGAGAATTTCCGGCAGCCAATCTGAGTGGAGATTACCTCACATGTATCAATGTTCGGCAGCCGCCTCGGCACCCAAGCCGGTTTCGGCCCGGATCATCTGGGCCTCGAATGCAGCGCGTTCCTTCTTTGCGCTCTCACTGCCATCCGTTACAGATGCAACATACGCAACGATAAGCACCAGGGGCAGTACAACAAAGGTCGGAAAATCATACGGGAAAATAGCCGGCCCGTTACCGAGCACCTTGGTCCATACAGTCGGTCCGATGATCAACAGTATGATAGAACCGAAGATACCGGTATAACCGCCCATGACCGCTCCGCGTGTGGTCAGGCCTTTCCAGAAAACTGACAGTACCAGAATGGGGAAGTTGGTGCAGGCGGCAATCGAGAATGTCAGCGCCACGATATAGGCAACGTTCTGTTTCTCAAAGGCAATGCCGAGGAGTACGGCGAGTGCACCCAGACCGATAACACTCATCTTCGATACCCACACTTCTTTTTTCTCGACCGCATTACCCTTCATGATAACACTCGCATAGATGTCGTGTGACAGAGCCGAGGCGCCTGCCAGTGTCAGCCCGGATACAACGGCAAGGATGGTGGCGAAAGCGACCGCGGCGATGAAACCGAGGAAGAAGTTGCCGCCGATGGCGTGCGACAGATAAATGGCCGGCATGCTGCCGCCGCCCTTGAGAGCAAGAATGTTTTTAGTGACATCGACCACATACTCAGGATTGTTGGCAACGAGAATGATGGCGCCGAAACCGATGATGAAGGTCAGGATGTAGAAATAGCCAATGAAGCAGGTACCGTATAAAACAGATTTACGGGCAGCCTTGGCATCGGTTGTGGTGAAAAATCTCATCAGGATGTGCGGCAGGCCGGCAGTACCGAACATCAACGTCAGCCCCAAAGAGATAGACTCGATCGGATTGGCCTTGGCTCCAATTGGCACTACTGACTGCATGATTTTTATGCCTTTTGGATGAAGCGCTACTGCGTCAGAGAACAGTTTTGCGAAGCTGAATCCCTCGTGAAGCATAACGCCAAACGCCATTGCTGATGCACCGCCCAGCAGCAGGCCGGCCTTGATGATCTGCACCCAGGTTGTCGCTTTCATACCGCCCAGGGTAACATAGAGAACGATCAATACACCTACGATGACGATGGACATTCGGTAGGACATCTGCGGCACGAGGGTGTGTAGCAACTGCCCGGCGCCAACCGCCTGGCCGATCAGATACCAGATGACGACGATCAGTGAGCTTATGGCCGCCATGATGCGAATCGGTTTCTGCTGGAGACGGAAGGAGACAACATCGGCGTAAGTGTATTTACCGAGGTTACGCAGGCGCTCTGCAACCAGGAACAGGATGATTGGCCAACCGACGAGCCAGCCGACCGAAAAGATCAGGCCGTAAAAACCGTTGAAATAGACCAGAGCGGCGATACCCAGGAATGACGCGGCCGACATGTAGTCGCCGGCAATAGCCATACCGTTCTGAAAACCGGTAACACCGCGTCCTGCAGCATAGAAATCGGACGCGGTTCTTGGTGTGTGTTGCAGCCCAGTAGGTGATGATCAGGGTAACGGCAACAAAAATAAGAAACATGATAATGGCGTGCCAGTTGAGGGGCGGCGGTACCGCCGGTGCTGCCGGTGCGGGGCCCGTATCAACGGTTATGGCGTGGGCAAGAGTAGAGGCGCATAATGTTGCAAAAGCCAGCGTAGAGAAGAATAACGTTTTAAATATTTTCATTTTGATGCCTCCCGGACGATTTCTTCAACAATAGGATCGAAGTTTTTGTTGGCCTTGAAAACATATATTCCTGTCGTCGCACATGAGGCCACTATCACGCCGAGACCGATCAGCATACCCATGGGGATGACGCTGTCGGCGGCAATGGGAGCAGTGAGAATGTCAGGGGTATACGCAATCATCAGGGTGAAACCGAAATAAAGAATGCATACAACTGCCGAAAGCGTCCAGCCAAGCTTATTACGTCGATGAACCAATTCAAGGTATTTTGGATTGTTTTGAATCTTGCTTGCGATTATTAAAGACATTACTTTCTCCTTTTGGGATGTTTTTAAATTTCTTCCCGAACCAGCTTCTATCTTCTTTATAATTGGGATTTGATGATTTATTGCATGAATGCCGGGCTTGTCTATTGTCTTGTTATGGCATATTCCTCCTTTCCGTGCGGGTGACTGCCGGTTAACTCCTGCCCAACACAGCGGGCGCTTAGCGGTTGATAGATAACTTCGCCTCAATTGGAAAACCTGCTGCAAAACAACTCTGACCCACTCCGCACACGCCCGCAAATAGCCAGGCTTCATGGAAAGCAGTTTGCCCCTTCCAGCATGCGGGTGGTGACCTCTTTTCCAGCCGTTCCTGCAATATGCACAAAGAACGGGTCAACAACGCAAAAGCCCTGACTGTCTTGCCGTAATAATCGCGAAGTACGACCGCTACGGAGCGGAAAGATGTGTACTCAAATCAGGCAAGCATTTTTGTATAGCCGAATTTAATGGACAGCTCTTGAGACCCTACCAGCATGGAAGGAATAATTTCCTGTTCCAGTCGCTCCTGCAACATTCGGAACGAAGGAGCCAAAATGGTAAGCGCTCCGACAACAAGACCCGCGTAATCCTTGATAGCCACTGCAACGGAACAGATGCCTTCACCCAGTCCGTTAATATCAACTGCAACTCCGTTTTTGCGAATGGTATCCAGCTCTGACTCAAGTCCTTGCATATCAGTAATCCCGACCTTTGATGCCCGCCGTTTGCCAAAGTTTTCCAGAACGTCAGATGAACTCATGGCCTTGATAACCTTACCGGCAGCATTGGTAAAAAAGGGGAAGCGTTTGCCGACAAACGGGATGGCCCTTATTTGCTGAAACGAATCTACCATGTCAAGAAAGAGCACTTCGTCATTGTTTAAAACAGTGATATACACAGCCTCGTCGTGCTTCCTGGCCAGCTCTTCCATGATCGGTTGTGCTATTCTGATGATGCTGGCACTTTTCAGGATGTGCTGAGCCATCCCGAAGGCACTGAGACCAAGTCGGTATTCACCCTTGTTCTTGTCGTGTTCGATAAGGCCCTTGTGCTCAAGTGTCGCCATAATTCGGAATAGCTTGTTGGTACTGATTTTTAGTTTTCTGGCCAGAAGGGGTGCCGTTGGATTGGAGTTTTCATCGGCAAGTGCTTCCAACAGGTCAAACGCATTTGCAACCGCCTGCACCGTGTATTCGTTACTTTCTCTTTTCATGGAAATCCTTGCTCTTGCGAAATTGAATTAACAAATATCTGGAAAAATCTTTATACGGTCGAATGATGATATGGCGTTCTATAACAAGTCAACATTAAAATTTATATTTTACATTGATTCGTATTTAACTATACATATCAGCATGTTATGAGACAATTTTACAAACAAATTGTTGATTTTGCAATAATTGCGTCTGCAATTATTATTAATATAGAGCCATTTATGCCCGTAATATCGGACAGCGGCGGTAACATCCTGTAACATATCGAACTATTGTCGCTGTACACCGTTTTCGACTGAAGACCTGCTTTACGATACATCTGCCGGTGTGGTGCGCTGGCCTGAACGACTTCGCATCAAAATCGCTCCGTATCTCACACTCCCCCCCGGCGTACAAAAATATCTCTTTACGGTTTCTTTATGCTTTCTTCAAAAAAATTTACTCCTATTTTTATACGTAAATGGATAGAGTGGTGCAGTGGTAAAATATGTGCACTATTCTCAAATTGATTGTGCCGGAGAGTGGCAAACCACAGTGCAGACTCTCAACGGGTCAAGCATCAGGGAGGGGTGATGGCACGCTTCAACAGACTGAAAAACATGACGCGCTCATCAACTGTGTACGGGTATGCAGCGAGTTTTGCACTCGTGACAGTGACGACTCTGGTCTGCGAAGCAGTGCGGCTTTTTTTCTGCCGATCAATCTCCTGATGATTTACCTGATAACGGTGGTTCTGGTAGCACTCAAACTGGGACTTAAGCCGGCTGTAGCTGCGGTAACCCTCAGTGGCTTCATGTTCAACTACCTCTACGTTCCACCACGATTTGTCTTTAACTTTCTTGACAAGGAATACCTGGCAACGTTCTCTGGACTCTTTGTTACAGGAGTCGTCATAAGCTCCCTGGTTACCAAGGTGAGCGAACGGGCCGAAGCGCTCAGGGTTCGTGAAGCCGAAACCGCCTGTCTGTATCATCTCAGTCGTGAACTCGCAGTTGCCGGCGATACGGCATCCATCCTGCAGTCAGTGATACGAAGCATAGAGGAGAGCATCAACACCCGGATCGCCCTCATTATGCCGAATGGCAAGCAGCTTGAAATGGTTGCTGCCAGCGAGGGGCTCACATTCGAACAACTCGAGATTGATGTGGCACTCTGGGCATTTCATAACAATCAGGCTGCCGGCAAAGGTACAGAGTCGCACAACACCTCCAGGCTCATCTATTTTCCACTTCGGGCCCTGTCCAGAACCGTGGGTGTACTGGCAATTAATTTTGACGAAGCGTCACCCTTTGCATTCGACCAGATATACCGTTTGGTTGAAGCATTTGCAGCACAGACGGCAATGGCACTGGAACGTGTCAACCTGTCGAACCTGGCTGAACAGGCACATATTTTACGGTCACGCCAAAACCTGGAACGGGCGCTTCTAAACTCGGTCTCCCATGACCTCCGCTCCCCCCTGGCCACAATAACAGGGGTATTGAGCAGTATTCTGGACAATGGGGACCACCTGAGCGAGCAGGTGCGCCGGGAACTTCTGGAAAATGCCCGGGAGGAAGCAAATCGACTCAACCGCTTTGTTGGCAACCTGCTCGATATAACGCGCCTTGAAGCGCGGGCAACTATCCTGAAAATGGAGCCGTGTGATGTCCAGGATTTGATAGGATGTGCTCTCGCGGCCATTGACCGTAAACTGAAAGGGAGGAGGGTAGAGGTCAAACTTGCGCCGGGCATTCCCATGGTGGCCATGGATATGGTGTTGATGAATCAGGTACTGATCAATCTTCTCGACAATGCGGTAAAATACTCACCTCCGGATAGTGCAGTAGAGATATCTGCTCACTGTAGCGCCGAGAATCTGATTCTGGAAGTAGCCGACTCGGGACCGGGCGTCCCTGAGGATGACCTGAAAAGAATCTTTGAAAAGTTTTACCGGATTCCGGTGCCTGAAAGTGTAAAAGGTACGGGCCTGGGACTATCCATATGCAACGGGATTGTTGAAGCGCACGGTGGAAAAATCTGGGCCGGGAATCAATCCGGCGGAGGATTTATGGTTACAGTCGAAATTCCGCTTCAGGGGGCACGTCACGTGAAGGATTGTACACATGGCTAACGAAAACCGGGGTGTCAGTACGCCGAGAGTGCTGGTGGTGGATGATGAAGTGGCAATCCAGAGGTTTCTCCGCTCGGTTCTCATTGCCGAAGGATTTGCGCTTAACGTTACGGACAATGGCACAGCCGCCCTGTCAGCTGCTGTTTTGTTCAAGCCCGACATTATCCTCCTTGACCTCGGTTTACCGGATATGGACGGAGTGGAGGTAATCAATCGAATACGCGAATGGTCAACGGTGCCGATTATCGTTCTCTCGGTTCGAGAACAGGAAGGCGACAAGGTACGGGCCCTTGACGCGGGGGCTGACGACTACCTGACAAAGCCATTCGGCATGGCGGAACTTATGGCGCGAGTGAGGGTGGCGCTGCGGCGATCAATTCAGACAGCGGAGCCGGTATTCAGGTCAGAGGATCTAGAAGTTGATCTTGCCCGCCGCAAGGTCATCTTACGAGGCACCGAAGTGCAGTTGACTCCGACCGAATATGATCTGTTACGCTTTCTGGTGACTCACGCGGGCAAGGTAATTACTCACAACCAGATTCTCATGCAGTTGTGGGGCGTTGCTTACGTTGATCAACCGCAGGTATTGCGGGTGAATATCAGCAATTTGCGTCAAAAGATCGAGGTCGATGCGTCCCGTCCCCGTTACATCATAACGGAACCGGGGGTTGGCTACCGATTACATGTACCCGGCTGATTTTTTTTGCATTGAAGATGGATATACCCAGGAACAGGATGATGAAACAGGAGGATGTACCTGATGGAACAGTATGCTGTAGTTTTTGCCCTCGTCTGCGCGGCGGCGGCAATCGTTTTCGGACTGATTTTGACCAGATGGATTCTGGGGCTGCCCCAGGGGAATGAGCGGATGAAACAGATCGCCGCTGCGATCCAGGAAGGTGCCGGCGCCTACATGAAACGTCAGTACACGATCATTGCCATGGTCGGTGCGATCATGTTCGTGGCGCTGTTTGCCACACTGGGGGCAAAAACCGCGATCGGTTTTGCAATTGGAGCACTTCTTTCAGGCTTGACCGGTTTCATCGGCATGTTCGTTTCGGTCCGCGCCAATGTACGAACGACTGAGGCCGCCAAAAGCGGCATTACCAAAGCACTTGATGTCGCCTTCAAAGGGGGTGCCATCACCGGCATGCTGGTGGTTGGACTCGGGCTTCTCGGCGTCGCCGGTTACTACATGATTCTCATAAAGCTGATGCCGGGAGCCCCTGTCAAGGAAGTCGTCAGCCAGCTGGTCGGCCTCGGCTTTGGCGGGTCTCTGATATCCATCTTCGCCCGTCTGGGGGGCGGCATCTTTACCAAGGGGGCTGATGTCGGTGCTGATCTGGTGGGTAAGGTCGAAGCCGGCATTCCCGAGGACGACCCCCGCAACCCCGCCGTTATTGCAGACAATGTCGGAGACAACGTCGGAGATTGTGCCGGAATGGCTGCCGACCTCTTTGAAACCTACGCAGTAACTCTGATCGCCTCCATGCTTCTGGGAGCCATGGCATTCAATAATTTTGCCGGAGCGGTCAGTTACCCGCTGATCCTTGGCGGTATTTCCATCATCGCCTCCATCATCGGCACCTTCTTTGTTAAACTTGGCGCCAACGGCAAGATCATGCAGGCACTCTACAAGGGATTGATCGCCTCAGGCGGGATAGCCTGCGTCGCCTTTTACTTCGTGACGGCACAGATGTTCCCGGCCGGTAATCCGACCGGCTACTCGTCTACCAACATCTTCATATCGGCACTGGTGGGCCTGGCTGTTACCGGAGCCATCTTCTGGATTACGGAATACTATACTTCAACAGAGTATGGTCCGGTACAGCACATCGCCCAGGCCTCCACCACCGGGCACGGTACCAACGTCATCGCCGGTCTCGGTATTTCCATGAAGGCCACCGCCGCGCCGGTGATCGTCATAGCAACCGGGATTATTGTCGCCTACAGATGCGCCGGCGTCTACGGTATCGCCATTGCCGCCGTATCCATGCTTTCTTTGACCGGCATCGTTGTTGCCATGGACGCCTACGGTCCAATCACCGATAACGCCGGCGGTATCGCCGAGATGGCTGAACTCGATGATTCGGTCCGCGCCGTAACTGATCCGCTGGACGCCGTCGGCAACACCACCAAGGCGGTCACCAAGGGGTATGCCATCGGTTCGGCCGGCCTGGCCGCTGTTATTCTCTTCACCTCATATGTGGATGAACTCAAGATGGCCGGCAAAGCGATAACCTTTGACCTCTCCGACCCCTACATCATCGTCGGACTTTTCATCGGCGGCATGCTCCCCTACTACTTTGCCGCCCAGTGTATGGAAGCGGTCGGCAAAGCCGGTGGAGCGGTCGTTGTCGAAGTCCGTCGCCAGTTTCGCGAAATCAAGGGAATCATGGAAGGCACCGGTAAACCTGACTACGCCGCCTGTGTTGATATAGTCACCAGGACAGCCCTCAAAGAGATGGTCATTCCGGGCCTGATACCAATCCTTGCTCCGGTCATCGTCGGGTTCACTCTCGGTCCCAAAGCCCTGGGCGGGGTAATCGTCGGCACCATCGTGACCGGTATTTTTGTAGCCATCTCCATGACCACCGGTGGCGGTGCCTGGGACAACGCCAAGAAGTACATTGAAGACGGCCACCACGGCGGAAAAGGCGGTGAAGCCCACAAGGCGGCAGTTACCGGCGACACGGTCGGAGATCCATACAAGGACACTGCCGGACCGGCCATAAATCCGATGATCAAAATCATCAACATTGTTTCGCTGCTGATCGTCCCGCTATTGAGCAAGATGTAACATTCCTGCGATATTTTCCAAATAGCACAGGCATGATACAATGAACGTAAATATATCAAACAGGAGCCATACGCCATGAACGAGTCACATCTCATTCTTGCAATCCCGACCGGCAGTGTTACAGCCACCAGCCTTGGCATCAACGGCCTGGCCCAACGCCGCAGCCCCGGTTCAGGAAAGCATTTCCGTGGTCGCAGCATCTTGATTGACCTTCCCACTGATGGTGAAAAACCCGGTTTCCATTATCTCGATGAGGGGGGATGGCGGGATGCCTTTGGCGACTCTACGGCCGCCCTTGCCGGCGTCAAATCGGGGAGCCGCACCAAAACAGCCCTTTCAAGTTATGCCTTCAATTGCGTTCCCATCACCGCCTACCAAAGCTGCTATCTCGTCAAAACGGGCGGAGAAACATTGAAACTCGATGAGGCGATTCAGCTGCTGAGGTATCCAAACCATGCCTGCGATGAGAGGATGACTACAGAGCAGGTGGCTCAGGCGGTTGGACAACCAACGTCCGGCATTCGTATCCCGCGCCTCTATCTGGTCATCCGCCCGACTCAGTTCATTATGCTCTCAAATCTTACGCCTGAGGAGTATGCCTGGTACGCCACACACCGGCCCGGTAAGATCTTCCGTCAGGTGATGTTTACCGAGATCCGCAATGAACAGCCGCAACTTGCTGCCCAGAGCCGTTTCGCCGAAGCGCGAAAGGAGCTTGAAGAACATGAGACAAAGAAGACAAAAACCATTGTTTTCGAAGATTGCCTCAACCGGATACCCTTTCGTGACTGGATCGGATATCAACATGACGTTCAGGGCGGATTATACGTCGGTGACAGAAACGGGCTGTCTCTTTTTCCCTTCCCGGCAACGATTCCCCATTCATGGGACAAGATTGAAGGGTGAAAGCTGCCGGGCTGGGGCAGGACCCTCCCGGCCTGGCTGATAGAACCCGGAACGCAAAAAATGCCTGCGGACTGAAAGCGCATGGCGGCCATAAAGTGGCAGAGGACCTGCATAGCAGTGGAACTGAAAGTGAGGCCACGTATGACCCTTAGAAGAAACAGTTCGATTATTATGGACGAAACGGCAAACAATTTGCGCCGCCTGTTTCAGGTTGTGAATAAACAATCAAAACATGAGGCGCTTGAGTCCGGTTTGACCGGCCCCCAACTCTGGGCGCTCAAGGCACTTTCTGAGGAGACCGCACATTCTGTAACCGTTTCCATGCTGGCTGATCAAATGTATGTAAATACATCTACTGTCGTCCGAATCCTGGATGTACTCGAAGAAAAGTCCTTTGTTCAACGGGTACGATCGCTGCACGACCGGCGTCTTGTGCATGTCAGCCTCACGCCCAATGGCAGAAGCATTATAAACCGGGCTCCCGATGTAGGTCAGAATATGCTGATGAAAGGCCTTAAAATGCTGTCTGAAAACAAGCTGAACAACATAGCAAACGGATTGTCTCAATTGGTCAACATTCTGGATTCCGAGGATTTTCCCCGGCAGCACATACCTGTACCGAAATATTGAACGGGATTTAATACACTCCGACATCAGTTTTGCATTGCCACCCCCACCCGCTCCATATTACACTTCACGCATGATGAGAATACCCCGCTACGATTGGTATACCGGAAGGGTATACCAATCGGCCGTACGCAAAAACGTGCCATGCCCGTAAATGACCTGCACGAGTTTATCTCTTTGCTGGAGTCTAACGGTGAGCTTTCCCGTGTACAGGTTTCCGTAAACCCCCTCCTCGAAGTTGCCGCCATTACCAACCGGGTCTGTAAACAGCCGAACGGCGGCAGAGCATTGCTCTTTGAACATCCGGCCGGCAGTGAGTTTGCGGTTGCCACCAATCTGTTCGGCTCACCGGATCGTGTCTGCCGGGCGCTCGGCGTATCGAACCTACACGAGTTAACTGCCCGTCTGAGCGCACTGCTTGATTTGATATCTGAACCTGATGTCGCGATACTTGACCGTCAGATTGCCTCCCTCCCGGAATTCAAGCGCTTTGCCCCCCATGAAACAACTGAGCATGACCCGGCACTGATCTGCATGGATCCTCCGGATCTGGCTCGTTTCCCTTTTCTGCAGAGCTGGCCGGGCGACGGTGCTGCAGACGGTCACGGACGCTATAGTACCCTGGCACAGGTTTTCACTGCCGGTCCGTATGGCAATTCGCCGAATTGCGGCCTATACCGGATCCAACTGCGTGGCGAGCAGGGGGCTGCCATTCAGTGGCACTCGGGCAGTGGCGGAGCACGGCACTTCGAGCAATTCCGCCGTGCCGGAATGGCAATGCCGGTTGCCATTGTTCTGGGTGGCGATCCGGCAACACTGTTCAGTGCCACGTTCCCTCTGCCAGGCACTCTTGACGAACTTACTTTTGCCGGTTTTCTGCGTGGTGCCCCGATTGCTACGGCCCCCTGCCGGAATGTCCCGCTACGGGTTCCTGTCGGGGCTGAGGTCGTCATCGAAGGGTATGTTGAGCCGGGTGACACTGTCACTGAAGGGCCGTTCGGCAACCACACCGGTTTCTATTCTCCCGCCGCTCCGGCCCCCCTGATGCGGGTAGCCGCCATCAGCCACCGCCCTGACGCCGTCATCCCTGCGACCGTTGTCGGGCCGCCACCGATGGAGGACTGCTGGATGGCACAGGCGTGGGAACGGTTGCTGCTGGCGTTTCTTAAGAGAATCGAGCCGTCGGTCACCGATATCAACTTTCCGTTTGAGTGGGTTTTCCATCAAAGCGCCATCATTTCCCTTGAAAACCCTCAGCCCGGCATGGTACGGAACATTTCCACCCGTTTATGGGCCCTGCCGTGGTTTGCCGCGGCCCGGGTACTGTTGTTTGTAACTGCTGACGGAGAAAAAAACGGGCTCGCACAGGGAGCCTGGAAAGCCGTAAATGTGACTGAAGCGGGTGACGACATTATGCATGACAGTGCAACCGGACGAATTGCAATAGATGCAACCGGAAGTCGCATGCACCGTGAAGAGGTAAAAACCTCTTCCGGCTGTGCCGCCCTCGTTTCGCAGCGCTGGAAGGAATACGGACTTGCGTAACGGCCTGTGGCTGCTCCTCTTTCTGCTGCTGGCACTGCTGCCCGCCTGCTATCATATGCGGGCCGAGGCAGAGCCGATAGCTCCACGGGTCGTCGTCATACCGGGACGGCTCGATCATGCCGTGAAAAAAATCCGCTCTCTTCTCGAAGACACATGGAAGTGCCGGATTCTTGAGACGGACAGCACCGGAACGGTCCTCATAACGGCTCCCTATCACTTTACCACCGACACCGGCTTTGGACAGCCGGCGGGCGGGCGGAAGTACTACACTCAGTTGCGGATTGAGGTTATACAGCAAAATGGAGCGGTTTCAGTACACCTGTCTCACTACAATTTTGAGATACGGACGTCGTATGCCTATAATAAAGAGGGAAAAGTGGGAACCATGTACAAACATTATCCCTATGAAGAATATCCCGGCATGTTTGATCTGACGTTGATAAATAATGAAATGGACCGGGCAGCGGCAGATATAATGCGGATATTTAAGGAGTACAAGTAACCGTGACCGCCTTCATCACAAAAGTTTCCCGACAAACCGCCATCTTTCTGGAGATGATCAAGTTTTCCCACACGATCTTTGCACTCCCGTTTGCTCTGACCGGTGCACTGCTCGCTGCAGGAGGTTTTCCAACCATCCGCCAGACGGTCCTGATTATCCTGGCTATGGTCGGCGCCCGAACGGCAGCCATGGCGATGAACCGGCTGATCGACGCCGGGATTGACGCCCGCAACCCCCGGACCGCCGCCAGAGCTATTCCTGCAGGCTTGATCGGCAAGGGGTTCACCCTGTTCTTTATCGTAGCGTCAGTTGCATTGATGATGCTTGCAGCGCAGATGCTGGGCCCCCTCTGCCTCAAGCTTTCTCCGATTGCACTTTTTTTTCTGGTGCTTTATTCATACTGCAAGCGTTTCACTGCGCTTGCCCATATCGTTCTCGGAGTCTGCCTGGCAGCGGCTCCGATCGGTGCCTGGATTGCAATTCGCGGCATGATTGAAACCCCGGCAGTGGTTCTGGGAGGAGTGGTTCTGTTCTGGGTTGCCGGGTTTGATATTCTGTATGCTCTTCAGGATCTTGATTTTGACCGCTCTGCAGGGCTTCATTCTCTTCCGGTACTGCTCGGCGTAAACGGTTCTCTGTGGGCTGCCCGGATTTTTCATCTGATCATGGTCGGGCTGCTGTTTCTACTGTTCAACATCATGCATCTTGGTACACTCTTTCTTGTCGGCATCCTGGTAACAGTCACCATGCTGCTGTACGAACACTGGCTGCTGAGGGATGGGAATCTGGGCAAACTGGATGCGGCGTTTTTCAACATGAACGGATACATCAGCGTTGCAATTGTACTTTTTACTGCAGCCGATGTTCTGACGAGGTAACGAATGAAGCATACACACATTTTTGTCGCGCTGACCGGTGCATCAGGCTCAATGTATGGACTCCGTCTGGCTGAACAGCTCTGCCTGAACGGGTTTCAGGTCACATTCAGTGCCAGCTGCAGCGGCACGGCGGTCTGCCGTGAGGAGACCGGGCTTGACCTCTCCGGTGATCTGGACAAAGCGCTTCAGCGCCTGTATTCGCATCTTGAAATCAATTCAGGCATATCGCTGGTGCATCCCGACGATCTCTTCTGCGCCGCCGCCAGCGGGTCGTCTGCACCGGATGCAATGGTGGTTTGTCCCTGCAGCATGGGCACTCTGGCGCGCATTGCCGGCGGTATTTCCGGCAACCTTATTGAGAGGAGCGCCGATGTCATGCTCAAGGAACGGCGCCCGCTGCTGCTTGTCCCCCGGGAAACACCGCTTTCCGATATCCATCTTGAGAACATGCTGAAGCTTTCCCGCGCCGGTACACGTATCATACCGGCGATGCCGGGTTTTTACGGCAGACCGGAAACGGTACTGGAGCTGGTTGACTTTGTCGTGGGAAAGGTACTTGATCAACTGGGAATTGAAAACGATCTCTACACGCGCTGGGGAACGGAATAATTGTCAACCGAAGCATTCAAGAACCAAAAACATTCTGTTTTCAGCAACGTTGCTGCGTTGTCGCGTGAGTAATGACTTTTGAATAGTGATATGCCGGATACATATCTCCCCACGCCCATATCGGCGTATGTAAAAAAACGGGCAGCCGGCTCTCCCTGGCGCATTAACGGGAGCACCTCTCACCATTTCCTCGGTGCAATCGTCATCCCCTCGCTCGCTGAATCCGTCAATCTTCCACAGACACTGGAGACGCTTTCCCGAAATCCTTCCGACCTGCTTGATCAATTTGTAATACTGATCGTTGTCAACCAGCGTGCCGATGCATCAGACGCTGAGAGGGGCGACAATCTTGAAACGCTGATACGTCTGCCGTCCTGGAAGCGTCAGTTCGGTTTGAAAAATCTGTTCTGGATCGATGCCGCCTCACCCGGGATGGAACTGCCGCCCAAGCAGGGAGTGGGTCTGGCGCGTAAAATCGGTCTCGACGGTGTTCTCCCGCTTCTCGACTACCGCCACGCAGATCCGCTTCTGATCTGCCTCGACGCCGATACTCTGGTCCAACCGGACTACCTCCCTGCCATCACCCGGCATTTTGCCGCTTCATCCGCAGGCGGTGCTGTTATCCCCTATCGTCACCGTCCGGCTGATGATCCTGCGGGACAGTCCGCCATTGACCGCTACGAGCTTTTTCTGCGAACCTACGTACTTGGACTGGGGCTGGCACAGTCACCGTACGCTTTTCACACCGTCGGAAGTGCCATGGCCTGCCGGGCTGCAGCCTATGTCGCATCCGGCGGGATGAATCGACGTCTGGCCGGCGAGGATTTCTACTTCCTGCAGCAGCTCCACAAAACGTCCGGCGTCGCCGCACTATCAGGTACGACGGTGCACCCTTCACCTCGCTCATCGCACCGGGTTCCGTTCGGGACCGGCCGCGCCGTGGGGGATATGCTCTCCGACGGAGAGCAGAGGCTGCTCTTTTATCAACCGGTTGTATTTTCGATAGTGGGGGAGTGGCTGGCATCTGTTGCGGGACACACCGATGCCGATTCGGCATGGCTGCTGAGGAGTGCGGCAGATATTTCACCGGTTCTGCACGGTTTTCTCGATCAGGCCGGGTTCGCAGTTTCATGGGATAATCTGAAGAAAAACAGCCGTGACGCTGCAGCATTGACGGGGGCTTTTCACGGGTGGTTTGATGCGTTCCGCACCATGAGGCTTGTTCATGAACTCAGTGATCAGGCCTATCCCCGTATAGCGCCGGAGAAGGCCATAACACCGCTGCTTGAGCTCGCCGGACTGGTCGCCCCGGACACGGCACGTACGCAACTGGAACTGCTGCGGGGGCTTCAGGGGGCTGGATGAGAGTTTTCATCCAGACCGGCTTCGGCCCTCTCCGGGTGCCGCAACGAATAGCGCTGAGTCAACCGGCTGCAGGGCCGAGTATAACTCTGCCGTCATAACAGTTCTCTATTTTTTGGTCAACACCCCGTTTTTGACGACCTTGTTAGCATGGCTGACAATATCGTTCGGAATACTCAGGCCGATCTGTTTTGCCACATCCAGGTTGACCAGCAGGTCGATATCCGAGGGTTTTGTCATGAATCGGGTCGGAATCTGCTCCGGCTTTTTACCCTTGAGAATTTCATCAATCATTTTTCCGGTAGCCCGCCCCATCTTGTAGTAATCGAAGCCCCACGCCACCATGACAGGATGCGACTCTGCCGAGGTCGTATCGGCCGACATAATCGGTATTCTGTTTTTCAAAGCCACTTCAGATATTGAACTCATTGCCGAGACAACAGTATTGTCGGTGCTGATATACAGTGCGTCAACACGCCCGATGAGTGATTGGGCCGCCTGCTTCACCTCGGCCGATTTCGTAACCGTGGTTTCCACGTATTCGATGCCAAGCTCCTTGCACGACTGCTTGACAATGCCGGCAAGTACAACGGCGTTTACTTCGGAACCGGTGTACAGATGGCCGAGCCGTTTTATCTTTTTGATCCTGAGCAGCATCTCAATCTGCCTCTTGACCGGGGTCATATTGGAATACCCCGTAACGAATTTTTCCCCTTTTTCAAGAGAAGTTACCAGGCCGGCCTTTACCGGGTCGGTAATACCGGAGAAAACTACCGGCGTGTCTTTCAGGGTTTTGACCAGAGCCTGGGCGGTCGGAGTGGCAATTCCTACTGCCAGGGTTACTTTTTCCGCCTGGAATTTTTTCGCGATAGACGCCGCAGCGTTGATATCACCATTGGCATTTTGCAGGTCATATTCCACGTGGACCTTCAGATCGGCGAGTTCATCCCTGATTCCCCGTACAATTGCATCCAGGGCTGGATGGGATACGATCTGGGATATACCGATGAGAGGCATATCCGGAAGCGGGGCTGCATGAACTGCTGTTGAAAGAAACATAGAAAACGCCATTACACATGTCATTGCCACGCTTGTTCGACTTCTCATTGGATCCCTCCTGGAGTTGTGTATCAGTTTTAACCGCATTGTTCGTATGTAGGTTCCAACCGTAAGTTTCGGACGGAGACTATGTAGCATACTCAGATCTGTGTGTCTCCACTGGCGACCGCCTCCAGCACGGAACGGCTCAGTCCGGTCCCGGAACCGGCCTGCAGGATCTCTTCCCGGGTGGTCTCATCCACCGGAATGCCTGTTACTGACCGTTCAGCCGGGATCTTCCGCTCCGGCCGTCAAACAGCAGGACCGCGCCGTCATCCCTGATCAGGGTGACGGAGGTGACGGGCAGCAAAAGTCCCGGCCGGGCATGCAGGGGATTCTCCTGCGCGGATCAGTGGCCGGCGCTGCACTATTGAACTGAATATGGCAGCCAGTGTGCCATAGCAGATTTTGCCGGTTTTAGCCATGATTTAAAAATTTTATCACGGACGATTTGGCAGCAATCAGGACGACGGAGATGATGTCACAAGGAAGCGGCAGATCAGTTCTATCAAACCCCGAAATAGTCGACAATCTTGACCCAGGTCATTAAAAATATACGCTGAAGCGGATATGGTGGAAACATCACAAGCAGGGAGGTGCAGAGATGGAATTCAAAAACAGTCTTGGCGACAGGGCAATTCAAGATGTAATGCAGAGTTATCCGGAAATCGGCGAGATACTGAACCGGTTCGAGATCGGCTGCGTCACCTGTAAAGTCGGCATCTGTCTGCTGAAGGACGTGGTTTCAATTCATGGACTGTCCAAGGATGATGAAGCGAATATCGAACGTGAAATTAACGACTATCTGACACAAAAAGGAGAATAATCATGGCACACGAAGGATGCGGCTGCTCAGGCAGCATGGCAAAAGTAATTGAACGACCGGAAACAACCTGCACTCCATCGGGAAAAGCTCCCTCGGAACTCAGACAGTGGCCGGTGCAGCTTCACCTCGTACCCCCCACCGCTCCCTATTTTCAGAACGCGGATATTCTGATATGCGCCGACTGCGTGGCTTTTGCCATGGGGAGCACACATCAGGATCTGCTCAAAGGGAAAGCACTGGCGATCGCCTGCCCCAAGCTGGATGACACCACCGCCTATGTGGATAAGCTGGCACATATATTCAGCGCCAACGCCATCAAGAGCATCACCGTCGCCATTATGGAAGTACCCTGCTGCCGAGGTCTGGATATCATGGTACGGGAGGCGCTCCAGAAGAGCGGCATGGATATCCCGCTGGAAAGCCTCGTTATCGGCATCAACGGAGAGCGGAGGGTCTGATGAATACTGCGTGCACCCAAAAGAAGGATATCACCACGGCGCTGGTCAACGAACATCTTCTGATCCTGCGTATGATCGCCCTGCTGGAGCGGAACGCACCCCGCACGACAGACGGTACGTATGCCAACTGGCAGTTTTATCTGGATGGCGTTGACTTCATCCGCACCTTCGCCGATCGCTTCCACCATGCCAAGGAGGAGGATGTACTTTTCGAGGCACTGGTGGTTAACGGCATGCCCCGGGAGAACAGCCCGATTGCAGCCATGCTGATGGAACATGACCAGGGTCGCGCTTTCGTCAAGGGGATGGAGGCAGCCGTCCTTGCAGCTATGGACGGAGAAACCGGATGCGGAGCGATCATCGCCGAAAATGCCCTGGCCTATGCGGCCCTGCTGCGTGAACATATCGAAAAAGAGGATGACATTCTGTATCCTCTTGCAGAGCGCGTTATTCCTGACACCATGCGGGATGCTATTATTGCCGGATATGCTGCTGCAGAGGCCGGCTCGGCGGCTGACCTTACTGCCCGCTATGAGGCAGTGGTTGCGGGGTATGAGCAGGAACGATAGAATAGCGGCGGAGTCTGCCGGCTGAGGAGACGGGTTATTACTGTCCCGGCCGGGTCGAGCTTATTCCGGTAACATACAGGGTCATCTCCCCCCCCGGTTTCCGGACGGTGACCTCATCATCAAGTTTTTTGTGCAGCAGCGCCTGACCGACCGGTGAATCAAGACTGATCCTGCCGATGCTGACATCGATTTCATCAGGACCAACCAGCTGATAACAGCGTGTTTCTCCGGATTCTTCTTCATAGGTCACCCAGCAGCCGAAGGTAATCTGCTTCGGATTCGGAGGAACAGTTGCCACCTTCAGCACTTTCAGACGCGAACCGATATGCTTCAGTTTACGGTCTATTTCGCGCAGACGTTTTTTACCATAAATGTACTCGGCATTTTCCGAACGATCACCTTCAGCTGCGGCATCGGCAACCCCCCGGACAACTTTTGGCCGCTCCACCTTCCAGAGGTAGTCATATTCGTCACACAGTTTTTTCAGACCTTCAGCAGAAATCAGATTAGTCATGCATCAACTCCAGTAAACCGAAAAAAGACAGCCCGCGCAGGCGGGCTGTGTAGTAATGAGTCGATGTGAAGCAGATTACTTCCCGACGTCAAGCAGTTCCACATCAAACAGCAGGGTGGCATTCGGGGGAATAACTCCGCCGGCGCCCCGTGCGCCGTAACCGAGTTTGGCGGGAATAATCAGCTTGCGCTTGCCGCCGACCTTCATGGTCATAACACCTTCATCCCACCCCTGAATAACCTGGCCGACGCCAATAGCAAAAGAGAACGGCTCGTTCCGGTCGACTGAACTGTCAAATTTTTTACCGTTTTCAAGCGTCCCGGTATAGTGCACCTTGACCTGTTTACCGGCAACCGGTGATGCTCCCTTGCCAACGGTTATATCGACGTATTTTAAACCGGATGCCGTTGTCACCGTTTTCCCGGTAGCCTTTTTTGCATCTTGTGCGGCAAAGGTGGGAAGTGCAATTAATACTGCCATAATAACTGGTACTGCAATGTTTCTGAAATGCTTCATTCGTGTAAACCTCCTGTTGTGTATATATCGCTGCAGGTGGTCAGGATAAATGGTTTCGCTTCCGCTGGCAACAGAGATTTTGTGTCCGGGTAAAACTGCCTTGCAGTGTTGCCGCCATATCATGTATCTTTACGAGCTGAATCTTTACCGAAAGGACCTCCCATGCTTGCAGCACATTTAATCAAAGAGCTTACGACAATTGTCGGTTCTGACAATATTACAACCTCCAGGCAGGATCTGATCTGCTACGGCTATGATGCCACTCAGATGGAGTTTCTGCCGGATGCCGCTGTACATCCGGCCAATGCCGAAGAGGTCTCAGCTGTTCTGAAACTGGCAAACCGCGAGGGTTTTCCGGTCTTCCCGCGCGGTGCGGGAAGCGGCTTTACCGGTGGTTCACTCCCCAAGGGGGGCGGGGTTGTACTGGTAACAACCCGCATGAACCGTATCCTGCGGATCGACACCGAAAACCTGATTGCCGAGGTTGAGCCGGGTGTTGTAACGGAGCAGTTTCAGCTTGCCGTCGAAAAACTCGGATTTTTTTATCCCCCCGATCCCGCGTCGCTCAAGTTTTCCACCCTGGGGGGCAACGTCGCTGAAAACGCCGGTGGACCTCGCTGTGTCAAGTACGGAGTCACCCGGGACTTCGTCATGGGACTCGAAGTCGTACTGCCGACCGGCGAAATTATCCGCACCGGCGGCGAAACCTACAAGGCGGTTGTCGGGTACGATATGACCAGACTGCTCTGCGGCAGCGAAGGCACGCTGGGGGTCATCACCAAAATCATCTTCAAAATTCTCCCCTTTCCCGACGCGAAGAAGACCATGCTGACGATATTCGACTCGATTGACGGGGCGGCCAAGGCGGTCTCGACGATCATCGGTAATAAAATAATTCCGACGACACTCGAATTCATGGACTATGCCACACTGCAATGTGTCGAGCGGCGCTTTAATCTGGGAGTCCCGCCTGAAGGGCGGGCGGTGCTGTTGATCGAGGTGGACGGCGACCGCGACCTTATAGAGAAACAGGCTGCACAGATCCATGAACTGATCAAACCGCTGGGACTCGTGCAGTTCCGGGCGGCAAAAGATGCAGCTGAATCTGAGGAGCTTTGGCGGGTACGGCGGCTGGTATCGCCGTCGCTGCGGGATATCAACCCGACCAAGTACAATGAAGATGTCGTTGTGCCGCGCAGTAAAGTTCCTGACATCATCCGTACCATAGAGAAAATTCAGGCGAAGTACGACATCCCGATTGTCAACTTCGGGCACGCCGGTGACGGTAATATCCATGTCAATATCATGGTCGACAAAAGCGTCCCCGGCATGGACGAAAAAGCACACCTGGCGATTCGCGACGTATTCCAGGCTGCGCTGGACCTGAACGGCACCATGTCAGGTGAACATGGGGTCGGGCTCTCCAAGGCTCCCTATATCGAGCTGGAACTCTCCCCGCAGCAGATCGCAGCCATGAAAGCTATCAAAGCTGCTCTTGATCCACATAATATATTGAACCCGGGAAAAATGTTTCCCTGGTAGGGAGAATGGCATGACGCAAGAGACACACGATGAAACCAAGAAGACTCCCCTGATAGGACGTATTCTGTCCATGGAAGCATTTCTGCTGTTGATGGGCCTATCCCTGCTTACGTACGGTATTGCCAACGACGCAACCATGATTATTTTCTGGGGATGCGTCGTAATTCCGGGTGTATTTGTGCTTCACAAGGTACGCAAGACGGACTGGACAAAGCACTGGCAGGATATGGAGGCAGAACAAAAGGCCGCTATAGAACGTGCGGAGCTGCGCAGGAGCGCTGCTGAAAATGCGCGGAAGGCAGATGATGATGGAAAATGAAACCCGTTCGATAGTACTGGCGTCCGCTTCGCCCCGCCGCACAGAACTGATGGAACTGGCCGGCATCCGGTTCGGTGTCGTACCGGCTGATATTTGTGAAGACGTACTGCCGGGAGAGTTGCCCGCCGACCATGTCACACGCCTCTCACATGAAAAGGCCGCTGCGGTTGCTGCAAAGACATATGGCCGCTTCTTCATCGGCGCGGACACGATAGTCGTACTGGATGGCGCTATCCTCGGAAAACCGGTCGATGCCGCCGATGCGGTACGAATGCTGACCGGTCTGTCCGGAAGGGATCACGAAGTCATCACCGGGTTCACGGTTTTGGACGCGCTCTGCGGCACCCATACCAGTCGCAGTGTCTGCACGGAAGTAACCTTCAAGAAATTGGCAGATCATGAAATCGCCGCGTATATAGCAACCGGCTGTCCGATGGACAAGGCCGGAGCCTACGCGATCCAGGGGGGGGCGGTTCATTTTGTCCGCTCCATCAACGGATCATATACCAATGTCATCGGGCTGCCGATGACGGAACTGTATGAAGCGCTGCAGAACATGCAGGCTGTTGATTAAACCCGGGCGGCAGACCTCTCAAATAATGCATTAAATCATCACATGGAAGTGTGGAAACAGGGCACTCCCCAAAATGCAGCAGGTACATAATATATGACTCAGAAAAATCGTGACGTTACGCTCGAAGAAGATGTATCCATCCATATTTTTACCGCATCGGCGGCCATGGTGGGCGTATGCCTTACGGTCATCGGGCTGCTTCGCGTTGTTCTTACCATTCGCGGGGGCGCGACCTTTGCAGATGATCTCCTCGCGATGGACGCTTTCTTATTCCTTGTCTCATGCCTACTCGCATATTTCGCCCTCAGGACGCGAGGTACTCGCAGGATGCATCGGGTGGAACGTTTAGCAGACAGCTTATTTATTTTCGGTCTTGTTCTGATGGTACTTGTTTGTAGTCTTTTAGTTTATGAGATTGTTTAAAAAGTCCATCATGCCACTTGACTAATCAAACAGGTCAGTGGCTACCATTACCCGATCTTATGGAAGATCATTATTTCAAAAGAAAAAGAACATATGAAACCCTACCGGTTGTTGTAAACAAGATGTGGGTGCAAGGATTATCTCATGACAATTACTACAAATCTTGCCCGGATCAATGAACGCATCCGTGACGCTGCCGGGAAAGCCGGGCGCGATCCTTCATCCGTCCGCCTGGTTGCCGTTTCTAAGACCCGTCCTGCCGCCGATATCAGTGCAGCCTTCCTGGCAGGTCAGACCGTTTTCGGGGAAAATTACATACAGGAACTGGTGCCGAAACTGGCTGAAGTGCATGAAGCTGTGCAATGGCACGTCATCGGCCATCTGCAGAGCAACAAGGTCAAGTACATCGCCGGTCAGGTCGCGATGATCCACTCTGTCGACCGCATTTCTCTGGCGCAGGAGATCGATCGGCAGTGGGGTAAGCTCGGAAAGGTCTGCGATGTGCTTATTCAGGTAAATATTTCCGGCGAAGCCGCCAAGTCGGGTACAACAGAGGAGGGGACGATCCAACTGGTGCGGGAATGCGCCCTGCTTCCGAACATCGCCGTGCGGGGGTTGATGACGATGCCCCCTTTTTTCGATGATCCTGATGCAGCGCGACCATACTTCGCCGGTCTGCGCACGCTGTCTGAAGCAGTCGCCGCAGAGAGGATTGCCGGAGTTGAAATGGCGGAACTCTCCATGGGAATGTCGGGGGATTTTGAGGCGGCGATTCAGGAAGGTGCCACTTTGGTGCGGATCGGAACGGCGATCTTCGGGGGACGCTGACCGCTATATTTCCGGCAGAGCTTTCGGACTCAGCGCTACATCCGGTCGGTCCATTTCCTCAAGATATTTCAGCACAAACCGCTGGGCAGCTTCAACAGCCCGGGGTATGTCCCACTTTTTCAGATCACGTTCTTCCACCTGGTTACTGATTCCACGAATTTCAAGGCAGTCTACTCCGCAGCGCAGGCAGACCTGTACCACCGCTGCACCCTCCATGCTTTCAACCAGAGCGTTCCAGCGGTGAGAAAGCTCGGCACCATACCGGGAAGTGCCGCTGCATGTTGAAACTGTCGCAAAGCGCCCCCTCAGAAGGGGTACACCATAATAATCCGCCAACTGCATGGCCTTTTCCGAAGGGTGCCGGGAAACCGGCAGCATATTATAACAAATCAATCCCCCCTGCTCCAGGGAGGGAATATTCATATAGCGGAGATCTTTCCAGCCATCCGAGACAATCACACCATCATCTGCAAGAACCTCCTCGCTTGCAACGACAAGATTTCCGATGACCAGTCCGCTGCCGAAGTACGCCCCGGCACAGCCGGTATTAATAACCAGTTGCGGCTGATGGCGCTCGATCATGACAGCGGTTGCTGCGGCCGCATTTATTTTACCGACTCCCGCAGCGCATACCACAACCCGCAGACCGCCAATAGTGCCTTCGGCATACTCAAAACCACCGGTTTTTATCCTGCCGGAATGTTCAAGCGACCTTTCCAGCAGTTCAATTTCCTGAAGCACGGCTGCAATGACAATAATTGGTTTCATCCGGTCTCCAATGACAGCTTCAGCCTGTTTCGTTCCTGAAATTCCCGTAGGTCCTCAACTGTATCGATATCCTGCCATTCCGGCAGCAGCGCGGCAGTCAGCCCCGAGTCACGGGCCGCTGCGAGAGTCTGTGGAAGCACTTCGGCGCTGCTCCAGGGAATGTCCGCAAAGATCTGCGGCCATACCTTCCTCATCCCAAGAAGGTAATACCCGCCATCCCTGCTCGGTCCAAGCACGACATCAGTCCGTTGTTCCGCCAGCATGTGATATGCGTCCTGAATGTATGATTGAGGCAGGTCGGGGGCATCGCTTCCGATAATACAACAGAGCCGGCAGCCTCCGGCAAACATCTCCCCAAATGCCGCCAACATACGCTGTCCCAAATCCCCCTGGCTCTGGCGGCGTGAGGGCAACCGGTACCGTTCTGCCAAAAAAGGGAGTGATTCTTCTGCGGCCGCCCAATAAACAACGGTTTCGACGCTGGACAGCTGCCGTACCGTTTTCAGTACCTCCTGCAGCATCTCTTTATAAATATCTGCGGCGGCCCGGTCACCGACCGATGCGGCGAGGCGGGTTTTAACCCGGCCCGGCAGGGGGTCACGGGCGAAGATGATAAGGCCGTTGCTCATCGCCGATCCAGCTCCACGGCGGCGTAGGCCGAATGGTTGTGTATTGATTCGAAATTCTCCGCTTCGACCGAAAACCAGGTGATGTTGTCCAGTGCTGTCAGACGGGAATGGGCCTCACGCACCATATCCTCGACGAAACGCGGATTTTCATAGGCCTGCTCGGTGACGAACTTTTCGTCTGCACGTTTGAGCAGCGAATAAAGCGGACTTGAGCCGCACTGTTCAATCAGCTCCACCAGATCCTCAATCCAGATGAAATCCCGGTAGCGCACCCGAACGGTCATGACGCTTCGCTGATTGTGTGCTCCGAATCGGGATAGCTCGCGGCTGCAGGGACAGAGAGAGGTCAGTGGCACCTTGATCCCGAGCACAAAATCAAGAGAGTCCGTCATGGAAGCGCTGAATTCGCAGGTGTACTCCATCAGGCTTTTGGCACCTGAAACAGGGGCGGCCTTGTCGATAAAGTAGGGAAACTGGATTTCCAGATGTGCACTCTCGGAACCGAGCTTTGTTTTCATCTCTTCAAGAATCGTCTCAAGTTTGTCAAGGGCGATCTGCTCGCGGTACTTGTTGAGAATTTCAATAAAACGGCTCATGTGGGTACCCTTAAACTGGTGCGGGAGATCGACATACATATTGATCTTCGCCACAGTGTGCTGCAGGGTTCTATTCTTGTCCATCACCACAATCGGATAGGTGATATCCTTGACTCCGACTTTGGCAATAGGGATGCGGCGGCTGTCCGGACGTTTCTGCATGTCCGGCATAGGGGATGCGGCCGTTTTTGAGTCTGTTTTTTTCATGGGAGTCCGCCCTGCGGAGCCGGACCATCCGGTTTCAGTTGAATCTCCAGCACTCTTCCTATCTCATTCCAGATACCGTCTCGTCCTTCTTTGGAGAGGGCCGAAAAGGGAAGCAGCATCCCCTTGTCACGCTTGATTGCTGCGGCGATAATCGACTTCTGCCTGGCCTGTTCGTTTTTCGACAGTTTGTCACACTTCGTCACCACGAGAATCGGCGGAATATTGTACATTTCAAGCCAGCGAAGCATCTGCAGATCACCGTCGGACGGTTCGCGACGTATATCGAGAATCAGAACAACCGCCTTCAGAGATTCGCGGGAAGCAAGATATGCCTCTATCATCGGCCCCCACTGTTTACGCAGAGCAGGCGGGGCTTTGGCGTAACCGTAGCCGGGAAGGTCTACCAGAGTCAGAATGCTGTTGATGTCAAAAAAATTGATCAGCTGCGTCCGGCCGGGGGTTGAACTGGTTCGCACCAACCCCTTACGCCCGGACAGAACGTTGATTAACGAAGATTTCCCGACGTTGGAGCGCCCGACAAAGGCTACCTCCGGTAACCCGGGCGGCGGATAATCTTTCGGTTTTGCGGCACTTTTTATGAAATCAGCCTGAAATACGTTCATTGTAGCGTTCTCCTTGGAGCCGGCATTATAGTATTCCACGCCGGTCAGATTCAAGCGCTTAATTTTAATGCTTCATTTTTGTACGTAATATCAATTAGTACATAGCGTTAATCGTGAATGTATGGTATATGAAAAACGCTGTTATTATCTTGTGGTTTGCTTCTTTCTCTTACCTGTCCCCGGCGGGTTCTCATGACAGCATTTTCACTGGACATAACGCTATTCGCCGTGAAACTGGCACTGGTATTCTTCGTCATCCTTACCCTGGCCGCATATCTGGTGTTTGCTGAGAGGAAAATTCTGGCCTGGGTTCAGGACCGCAAAGGGCCGAACCGCGTCGGACCCTTTGGCCTTCTGCAACCGCTGGCGGATCTGATCAAACTTCTTACCAAAGAAGACGTTGTCCCCGCCGGTGCGGATCGCTGGCTGTTTTACCTGGCGCCGGCCATGGCCGCCATCCCCGCCATTTTAATCTTTTCTGTAATCCCTTTCGGTGCACCGCTACAGATATCCGGTCGTCATCTGCCGCTGGTAATTTCCGATCTGAATGTGGGCCTGCTCTTCTTTCTGGCCCTCTCTTCGATTGCTGTCTACGGTGTGGCGATCGGCGGCTGGGCTTCCAACTCAAAATATTCACTGCTGGGAGGCATCCGAGGTCTGGCGCAGTTGATTTCTTACGAGCTGTCGATGGGACTTTCCCTGGTTCCGATCGTTATGCTTTCCCACTCATTTAACCTGACCGATATAGTTGCTGCTCAGAAAACAGTGCCGTTCATTATCTACCAGCCTCTGGCGTTTATCATTTTCCTGTTGAGTATTACGGCCGAATGCAAACGTATCCCGTTTGACCTGCCGGAAGCAGAAGGGGAACTGGTGGCCGGCTTCCACACCGAATATTCCGGAATGCGCTTCGGCTTGTTTTTTGTCGGCGAGTACATTAACATCATCGTACTGGGAGGACTGGCGACAACTTTTTTTCTGGGGGGGTGGCACGGCCCTCTGCTCCCTCCCGTTGTCTGGTTTTCGCTGAAGACCCTTGCTGTGGCATTCTTTTTTATCTGGATGCGCGGAACACTGCCACGACTGCGTTATGACCAGCTGATGCACCTGGGATGGAAGGTGCTAACGCCGCTGGCATTGGTGAACATACTGATAAGCGGATGGTGGCTCGCGCTGAAGTAATACTCTACGGGCACCTGCTGCCCGATCTTGTACCTAACGGGAGGATTCAAACATGGAAAGCGTGAATGCAAAAGACCGTCATGGCCACACCCCGCTGATCAGTGCTTCCAAAGAGGGGCTCAAGGATTTTATTCAGGATCTGCTGCATCGTGGTGCTGACATCACCGCCTGCAGCGATAAAGGCAAAACCGCTCTTCACTATGCAGCCGCTAACGGACATACCGAGATTGTAAAAATGCTGATTGAGAAAGGGGCTGATGTCGACACTCGTGACCGTGAAGGGCATACTCCGCTGATGATGGCAGCCATTTACGGGTGTAACCAGACAGTGCAGGCACTGCTTGATGGCGGGGCAAATCCTGCAATTAAGACTCCGGCCGGCAATACTGCCACCCTGTATGCCGAGAATAACAGTCACCCACTGGCATCCGCACTGCTGAAAAAGGCTGAACGGGCGAAGACGGGTAATGCCTGAAAAACCATACCAGAGGGGTTATAGGACGCGAATGACGCGGTAATGCAGATTTGCTCGGATACTGATTAACGTTCAAATCACCCGGCAGACCGGCATTACTCCTGTTCTCCGCGTTCCATTCAGATACAAATGAGCTTTGTTGCCGACACAATTGCTATTCTGAGCGGGTTCCGCGTTACGCTCTCCCATATGTTTCGCAGGCCGGTAACGATCCAGTATCCGGAAGAGAAACGCGTTCCCTACCCTCGATTCCGTGCACGCATCGTTCTGACTCGCGACCCTGATGGAGGCGAGCGCTGCGTCGCCTGTTACCTTTGTTCTGCCGCCTGTCCTGTTGACTGCATTTCGATGCAATCGGCCGAACGGAACGATGGACGCCGCTATGCAGCCTGGTTCCGGATCAATTTTTCGCGATGCATCTTCTGCGGCCTCTGTGCTGAAGCCTGCCCGACTCTGGCAATCCAGATGACGCCGGATTATGAAATATGTACACGGGACATCATGGATCTGGTCTACGAGAAGGAGGATCTGTTGATTGATGGCTGCGGCAAAGATGCGGCCTACAATTTCTATCATCACTCGGGGATTGGTGTGACTCAGGCGCGCGGGGCGGGATCGGAGGAATCAAAGCCGGTGGATGTCCGGTCGTTACTGCCGTAACACAGAAAACGGAGCTGTTCTCTGGCGATGACGCACCAAAAACAGGTGCTACTATTTGAAGAAATGCTTTTACACACATTTCTGATTCATGACTCTCAATCGTCGCGCGTTGTATTGTTGAGTGGAACCAGATAGTTTGCTTCCGGCTCTGCTGAAATAGGATTTATGGAACAAACGATCTTCTACATACTGGCCACTACAGCAGTTATCGGCACTATTCTGGCGATCAGTGAAAAACACCCGGTGCATGCCATTCTGTATCTGGTAACCTCCCTGTTCAGCATGGCGATAATTTTCTTCCTGCTCATGGCGCCCCTTGTAGCGGCCTTTGAGGTGATCCTCTACGCCGGTGCCATTATGGTCCTGTTTCTGTTCGTGATCATGATGCTTGATCTGGGGCACCCGGAAAAAGGGATGGCTCCCGTTTGGAGAGAATGGCTGCCGGCCCTTTTGCTGTCGGCTGTCAGCATCGCTTCACTGGTTACGGTGATCGCCTCACGTCATGAAACAATGGCCGTATCCCCTGCAGCCCTGCCGATTCGGGACGTCGCACGCCGCCTCTTTCAGGAGCATGGTCTGGCAGTGGAACTTGTTTCACTGCAGCTGCTGTTTGCCTTGGTTGGCGCCCTGTACCTGGGGAAGCAGCGGCCACTTTCTCCCCCGGGGAGAGACCGCGGAAGTGAGGGCAAATGATTGTACCTCTCGAGCACATACTCATTCTGGCCGGTCTGCTGTTCTTCATAGGCATGGGTGGATTACTGGCTTGGCGAACCAACATTATCATGATGCTCGTCAGCATCGAGATCATGCTGAATGCCGTCATGCTGGTCTTCGTGGCCGGCTCTGCCCGTTGGGGAAACGCGGAAGGGCAGTTTTTCTCCATCTTCATCATGGCGCTGACATCAGCCGAAGTTTCGCTGGCGCTGGCAATGGTTGTCTATCTGCACCGGCAGCGGAAAACGGTTGATACGGACTTATTCTGCGAGATGAAGGGGTGACAGTGAAACTCTCCCTCGCCTTGATACTTCTTCTGCCGCTCTCAGGCGGCCTGTTCAACGCCCTGTTCGGCCGCATCGTACCGCGCCGTCTGTGTGAAACAGTTGCCTGTGGAGCTATCTGGGGTTCCTTTGTCTGTGCCGTCCTTGCATTCGTGCAGTTCAGCGGACCTCTAAAGATTGAATATGTCTCCTGGCTCTCCGACTTTGATTTCAAAGCCCCTTTGACCCTCTACCTGGATCAGTTTTCTCTCAGCCTTACGCTGATGATCACCTTTGTCTGCGGCCTGATCCATCTCTATTCGGTCGGTTATATGAAGGGGGACCGGTCTCCCGCCCGCTATTTTGCCCTGCTCAACATCTTCGTGTTCGCCATGCTGACTCTGATTCTGGCCGAGAACCTGCCGCTGCTCTATCTGGGGTGGGAAGGGGTCGGCTTCTGTTCCTATGCCCTGATCGGCTTCTGGTACACGGAGGAGAAGAACGCTACTGCGGGACGCAAAGCATTTATCGTCACCCGCATTGGCGATACAGCTCTCGGCATCGCCATGGTCTGGATGTACCGGCTCTTCGGTACGGTTTCCATCACTGAGCTTAACGGCATGGGCTTCCTGATGCCGTCCGGGGTGATCACCGCACTGGGAATTCTGTTGGTGGTCGGCGCGGCCGGGAAGTCGGCCCAACTGCCTCTTTCAGTCTGGCTCCCGGATGCCATGGCCGGTCCCACTCCGGTTTCCGCCCAGATTCACGCCGCAACGATGGTAACCGCGGGGGTCTACCTGCTGGCACGCATGTTCCCGCTTATCGGTTCTTCGACAGTGACACTGACAGCCATAGCGGTTGTCGGAGCTGGTACCGCTTTCTATGCAGCAACCTGTGCCTGCGTGCAACGTGACCTGAAGCGAATTCTGGCCTATTCAACCATCAGTCAGATCGGCTATATGATCTTGGGAGTCGGTGCGGGAGCCCTGACCGCCGGTTCTTTCCACCTGCTGACTCACGCTTTTTTCAAAGCGCTGCTGTTTCTCGGCGCAGGGTGCGTGATAACCGCACTGCATCATCAGCAGAACATCTTCCGCATGGGTGGATTGAAATCAAAACTTCCGGCGATTTACTGGCCGTTCCTGGCGGGGTCGCTCTGTCTGGCCGGTTTTCCGGGAAGTGGCGGCTTCTTCAGTAAGGACGCCATTCTGGCGGCTGTCTTTGAAAAGGGCGGCATGCTTTACGGCACCCTGTTCGCTCTGGGACTCCTGACAGCACTTCTGACGGCCTTTTATACATTTCGCATGTTCTTCGTAGTGTTTCACGGGGAGGATAGTGGAGAAGAACAGCCGCTGGTCAGAGTCGAACCGATCATGACTCTCACCCTTATCCCGCTGGCCGGCATCGGGCTGTTGAGCGGCTTTCTGAATCTTCCCGAATACTTCGGCAGTCACGGCATGCTGACCGTATTCCTCGGTTCAATCCCCGGGTTTGCGGCTTTGGAACATGCCTCTTCAGCAACCGAGATCTCTCTGCAAATTATTGCTGCCACGGCAAGCCTGCTCGGGACAGGCCTGGCCTGGTCGCGCTACACCGGACAGCGCCGGGCGGCTTCATTGAGTCGTGAAGAGGCAGGAATACCGATTACCGGGTTCCTTCTTAACGGTTGGTATCTGGACGATCTTTACCGGCAGCTCTTCATCCGGCCGTTTGTCTCTGCAAGCCGCTTTTTATGGAAAAGTATAGACGGGTCCGTCATTGACGGTTCTTTGGACGGACTGGCACGCTTCACGATACGGGTGGGGGGAATGCCCGCCGGATGGAGCACCGGAAGAGTTGCAACGTCACTGTTCGCTCTCGCGGGCGGGACTGCTGTCATGCTTGGCTATGTAGTGTGGATACTATCGTAAACGCAGTAGTACCGGCGAGCGGTTTACATGCTCCGGCCTGTAGACTTACGTAACGGCCGATCAAATACGTGTACCTGGCCGGCTTCTTCCGGGCGGGTATGCGGAATGAAGTTCAGTGCATCAACAAAACCCGGCTCCGCGCCGGCAACAGTTTCACGGCCGGTTTACTATGCACTGCATGGCTGCAGCTCCTCTCCAAGCACGGTATTGTCAATCAGTCTGGTATTTCCGATTTTTACTGCCAGAGCCAGCAGAGTTCCGCTGTCGGCAACCTCCAGCTCCTGTAACATAGCGCCGTCGCGGAATTCAGCGTATTCAATGGAAGCTGCAGATTCCTGCTCAATAACAGTACACACTTCTTTAGACAGAACCGCAACCGAGCACTCACCGGCGGTAAATAATTCGCGGGCCCTCTTGATGGCACGATACAGACAAAGCGCACTCTGTCGCTCGAGCGGCGACAGATAGGCATTGCGTGAACTCATCGCCAGTCCGTCCTCCTCACGCACAATCGGCATTCCCACTATCTCAACCGGCATGTTCAAGTCGCCTGCCATACGGCGAATAACTGCCAGCTGTTGATAGTCCTTGTTGCCGAAGAGCGCCACGTCTGGACGGACAATATTGAACAGCTTGGCTACGACCGTTGCCACTCCGTCAAAATGTCCCGGACGACTGGAACCGCAGAGCGGCAGGGCAATATCCCGCACGGTGACCCCGGTCTGAAAACCGCTCGGATACATCTCAGCAGCAGTCGGGATGAAAACGATGTCAACACCGCATGCTTCGGCGAGCTGACAGTCACGCTCCAGATCACGTGGATAACGGTCCAGGTCTTCGTTTTTTCCGAACTGAATCGGGTTGACAAAAATTGAGAGCACCAGCACGTCTCCCCGTTTTCGTCCTTCCCGCAGCAAAGAAGCATGTCCCTCATGCAGATACCCCATGGTGGGAACAAAAGCAATTCTCCTCCCTTCACGCTCGGGAGCGATTGCAAGCGCCTGCATATGTATAATGCTGTTGATTATCTTCATCTGTACCTCAGGAAAAAGAATGCTCTTCTGTGGGGAACTCACCACTCCGCACCTCGGCAACATACTGCGTCACTGCAGCAGAGATGAGCGGTCCCAGATCGGCATAGCGCTTGACGAATTTGGGCGAATATTTTTCACACAGGCCGAGAATATCGTGGATCACCAGGACCTGGCCATCACAGGATGGACCGGCCCCGATGCCTATCGTCGGAATGGTCAACACGGCGCTGATTTCTGCCGCCAGCACCGCCGGTATCCCCTCCAGCACTACGGCAAAGGCTCCGGCCTGCTGCACAGCAAGGGCATCATTCATTATCTGTTCGGCCTGATCATTTCTCCCCTGAACCCTGTACCCACCCATGCGGTGAACCGACTGCGGCGTCAGGCCGATATGAGCCATGACCGGAATATCAATTGATGAAACAGCCTGGATAACGTGGGCCATGTTGCTCCCCCCTTCAACCTTTACCGCCTCGGCTCCTCCCTCTTTGATCATCCGGCCGCAATTTCGACAGGCATCCTCGACACCTGTCTGATATGACATAAAGGGCATATCTGCAACAACAAGCGCCCTGGGATCAGCACGCTTTACCGCTCGAACGTGGTACAGCATCTCATCCATGGTCACCGGAAGGGTTGTATCATGGCCGGCAACAACGACTCCGGCAGAATCTCCCACCAGGATGATATCTACCCCCCCCCCATCGACAAGGCGCGCGAAGGGGTAATCATATGCCGTCAGTACGGTAATCCGCTGACCGTTTTTTTTCATTTTCAGTATTTCAGGTATCGTCGTTTTTTTTCTCATGGAACTCCCTGTGACAGTGTCTGTACCCGCACCCTCAAAACGAAAAACGCGCCGGATGGCGCGACGCGGACAGTCAGAGCAATAGTATATACTCTCTGCGGGGGCTGCCCATTCCGTCCCGGTTCACATCCAAATCCGTGCGGTATGTCGTGCATGCTGTCGACTGCCGATTACAGATCAGCTCCCGGAAGGGTAGCCGTCAAGGCAGATGCGCAAATTATCAGAGCCTGCTCTATTAATCCAGAGATTTGTTTTCCATATCAGGGTCGCTCAAAAGATTCAGAGCGGACAGGTAAGGCTTTTCATCTGCTCCAGCTCTTTGACTACTTCTGCACTCTGCGCCCTTCGCATTTCCATATTATCGAACATTTCCGTAACCATGACGCTGACGGATTCAACATTACGGCGTATCAACTTCCCATCATCAACCTGACGCAAAGTGGAATGAGCCATTTCATGTACCATCTCCTTGATTGTTTCGATTGACCGGGCAATGCTCTTGGTAGCCTTCGCCTGATCTGTCGACCCCGCAAATATCTGCGATGTCATCGAACTGATTTCTTCCATTGAGCGAGCCACCAGCTGGACGCTGATCACCTGTTCCTGAGTCGCCTGTTTGATCTGTTTGGTCATATCAAGCGAGCAGTTGGAACTGTCGAAGATCGCTTTAAGTGACTCACCCGTTGTATACCCCAATTCTACGCCCCGGTGCACCAGATCCTTACTTGCCCTGATATTGTTTGCAGCGGTTTTTGACTCACTCATGATCTCTTCGATGATAGAGGTTATCTCGCCGGTTGAATGTCCGGTCTGAAGAGACAGATTTCGGATTTCATCGGCCACAACGCCAAAACTTTTTCCATATTCACCCGCCTGGGCGGCAATAATGGAGGCGTTAAGCGCCAGCAGATTAGTCCGCTTGGTGATGTCGTTAATTACGCTCACTATATTTTCAATACGGGTGCTGTTCTCGGCCAAACGCTGAATAGCGTCGAATGAAAGGCCGACCGAGATTTTAATTTCGTCGAGAGCATTAATTGTTTCCGTGACCACCGCCCGGCTCTCTTCTGCCCGTTCCTTTACCTGATGGGAAACTTCATGTGAAATGGCCGCGTTCTGTTCCACATTACCGATTGTGCTGTGGATCTGCTCCATGGCTGATGCCGACTGGTGGACAATACCGGCCAGATGGTCAAGATTCCGGGTAACCTGCTCAATTGCAACCGAAATCTCGTTGACAGCAGAACTTGTCTCATCAATTGAAGCCATCACTCCTTCAGAAGCAGACGCGATAATAGAGGTCCCGTCGGCGACAGAATCTACTCCATCGCGCAGGTTACCTACATTCCTTGAATACTGGTCGCGGTTGGACAGCAGGAATTTAAAAGAACTTTCCATTTCAGACGTGAGCGTGTCAATTGATGTCAGCAGATTTATCCGGGTGATTGCAGACGCCACCTGATCCGCAAAAAGCATGATAGTATCGACGTCAGAGTCATTCAGAGCACGGCGGCTGTTTTTGTTGTCGATTCCGAAAACTCCGATTGCATCGTTTTTGACTACAATCGGGCAGAGGATAAAACTTTTTGAACGGAGAGGAGACAAGTAATTATGGGGGGGCTTTAAATGATAATCTTCGGGATATCGCGAAATATCGTCAATAAGATACACTCTCCGTTCATTAAAACACTTTGCAATGACCCCGATACTGGAATCAATCGGCATGACGGCTCCGGCTGCATTAAATCCGTCCGTTCCGACAGCAGCAAAGAAGCGGAGTCGTTTTCCCTCTTCAGCCATCAATATATTGACCCGCTCGTAACCGAGAACATCGTGTAACCCTTCAGCACACAACCGCAATACTTCATCAAGATTAAGCGATTTTTGAATCTTGCTGCTGATCTGATGAAAGTTTTTGATATTCCTGTCGAGTACCTTGTAACGATTTTCAAATATTTCTTTCTGTTCGTTTACTTCCTGATGAAGGATATCGAGCTCAGCAGCCCGCTCACGCAACTCATCACCGTTCTTGCCGATCATGTATCCAAGTACGGCAAGGACAATGGCGGTGCCGCCGCCCATATAATTGTAAAGCGCAAAATGTTCGCCGTCTTTTGCGATATCATGAAAAATCTGCTCAAAAAAACCAAGCGTGACGTCATAATAGAAAAGCAGCCTGATCGCGATCCAACCGACAGGGGCAGCTACTCCAAGCAGAAATCCACCGAGAGAAAAAAGAGTTGAATGCCTTTTCATTTTGCTTTCCTCAATCATGAACCTGGTCTTTATGTGTTCGAAGCAAATGTTCATCTATATAATGACCGATATCATCGGCAACCTTTTCTGCATCCTCGCAATTATAGGCAATGATATTTTTAAGATGCATGTACGATTCAGGATTCATCTTTTCGAATGTAAACCCGATGCCGCCCTCCGTTATCCGGGTAACGATACCATTGAACTTTACGGAAATCTCCGGCAGGATTCCCGTAAGAACAATGCCAATAGCAGCCGGATCTTCCAGAGCAAGATGCTCGTCTGTCACCAGAAACATACCGGTCATGCTGAGATTCTCCACCGCACCCTGAAACTGCCGGCCAGCAGCCCTGATGGTCGCGCCGACGTTAAATTGTACCCGGGAAAATTTGCGGATGCTCATTTGCTGCCTCCGGCGACATCACACTGCTGCTGACAAGATCAGGCTTTTCCGGCAGAGCCGAGAACTGCTTCGTTCTTGTGTTTTACCAGCTTCACCAGCTCTTTACGTGCTTCACCCAGATATTTACGCGGATCGAATTCCTTGGGATCCTTGGCAAAGTATTCACGAATCTTGGCAGTTACCGCCAGCCTGCCGTCAGAATCGATATTGATTTTACAGACAGCGCTCGCTGCCGCTCTGCGCAGCTGCTCTTCGGGTATTCCAACAGCCCCTTCAAGCTTTCCGCCATACTGGTTGATCAGCTCAACGTACTCTTGAACGACGGATGATGCTCCGTGAAGAACAATCGGAAAGCCGGGAATACGTTTTTCGCACTCCTCCAGAATATCGAACCGGAGCGGTGGAACAGGCTGTCCTGCTTTGAATTTGTAGGCCCCGTGACTGGTCCCGATTGAAATTGCCAACGAATCCACACCGCTCTTTTTCACGAATTCTTCAACTTCTTCCGGTTTTGTGTACGTGGAATGCTCTGCCGAAATTTCATCTTCAATACCCGCCAGAACGCCCAACTCCGCTTCGACTGTAACATCAAACTGATGGGCATATTCAACGACTTTTTTTGCGAGGGCCACATTTTCTTCAAACGGGAGGTGCGAACCGTCGATCATAATCGACGAAAAGCCGCTATCGACACAGGACTTGCATAGTTCAAAGGTATCTCCATGATCAAGATGCAGACAGATGGGAATAGTGGAACCCGCTTCGCGGGCCATCTGTACAGCACCCATTGCCATACAGCGGAGCATGGTTTCGTTTGCGTAACTGCGCGCACCTTTAGAAACCTGAATGATGACAGGCGAATTGGTTTCAACACAGGCGGTGACAATAGCCTGAAGCTGCTCGAGATTGTTGAAATTGTAGGCAGGAATTGCATATTTGCCGGCCATCGCCTTCTTAAACATCTCGCGCGTGTTGGACAACCCTAATTCGCTGTAATGAACCTTCACCTTTTCCATTTCCGCCTCCTCGGGTGCTTTATTATGTGACAATCCACACTACGTTCAGCAGGTACGATTGATACAAATACCATGCAACTATCGTATAATCAAGGTGTAAACGGGGACAGCGGCCATTCGGGAAATCCGGGTGCGCCCCGGATTGTTTTGAACCCGGTCCGGAAAATGATTCCGTTGCCAGATGCCGGCAACACCGTTATAGTTGCAGTTCACTGCATCCGGTTCCCGGGAGATGCGGAGAAGTCTTCAACTCGTGACTATACGCACAATGGGAGGTCATATGAAGTATGTGATATGGTCTGTTTTTATTCTGACAACTGTTTCAGGAGGGTGTGCTCACGTCATGAGTGACGGAGGGCTTGCATCGACTGACCGGTCGATTTCATATGCCGATATCAGAATGAATCCGGAAGTACTTTCAGGCAGAAATGTTCTGGTAGGCGGGATCATCGCGGACACTCGCAGTAGCGGAGATATGCTGCAACTTGAAGTATCACAGCGCGCACTGTTCTCGAATGGCGTCCCTGACGAATCATCGCATTCAGAGGGCCGTTTCATCGTAATAAGCGGAGAACTGCCGGATCCATCGTATTACCATCCAGGCGGATTGATCACCATTATCGGAGAGATCAAGGGACAAATAACTCAACCACGTGAAGGGGCAGTCTATCGTTACCCGCTTATTTCTGCCAGGGAAATCCGTTTGTTTCGCGCTTCTGATTCCATATCATACCGCCCGGCCAACCCCTATCAGAATCAGATCGACGACAATAGGTTTATGCTCCGGCCTCCAGGGGCGATTGCAGAGGATCCTCTCAAACCTTAGATATGCAACTCCCCGCCCACAGCAGGTAGCTGATGCGGCATAAAACAGGTGCTCCCCCACTCAAGAATAGCGGGGCAGGGCCCTGCCGCAAGTTCCTTCGGAGGATCCTGGCCGAGGAACCTGAGTGCTGCAAGAAGCAGTAATTGTTTTCTTCCGGCCGCGGTGTCCTGATGAAACGAGACCACATGGTCACGCTTGCTCAGCTTTGAACCCTCCGGCCCGGTTACGAGCGGCAGGTGACAGTAATCCGGTTCAGGAAAACCGAGAAGCTGCTGTAGATATATCTGCCGGGGCGTTGAAGCGAGCAGATCATCCCCGCGCACCACCTGATTCACTCCCGCCAGATAATCATCGACAACAACCGCCAGCTGATAGGCAAATCCCCCGTTACCGCGTTTAATGATAAAGTCTCCGGATACAGCGGAAAGAGTCTGACATACCCGACCCTTCCGCAGGTCGGTAAAGCAGATTTCCTCCTCCGGCACCCTGACCCGCCAGGAACGGATACACGAATTTTCTTTCACTCCCGCCCGGCAGATGCCTGAATAAGGTATACACTCTTCCTCGGAATGAGGAGCTGAAGCGCTTCTTGCAATTTCCTTTCGTGAGCAGCCGCAGGGATAAACCGCGGCGGTCTGCTGCAGCTCAGTAAAAAACTGCTGATACTCTTCAAGATGCCTGCTCTGAAGGGCAACCTCGCCATCCCAAAACAGGCCAAACGACTCTAATGTCCGCAAAATATCATCCGCCATTCCGTGGACCTGCCGCTGCGCATCAAGATCATCGAGTCGCAGCAGCCAACGCCCACCGGCCCGTTTCGCCATTAGATAACTTCCTACCGCAGTAACCAGCGAACCGGAGTGCAGCATACCGGTCGGCGAAGGCGCAAACCGACCGACAATGTCACTGTCAGTTTTTTTTACCACGCGATTACGGATTATCAGCTGCCAAAAGAACAGCAATAATCAGTGACAACCGACATTTTCACGAGAAATACGGAATTTGCAGGCACACTGAACGATTCTCCGCCAACCACTTTCTTCCACTCATGCTCCCCCTTCAACTGCCACTTCAGTTCTCCCGAGAGAACCTCCATGATCTCAGCGACTCCGGTAGAAAATTCATATTCTCCCGGCTGCATGACACCGAGCGTCTTTTTTGTGCCATCGGCAAAAAGTACCGAACGGCTGGTAACCTGGCCGCCAAAATAGATATTGGCTTTCTTGACAACGGTAACGTTTTTGAACTCTGACATTGTATCCTCCCGGAAAATGGTGCGTCTGTTTTCTAAAGCCCAGGCGCTGGATATAAAAAAACCCACTATCGTTCAACAGCGGGTTTTTCTAAGTACATGCGACATGAAGTGGTCGATCAGTTGAAAGTGCCTTTAATAAGATCAGCCTTCCAGGCGATCGCCATCTGCCCTGAAGAAGGTGATACGACCAACTCGGGAACAACCGTCGGAAGCGCTATTTTGACGCGGCCATTGTTAATTTCTGCAAAAGCGCGGGCTGATTTAGCCAACCCGTAGGCTGTACCTACGAGGACGCCGGATGCGGCTCCGTACGCTATATAATTTAAATTGTCAGCCGGTCTTTTTGTAAAAACCATAAGAGCACCGCCAACAAGCCCGCCAATGGCAGCACCGTAAAATGCATCAGTAAAAACTTCTCTGATCGTATCATCAGCGGCTAATGCCGAAGAAGCCGTAGATAAAAGCGAAACCAGCGTCATTACTGCAATGAACTTTCTTACCTGTTTCATAGCGTATGTTCTCCATCTCATTATTAAATTCGTACGGAACCTTAGTAACATGCATCAGCACTTTCCGTCAAGCCGGTATTTTATAACTATTTTATTTTGTTTGTTATTTTTGACCTGCCCGGATCAGGGATAGTGCCAATGTTGCTTCTTCTGCTCGGCTACTCACCTCTCCATCAAGACGCGCATGCAGCAGACGATCCTTGATAAGCCGGAACAGCGGCCCGGGTTCCAGGCCAAGTTCTTTCAGGCTTTCCCCGTCAAGCATAGGGACAACAGTGCGCAGCCGGGTCAGATAAAGCGAAACGAAGCGCCTGACCTGTTCGCTGCTGGCCCGTGCCGCCATGTACAACAGAATTTCCACTGTGAAACTGCCAAACCAGGCGTACAGTTGGCTGTTACGTACTCCGGCGGCCGACTTCAAATGCCGCTTGATCGCATTCTGTGTTGTAAAAACAAGGCGGCGCTGACTACAGAGATGCGAGGCGAGACGCCCGGAAATTGCCAGACGAACGCACACACCTTGGAACTCGTCCGGCTTAAGCCCGTCACACAGGGCCATAAGATACACCTGCCAGGGCTCACAATTGTCCTCCAGATACAGCAGCCGGAACCAGGCCATCACCTGTCCCGTTTCCTGCAGCACTCTCTCGGTGGACGGCACCAGCTTAAGCGAGGGATGGATGAAGCAGAGGAACCCCAGAGAAGACATGCGATGTATTGCCGCTACCGGATCCTTTTCACGCATGATCTGCACGAGTTCACTCATCAGGCGCTCACCTCCCAGTTTATCCGGGAGATGCATCCGTACCGCGCTGCGTATCAGGTTCTCGGTATGCGGGGCGATATGAAATCCGAGGCGTTGCTCGAAGCGGATTGCCCGGAACACGCGGGTTGGATCCTCCACAAAAGACAGGTTATGCAGCACCCTGACAACCCGTTCCTGAATATCCTGCTGGCCGCCGAAATGATCGGTCAGTTGACCAAAGCGGTCGCTGTTGATGCAGAGCGCCAGGGTATTGACCGTGAAATCACGCCGGTACAAGTCATGTCTGAGCGACGCCCGTTCGACCGTCGGCAAAGCACCGGGGGATGCGTAATATTCCAGGCGTGTACTGGCCACGTCGATCTTGTGCCCATCAGAGAGGACCAACACCGCCGTACCGAATTTTCTGTGGCTGCGAACCCTTCCGCCATACCGCGCGGCAAAAGATTCCGCAAAAAAAATGCCGTCTCCCTGAACTGTGACATCTATATCCAGATTGTCGACCCCCAGCAACAGGTCGCGCACAAAACCGCCAACCGCAAAGACCTCCAGCCCCAGATCGTCACCGACAGCACCCAACCTGTGCAGAGTGCCACGCAGTTCCTCCGAAAGCCGCTTGCCCAGCAGCCCGGCCACCGAGCGGATTCGTGTCGGCACTTCAAGAGAATCAAGGTCGTAGAGCGCGCCCCCCCCGCGGCGGTCTCCATAAATATAACGCATCAGGTCGGTCCGGGTCACCGCTCCGGTCAGTTCTCCCCGTGTAAAAACCGGAACAAAGCGGCGGTTACCGGTAACCATGTAGGCCTGGATATCTGCAAGAGGGGTATCAACAGTTGCAGAGAGGTATTCAGTATGCATGAAATCAGTCACCGGCGATTCACCCAGCTCGTGGTGAAGCGCCTTCTCTACCGTCTTGCGTGAAATGACGCCGACCATCTTTTCTCCGGCCATAACCGGCATGGCGTTGCAGTTGTAGCGCGTCAGGAAATCGCGGGCTTCGGCAATACTTATCGAATCGGGCATTGTCTTAACCGGAGTCGACATGACCCTCCCTGCTACTGCATCTTCTCTGACGGACTGCTGCAGGAGCCCGTCAAGTTGTTCCAGCACCTCTTTGAGTGTCTGATTATGCACAACTGCAGAGGCTGCGGTAGCATGGCCGCCCCCTTGGAAACCCTGCATAATTTCACCGGCATCAATTTCGGGGGTATGGCTGCGCGCCACCAGATAGACATGATCTTCCATGGCTACCGCGACAAACAGCGCATCCATATTTTCCATATCGCGGATCAGGTGAGCCAGCGACGCAATATCTCCGATGTAATGATCACAGGAGGCATATGCTATCGAGATAGCTACTCCATTTACTGTACTGGTCTTGACGGTCGCCAGTAACTGCTTCAAAAGCCCCATCTGCGCTTTTGTCAATTCCGGCTTCAACGCAGCACTGACAACGGTGAGCCGGGCACCCTGCTCCAGCAGCCAGCCCGCCATGCGGTAATCGTCCGGAGTCGCCGAAGCAAACAGCAGGCGTCCTGTGTCTTCATGAATCCCGAGCAGGATCAGAGTGGCCTCTTCGGGAGTCAGAGGCACCTCCTTTTCCAAAATCCTCGCAGCAAGAAGGGTTGAAGCGGAACCGCAGACTGCAATTGTTCCACCGGTCATCGGGATGCTTTCGTCCGTCACCGGATGATGATCATAAATGTGAATTTCCAGGCCGGGACGAACCAGAATTTCTGCAAACCGGCCGATACGGGAGGCGTGCTGACAATCGACGATGATCAGGCGGGTGACTGATTCCAGATTGATTTCTTTGGCGCGGGTAAAGTGCGGCAGATAGTCCGGATGCCGCAGTACAAAATCACGCACCGCCTTTTCCTGCGACCCTGAAAAGGAGAGGAGCGCATCAGGGTAGAGCTTCAGCGCCGCCGTCATGGCGCCGAGGCAATCAAAGTCGGCATTCGTATGGGTTGTGATAACGTCCATGGTCACCCGGGACCTTGGTCCTTCCGCATGTTCAGTCACATTCGGATTATTCCGCAGCTTCGATCGGCATCGTCTTCAGATGCCAGATATCCTCATTATAGTTGCTGATCGTCCGGTCAGTGGAAAATTTTCCGCTGCAGGCGGTGTTGATAATGCTCATACGGGTCCAACGCTCGCGATCCTGATACGCTGTTGCCACCAGCTGCTGGGCATCGACAAAGCTGCGGAAATCTGCTGCGACCATCCATGGGTCGGTGGAGGAGCAGATTGCGTTGATAATCGGTTCAAAAAGAGCCGCCTCAAACAGACTGAAGTGACCGCAGCGGAGAAGATTCATGACCCGCTGCAAGTCATCGTCGCGGCTGATGATCCCGTGCGGATCATAGTTCCAGCGCAGTTCATCCACCTCTTCGCTCGTCAGGCCAAACATGAAGAAATTGCCTTCACCGACCTCTTCACGGATTTCGATATTGGCTCCATCCAAGGTACCGATAGTTAAGGCGCCATTCATCATGAACTTCATGTTCCCGGTACCTGACGCCTCCTTGCCGGCTGTCGACAACTGCTCCGAAAGATCGGTGCCGGGGCAGATAACTTCCATGGCGGTCACACTGTAGTTGGGCAGAAACGCTACTTTAAGCTTATCGCCGACGGCCGGATCGGCATTGATCACTCCGGCAACGTTATTGATCAGCTTGATGATAAGTTTTGCCATTGCATAGCCGGGTGCCGCTTTCCCGCCGATCAGCACACAGCGATTGGTCCAGCCCGCTGTGTCGCCGCGCTTGATCCGGTCATAGAGATGGATTACATGCAGTATATTGAGAAGCTGGCGCTTATACTCATGAATTCGCTTGACCTGGACATCAAACAGCCCTTCAGGGTTGAATGTGACGTTGCATTTGGCCTGAACAAGAGCAGAGAGCCGCTCCTTGTTGGCCTGTTTCACGTCATGCCAGGACAGCCTGAATTCAGGGTCATCGGCATGTTCTGCAATCGTGTTAATCTGCTGCAGATCTGCTACCCAGGCATCGCCGATTTTCCCGGTTACCAGCTCGCTCAAGCCTGGATTACAGTGGGCTATCCACCGACGTGGCGTCACTCCGTTGGTTTTATTGTTAAATTTGAATGGCCAGAGTTCATAAAAATCCCGAAACAGCCCCTGAACCAGCAGCTGCGAGTGCAGAGCGGCAACACCGTTTACGGAAAAACTCCCCACTATGGCAAGATACGCCATCCGTACATGGGGAACTGCACCCTCTTCAATAATCGACATGCGTCTCATGCGCTCATTATCACCGGGCCAGTGACTGGACACTTCCATCATGAAACGGGCATTGATCTCCAGAACAATCTCCAGAATCCGCGGCAGAAGCTGCCCGAAGAGCGGTAACGGCCATTTTTCGAGCGCTTCCGGAAGGAGGGTATGGTTGGTGTACGCCATCGTACGGCTGGTGACCCCCCATGCCTGATCCCAGTCCATGCCCTGGTCATCCATCAGAATGCGCATCAGCTCAGGAACGGCGCAGCTTGGGTGGGTGTCATTCAACTGGAAACAGTTGTTCGAAGCAAAATCCGTGAAGTCGCCTTTGCGCACCATATCCCAGCGGTCGACGACATCCTGGAGGCTGGCCGAAGCGAGGAAATATTGCTGGCGGAGGCGGAGCACCTTGCCGTTTTCACTTGCATCGTTCGGGTACAGCACCATCGTAATATTTTCGGCTTCATTCTTGGTGGCCACCGATTCGGCATAGTCACCGGCGTTGAACTCACCCAGGTCGAACGCATCAGTGGCGGCTGCTTTCCAGAGCCGAAGCGTATTGACCGTGCCGTTACGATACCCGGGGATCGGAATATCGTAAGGGACCGCCAGCACATCCCGACTGTCGACCCAGCGGACACGCGGTTCTCCGGCCTCGGTGCGGTAATGTTCACTGCGCCCTCCGAAGCGGACGTTCTGGACAAACTCGGGGCGTTCCTGTTCCCACGGGTTACCGTCCCGCAGCCAGTGGTCCGGCTCTTCCATCTGGTAGCCATCCACAATACGCTGGCGGAACATGCCGTATTCATATCGGATGCCGTACCCCATGACCGGAAGCTGCAGGGTGGCACAGCTGTCCAGGAAGCATGCCGCCAATCGCCCGAGGCCGCCGTTGCCCAGTCCGGCATCATTCTCTGCTTCGGCAAGGTCCTCCAGATTGATGCCAAGTTGATGCATTGCCTGCGTAGCGGTATCTGTAATGCCGAGATTCAGCATGGCATTACCGAGTGTCCTCCCCATCAGAAATTCCAGAGAGAGGTAATACCCCCGTTTGCAGTGAGACTCAATGTAGGTATAGCGGGTCTTCTTCCAGCGTTCCATCAAGCGGTCCCGAACAGTCAGCGCGAGAGCTTTGTAAAAATAATTGACTGAATGGCTGTATTTATTCTGACCGAGACTGTACGTGAAATAGCGCCGATAATCATGGACCAGGCCGGAAGCGTCCAGAGGGAGCGGGGGCAGCTCAGTCAAACCGGGCGAGCTGATTGTTTTACGTTTCTTTCTTACCATTTCTGATTCCTTTTCTGCTGCAGCGGGTGTCCACGTGCAGGTAGTGTGTATAGTTTTCCACTGTTTTTGGTCAAGAACCGTACACTTTTTTACGATAGTTGGCAATTCGCAATAAACTCTCCATCGATTTTCTGATCACTCCTTCATCTCCCGGAACCGCCGGACCGCCTCGGGAATGTCTTCTTCACGGATGTTTCCGAACGCCAGCCTCAGGTACCTCTCCAAACCGGGACCGAACACTTCGCCCGGCAGACAGAGGACGGCGGCTTCATCCACCAGTCGTTTCGCTACCTGCCGGCCGCTGCAACCGTTGAACGGATGACGTACCCAGGCGAAGAAGGCGCCGCTTGCCGTCAGCCGGAACCGGTTGCCCGGCTTCATAAATTCGGAGCGAAACAGGTCGTGCCGACGACTCATCATTTCCCGGTTTGCTGCAACCCACAGGTCGAGATGCTCAACACCGTACCTGATCGCGTGCTGCGTTATGCGCGGCTGGCAGACCGCCATAGTGTCCTGCGCCTTGAGTGCGTGATGGATGAACGCTTTTGAAGCAGTGAGCATTCCTGCACGGAAGCCGGTCAGGGCATAGGTCTTGCCGAAGGAGGCGATGTGCACAAAATGGTCCCCCCAGGCCGGGTCGCTGAACAGGTCGTGCGGGCAGAGACCGCCAGGGATGAATTCGTTATAGGTTTCATCCAGAATCAGGGCGATATTGTTGCGCCGGGCGATATCAAACAGCTCACGAATCACCTCCGGAGGTGTAATGGCACCCGTCGGATTACTGGGGGAGACAACAAGAATTGCCCTGGTCCGGAGAGTGATCATGCTTTCAATGGTCGCCGGATTGGGAATCCCACCCTCAGCCTCGACAAAAGGAGCATAAACCCCTCGAATACCGAGGATATCAAGGGCCATGGGATGGTCAAAGTAATAGGGGGCCTGCACAATAATCTCGTCACCAGCACAGCAGAGGGTAACTATCGCCAGCCAGAACGCCTGGCTGGCGCCAATTGTCAGGCATAAATTTTCCGGTGACAGCGTCGCACCGTATTTTCTGCCGTAATAGCTGCAGATCGCCTCACGCACCTCCGGCAGTCCCTCATCGGACGAATATTTAGAGAGCTGGGGGTCGCTCAGCAACAGGGCAAGGTGCTCCGTCAATTCCAGAGCGGGAACGTAATCAGGCACCGCCTGGCAGAGATCGATCAGTTGCTGGCCATCGTTCGGCCGCCCGGCCAGCCAGGACTTTACCTCGGAAATCGGGGGAAAGTGAACGCTGGAAATAAGCGGTGACACCATCATACTCATCGGTTCTCCTGAAGTTGTAGCAGATTTGATATTTTCACCCTTCAATATACCAGAATTCACCCACACCGCATGTACAATTTTCCCCTACAAAATTCATATTTTATATTGACATGCCCCTTGACCACCGGTATAAGTTCCCATACTGTGGAAAAAAGTGGAACATTGTGGAAAATAATGCCAATGAGATGACCATGTTCAGAGGAATTTTCGAGACAACCATAGACGCCAAGGGGCGCACCAGTCTGCCGGCCAGATTCAGGGAGACCCTCGTTGATACGCATGGTGACGAGCGCTTTTTCCTGACCAATTCGGTCCCGGTCGATCTGGGAAACGGACTGCACAGTTCCGGCCTGCTGATTTTTCCCTATAAAGAATGGTTCATCTTTGAGGAAAATTTTCGTGTCAGCAAAGGATTCACTTCGGAACAACGCAAGAGCATCCTGCGCACGATTATTTCACCAGCTCAGGAGTGTTCTGCGGACAAGCTGGGACGCTTTCTCATCCCACCGACGTTCCGTAAAACCGCGGCCCTCGATCGGGAAATCCAGTTCGTCGGCACGATGGACAAAATTGAAATATGGAGCATGAGCGAATGGGATAAGGTCCGCGCCCAGGATGTGAAAAACTTCCCGAGCGGGACTGAAGCGGCCGCAGAGCTTGGTCTCTAGTGGCGGGGTTCCATCATCTCTCGGTTCTACCGGAAGAAGTCATCCGCTTTCTGGAACCGGCAGGCGGCAAAACCTATCTTGACGGCACGTTAGGCGGAGGCGGACATGCCGCTTTGATCCTTGAAAAAGCGCCTGGAGCACTTTTGATCGGCATCGACCGCGATCAGTCGGCATTGTCTGCAGCAGGTACGCGGCTCGCGGTGCATGGTGACAACGTCCGACTGCTGCATGGTGACTTTGCCAATGTTGCCGGACATCTGAACACTCTTGGCATAACGGAGCTCGATGGTTTCATCCTTGATCTTGGTGTTTCATCGCATCAGCTGGATACGAGAGAACGCGGTTTCAGCTTTCAGCAAGAGGCTCCTCTGGATATGCGGATGGACACCAGCAGCGGCGAAACCGCAGCGGATCTGGTTAATGGTCTGCCGGAAGCGGAGCTGGAGAGAATTATTCTTGAATATGGCGAGGAGCGCTGGGCAAAAAGAATCGCCGCCTTCATCGTCAGGGAGCGTACAGAGTCGCGTATAGCAACGACTTTCCGGCTTGTGGATATCATCAAAGGGGCGGTCCCCAAGGCCAAGTGGGATGAGCGGATCCACCCGGCAACCCGCACCTTTCAGGCGCTTCGGATTGCAGTTAACAGTGAATTGAGCAGCCTTGAGCAGGGAATGCGTGCGGCTCTTGACCTGCTGAAACCGGGCGGTCGCGGAGTAATTATTTCATTTCATTCTCTGGAGGACAGGATAGTCAAGCACATCTTTCGGGAATATGCAGAAGGGTGCACCTGCCCACGACAGTTGCCGATCTGTGTCTGCGGCAAACTGCCGAGAGTGAAAATCCTGACCGGGCGTCCGGTGACGGCGACGCAGATGGAAACAGATAACAATCCGCGGGCGCGCAGCGCCAAACTGCGGGCAGTAGAAAAGTTGTAACTCACTCGAGGTAAACATTATGGCACAAGCACGGACAGATTATACTAAAGTTGCCGCACCGCGCGCCCTTGGCGGTCTGGAAGTTACACCGCATCGGATTGATCTGTTTAAATATCTTATGGTCTGCATGGTCATTTTTACAATAGTCTCCGTGTTCCACGTCTGGTCACGCTTCAAACTGGTTGACCTTAACCTGCAGATGTCAGAGATCAGCCGCCAGTTGAGCGAAGCAGGACAGGAACAGAAGCGGCTACGACTCGAGGCCGCCTCGCTGATGGCACCGGGCCGCATTGAAACCATTGCCAAGAACGAACTGGGGATGGCCCTGCCGACCGAGCATCAGGTCATTCACGTCAAATGAAAGACGAACGGGAAAAATGGGCACGCATCCGGATTATCATGATCGGCACTGTTTTCGGCCTGCTGTTCCTGACCGTGGTCGGACGCGCGTTCTACCTGCAAATACTCCAGCACGAAACCCTCATTAAAAAAGCTGATAAACAGCATCAACATAAAGTTGACCTCACCCCGGCACGCGGGAGTATCCTTGATCGTAACGGCACGACGCTGGCTGAATCGATTCATATGGATTCCTGCTATGCCGAACCCCGCAACATCAAGGATGTTGATGGAACCGCCGGAGTGCTGGCCCCGATTCTCGGCATTCCGAAAGCAGAACTGGTCACGCGGCTTTCGGTAAAAAAATCTTTCATCTGGCTTGAGCGTTGTCTCGCGCCCGATATCGCGACCCGGATCAGGAACATGAAACTGCCCGGGATCGGGTTTGTGGCAGAATCAAAGCGGTTCTACCCCAATATGGAGATCGCAGCACATGTCATAGGTTTCACAGGACGCGACCCTGACGGCCTGGATGGGATCGAGCTCAAATACGACAATACCATTCTGGGCAATACCGGCTATATGATAACCGAGAGAGATGCTCTTGGCAGAAATATCGGTATAATGAATACGGTCATTAAGGACTCTTCTCCCGGCAAAAGCGTTGTCCTGACCCTCGACAAGACCATTCAGTTTATAGCCGAAAAAGAGCTGGCCAAGGCCGTAATCGGGAGCAACGCCAAGAGCGGAATGGCGCTGGTTATGGAATCGGATACCGGCAAAATTCTGGCCATGGCAAACTACCCGACGTTCAACCCGAATGCCATTTCTCACTATTCGGCTGCACAACTGCGCAATCATGTTGTTGCAGACAGTTTTGAGCCAGGTTCGACTTTTAAGGTTTTCACCATCGCCTCAGCCGTTGATTCAGGGACCGTCAAGGCGACCGATGTGTATAACTGTGAAAACGGCACCTATCATATTGCAGACCGGACCATACATGACGATCATCCTCAATCACGACTGACCGTTTCTGAAATTATTAAATATTCCAGCAACATCGGATCGGCGAAAATCGGCTTCAAAATGGGAGAGGAAAAGTTATCAGCCTATCTTCGTAACTTCGGTTTTGGTGGACGCACCGGTATTGACCTGCCGGGTGAGGCATACGGGAGCCTGAAAAAACACTGGTACGGGATCGACCTTGCAACGATCTCCTTTGGGCAGGGCGTATCACTTTCCGCCATCCAACTGACTTCAGCGCTCTCAGCCATTGCCAACGGCGGCAACCTGATGAGGCCGTACCTGGTGGAACAGATTCTCGACGAAAGCGGGACGACAGTACAGAGATTTGAACCGCAGATTGTGCGGCGGGTCATCACCCCCGAAACCTCACAAACAGTGACAAAAATGATGGAAACGGTCACCGGCGAGGGCGGTACCGGCACGAAAGCAGCGCTCGACGGCTACCGTGTCGCAGGAAAAACAGGAACAGCGCAGAAGGTGGATCCGATCACGCGGACATACTCTCCAACAAAGCGGATCGGCTCTTTTGTAGGCTTTGTACCGGCAGACAACCCTAAATTGACGATAGCCGTTATTATTGATGAGCCGCAAGGTGTAAAATACGGCGGTGTTGTCGCCGCTCCCGCATTTCGCGGAATCGCGCAGAGTTCACTGGCATATCTAAAGATACAGCCGAATATGCCGACAACTTTATCAGCCAAACATACTGAGACAAAACCTACCGTCGCTCCGGCAGCTGTATCGTTATCAGACGGGGAATTTCAGGACACCGCAGCCGAAGGTGAGATTATGCCGAATTTCCGTGGGATGAGTATGCGCCGGGTCCTGTTGGTGATGGAGAAACGCGGCATCAACATCAGGTTGCTGGGAAGCGGGCGGGCGGCCGAGCAAAGCCCCCCACCCGGGCATAAGATCCGGGGAGAAGGCGAAGTCTGGATAAAGTTCAGCCCTTCAGCTTAATTGCAAACTTCACCTGCCGGATAACCGGCAGGTTTTACCGTGTTTACAGGAGAGCGCATGACACTGCGTGAACTGCTCGAAAAGCTGCCCGATACTGAAGCACACGGGGACATTACTGTTCCGATCGACTCTCTGACCTGTGACTCGCGCTCCGTCAAACCTGGTGCTCTCTTTTTTGCACTGCGCGGTGCACAGGCTGATGGGCATCGCTATATTGGACCGGCCGTAGCGGCAGGAGCGTCTGCCGTGGTTCTCGAAGACTCTGCATCCGCTCCGGACGGAATACCCTGGGTATTGGTGCCGGATGGGCGTGCTGCAATGGGGTATATTTCTGCTCTCTTCAACGGGAATCCAACTGCGACACGACCGCTTATCGGCATCACCGGCACCAACGGCAAGACAACAACCACGTATCTGATAGAAGCGATTCTATCGGCGGCCGGACATCAGACGGCGGTACTCGGTACGATCAGTTACCGCTTTGGCGCCACAATCATCGGAGCGTCTCACACAACACCGGAATCAACTGAACTTCAAAGTGCCTTCAGGCAGCTTGCAGAAGCGGGAGCAGAGGCGTATGTGATGGAGGTCTCATCACATGCTCTGGAGCAGAAGCGGGTCGATGGCTGTCATTTTGACGTCGGTATTTTCAGCAATCTGACTCGTGATCACCTGGATTACCATGTAACGATGGAACGCTATCTGGATGCAAAAAGCCGGCTTTTCAGTACTCTGCTCAGACCGTCTCCTGAAAAACCGCGCCGCCGGGCGGCCGTAAACATGGATGATCCTTATGGCGAAGAAATTGCCCGGCGCTGTGCCTGCCCGGTAATTTCCTTCGGGATAGAGGGGCGTAATGACGTACGTCCGAGAGACGTGACCTCCACAGTCAACGGCATTTGCGCTACCATGATTACACCTGCAGGGACGTTTGAATTCGCTTCGAAACTACTGGGCCGCTTCAACCTGTCCAACATACTGGCAGCCGTTACAGCCGGCGTTGCCCTTGAAGTTCCGCTTCAGGCAATAAAGTTCGGCATTGAAAACCATATCACCGTCCCGGGGCGTATGGAACGTGTGGAAAACACTTCCGGTGTGACCTGTCTGGTCGATTATGCCCACACGGGGGACGCTCTGGAGAACGTCCTGACCACACTGAAGGAGATCGCCGTCGGAAGAATCATCACCGTTTTCGGATGCGGCGGAGACCGTGACAACGGCAAACGTCCGATCATGGGGAGAATCGCCGCGACAATGAGCGATCTGGCGATCGTCACTTCAGACAACCCCCGCACCGAGGAGCCGTCAATCATCCTGCAGCAGATCAAGGCCGGCATTACTCCGCTGGGTCTCCGTGAGTACCGGACAGACGAACTGAATAGCGGATTTGCGGAAAAGGGCATTACGTTATTGGAAAACCGGCGTGAGGCGATACGGCTGGCGATCAATCTGGCACGCACCGGTGACATTGTCCTGTTGGCCGGCAAAGGGCATGAGGATTATCAGATTACCGGCACCGTTAAACACCATTTCGATGACCGGGAAGAAGCAGCAAATGCCTTTACGGAGAAAACCGCGTGATGTTTACAATCAGCGAAATAGCCCTCGCTACCGGGGGGCGTATCGTCGGCAGTGCGACCGGAGAGGTGAATGCAGTTTCAACGGATTCGCGCACCGTTGCTCCCGGAGAGTTGTTCGTGGCGCTGCGCGGGGATCGTTTTAATGGCCACGAGTTTATCACCGATGTCGCCGCCAAAGGAATATCCTTTGCCATCGCTGACGAACAATGGCTGAAGGGACATACAATCCCCGATTCCATTACCTGCATAGTTGTTAAAAACAGCCTGCGCGCGCTGGGTGATCTGGCGGCAGAGTGGCGGAAACGCTTCGAAATTCCGATCATTGGTGTTACCGGCAGCAACGGCAAAACAACGGTCAAGGAGATGCTGGGATCGATCCTCGATCTGACCGGACCGGGGCTCAAAACATCCGGTAATCTCAATAACCTGATCGGCCTGCCGCAGATGCTGTTCCAACTCCGGCCCGAGCATTGCTGGGCAGTGCTGGAAATGGGGATGAGCGAACCGGGCGAGATCGACCGCCTCGCATCAATTGCAGCACCTCGTGTCGGAATCGTACTGAATGCCCTGCCGGCGCATCTGCAGACCATGGGAACGGTCGAAGCGGTGGCAGCAGCCAAGGGCGAATTACTGTACCGCATCAGCGACGGCGGTCTGGCGGTTATTAATGCGGACGACCCTCGTGTTGCATCTCTATCACAAAACGCATCGGCCCGCCGGATCAGTTTCGGTATCGATCGGGGCGAAGTGCGCGCCCGGGAAATCGAGATATTGGGGTTGGAGGGACAGAAGTTTCTGCTCCACACCCCGCACGGTGAAATTCCGGTTTTTCTAAAAGCGTGTGGCCGCCATAACATCTATAATGCTCTCGCCGCGACCGCGGCTCTTTTGGAGAAGGTTGATCTGCAGACCATTGCCGCAGGGCTTGAACTTTTCACCCCGTACAAGGGGCGCTTCCAGATCGAACGATTCGGCGGCATCACGCTCATAGACGACTGCTACAACGCTAACCCCGCTTCAACAAAGGCGGCCCTGGAAACCCTGAATCAAATATCAACCGCCGGGCACCGTATTGCGGTGCTTGGAGACATGCTCGAACTGGGAGAACATGAGGCAGAAGCACATCTGGGAGTCGGGGCCGTTGCCGGCAGGAATATCGACCGCCTCTATCTGATAGGCGAACGGATGGTAAAATATGCTGCAGAAGGGGCCCTGCTGGCCGATATGCCGGAAGGAGCCGTCATCTGCTGCACCAGCCACTCGGAAATTGCCGGACGACTGCACAATTCCGCAACAGAAGGGGATGTCATTCTTATCAAGGGGTCGCGCGGGATGAACATGGAAAATGTGGCGACAGAACTGAAGAACCTTATGCAGCATACAAAAGGGGAATAGCTCATGCTCTATCACATTTTTTATCCGCTCGCGACCAACATCAAACTGTTTAATATATTCAAGTATCTGACATTCCGGACTATTTATGCCATGATTACAGCGCTGGTGGTATGTTTCATCCTTGGCCCCTGGATCATTCGCAAGCTGGAATCTCTGCAGGCCCGCCAGGTCATCCGCACCGACGGTCCGGAATCGCACCTGCAGAAGCAGGGGACCCCCACCATGGGCGGCGTAATAATTCTTACCGCTATTGTCATCCCTACCCTTCTCTGGGCAGATCTCACCAATCAGTACATCTGGATCACCCTTTTCATAACGATCGGATTCGGCCTGATCGGCTTTGTAGACGACTACAAAAAAGTAGTCAAAAAAGATACGAAGGGGCTGTCTGCCCGCCAGAAACTGTTTTGGCAGGTTTTACTTGGTGGTTCGGTAGCCGTGTATCTGTTCCTCAAGCCGGGGTTCAGTGAACTGCTCTATTTCCCGTTATTCAAAAACTTTCATCCGGATCTCTGGATCTGGTTTATCCCGTTTGCAACGCTGGTGATTGTAGGTGCCAGCAACGCCGTCAACCTGACTGACGGGCTGGACGGACTTGCCATCGGTCCGGTGGCGATAAATGCCGCAACCTACATGCTCTTTTCCTACATCGCCGGACACGCCACCTTGTCGGCTTATCTGCAGATACCGCGAGTGGTGGGTGCAGGAGAACTTGCCGTACTGTGCGGGGCAATGGTCGGTGCAGGCCTCGGCTTCCTCTGGTACAACTCGTATCCGGCGGAGGTCTTTATGGGAGACGTCGGTTCACTCTCTCTGGGCGGGACGCTCGGGACGATCGCAATACTGACAAAGCAGGAGATTCTGCTCGTGATCGTAGGGGGAATTTTTGTGGTCGAGGCGCTTTCCGTAATTTTTCAGGTCGGTTCCTACAAATATCGCGGCAAGCGGATCTTCCGGATGGCACCGATTCACCACCACTTCGAACTTAAAGGCGTCGCTGAACCAAAGATCATCGTCCGTTTCTGGATTATCAGCATTATCCTGGCACTGGTAGCAATTTCAACACTGAAAATGAGATAAAAAACCTCAGATGTCCTGCAGTAATGTGACTCACAGGAGGACGAACATGACCGAAAAAAGAAAAAGCGAACGGGTTGAATGTCTCAACAACTGCCTTCTTGTATATAACGGGAAAACATACAAAGGCATCCTTGAAAATATTTCTAACACAGGAGCCTTGATCAAGTTTGTCAGAAAACAGCGGAGTTCCATTCCTGAGGGACGACAATGCAGCCTCATGATCGGCAACGACTCCTTTTTGATTCCCGGCGAATTTACGGGTACAGTGATTTTTAATAACCTGTACAAGGTCGGTCTTCAGTTTCAATTTTAGGGGAAGCGGACCATGGAACCTATAGGCATGAAAATTCTCGTCGTCGGCCTCGCCAAGACCGGCGTGGCCTGTGCCCGTTTTCTGGCCGCAAAAGGAGCTCAGGTGACTGTCTCCGACATGCGTTCTGAATCAGATCTTGCAGCAGCATTGGCAGAACTGGGGCACTACAACATCACCACTGAGTTGGAACGACATGACGAGAACACCTTTCTGACCGTTGATCTGATAGTGGTTTCCCCCGGCGTACCAATGGATCTGCCGCAACTTGTTGCGGCACAGCGTGCCGGACGAGAGATCATCAGTGAGATAGAACTGGCGGCCCGCTTCATCGATGTGCCATTGGCTGCAATCACCGGCACCAACGGCAAGACTACAACCACAACCCTTCTGGGTGCTATATTCAGGCACAACGGCTATCACACGTTTGTTGGCGGCAACATCGGCAACCCACTGATTGAACTGGCGGAATCACATCAGATTGTAGACCAGGTCGTCGCAGAAATCAGTTCATTCCAGCTGGAGTGGATCACATCGTTCCGGCCGACCGTGGCGGCACTGTTGAACCTGAGTGAAGATCATCTCGACCGCTATCCGGATTATCAGGCGTATATCGCTGCCAAGCTGCGCATCTTTGAAAACCAGACTGAGGACGATTTCGCCGTCGTCAACCGGGATGACCCGCTGGTCTGGAAGCATGCACAGGGCCTTAAGGCCTCGTTGTTCCCGTTCAGCAGAAAAATTGAACTTGACGAAGGGATCTTCTACAAAGAGGGAGTAATCACCTATCGTCATAACGGTCACGAGGAATGTTTTCCCACCGCCGCCATCCGGTTGCAGGGAGTACATAATCGGGAAAATATCATGGCGGCCGTTGCTTGCGCTCTGTTGCTCGGCTGCCGTCCGGATGAAACTTATGAGACGATTCTCTGCTTTGAAGCACTTCACCATCGTATGGAGTTTGTGCGAGAAGTGAACGGCGTCAGTTATTACGAGGACAGCAAGGCAACTAACGTTGGCAGCGTCGAAAAAGCGCTGGAAAGCTTTACCAACATCACACTCATAGCCGGCGGAAAAGACAAAGGTGGCTCATACAGCCCGCTTGTACCGCTGGTGCAGGAACGCGTACAGCACCTGATACTGATCGGCGAAGCAGCTGAGCGGATGGAACGGGAACTGGGGCAGATGGCCGATACCCACCGCGCAGCCACTCTGGAAGATGCCGTTCAGATTTCGGCACAGATTACGGCCACCGGCGGCACCGTTCTGATGTCACCGGCCTGTTCCAGCTTTGATATGTTCAAAGATTATGAAGAGCGTGCGCAGCGGTTTATCGCTGCGGTAAAGGCACTGTAGGGGCGGACTGCGTCCGCCCGGGCCTCTTTGGCACACTGTTGCAACAAGGGCGCATTCAATGCGCCCCTACGGGAAAAACATCTATGTTCAAGAAACTGGAAGAATACGATCTGGTGATCATGCTGATGGCCATTGCCCTTACCTGTTTCGGGGTGGTAATGGTATATTCGGCGTCTTCCATAATGGCGGCCAAACGTTTTCACGACGGTTTCTTCTTCCTCAAACGCCAGGGATTGTTTGCCCTCCTCGGCTTTGCACTGATGCTGGTCACCATGCGGATCAACTACCAATTCTGGCGCAAGCTGGCCGCTCCGATCCTCCTTGGATGCATCGTGCTGCTGGTACTGGTGCTTATCCCCGGAATAGGAGGGAGCGCAGGTGGTGCTTCCCGCTGGATACGACTGTTCCCCGGGTTTAATTTTCAACCATCTGAGATCGCTAAAATAGCCCTGATTATCTATATGGCCTATTCACTTGACAGAAAACAGGACAAAATCAAACAGCTCGGCCCCGGATTTGTCTCATATATGCTGATTCTCCTCGTGATGCTGGGACTTCTGCTTAAACAGCCGGATATGGGCTCTGCACTTACACTGGCGGCTGTCGCCATTATAATGCTTTTTGCCGCCGGAACCCGGCTGGTCTATATTATATCCATAGTTCTGATGTCGATGCCGTTCATCTATTTTCTGATTATGAACGTCGCATACCGCAAACGGCGCATTCTGGCTTTTCTCGACCCGTGGCAGGATCCACAGAACAGCGGCTTTCAGATCATCCAATCCTGGCTGGCCCTTGGAACCGGGGGGCTTTTCGGACGGGGACTGGGTGAAGGGAAACAGAAACTCTTCTATCTACCTGAAGCGCATACCGACTTTATTCTCTCGGTAGTCGGTGAGGAACTCGGCTTCCTTGGTGTGGTCGTAATCATCGGCATGTTCTTTCTCCTGGTGCAGCGCGCCATGCGAATCGCTGTTGCAGCTCCCGATACATTCGGGCGGTTTCTGGCTCTCGGAATTGCCGTTCTGTTCGGAATAGAAGCCTCTGTCAATATGGGCGTTGTGACCGGTCTGCTCCCGACAAAAGGTTTGGCCCTTCCCTTTATCAGTTACGGCGGCAGCTCCCTGCTGATCAGTCTGTTTGCCGTCGGCATCCTACTCAACATTTCGTCGGGACTGAAAATCTCCTCCGTCAGCCTCAAGGAGGAAAAATGAAGCTGATTATTGCCGGTGGAGGCACCGGCGGGCATCTTTTCCCCGGAATCGCCGTCGCCGAAGAATTTTTGTCGAGGGATTCGGTCAACGAAGTCTTGTTTGTCGGAACCGAACGGGGGATTGAGGCGCGGTCTGTTCCGGCGGCCGGCTATCAATTGGAATTGATTTCAGCTGCGGGGATTCGCGGCAAAGGGACTTTCAGCCAGATTAAAGGCGCGTTCATGATGGTCTACGGCTACGCCCAGTCGAGAAAGATCCTGAAGAGATTCCGTCCGGATATGGTTCTTGGCGTTGGTGGATATGCATCCCTGCCGATGGTTCTGGCGAGCCGCGGCTTGCAGATCCCCCGTTTCATACACGAACAGAATGCCATTCCCGGCCAGACAAATCGCCTGCTGTCCAGGTTCGCCAGCAAAGTATTCATAACACTGGAAGAGTCGACACGATATTTCCCTGCCGCATCGACGCTGCTGACCGGTAACCCGCTGCGGCGTCAGATTCTTGATATGGTTGAAAAAGCGTCATCTTCCAATGTTGCTGTTTCCGGATCTGCAGACGTTTTCCGGCTTTTTATCTTTGGCGGCAGCCAGGGCGCCCACGCCATCAATATCGCCATGATTGAAGCGCTCCCGCTGTTGAAAGAGAGTCTGGGCAGGATAGCAATCACACACCAGACCGGAGAGAAGGATTGTGCCGAAGTTGCCGCAGCGTACCGGGATGCAGGCATCGAAGCGCAGGTAATGCCCTTTATCAGCGATATGGCGACAGAATACGCCCGGGCGGACCTGATAATTTGCCGGGCCGGCGCCACAACCATTGCCGAAGTGACCGCCTGCGGCAAGACCTGCCTGTTCATACCTTTTCCGCACGCAGTAGATGATCATCAGCGTCGCAACGCCGAGGCACTGCTCAAGAAGGACGCCTGCTTCATGATGCTGGAGCGGGAACTGACGGGAGCGAGCCTGGCCGGAGCCGTCAGCACGATTGCAAAAGACCCGGATCTTGTGCGCCGTACCGGAGAATCGGCACTTAGTCTGGCGCGGCTGGATGCCGCCAGAATCATTGTCGATGAAATGATGCAGGCCCACTAAATCAGGAAGGTGTTCCCATGTACGGAAAAATCGATAAAATTCACTTCGTCGGAATCGGCGGCATCGGCATGAGCGGAATTGCTGAAGTTCTCCTTAATCTGGATTACAAAGTTTCCGGGTCCGATTTGCGCGGTTCCGAAATAACCGAGCGCCTGACCGGACTGGGTGCCGAAATCGGTATCGGACACACGGCAGAAAACCTGAAAAATGTTGATGTGGTGGTCATATCCTCCGCCGTGCACAGCGACAACCCCGAAGTAATTGAAGCCAAACGGCTGCATATACCTGTTATCCCTCGTGCGGAAATGCTGGCCGAACTGATGCGGATGAAATACGGCATCGCCATCGCCGGAACCCACGGGAAAACCACGACCACCTCGATGGCCGCAGCCATACTCGGACATGCCGGTATCGATCCAACGGTAGTCATCGGCGGGAAACTGAATGCTATCGGAACAAACGCCCAGATCGGACAGGGCAAATTCCTGCTTGCCGAAGCGGACGAATCGGATGGATCATTCCTGCTGCTCTCACCGACGATCGCCGTGGTTACCAATATCGATGCTGACCATCTTGACCACTATTCCGGCATTGAAGAGATCAAGGACACTTTTGTCGAATTCATCAACAAAGTCCCCTTTTACGGGCTGGCAGTTCTCTGCCTGGATGACAAACATATTTGCGAGATTCTGCCACTGGTCAAAAAGCGGTATATGACATACGGATTATCAGCCCAGGCCGACATTCGAGCCACCCATATCAGGCATGACGGCTTTCTGACGTCGTTTGTCGCACATTTCAAAGGGTACCGGCTCGGTGAAATCTCCTTTCCGATGCCGGGACCGCATAATGTCCTCAATGCCATGGCCTGCATTGCGGTGGCATTGGAGCTGGATGTCCCTTTTGCGGCAATTCAGGAAGGTTTTGCCGGGTTCAGCGGTGTCGGACGACGCTTTACCGTCAAGGGAGAACCACAGGGAATTATGGTGGTGGACGACTACGGGCACCATCCGGCCGAGATCAGAGCGACGCTGGCGGCAGCCCGTCAGGGATGGCCCGAACGGCGTATCGTGGCCGCTTTTCAACCACACCGCTACTCTCGCACACATGAGCTGTTCAACGATTTTGTGACCGCCTTCTACGATGCAGACTCACTGATTCTGACAGATGTCTATTCGGCAGGAGAACAGCCGATTCCGGGAGCAACGTCAGAACGGCTGGCAGCTGAGATTCTGCGGCACGGCCAGAAGGATGTCACCTGGATTGCAAATCGGGAGCTGATCCCCGGGCACCTGGCAGGAATAGTGAGAGAAGGTGACATTGTCATTACGCTGGGAGCCGGGAACATTTGGCAACAGGGAGAAGAGCTGGTCAGATTATTAGGAGCACCTCGTTGAAACCGCCAGCATTCGAGTTTCGCGGCCGACTGCTGCGCAACGAACCCATGTGCCTCCATACTTCGCTTAAGACAGGAGGGCCGGCGGACCTTTATGCGATTCCGGAAGATGGTGCGGATCTGCACAATCTGCTGATGTGGCTGAATGATGAGCACATCGCGTGGATACCGATCGGCAGGGGGTACAACCTGCTGGTGCGGGACAAGGGGATTCGCGGGGCGGTGATTTCACTGGAGCGGTTCGACCGGATTGAAGTCATACCGCATGCCGGCTCCGACCTGTCCTTTTCCGAGGGAGGTTACATACGAGCGGAGGCAGGTGCCGAGAATCTGGCCGTGGTCAGATTTGCCCAGAACAATGGGCTTGGAGGTATCGGTTTTATATCCGGAATTCCCGGCACAATCGGCGGCGCCATAAAGATGAACGCCGGTGCGTATGGCGAGGGGATCCTGACGAGGACCGACCACCTCACTCTGTTGCGAGACGGCACAATCGGTGAGTTCCGAATGGAGGATCTTGATTACGGATACCGTCACCTGCGACTGGAGGATGGCGACATCGTACTGGCAGCTACATTCAGACTGGACCGGCGCGATCCGCTCCTGACCGAGGAGGAGGTCCGCAAGGATCTGGAGTTACGCCGCTCCAAGCATAACGTCGGCTTCCCCAGCGCGGGATCGTTCTTCAAAAACCCGAACGGTCAGGCCGCCTGGAGATTGATCGACGCAGCCGGCATGCGCGGTACAAAAGTTGGCGGTGCACAGGTTTCTGAGGTACACAGCAACTTCCTGATCAACACGGGGGGAGCGACCGCTCAGGATTTCATGACTCTCGCGACAACCGTAAAAAACGCCGTATTCTCAATATCCGGAGTGACACTGGATGAAGAAGTCCGTATAGTTGGTGAAGTTTAACTTCTGCAGTGTGCAGATTGCGCGTAAGGAAGGTTTCAGTGACACCTAAATCAAAAAAAATCGGCGTCCTGTTCGGCGGCCTGTCGGCCGAGCGGGAGGTCTCACTGAAGAGCGGCACCGCAGTTTACCAGGCGCTTATTGCACAGGGGTACAACGCGGTGGCAGTGGATGTCGGGCGCGATCTGGCAGAAGTACTGCAGCGCGAAGGGGTCGACGTTGCCTTTATCGCCCTGCATGGCCGCTACGGAGAAGATGGCTGCGTACAGGGGTTGCTCGAGCTGCTGAAGATCCCTTACACCGGATCCGGCGTACTGGCCAGTGCCCTGGCCATGCACAAGCTGTACAGCAAGCAGATTTTTGCTTCCAGCGGCATACTGACTGCACCCTTTCGATGTTACCAACGCGGTCAAACCGTCAGGCTGAACGAACTGCCATTCGACCTGCCGCTGGTTGTCAAACCGGTTCAGGAAGGCTCATCAGTCGGGATCACCATTGTTAAAGATGACAGCCAACTGGAAGCGGCCCTTCAACTGGCTTTCCGATATGATGAAGAGATCCTGATAGAGCAGTATGTCAAAGGACAGGAGGTACAGATTGGCATCCTGGACGACAGGCCGGTCGGTGCCATCGAAATCGTCCCTAAAAATGAATTCTACGACTTTGAAGCAAAATATACGGACGGTATGGCGGAACATATCTTCCCGGCCCGCCTGGAACAAGGGTTGTATGATAAAGCACAGCAGGTCGGTCTGGCTGCCCACCGTGCCCTGGGCTGCAAAGGGTACAGCCGTGTGGACCTGCTTGTGACCTCTGCCGGCGACTGCTTTGTTCTTGAAGTTAACACGCTACCGGGAATGACTGCTCTCTCGCTTCTCCCGGAAATCGCAGCGAAAGGGGCAGGATTGTCGTTTGAGGAGCTTGTTTCACGAATTTTAGAATCTGCTGCGCTCTCGATAAAGGTGAACTGACAGGTGCGAGACTTCGCAAATTCATCATACCAGCGCAGAAAGGTTGCGCCAAACAAGATCAAGATTCAGCGCGCACCGCGTGATCTCAAGAAATATCTGCGCCCGCTGAAGATGGCTGCCGGCGGACTGGCAGCACTTTTGCTGGTGACCGGCATACTGTACGGTTGCTATAAAGCCGTAACAAAGGTCACCCTGTTTTCTCTCACATCGATTGAAGTATCGAGCGCCAAGCACCTGACCCGTGATGAAATCCTTGGTTTGGCCGGCGTAGAACCGGGCAAGGATCTGCTCCGCATGAACCTGAAACGCATGGGAGAACATATTCTGCAGAACCCCTGGGTGGAAACCGTACGTATCAATCGATATTTTCCCGATGGCATTTCAATCGTCATCACCGAACGCGAACCGGTAGCAATCGTCAACATGGGGTTCATTTATTATCTTGACAAGAAAGGGAATGTCTTCAAGGTTCTTACTCAAGGAGACAAACTTAATTATCCGGTTGTAACCGGTTTCAGCGAGGAGGAACTGGGCAGCGACCCGAAAGGGGCTAAAGAAGCGCTTGAAACCACCTGCCTCCTCCTGAAGATATTACGCGAGAAAGGTGCATTTATCCTTGCGGATGTATCAGAGATTCATTACGATAAGGGGTACGGTTTTACTCTGTTCACAGCGAATAATGCACTCCCGGTCAAAGTCGGCTCAGGGGACTTCCTCGAAAAAGTGGAGCGGTTTGCCAAAATCTACCAGGATTTGATGGTACAGATGCCTTCAATTCAGTATATCGATCTCGATTACAACGACAAAATAATCATAAAAAAGAGCTGATTCTCACATTTAATACTTTTCAGCAGGGGGAATTGTATGTCAGCAACAAAGCGGGATAGTCTGATCGTCGGTCTCGACATCGGCACAACCAAAATTTGCGCCATCGTCGGTAATGTCACGGAAGAAGGTATCGATATCGTCGGTATCGGAACCAGTCCTTCAAGCGGCCTGCGCAAGGGCGTTGTCATTAACATTGAAAGCACTGTAGGCGCCATTCGCAAAGCTATCGAAGAAGCGGAACTGATGGCCGGCTGCGAGATCAAGTCTGTCTTTGCCGGCATTGCAGGCGGCCATATCAAAGGGCTGAACTCAAATGGTGTTATCGCCATCAAGAACCGCGAGGTTTCACAGGATGATGTACGGCGGGTCATCGATGCCGCCAAAGCGATCAATATCCCGATGGATCGAGAAGTGCTGCACATCCTTCCGCAGGAGTTCATCATTGACGAACAGGACGGCATCCGCGAACCGCTCGGCATGAGCGGCGTCAGGTTGGAAGCCAAGGTACACATCGTGACCGGTGCCGTGGCCAGTGCACAGAACATAGTCAAATCCTGTAACCGGGCCGGACTGGATGTCGCTGATATCGTACTGGAGCAGTTGGCATCGTCCCACGCGGTCCTTTCCGAAGATGAAAAAGAGCTCGGCGTCTGCATGGTCGATATCGGCGGTGGTACTACCGATATTGCCATTTTTGCCGATGGGGCGATCAAATATACATCGGTTATCTCTCTGGGGGGTAATCAGCTTACGAACGATATTGCCGTGGGGCTTCGTACTCCGTTTGCCGAAGCTGAGAAAATCAAGCAGAAGTACGGCTGCTGCCTGGCTTCACTTGTCGGCAAAGAAGACAAGATTGAAGTTCCGAGCGTCGGCGGCCGTAAGCCCCGCGAACTTTCGCGTAACGTATTATGTGAAATACTGGGTCCGCGCATGGAAGAAATATTCTCGCTCGTCAACCGCGAAATCATTAAATCAGGCCTGGAAGACTCAATCGCATCAGGTATCGTCATCACCGGCGGTTCAAGCATCCTGGAAGGAATTCCGGAACTGGCTGAACAGATATTCAATCTGCCGGTCCGGCGGGGACTCCCGCAGAAAATCGGCGGATTGACCGATGTCGTAAAATCTCCGGTCTATTCTACAGGCGTCGGCCTTGTTGTGTACGGGAGTCGCAACTCAGGTTCCCGCGAGTTCCCGACCGGCAAACCTGAAGCTAATCTTTTCGGTTCTGTTTTTGGTCGCATGAAGGGGTGGTTCCGCGAATTTTTTTAACCCGGATGCGATGCTCAACGGCACACAGCAATCAGGCTGTTTATCTCCCGGATAAACAGCCTGATTTTTTATGGTACAGCCGCTCAAATGCCCGTAACTCCGGCAGACATTCCCCTAACACTCTGATTTTTAAAGACACCTTTTTTTCTTAAAAAATATATTATTTTTTTCTTTGATTCTTGGTTAAAATGAGGTTACATTTCTGTCACTCATAACGAAATTTAAGACATAAAATATAGAGGGAGAACTGTATGTTCGAATTTGATGAGACCATTGAGCAAAGCGCCGTTATCAAAGTAATCGGGGTCGGGGGCGGTGGTGGAAATGCAGTCAACACCATGATATCAAGTTCCATACATAAAGTTGATTTTATTGTTGCCAACACGGACGCCCAATCGCTACGCACCTCGAAAGCTCCGGTTAAACTGCAGCTGGGACGGGAACTGACCAAAGGGCTCGGTGCCGGCTCAAAGCCTGAGGTTGGAACAGCCGCCGCACTTGAAAACAGGGAACAACTTGCCGAAGCAATCAAAGGAGCAGATCTGGTTTTCATAGCAGCCGGAATGGGCGGAGGCACCGGTACCGGCGCCGCACCTGTAATCGCCCAGGCAGCACGCGAAACCGGAGTCCTGACCGTCGGAGTCGTCACAAAGCCATTCACCTATGAGGGCAAGGCGCGTACCCTGTTGGCTGAACAGGGAATCGCAGACCTGAAGAAGCATGTAGATTCACTGATTATCATTCCCAATGATCGCCTCATCAGCCTGGCCAGTAAAAACATGTCCCTTTTCGATGCCTTCAAGCCTTCAGATGACGTACTTCGTCAGGCAGTTCAGGGTATTTCCGAACTGATCACCTCTACTGGACTGATGAATCTTGACTTTGCTGATGTCAAGACGGTCATGAGTGTTCGCGGAATGGCCATGATGGGCATTGGCATGGGGAGTGGCGATAATCGTGCTGCCGACGCGGTAAACAACGCCATTTCAAGCCCGTTACTGGAGGACAACGATATCTCGGGTGCCAAAGGCGTACTTGTCAACATCAGCGGATCGGCATCAATGACCATGGACGATTACAATACTGTTAACCGTATCGTTCACGAGAAAGTCCACGAAGAAGCCAATATCAAGATAGGTGTTGTCCGGGACGATGAAATGGGTGAAAACATCAAAGTGACCGTCATCGCAACCGGTTTCGGCGATCGTTTTGATGTTGAGAAAGGGAGGGAACTCCGGAAAAATAACTTCGCATTGGCTGACAAACATGTCGTCAGCCCAGCTTCTCTCGACCGGCCGACATTCCAGCGTGACAAAGAAAGAACTGAGAATGTCACGAGAATCCGTCCACCCGTCTCTTTTATTGAAGATGATGACGATCAGTATGATATTCCGACTTTTTTACGTAAGTCTGTAGATTAAACATAATGTAAGCAGAAAGGGGCATGCCGAACGGGCTGCCCTTTTTACATTCTGCTTTACAACCATTCTGCCTCCGCTCCATCCTGTTTCAGCTTCAATATCATGGCAGCAGATAACATGCGCTCATAAAGGAATGCCGGCACTGCACTGAAATGCTTACGCCAACGTCATAGCTGTAACTCCGAATCTGATCAGGGAGACAACAATGGAAGAGACACGTATACCGTCGAAGCATCAGTGGAAGTTTTTTCGTGCTGGCGGCTTTGATCAGGTACTGCTGGAGACGGGTGAAGATCTGCTTGCACTGTCCGAGCTAGACAACAAGCTCTGGTCGGCCCTGAGCTTTCCGGTCAAGGGTGTTGAATTCGACCAGAGGACTCTTCAACTGATTGATATTGACGGCGATGGGCACATCCGGGTACCTGAAATTTTGTCTGCTGCGGAATGGGTCGGAACATGTCTGAATGACAGGACCCAATTGGTGAGTGGTAAACAGGGGGTACTGCTGTCAGCCATTTCAGAGGAAACGGAATCCGGCGCAAGGATTCTCGATGCTGCCAGGACGTTGCTTTCAAATATCGGCAAACCTGAGGCTTTGCTGATCACGGTCTCTGATATTAGTAATTGCGAAGCCATTCTCTCCCGGACCCGCTTTAATGGCGACGGCATCATAACTGCCGCTTCAACTGACGACGAACGTCTTAAAGGGTGGATCACTGACATTATCAATTGTTATGGCGGCGAATTAGACCGGAGCGGTGATTCGGGTATCACTCGCGAGATGGTTGAGCGTTTTTCAGCCGATACATGCGCGTGGCTGGCCTGGCATGATACTGAATTTGAAGGGGTGGCAAGCAGGTTACCGGAAGAGACTATTGCACTCTGGCATTGCGCCAAATCGAAAATAGATGATTTTTTCATCCGCTGCCGCATGGCGGCTTTTGACAGTCGAGCCGCGATCATGATGAACAGCAGTGATGAGACTCTCGCCGCGCTTGCTCCCCGAAACCTGTCCGAGAGTACGGATGAAATCGCCGCTCTGCCCCTTTCCGCGGTAACAGTCAATGGTTCTCTGAATCTGGAGCAGGGAATAAACCCGGCCTGGAGTGCAATTATTGCCAGGGTGCGCAGAGAACTGCTGCAGCCACTCCTGGGAGAACTGGTTGTTCTCACCGAGCACCAGTGGAATGAACAAAAAACTGCCGTCGCTCTCTATGAAACCTGGTGGATCAACAGGATTGAAACTCCGGCCAGCGGTCTTGGTAAAAATCGGTTGAAGCAGTGGCGGGAAGATCAAGCAGAAGCTGTACTGCTTGATCTGGTCGATCAGGATGTAGCCTTGAAGCCGGCGTACGATGCGATTATAGAAGTTGAACGCCTGGTCCGCTATTGTCGCGACCTGCTGCCACTGGCAAATAATTTTGTCTCTTTCCGCGATTTCTATACCGGTCGCGGTAAAGCCATTTTTCAGTCCGGCTCTCTTTTTCTTGATGGCCGCAGCTTCGAACTCTGCATCACCGTGACTGATGTCGCTAAACATGCGTTGCTTGCCAACCTGAGCCGGGTGTATCTGGTGTATTGTGATTGCATCAGAAATGGCGGAGCCGATAAAATGACCATAGCCGCAGCAATCACTAACGGCGACAGCGATCAGTTGCTGATAGGGCGCAACGGTATTTTTTTCGATCGCCAGGGAGTCGACTGGGATGCCACCATCGTACGAATCGTTGAGCATCCGATCAGCATTCGCCAGGCATTCTGGGATCCTTACAAGCGTATCGGCAAGATGGTCGGTGAAGCACTGCAAAAAATTGCCGCTGCCCGCTCAAAGGCACATGAGGAAAAAGCGGTGGCCGATCTCATTCCGGTCGGCGGAAAGAAGGCAGAAGCCAAGCCGGAACAGCAGGCATTTGATGTCGGCAAATTTGCCGGAATTTTTGCGGCGGTAGGCCTTGCCATCGGTGCGATCGGCACTGCTCTCGCAGCGATTCTGACCGGTTTTTTCAAACTTCAGTGGTGGCAGATGCCGCTGGTCATTGTCGGTATTATACTCTTTATTTCGGGCCCTTCCATTTTTCTTGCCTGGTTTAAACTCCGCCAACGCAATCTTGGTCGACTGCTGGATGCAAACGGCTGGGCAGTCAACACCCGGGCAAAGATAAACATACCTTTCGGAGCATCCTTGACCGGTATGGCCCGACTTCCCCAAGGGGCAACCACTTCATTATCTGATCCTTTCGCCGAGAAAAAAAGTCCCTGGAAGCGGTGGTTTTTTATTCTGTTTGTTGTGGGTGCGGGTGCCGTTGTTTGGTGGCTGGATTTACTTCCGATAAAATAACATTTATTTTACAGTAAGTTACATTTCAACAAATTGTCAACACAAGATTTTTCTGGACGAATTGAGAACTCTCCCGTATTCTATTCCGTCGCAATATATTACTTATAAGAAACGAAAGGCAATCCAATGGCACAGGCAGAAAAAGGCAACACCGTAACAATCAACTTTACCGGGACACTGGAAGACGGAACGGTATTCGATTCGACACTGGAAGATATGGAATGTGATGACGAGGGATGCTGTGATGACGGCTGTGAAGATGGCGGCTGTGATGACGAAGGATGCGAGTGCGGCGGACATGAAAGCGGACCGATGACGTTCGTCCTGGGAGAGGAAATCCTTTTCCCCCAAATTGACGCCGCAATCGTCGGCATGACCCCGGGCGAAAAGAAGACTGTTAAAATATCTGCAGCTGACGCTTTTGGTGAGTATGACAAGGAAAAAGTGTTTACCGTACCGCGCAGCGACCTCCCGGAGGATCTTATCCCGGAAGTCGGTGATGAGCTGAGCCTTTCCAATGAAGATGACGAGGAACTTGAGGTTGTTGTTCTCGAAACCACGGCGGACCAGGTCACCTTTGATGCCAACCATCCCCTGGCTGGTGAAAATGTAACCTTTGAAATCGAGCTGATAAGCATTCAGTAGCACCCTGAATGTATCATCTTCCGGATGCCGGAGTTTCCTCTTTACATCAATTGAACTGCAACAAAAAAAACGGCCACCAGGCCGTTTTTTTTGTTGCGTCAATGAGTTAAAAGGTCAGGCAAGATCGAAATTGTTCTGATACGCCATAAGTGTATTAATCATCAGCGCCGCTACAGTCATCCTTCCGACGCCTCCGGGTACCGGCGTTATCCATGAGCATTTATTGCTGACATGTTCAAAATCAACATCTCCCACCAGTTTGCCGTTTTCGAGTCGGTTGATGCCGACATCAATCATCACGACCCCCTCTTTAACCATATCAACAGTAATAAATCCAGGGATCCCGACGGCAACGACAATGATATCAGCACGCCTGGTTTCATCCACCAGCAGCTCCCGTGGTGTTTCGATGTGAGCGAGGGTAACCGTGGCATTGCCGATTTCGAAATCGTTGGATAGCATTATTGATATCGGCTTGCCGACGATATTCGACCTGCCGATTACAACGCAATGTTTCCCTTTGACCGGTATTTCGTAAAACTGCAGCAGCTTGCAGATACCGTATGCGGTTGCCGGCCTGAACGCCTTCTGCCCCAGAGTCATACGGCCGAAATTTGTAGGGTGAAAACCGTCAATATCTTTTTCCGGATCAATCGCATTGATAATGTTCTGCGGGTTGATATGCTTCGGCAGCGGCAACTGGACAATAAGCCCGTCTGTAGCAGGATCGGCATTGACTCCGGCAATCTTCGCCAGCAGGTCTGACTCAGTAATACTTTCAGGAAAACGGAGCAGGGCGCTTTCAAAACCGGCGCTCTCGCATGATTTGATCTTTGATTTTACATATGATTCGCTCGGGGCGTGTTCCCCGACGAGGATCACCGTCATATGCGGCTTGCGCAATCCGGAATCAACATATCCTGCTACCCGTCTGGATATATCCGCTACCAGACTTTCAGCACATATTTTCCCATCCAGTAACTTCATGGTGCGTATTCCCTCACGTTATGCCGTGCGCTTGGTGACTTCGATCAAATGATACCCGAACTGAGTTTGTACCGGCCCAAGAACTTTTCCGACTTCTCCGGAGAACACAACGGTGTCGAACTCTTTGACCATCTGCCCCGGGCCGAATTCGCCCAGGTTACCGCCATCTCTACCGGAAGGGCACTGTGAGTTCTCTTTGGCACATACCGCAAAATCCTCACCTGCTTCTATTTTTACCTTTAACGCTTCACACTCTTCTTTGGTCGCCACCAGAATGTGGCGTGCTGATGCTCTGGCCATTCTAAACTCCTTTAATGTGTGGTCTGCGGAGGTTCCCCGCTGATACATTCTGCCTACCTTTTTGACACTAATGATGTTTTTAGTCAATACGTCAATCCGACGTGCCTGGCTCTAACGTATTCCGTATATGCCGGCAGTCGACCCCTCATGCGGATTTATCATCAAACTCGGGCATGGTTTCAGCATTTAATATTTTTCTCTGCCATACGGTAGTGATTGCCCCTCCGGGAGGAAATCACCGCAGAAAAGGCTCAAAAAATTACAGCGACCAGGTTGTCTTATTCCATATTATTGCTACGATAATGCATATCAACTTTTTATCTGGAGTATTATTTTGAAGTTTCCAGCGACGGGCAGGCAGGACACTATATCTTGAGGAGGAGGACGTTATGGGTATGCTCAAAGAATTTAAGGATTTTGCCGTAAAGGGAAATGTGGTTGACATGGCGGTAGGTATCATCATCGGAGCGGCTTTCGGCAAAATAATTTCATCTCTAGTCGGCGATGTAATTATGCCGCCAATCGGCGTCTTATTGGGTGGAGTCGATTTTTCAAATCTGTCCATAGTCGTCCAGGAAGCAGTTGACAAAAAACCGGCCGTGGTAATCAGCTACGGAAAATTTCTGCAGACAATAATAGATTTCACTATTATTGCCTTCGCAATATTCATGGCAGTAAAGTCCATGAACTCTCTCAAGAAAAAAGAAGAAGCGGCTCCTGCCACGCCGGCACCGCCTCCAAATCAGGAGGTGTTACTCACTGAAATACGGGACTTACTCAAGAACAAATAATAGCATCCCGACTATTAATATACAGTCGCGGTCATTCAACAATACATGCACCCGGGATAGACATTGGCTATCATTTTGCTCCTCTGTTTTTCCAACCCGGAACAAACCACCATCAAGGCAATAGAGCATAAGACCGGAACTGTCCTTTTATTTTGACATCCTGATTGGAATGAGAATAGAATGTCACCCGGAGTTATATCATGGAGGATACGACAAACAGAATTATCACTACAGTAATAGCTCTGTTTGTTTTTGTTATCTGCAACAATTAATTTTATCGAATTGATTTAAGATAGCTGTCTGGTATCATTCTTACTGTGGATTCATCTTTGCACAGGAGTATCTCCATGAAAAAATCGTGTTGCACCCTTCTTTGCGCCGCCTCGCTGTTCGCTCTCCCCGCCGCTGCTCTGGCGGCAGACGTAACCATTGACTCCAGCACCCTGTTCGGTTTCGGCAAGCGTGACGTTACCGGCACTCCGAAGGAGACCCTTCTCCCGGCGACTCAGTTTCTCGGCCTGACTGCCGACAAACTGGCCGACGGCAACCTTTCCCTCCACTTTTACGGATGGGGGCGTACCGACCTGGCCGACAAGAGCTACAACAACGACACAACCACCGGAAGCATCACCTACGGCTACCTTCAGTACCGCTTCGCCCAGACAAGCGCACAGCTCCGCGTCGGACGGCAATTTATCCACGAAGGCATCGTCAATGAGCAGATCGACGGTCTCAGCGCCCGCACCGACCTGCCGATGGGCTTTGGCCTGTCAGCCTTCGGCGGTGCAACCGTCCACACGACCAATATCAGCGGTGAAAACAGCGACGGCAAGGGAGATGCCAGCTATGGAGGGCGCGTCAACTATCGATACAAAGGCCTTCTTGAAGTCGGACTCTCAGGAGTCTACGAAACCGACGCCCCGACGCTTGTCACCCACACCGCCACGAACTACCGCAGGGCAGGAGCCGACATCTGGATCACCCCCGTCAACGCACTCGACATACTCGGGCACAGCAGCTACAACACAGAAACCAAGCAGTTCGCCGAGCACTCCTACCTGCTTAACATCAAACCGGTCCGACAGCTGGTACTGACAGGAGAATTCAACCAGTACCTCGAAACCAGCGCCCTGTACACCTGGACCATGTTCTCCGCCTCCGCCATCAAACCCACCGACAACTCCAGTTCGGCCGGCCTGATCGCCTCCTATCAAGTCGATACAGGCCTTGACATAGCCGCCGACTACAAACGCTACACCCGCGAATTCGGCAGCGCTTCACGCTACGGCCTGGATACCCGCGTCAACTACAAAGACAACACCATCCGCGGCGGCATCGGCTATCACTACCTGAATGCCGGGCAGGGCTTCGCCATTACGCCCGACGTATCAGCCTCCTACCACGAAATACGTTGCTACGTCATGCGTGACACCAAGAGCTACTTTGGCGCCATCGACATCCTGGGCGACTTCTTCAAAGAGAAAATCTACAACAAAAGCAGCGCCTGGGAAGCAACCACCTCACTCGGCTATCACATCACCCCCGCCCTGGCACTGTCGGGCGACCTCAGTTACGGCAGAAACCCCCAATTTACCGAAGAAGTCAGAGCACTTCTCCGCTTGACCTACAACATGACGTTCACCGGCATTGGAGGGAAGAAATGAAAAACAGAACACTGATGCTCCCACTCCTTGCAGTCGCAGGGTTCATTGGCATATTCGCCTCCTGCGCGCAGATGAAAACGGTTCCCGGCCTCCCCGCCTCCCATCCGGAAGCGCTGGCGGTCGGACAGCAGGTGAATTGTGCCGAATGTCATGAAGACCAGCAGAAGGGTACCATGAAGGCCTTCAACTCATTCAGCCACACACGATCGTTCGTCAAAAACCACCGTTTCTACGCCGCGTCAGATGACCGCCTCTGCTCCACCTGTCATAAAAGCTCCTTCTGCAACGACTGCCACACCAACCAGGTTGAAATGAAGCCGTCCATAAAATACGGCAACCGTCCCGACCGTGAAATGCAGCATCGCGGCAACTTTATGACCATGCACAAGATTGAAGGAAAACTTGACCCTGCCAGCTGTTATCGCTGCCACGGCAGGGCCAACAACGAACGCTGCGTCGCGTGCCACAGATAGGAGAATGCCATGACCACGATTAAAAGCGGCGCAATACTGCTCATGCTCATAAGCCTCTGGGGATGCAGCACTGCCAATGACACACCGATTACTCTCGACGTCTCCGGCAAGCATCCTGCCGGATGGGCGGTCGCATCGATCGGAGGAAACCATCCGGCAGCGTATCAGGCCAATAAAAGCGCATGTGTTGAATGTCACGGCAGCGCTCAAGACCCTCTATCAACGGGCGGCATCAGCGGAGTAAGCTGTTTCAGCACCTCCCGCAGCGGAATCGCGTGCCATCCAAACGGCCCCTCCAGCCATCCGGCCGGTTGGAGCGCCCCCGGCAGCCACGGCAGCGCGGCTAAAGCTGCAGCACCCGGGCTGCACTACTGCACACAGTGCCACGGAACGAATTTTACGGGTGATGCCGGTAAATCCTGTATGACGTGCCATACCACTGCACCTCATCCTGCGACCCCATGGAGAGGCACAACTGCGACAGGAACGACCCACACGACCACTGCTACCGTGAACGCTGCCGAATGTGCCCGCTGCCACCTTAACAACCTGCGGCTTACCGTCCCTCAAACTGTCCCGGCCGGTTCGACACCCGACTGCTTTAACAGTACGATGTGCCATGGAGTAAGAAGCGGTCATCCCGCCGGATGGCTTGCCGCCAGCAGTCACGGCAGTGCCGCCAAAGCGGCACCGGCAGCATCTCAGGGATTTGCGTACTGTACACAATGCCATGGGAATAATTTTGCCGGCGGTATTGGACTTTCATGTATGACGGCGACGTGCCACATTCCCGCCGGGCCCGCTCCTCACCCGGTGGCTGCAAACTGGCGTTCAACCGGCACGGTCACTCATACGAACACCGACGTAAATAATGCCGGAGTCTGTACCCAGTGCCACAATGCCGCTCTGAAGAACCTGGCTCAGCCATATCTGGCCCGATTTGCTCCAGCCGGCTCCTTCGGTGCAGGCACCGCCGGATGTTTCAACGGCACGCTCTGCCACGCCGACATAAGAGCAACGAGCAATTGCACCGTCTGCCACGGCCCGCTTTCGGCCACCAGTTTCAACTCGCTTGCCGGGGTTACCGCACCGAGTGATGCAAAAGTCGGTGCTCATATTAAACATTTGAACGCGGCCGTTCAGGCTCCTGCCTATTCGGCCAACATTGCCTGTTCTGAGTGCCATGCGGTACCGATCTCACCGGCAGTTTCCGGGACACACAGAAACGGTGTGAACGATGTCGTTTTCGGTACTCTGGCGAAAACCGGCTCCTTGACGCCGACATATACCGCTGCAACAGGAGCCTGTGCAAACACCTACTGCCACGGGACAACACTAACGGGCGGAGGGTCAAACAAGTCCCCCGTCTGGAACCAGGCAAATTATCTGACGGCAGGATGCTCCACCTGTCACGGATATCCTCCAACGACAGTTCGCAACGGAGCCGCGGCGCATTCAGCAAGCAGTGCCTGCTCGGGATGCCATCTCCATGTCAACGCTACCAATGACGGATTCACGCCGACCGGTATTGCACAGCATATCAACGGCTCAGTAGAAGCCAGTGGCGGCGCACATGCGGTCCCTAACTACAACCATCAGGCAGCCGGAACCGGTGCTGCCTGCACCGCCTGTCACGCCATCGGCACCGCAACCAGCGCATACCCTGCTGCTACACTTGGCAATGCCCCTGACTGTCGTGGCTGCCATAAAAAAGCCGCGCCAGGAATAGGCTGCGGATCCTGTCACGGCGCCGCGAACGGCAAACCCACCGGATCAGCATTTCCCGACAGACTGGGTTACCATGGCGGTGCACAGGATGGAGCGCACAACAACACTACGTGTACAATATGTCATGCCACCGGCGGCTCCGGGTCGGGAGTCGATCACGGTCCGGGGAATCGGAATGCCAACCCGAATGCCGCCAATATGAGAAACGGGATTACACCGCTCACCGGCCCAAAAGGAGCATCTTCCACATCACAAACATGCGTCCACAGTACCATTAACGGTGGTTGTTCCGGTGGTGGTACCAAGACAGGATGGTAGGAATGACTTCGGATTCACGTCTAAAGTAATTCACTGATCGAAGGTAGTAAAAAGGCCGGGCTTTTGCCCGGCCTTTTTACTATCCTCCGCAGCATGCGGCGGCCAATAATGGTGATATACTGTAGTACAATTCAGCCAGGGAAGATTGACTCGTGAACAAACTCAAACAGCTATTAACCGCGCGACGCATATCCCTCGGACTCATTCTTTTGCTTGCGGCGTTGATGTATTGTTCAACACTCATTCCTCAGGAGATTGATTCAACTCCGGATAAAGTTGAGGCCTGGCGCAGGACACATGCAAGTCTTCTCTGGCTGATTGACGGAGCTCATCTTCACGAAATATATTCACAGCCCTGGTTTGCCGTCGTTATTTTATGTGCTTCCCTCTCTCTGGGAATTTCTTCTCTCGACCAATGGACCGTTTCGCGGAAAAGACTCTTTTCGACTGTTCCCGGTACGGGCAGTGAAATTGCGGGGAATGTTACCAGTGGACAGTTAGGTTCCGTTGCCCGCTCCCACAGGTATCGGGCGCTTCAGACACATTCAGATGAACTGTTGAAGTTTGTTAGAAATCCCTGGGGATATTTTGGCATCTGGATGTTGCATGTCGGGATGACTCTGGTTATAGCCGTTTCACTGTATGTCTCGTTGACCGGACGACAAGGGGCACTGATTCTTGTTGAAGGTGAAACGCGTGACATGGTCAAGCCGTGGGATGCCTCCGAGCACGGCATTCTGTCTTCGCCCCTGCGGATGCCCGGAACTGTCCGTCTTGAAAAAGTCACGGTTCGATTTGACAGTATGAATCAGCCGACTGATGTACTGTCTGATATTTCGATAACCGGAAAAACCGGTACGGTTGACTCATTTACGGCATCAATCAACAGAATCTGCCGGTATAACGGTCTGCGTATCTACCATGCGTCACAACATGGCGATGCTTTCACGGTAACCTTTACAGACACGTCGGGCGCTGCGCATACAGAAAGGATTTTTGCGCAACAGCCGGTTGGCCTGGATAACGCAGGATACAGTTCAGAATTCAGCGTAGCCTGGTCACCGTATCTGTACGCAGTGAAGTATTATGCCGATGCGGAAAAAAAGTCCATGCTGAGCGCCAACCCTCAGCTTTACATACGCATGCTTGAAGGAGAAAAGGAAATTGCCCGGACTGAGTTAACGTCGGGAAGCACCGGAGTGTTGGGAGAGTACCGGGTACAACTGCTCAAGAGTGAAAAGTGGGCAAAGCTGATCATTGTCGATATCAGCGGAATGTCGCTGATATTCACAGGATTTGCCATTATCATGCTCGGCGGGGTGATCCACTACATGACTCCTCCCCGGGAATTGATTGGCGTCAAACAAGCCGATGGGTCGTATAAAGTATACTGGAAAGCTGTTGCCTTCAAGGATTTCTATGTAGATGAGCGCGATGAGATCTCACAAAATCTGAAACAGGAAAGGACCTTATGAAGCTGCCATTGGAGCTGTACGTTTCGACAACATGGTGCGCGGTCATTCTGTACGTAGCGGCGACGATCACCAATGCATCAGCTGTCATTTTCAAACGGGAACAGTTGGAAACCTGGGGCCACCGGATCGCACTTGCCGGATTAACACTGCACAGCATCATCATGATTCTCTGGTGGGTTGAGGTCGGGCATGGCCCGTACATGGCCCCCAGCGAAGTGCTCTCGTCTGACGCATGGATGATAATAAGCGGTTACTTCATTTTTTCCCGGCTCTATCCGCGCATCAAAACCACCAGTATTGTGGCATTCCCATTGGCATTTCTTCTGCTGGCGCTGTCACTTTTTTATAATCCCGGCATCCGCACTCTCCCGGCAACATTCCGTAGCGTCTGGCTTGTCATTCACATCGGTCTCTACAAAATAGCGCTCGCGACGCTGGTAATCAGCTGTACGTGTTCCCTGTTTTATCTGCTTAAAAAGAGGAGAGACAGCGGCTGGCTTCAACGCCTGCCATCCCTGGATACGCTTGATATCTACAGTTACCGTTTTGCAGGATTCGGTTTTATATTCTGGACCATCGGGATGCTGGCCGGCTCAATCTGGGCGTATCAATCATGGGGGCGGTTCTGGGGGTGGGATGTAACGGAAACGTGGTCGCTTATCACCTGCCTGATGTTCGCGGCATATCTGCACCTGCGGCGTTTTTTCGCCTGGAAGGGGACAAGGGCGGCATGGTTCTTTATTGCCTGCTTTGTAGTTTCACTGGTGACCCTCTTTGGTATGGCGACGCTGAGCGGCTCTATTCATTCGGAATATTTTAAATAGCGATAACCGCCTTGATATATTTGAACGTGATACCGTGAATACCTACTCATTGATCCTCACCGGGAAAACCTGAAGGGCAGATCATATTACCTTTGGGGAAATTGCTCGCTGTAGTCGGTGAATTCCCGGAGAGATTTTTCCTCCAGCCGGATACGCTGGCGCACGACCAGGAGATTAAGCGGGAAGAAGAGTGCCAGAGTATACGGTGCATGCATGAGCAGGGGGAGGATGAGAAATTCCAAGGTCACTACCAGGTAATTTGGATGGGAAAGTAGACGATACGGCCCCGTTTTCTTCACATTTCCGCCCGGGACCAGCACTATGCGGGTATTCCAACATTCACCGAGGCTGGCGATACACCAGTAGCGCGCCCCCTGGAGCAGAACGAACAGAGTCAGCAGTGAGAAAGTAACGATTCCTGCGGGGACGTGCCAGGGATACGACTCTCCGAACAGTGCCAGAAAGAATCCGGCGTGCAGAGCTACCATACGGGGGTACGTTTCCGGGTAAAACTCTCTGCCGCCGCGGAGTGCAACTGCCTGACAATGCCTGCGGGAAAGAAAGAGTTCGAAGAACCGCTCCAGGAGCAGATATACGAAAACCCAGAGTAGATACATGTTACACCTTAAAAAGGAGAAGCTCGGCAGAGAACCCCGGCCCGAATGCCGACAGAAGGCCGTAACCAGTGGACTTCATTCCCCCCGCTTCGAGCCACTGTTCCAGCACCAATAGAACAGAGACAGACGATATATTGCCGTGCAGACGGAGCACATCCTCCGTTTGTCGCAGATGATCATCTGAAAGCCGCAGAGCCTCCCGATAGGCATCCACCACCCGGGCGCCGCCGGGATGAGTGATGAAGTGTACAAGGTCTTGAAGCGACAGATTATGTCCGGACAGGAAGTCCTTTACCAGAGCCGGCAGCTCCTGCCTGACAACCAGCGGCAACCGGGGAGACAGAACCAGCTGCATTCCCTCATTCTGAAAATCCCACCCCATAATCCGGTAGCTGTCCGGAAAGAGGTGTGAGCGGGTCCCGATGATAGAAGGGCCGTCACCCCCCGCCAGATCGCCACCGACAAGCACAGCCGCAGCTCCATCGGCAAACAGTGATGTTGCAACCAGATTTTTTTTCGTCACGTCACCGGCCAGGAAAGTCAGGCTGCAGCATTCCAGCGCGACCAGCAGTACACGGTGCGCCGGGTGGGCCAGGCAATGATCATTGGCCCGGGACAAGCCTGCCGCACCGGCGGCGCACCCCAGTCCCCAGAGCGGCATACGTGAGGTAGAGGGTCTCATCCCCAGCAGATTGACGAGATGGGCATCCAGGGTTGGAGTTGCGTGACCGGTGGAAGATACGAAAATAACCTGATCAACCTGCTCTGGACGGCATCCGGCCCGGTCCAGACAGGAGCGGGACGCTTCGAACATGAGTGCAAGACCCTGCTGCTGGAAGACCTGGGTGCGTTCCAACTGACTGCGGGGTTCAAGGTACCATGCCAGCGGCATCATAAACTGGCGGTTTTCAATGCGGGAATTGTCGAAAACTTTCAGCAGCCGATCCAGATCTTCAACTGAATCTGCAAAGACCTGGCGCACGGTCTCCCTGACCGTACGCTGTGGTACGACATGCGGAGGTAATGCATGAGCTACTGAGATAATTCGGGGCATACAGACTCCGTGTATTTAAACAATATACGTGCAACGGATCGATATCACTATCTTATGGAAGCGTTTTTGAAAATATTCCTGCACTCACTGTACCTCTAGAGCCGGTTCACTCAATGCAGCCAACTGTTCGCGCAATTCCAGAATATGCTCTCCCCAGTACCTGGTGGTGTTAAACCAGAAGAATGTGTGCGGAAACAGCGGATCCCCCCAGCGCCGGGCCAGCCAGGCGCTGTAATGCAGCATACGCAGCGTCCGCAGCGGTTCAATCAGGCGCAGTTCCCGATGATCGAAATCATTGAATTCCCGGTACCCTTCCAGTAACGAATCCAGTTGTGCCAGCTGCCGGGGGCGCTCTCCGGAAAACATCATCCAGAGATCCTGCACAGCCGGCGCCATACGGGCATCATCAAAATCGACAAAATGGGGAGCGTTGTCACGCCAGAGAATATTCCCGGCATGACAGTCGCCATGGGTCCGGATGCTGCGGACCGGACCGACCTCGGCAAGAATTGTATCGATAGCCTCCAGAAGCTGCCCTGTCACGGCACTATAACTGGCCCGGTACTCAGCAGGGATGAAGTGCTCTTCAATGAGGCGTACGCTTTCTGTACCAAAGCTCTGCCTGTCCAGAACCGGGCGATGGTCAAACGGTTTCACCGCTCCTGCGCCGTGTATCCTTCCCAGCAGTCGCCCCAGTATTTTCAGATTATCAAGATTGTCAAACTCCGGGGCATGCCCCCCCTGCCGCGGGTACAGGGCAAAGAGAAACCCGTCGAAGCTCAGCAGACTTGTCCCGTCGGAATTTTTGAGCGGGGCAACAATAGGGAGCTCATGTTCAACAAGCTCAAAGCAAAAACTGTGCTCCTCCAGAATCTGTTCTCTGCTCCAGCGATCCGGACGGTAGAATTTAGCAATCAGCGGCTGCGACTCATCGATCCCGACCTGATAGACGCGATTTTCATAGCTGTTAAGGGCAAATATGCGACGATCGCAGTTAAAACCGCAACTTTCTACGGCGTCCATGACAAAAGTCGGGGTAAGTCGCTGAAACGGATGGCGGTTTTCGGTCATTGTATACCTCCCGTTGTACGGCACAGTTCAATTATACGGATATGATGGCCCTATTTTCCCGGCCGTGCTAGGTTATTCTAAATTTGTATGTTAGATTTATTGCCAGCTGTCAACCCGGCACCTTCTGTCCGGCAGATACATCAGAGAAAACGGAACCAGACCCAATGGACAGTTTTTCGCCTAACGGCTTGATTGTAGCACATCACGGTATCTCTGTTGAGGTATTGTTCGAAAACGGCCAACGCAGAATGGTGCGGGTCAAGCGCAACTCCGGACATGTAGTCGGGGATAACGTTGTAGTAACCGGTGAGGTTCTGAAACGCCTGCCGCGCAGAACAGAGCTCCAGAGGCGTGATGCCCGGGGAGGCATTCATCTGGTAGGTGCCAACCTGGACGTACTCGGGATTGTTGTCGCACCGCTGTCGCCAGGCGGCTTTATCGATCGGGCGATTGTTGCCGCGCAGTCAGCAAAGCTGCAGCCGTTTCTGGTTGTTAATAAATGTGATCTCGACGGCACGACAGAACTGCTGGCAGAGCTGAGAAGACTGTATAGCGGCTCGGTCGAGATTTTCCCGATCAGTGCTGCCGAGCGAATAGGACTTGCCCCGTTAGAGGAATTCCTGAGCGAAGGGCATCGCGGAGCCTTTGTCGGCACGACCGGAGTCGGCAAGAGCTCTCTTTTGAACGCACTCTGTCCGGATATCGACCTTAAAGTAGGAAGCCTCAGTCTCTACAAAAGCATGGGGAGGCACACTACGACCGTTTCCACGCTGCATGCACTTGCCGGCGGCGGCGAACTTGTGGATACCCCCGGTTTCCGGGATTTCGGCCTGGTGGACATATCGGTCGAAGAGCTGGCCGAATACTTTCCCGGTTTTGAAGAGCACCGTGATGTACCGTGCAAATTCCGCAACTGCCGGCACCATTCCGAGCCGGGGTGTGCAGTCCTCGCACTTGTCGGGCAGGGGCGAATTTCTGAAGAACGATACGCCACGTACATGGAGATCCTCAAAGAGGTGGAAACCCTTCAATTTGCCGCCCGCAGCAGAGACTGGAAAAACCAGTAAATTCAAACCAGTGAGAATATCATGATCAAAACCACCTATGTTATCGGCCACCGCAACCCTGACACCGACTCAATCGCCTCCGCTATCGGATACACCGCCCTGAAAAAGCGGCTCGGAGACGGCACCGTTGTTGCGGCAATGGCCGGTGCCCCCAACCCCCAGACCCGCTATATCCTCGACCGGCTCAAGATTCCTGATCCGCTTTTTCTCGCAGATGTGCACCCCAAAGTCCGCGACACAATCAAGCGGCAGCCGGTGACAGTCAGCCGCCAGGCTTCGGCGTATGAAGCACTGGAACTGTTTAACAAAAGCGGTGTCCGGGTGCTGCCGGTGATCAATACCGAAAACAGACCGTGCGGGATGATCTCACTGCTGCGGCTGTCGGAAAGTTATCTGCTCCCCTGTAAGGACAAACACCGTCAGGTCACGACCAGTATGCCGAGCCTGGCCAGAACCCTCGCCGCACGATTTGCAGCCGGGGCCTGCCCCGATGATATTATTACCCTGAGCCTGTTCATCGGAGCGATGCTTGAAGAGTCATTCAGCAGCATGATCGACGGCTATAACCCTCGAGATCTGCTGATAATGACCGGCAATCGCCGCACTATCCAGCTGGCCGCCATTGAACGCGGCGTGAGGGTTCTTGTGGTAACCGGCGGGCACAGTTTGGAAGACGATCTGCTGGAATTGGCGCAAAAACAGGGGGTTTCCGTATTGTTGACCCCCCATGACACTGCAACTGCCGCCTGGCTTGCTCGACTCTCCACACCGGTTACGTTCCTTGCCGAAAGCGAATTTGTCGGCATCGGGGTGGATAAATCACTTATCGCTCTGCGCCAAAAACTGATGGGAGCACAGGTGCCGGCGGTGCTCGCTCTGGAAAGCGATGGAACTCTGGCCGGAGTCGCGACCAAGTCGTCCCTCCTCGCACCTCTTCCGTACCGGTTGATACTGGTGGATCACAACGAATTGGGACAGGCGGTACCGGGAGCCGAACTGGTGGAAATCACCGAAGTCATCGACCACCACAAGCTGGGTAATAACCACTCGAATTCCCCGATCTCCTTTATCACCTCACCGGTCGGCAGCACCTGCACCCTGGTGGCACGGCGCTACCGTGAAAACAGCATTGAACCGGACCGGGCCATAGCCGCGCTGCTCCTCGCCGGGATACTGTCAGACACGGTGATCCTCAAATCACCCACCACAACTGACGCCGACCACCAGATGGCCGCCTGGCTGGAGAGCTGTTCGGGACTCGTTGCCGTTGATTTCGGCCGCGATATTTTTGCCGCCAGCAGTTCGCTGAAAAATTACGGTTCGGTAGACCGGGTCGTAGCAGCCGACTTCAAGCTCTTTACGCATGAGAAATTCAGCATCGGGCTCGGGCAGGTGGAAGTGATCGGTTTCGAGGAGTTCTACAGCATGAAAGAGGAGTTGCTGGCCGCTCTGGCAGAGGTCAAACGGCGCGACAATCTCTTCATCGCCGGGCTGATGGTGACCGATATTACCACCGAAACAACACTCTTTCTGGTGGAAGGGCATACCCGCATCGCCCATGTCATGGAATATCCGCAACTGGAACCGCACCTGTATGAGCTGAAGAACGTCATGTCCCGCAAAAAACAGATGGTGCCTCACCTGTTGAAAATTCTGGCGAGGGTCTGACCGGTTCACTCTTCTTGACGGGGGCTCTCATTCGCTTTATTTCGGGCTTCAGCATCAAGCCCGGTGGCAATGAAATAATACCCTGCGGCAACGAGGGTCGTGATAACGGCGACAGTGAATGAAAGCGTTTTCCCCTGCCAGAGTCCGGTAAACCACGTGTTAAAGTCATGCGCCGCAAGCGCCGCCTTTCCCCCCATCCTTTCAAGTTCATAGGCAAATTTTTTTGACTTCTCGAACTCCGTTAAAGGGTTGAGCGGCACCTCAGCCGCAGTCAGATACATGACGACGGCGCTGCCGAACCCGGCCAACAGTATGGCGGAGGTAATCGTATAGCAGCGCGTCAGAGGATTTGTGACTCCGGGTTGCGGCGGCATGATTATCCTTGCTGTTCAGCGTGAAACATCAAAATAGCGTCCCTGGGGATGATGAAACACCAGCGCCGAGACGCTGGCCTCCGGATCCATCATGTCACCATCAGTCAACTGAACACCGATTGCCTCCGGCTTCAACAGCCGGAACAGCTTCTGCTGATCCGCCAGTTCCGGGCACGCAGGATAGCCGAAAGAGACCCGGATACCGTGGTATTCGGCGTTGTACAGCTGCTTCATGCTCAGTGAGGGGTCATCGACGATGCCCCATGATGTGCGGATCCGCTTGTGTACAAACTCCGCTGTGGCCTCCGCCAGCTCCAGGGCCAGTGCCTGCAGCAGGTGCGAATTCAGATACTCTCCCGCTTCCTTCATCGCCTCGCTACTCTCCCGGATGCCCCGTCCACAGCTGACTACGAAGAGCGCCATATTGTCCCGTACTGCAGCGTCATCAGGCCGGACAAAATCCGCTACACAGAGACGCTCACCAGCCGCCTGCCGCGGGAAATTGATGCGCATGAGTTCACTGTTTTGATCGACAGTGTCGAACAGGATCAGGTCATTACCTTCGCTATTGGCCGGATAGAAACGGTACAGGGCCTGCGGCCGGATCAACCGTTCCCGTTCAACGCGCGCCAGCATCTCCTCCACTGTACCGTGCAGCTTGAGCGTCTTTTCATCCCCGGCATTCAGCAGTTTTTCAACCGAACCGGTCAAACCCAGATGCTTGGTGTAGAGCATCTGTCGATTGAGGTAAGGAATTATCTGCTGTAAAGGGATGTCGCGCAGAATATGGCATTCATAATCCGGCGGAGCCAAAACCGGTGCATCCACCTGTAGCGCTGATCGAGCGCAGCCTGCTGCGGCAGCCTGAACTTGTACAGTGCCGGCAGACGTCACCGCAGACGCAGCCTGCTGCCTCTGGGCCAGTTCTTCCAGCAGCGACACTCTCCCTGCAGGATCAGCCAGCCGGTTTGCCATGTCCAGACCGGCCATGGCATCCTTTGCGTACAACACCGGGGCATTGTATGCCGGAGCGATGCGGCTGTCGGCAAAGGCCCGGGAAAGTGCTGCGCCGCCCACCATCAACGGCACGTCGATGCCGGCCTCCTTCAGATCTGCCGCAGTGGTCACCATCTGCAGGGCACTTTTAACCAGCAGGCCTGAAAGGCCGATGAAGTCCGGCTGTTCACGCCGCACCGCCTCGATCAGCGTTTCGGGAGCCACCTTTATCCCCAGGTTGACAACGTGGAAGCCGTTATTTGAAAGGATAATCTCCACCAGATTCTTGCCGATGTCATGTACATCCCCCTTGACCGTCGCCAGCAGCATTTTCCCTTTGCTGGAACTCTCTCCCTTCTCCAGATACGGCTGCAAATGAGCCACGGCAACCTTCATCGCTTCGGCCGACTGCAGTACCTCGGCCACAATCAGCTGGTTGTCGTTGAACAGCCTCCCCACTTCGGCCATTCCGGCCATCAGCGGTCCATTGATGATCTCAAGCGGCTTGTCGCCACGTGCCAGAACAGCGTCGAGGTCGGCGGCCAGACCGTTTTTGATTCCCTCAATAATGTAAAGCGGCAATCTCTCGTCCAGCGGCAGTTCCGCCGCCGGCGCGTGGGAAACCGGTTTCTTGTCGCGAAAGGCTGCGGCAAAGGCGGCCACCGGATCGGGGCCGCGCCAGAAGAGCAGGTCCTCTGAAAGGAGGAGTTCCTCGGGAGGAATAGAAGCGAAGCGTTCCAGTTTTTCGGTGTTGACTATGGCGTAGGTCAGGCCGGCCTTGACGCAGTGATGGATAAAGACGGCGTTCAGCACCTCCCGTCCGGGCAGAGGAAGACCGAAGGAGATATTGGAGATACCCAGGATCGTACTGCAGTGCGGGAATTCCTCCGTAATCAGCCGCACCCCTTCAATGGTCTCCAGAGCCGAGCCGATATAGCTGGCGTCGCCGCTCCCCACCGGAAAGACAAGCGGATCGAAAATCAGATCTTCCGGACGTACCCCGTACTTGTTCACCAGCAGATCGTAGGAGCGACGGGCCACCGCCAGTTTGCGCTCCCGGGTGACCGCCATGCCATGCTGCGGGTCTTCGTCGATGCACCCTACCACCACAGAACCGCCATAACGGTGAAGCAGATCCGATACCTGGGCAAAGCGCCCTTCTCCATCTTCCAGATTGATGGAGTTAAACAGACATTTCCCCTGCAGCCGCTGCAGCGCCAGCTCCATGACGTGAGGGTCGGTGGAATCGATCATGATCGGTGCGCGCACCTTATTGGGAAGGAACGCCAGCAGCTGTATCATATCGGAGGCTTCGTCCCGATCCGGGTTGGCCACGCAGACGTCGATCACCTGAGCGCCCCCCCTGACCTGATCCCGTGCAATTTCAGCCCCCTCCTCAAAGCGTTCCGCGACAATCATGTTTTTAAACTTGCGGGATCCGATCACGTTGGTGCGCTCACCAACCAGAACCGGACGGGCGTCATCTTCTACAGTCAGGGTCTCAATTCCCGCGACGGCGCGACGGCGGATGGCTGCGGGACGACGGGGCGGTTTGCCGGCAACCATACGGGCAATGGCGGCAATGTGGCCCGGTGTTGTCCCGCAGCAGCCGCCGACAATATTGAGCCACCCCTCATCCACAAAACGGGACAGCTTGGCGGCCAGAGATTCGGGCGATTCTGCGTAGTGACCGTTCTCGTCCGGCAGACCAGCGTTCGGATAGACAGAAACATGGCAGCAGGCCAGCTCCGACAGCGTCCGGAGATGATCGGTCATGAATTCCGGTCCGGTGGCGCAGTTCAGGCCGATGCAGATCAACCCGAGACTCCCCTCAAGATGCTCCAGACTGGTGTACAGCGCTTCAACCCCCTGCCCGGCCAGCATGGTCCCGGTCGGTTCGATCGTACCGGAGATTATCAGAGGCACCCGCTCTCCGCACTCTTCAAACGCCAGCCGGATCCCCTCGGCAGCGGCCTTCAGGTTCAGGGTGTCCTGAGCGGTCTCCAGCAGCAGCAGATCGACCCCGCCCGCCAGCAGCCCCAGAGTCTGTCCCCGGAAAGCCTGAACGAGTTGAGCAAAAGTCACGCCCCCCGTAACGGAGAGAGTGCGGGTTGTCGGCCCCATAGAACCGGCCACCCACCGCGGTTTGTCAGGAGATGAAAAAGCATCGCAGGCGCGGCGGGCTATCAATGCGGCCTGCCGGTTCAGCTCAAAGACCTGTTTTTGAAGACCATACTCCGCAAGAACGATATCGGTTGAGCCGAAAGTGTTGGACTCCACGATATCGGCTCCGGCGGCAAGATAGGCCCGGTGGATATGTTCGATCACATCGGGACGCGTCATGGTCAGATATTCGTTACACCCTTCATATTCGGCACCGCCGAAATCGTCAGCGGTCAGATTGCAGTTCTGAATCTGGGTGCCCATGGCACCATCCAGGACAAGAATACGTTCGGCAAGCGCCGCAAGAATGCTTTGTTTCATGGTGGTAGATCCTCCGTACGTTCTGATACGATGATATTACATACTCACTAAGCTGCTGTCACAGAATAAAATACTCCGCTTATGCAACAGACTGTTCTAACCTCCGAAACAAACGGATGTACTCCGGGGATAACAGCACCAGTGTAATAAACCGATTCTCCTGTTTTGTTACACGACAATATTTGAAAATCCTTCAAAAGAATCGACGCACAGAGGTGTTTATACGCATTCATCGGCGATTAAATCCTTTTTAAGGGTTATTGTTTGCAGCGTAAAATTCGGGTATACTTCCACCGGTATTTTCACACGGAGGAAACTTCATGGATCTGCGCACAACACATACCCCCATCCTCAACAGTGGAGACCCGGAGCAGAAGCGGGCCGAGATTCTTGAGTATTTCCACGCCACATACGATATTGACGAGAAACTTTACGAAACGCTTCGATACGACGACACGTTTTACCTGCGGGCCGACCGGCTGCGCCACCCTCTGATTTTTTATTTCGGACATACCGCTACCTTCTTCATCAACAAACTGACGGTCGCCCGGGTCATTGACCGGCGCATCAACCCCCGCTTCGAATCGATGTTTGCTGTCGGGGTGGACGAAATGTCGTGGGATGACCTGAATGAATCCCATTACGACTGGCCGACCCGCGGGGAGGTGAAGGAGTACCGTGACAAGGTCCGCGAAATGGTTGACGGGTTGATCCGCACCCTGCCGCTGACTCTCCCGATCTCCTGGGAAGAACCATTCTGGGGGATCATTATGGGGATCGAACACCAGCGCATCCACCTTGAAACATCCTCTGTTCTGATCCGTCAGCTGCCGATTGGTCAGGTGCAGCAGCTCTCTTTCTGGGATATCTGCACCGATTCCGGTGAACCTCCCGCAAACCGTCTCCTGGACGTCGCGGGGGGGACTGTCATACTCGGCAAAGCGAAAGATCACCCACTCTATGGCTGGGATAACGAGTACGGCGTCCATGAAGCCGAAGTATCCGGCTTTAAGGCCGCACAATATCTGACCTCCAACCGGGAATTTCTGGAGTTCGTCGAGGCGGGAGGGTACTTCGAACGTCAATGGTGGAGTGATGAGGGGTGGAACTGGCGTGAGTTCAGGCAGGCCGGACATCCATTGTTCTGGATCAAGGACGCCGATGTCTGGAAGTTGCGGACCATGGCTTCTGAAATCGCGCTCCCCTGGAACTGGCCGGTTGAGGTCAATTATCTGGAGGCCAAAGCATTCTGCAGCTGGAAATCGGCCGAAAGCGGAGCTCCGGTCCGTCTGCCGGATGAGGATGAATGGAGCCGTCTCCGGGACATCTGCACCATCCCCGATCAACCTTTCTGGGACCGGGCACCGGGCAACATCAACCTGGAATGGTGGTCTTCCTCCTGTCCGGTCGACAGGTTCAGAAACGGCGAATTCTTCGACGTGATCGGTAACGTCTGGCAATGGACAGAAACCCCGATCTACCCTTTCCGCGGGTTCGAGATACACCCCTGGTACGATGATTTTTCCACCCCGACGTTCGACAAACGCCACAATCTGATCAAGGGAGGATCATGGATTTCAACCGGAAACGAGGCAACGCGTGATGCACGGTATGCCTTCCGTCGGCACTTTTTCCAGCATGCCGGGTTCCGCTATGTGGAGAGCTCCGCACCGATTGTCATCCATGATGATCAGTACGAAAGCGATGCCCTGACGGCCCAGTACTGCGATGCCCATTACGGACCGGCCCACTTCGGCGTGGCCAATTTTCCGGAGAGCTGTGCCGTCATTTCCCTGGAGATGATGCAGGGGCGAACAATGGGACATGCCCTTGATCTCGGCTGTGCCCTCGGAAGGTCAGCGTTTGAGTTGGCGCACGGCGGGTTTGACCGGGTGACCGGGCTGGATTTTTCCACCAGATTTTTCCGGCTCGCGGCACGGATGCAGGCTGAAGGCTCTCTCCGCTATGCACTGCCGGAAGAGGGGGAGATTGTCTCATTCCATGAAATCACCCTGAGAGACCTGGGGCTGGAGGATGCGCGTGACCGGGTGACGTTTTTCCAGGGCGACGCCTGCAACCTTCCCGAAAAATTCTGCGGCTACGACCTGATCCTTGCCGCCAACCTGATAGACCGGCTCTACTCGCCGCGCCGGTTTCTTGCGACCGTTCATGAGCGGATGAATCCGGGCGGACTTCTGGTGTTGACCTCTCCCTATACCTGGCTGGAGGAGTATACAAAAAAAGAGGAGTGGCTGGGAGGGTACCGCGATGCGGGCGAACCGGTCTGGTCGCTGGACGGCTTGAAGGAAACTTTGGCGCCGCATTTTCGCCTGCGGGGGGAGCCGCGTGATGTGCCGTTCGTTATCCGCGAAACGAGGAGAAAATTTCAGCATACCGTGGCCCAGCTGACTGTATGGGAACTGGGAGTCAAATAATGCACTCAAACCAGCTCATGCCGGCTCTCTTCATCGGCCACGGCAGCCCGATGAACGCCATCGAGGAAAACGGATATGTTGCCGCCTGGCGGGAAGCAGCCGCTTCGATCCCGAGGCCGAAAGGCATTCTCTGCATCTCGGCTCACTGGGAGACCGCCGGGACGTTCGTCACCGCGATGGACCGGCCAAAGACAATCCACGACTTTTATGGATTTCCCGATGAATTATACCGGATTCAGTACCCGGCCCCCGGTTCACCTGAATTGGCACATCGGGTGCGGTCGCTTATCACATCCACCGCAGTACATATGGATAACGGCAATGTGTGGGGGTTGGACCACGGCGCCTGGTCGGTGCTCCGGCGCATGTATCCGGAAGCTGATATTCCAACCGTGCAGCTCAGCCTTGACCGGACGCAGCTGCCGCGCTTCCACTATGATCGGGGGGCCGTGCTGTCTGCACTGCGCAGTGAGGGGATACTGATTGTAGGGAGCGGCAATATTGTCCATAACCTGCGGATGCTGCAATGGAGCGCCGACAAACCATATCCCTGGGCTGAAGAGTTCGATCGATTGGTTGCTGATCTGATCCTGACCGGTGAACATGAACGTCTGGTGGATTACACTTTGCTGGGTGAGTCGTCCCGGCTTTCGATACCGACCAACGAACATTTCCTGCCGTTGCTCTATATACTGGCGTTGCAACAACCGGACGAGCATGCTTCGTTCTTCGCAGAAGGTGTGCCGATGGGGTCAATCTCCATGCGTTCACTCCGGATCGGGTGATTACTTATTTCGCTGCAAACAGGCGGGTGATTTTTTCTCTCCCGACCTCAATCTGTTCAAACGGGACGACGCGCAACAATTCCTCCAATGTCGTTTCTCCGGCCCGCACCCGACGGAACCCGTCTTCAATCATCGTCGGACGGTGTGACTGCACAAACACCGTCTCCCGAAGAGTCTGATTATCGGGGCGACGGTTGAACATCAGCAGTTCGTCACGGGTGGGTATCCACAGTTCAACGATCGGGAGGCGGCCGCTGAATCCGGTAAAATTGCATGCCGAACACCCCTTCCCCTGAATAAATTTCATGCCGCTATTTCCCGGAATTCCAAATTGCATCAGAATCTGTTCCGCAGGAGTATACTGTACCCGACACTTGCGACAGATATGGCGTACCAACCGTTGCGCCAGGACACAGCGCAGGGACGTTGCAATCAGGCTCGGCTCCACTCCCATGTCGACAAGACGCGTTACGGCACTGGTTGCATCGTTGGTATGCAGGGTTGAAAGCACCGTATGGCCGGTCAGGGCCGCACGCATGGAGATTGTGGCGGTCTCAAGGTCGCGGATCTCGCCTACCATAATATTATCAGGATCCTGGCGCAGGAAGGCGCGCAGCAGACGGGGAAATGAGTTACCGATTATTTCATTGGTTTCGGTCTGCGTAATTCCGTCGATAGCGTATTCAATCGGATCCTCAATGGTGAGCGTTTTGACGCTGGGAGTGTTGATGCGCGAGAGTATCGCGTACAGTGTGGATGATTTCCCGGACCCGGTCGGACCGGTCACCAGAAAGATGCCGGTAGGTTTATCCAGCGCCTGATAGAGTGCCGTGACATGTTCGGGAGTATACCCCAGCGCCTCTAGAGTTACGGCGCCACTCCGTTTGTCCAGAATCCTGACAACAACATTCTCGCCGTATTGGGTCGGTATTGAAGAAACACGGAAATCAACTCCGCGAACAATTCCCTCCTTTGATACTTTCATTTTAAAACTGCTGTCCTGAGGTCTCCGGCGCTCCGCGATATCCATATCGCACATGATCTTTATTTTGGAGATAATCTGCCGGGAATTCAGACTGACCAATGCCTCGTCAGCGCCCATTTCAATTGTCTGCAGGATTCCGTCAATACGGTAGCGTACCTGCATGCCGTGTTCAGTAGATTCCAGATGGATATCACTGGCACCGTCGCGTATCCCGTTGGTGATAATACGTTTAACCAGAAAATCCACATCGGCGCTGATAAAATCATTGACGTATTTCGACCTCCCGCTTTCACGTATCTGGTCCTCTGACAACTCGAAGTTGAGCTCCTCGTGGCTTGCCAATCCGTTCAGCCGGAATACTTTCTGCTGGGCAACGAGAATATCACTCTCTTTGGCAATGACGGCGTCGACACGCATCCTGCACCACCCCTCAAGCTGGGCAAATTCATCGCGCTGCAGCGGGTATGCCATGGCAATCGTCAGACAGTTATCCCTGCACCTGATAGGCACGATACGGTGGCGCTGTGCAAACGACGCATTGATAAATCCGGACATTTCCTGGTCGAGGCGGACGCCCGCCAGACTGACGAATTTCAGATCAAATTGTGTAGCAACTGCCCGTGCGACCTGCTCTTCTTCCAGAAGGTGCTGTCTGATCAATGCCTTGCCAAGAGGAATTTTTTCAGTTTTACTGACTTGAAGGGCACTGGCCAGCCGTTCCTCATTGATCAGGTTCTGCGCGATCAGTATTTCTCCCAGCTTGCGGCGTTTATTGTTGTGATCGAGAACGTATTCCAGGTCTTTGGCTTTCAGAAAACCCATCTGACAGAGAATCTGGCCGATCGGCAGCGTGGGGTAATACTGCTGTTTCTGAAGTGCCTGATCGAACTGTTCCTGACTGACCAGCTTGGAATGGATCAGCATCTCTCCAATTTTATTATGCGGCATAGTTTCCTCCGGAAATGCACCCCTGCCCTCTCGTTTTCAACGTAACTATCGTGACACCATCGCGCCCTTCATGCGGTTCACCGGGACGCTGTCTCTCAACCAGCAGATGCCGTTCCAGTTCCTCTCTCACGGCATCCCGCAACCGACCACTCCCGACCCCGTGGATAACCCGGAGCTCGCTCAGACCGGCAGCGGCGGCATGATTAATAAACGGCTCCAACTCCGCCAGCGCCTCTTCAACCCGCATTCCGATCAGCTTCAACTCATGCTGTTCACTCTCGACAATATCCATCCTCCAGGACGGGGCGACAGGTTTCTTAACGCTTCGCCCTGCCCCTGCCCGCGGCCGGGACAGGGCGGACAGAGGTACATCCAGCTCCATTCTTCCGGCCCTCACCCGCGCCTTGGCCTGACGGCTATCCAGCGACAGCACGACGCCATCATATCCCAATGAGCCGATATGAACCGGGTCTCCCGGTCTGACTGAATCCAATGGTACCGGTTCCGGTTCTGTCGCCACCGGCTTAAGCTGCGTTACCAGATCAGTCTCAACCTGATGCAGTTCATCAACAATCTCACTCCGCGTCTCCCGTTTCAACCGGTCAAGCAGCGCATTCGTACGGCGTCTCGTGTCGGAAATCAACTCTTTTGCATCGTTCCATCCCTTCTCGGCAGCCTCCTTACGGATCCGGAGTACTTCATCAGCCCGGGCATCAAGATCCGCACTCCGTCTGTCAAGCGATTGTGCCCGAACATCAAGAGATGTGCGAAGTTTTTCATACTCACTTCTCCGCTGGCGCAGTTCGGTTAACAGTCCCGCGAATTCGCTGCCGGCGTTGCCGAGCATCCGGCGTGCAAAAGCGATCACCCGCTCCGGCATTCCGAAACGGCGGGCGATCTCCACGGCATGGGACTGCCCCGGTTCTCCGACGATCAGCCGGTAGAGCGGGGTGAAACTGGCATCGTCGAATGCCATCCCGGCGTTGATCATGCCGGGCGTCTGGTGGACAAATCCGATAATATCACTCAGGTGCGTGGTAGCAATCACCATGCTCCCCTGCAGCTGCAGTTCATGGAGGACACCGCAGGCGATTGCCGCCCCCTGCAGCGGCTCGGTACCCGCACCCAGCTCGTCCAGCAGCACCAGCGTACGGGCGCCACTCTGCTGAAGGATGGCGGTAATCCTCGCGGCATGGGCCGAAAAGGTGGAATGGCTCTGCTCTATCGATTGTTCATCTCCGATATCCACCAGGAGAGAATCGATGAGTGGAAAAGTTGAGCGGCGGCCTGCCGGGACCGGCAGACCGCTGAGTGCCATTAACGCCAGCATACCGGCCGTTTTGAGGGCGATCGTCTTACCTCCGGCGTTGGGCCCGGTGATGACCATGACCGAATCTGACTCTGGAGCGGCACCGCCCAGCTTCAGCCCGAGCGGCTCGACATTTTTCACCCCCCCCCGCCTCTGCATCATCAGAAGCAGCGGGTGTCGGGCCTCGATCAGATGCAGTTCACCCTGTTCGTTAAGTGCGGCAGGTTCGAGATCGTAGTCGAGTGCAAACCGGGCGATACTATTCAGCAGATCCAGCTCCAGCAGTGTTGTAAAACAGTCGGTAATCCGGCCCGCATCTTCACGTATCCAGCCTGAGAGCTGGCGCAGAATACGAATCTCTTCGGCCTTCTCTTCGGCTGTCAGATTTTCCAGTTCATTTACAAAGGGAATGATCTCCAGCGGTTCCATGAAAGCGGTTTCACCCGAGGATGAGACATCATGCACCACTCCCCTGACCATCCCTTTGGAATCCATGCGCACCGGGATAACCCAGCGGCCGGAGCGTTGCGTGATGAAGTCATCCTGAAGGAACTTTTCAATGCCGTTGTCCCGGATAATCTCTTCGATTTTTTTACGGATCCGCCCCGCCAGCCCGCGTTTGGCACGTCGGGTCTCCTTAAGCAGGGTCGAAGCGGAATCCATGATGCTGCCATCGGCATCAATAGATGCCACGAGCGGTTCAAGGATATCAGGAAAGCCCTGCAGCTGCGGTTCAATTGCTTTCAACAGGGGAATGTCGTCACGGTGTCCAAACTGGCGCTCCAGAGCGGCGTACAGGCGAAGAACCGGAATAAAATACAACAGCTCCTGCGGCGCCAGTATGGCACCGACCGGCCTTACACGTTCGAGAGACGGGAGGATGTCGTCAAAACTCCCCAGCGCAAGCGGGATACCCGAACGGTCAAGGGAGCGAATCTCGCCGACCCGTCCCGATATGGCCCTGATTTCCTGAAGGTCGGTGAGCGGACGGATGCGGAGAATCCGCTCAACCGTTGAGGAACTGTGGGCGTGTTTGGAAATTTCAGTCAGAAGCTTGTCGAATTCGAGCCGGACAAGCGTTTCAGATGCAATCATGCGGATAACCTTCAATAAATTGTTCTACACTTCGTACGGCGAAAGTGTATCATAGTTTTGTGACTTATTACCATATTCTCACCGGCCGGAACAGCAGAGACCAACCATGCAACTGGAAAAGCTACAAGCGTTCGTGCTCTCAAATTCCGACTATGGTGAAAGTGACCGGATCGTGTCGCTGTTCACGCTTGAACATGGCCGCCTCAAAGGTTTTGCCCGCGGAGCCCGCAACAGTCGCAAACGTTTCGGCCCGGCCCTGGAACCATTTGCCCGGATCAATATCCAGTTGAACCATAAGGACGGCCTCTCTTCCCTGCGAAGCGCTGATGTAATAACCCTCTATTCCGGTATCCGGAGCGGGCTCGGAGCGATTGCCCATGGATTGTACGCCTGCGAACTGGTGGAGTGCCTCACCCCGGAAGGGCACCCGCTGCCGCGGCTGTACCGTCTGCTGGCATCTTATCTTGAACGCCTTGACGCCGGCCATATTGACGAGTCGGACCGCAGAATGTTTGAAATAAATCTGCTCAACATCCTCGGATACCGCCCTTCTCTTGACGGGTGCAGCCGCTGCGGCTCTGATTTTGGTGAGCGTGGGGCCCTTGTTCAGCCGGAGGGTGAACTGCTGTGCCGCTTCTGTGCCGCAACAGGCCGTGAGATGACGTCTGCCTCGCTGCAGCGTCTGATAACCTGCCTGGCTACCAGTCGTTTCGGGCAGGTGACATTTGATGAGGAGTCGCTTCTTTCAGGCGGTTTCCTGCTGGATGAGTCGCTGGTCGTTCACTCTGCAAGAAAGCTGAAAAGCCTGGAATTCCTCCGCCAGACATGTGGTTGATGTTGTTCCGCTCGGGGGCTTGACAATTCATAAATCGTGATTATGCTCAAAGTATCGGAGCATTTCTCAATTACACCGGATTCAAAGGAGGATACCATCATGGCACTGGTAAAGTATAACCCGCTCAGGGATTTGCGCAGCATGCAGGACCAGATGAACAGGCTCCTCAACCTCTCATGGAACAACGATCTGCCCAGTGAAGACATCAAAGAGGGGCTCTGGCAACCGGCGGTCGATATTTATGAAACGGCGGATTCGATCGTAATAAAAGCCGAACTGCCCGATGTAGACCAGAAAGATATCGATGTCCGTATTGAAGACAGCACCCTGATTCTGAAGGGGGAGCGCAAACATGAAGATGAGGTAAAAAAAGAGAATTACCACCGTATCGAGAGGTATTTCGGCAGTTTTCAGCGCAGCTTCACTCTGCCGGCAACAGTGGATCAGGAGAAGGTTGCCGCCAGTTGCGAAAAAGGGGTCCTGACGATAACACTGCCCAAAAAAGAGGAGACGAAACCAAAGCAGATAAGCATCCCGGTTAAGTAAACCTACTTCAGGACAGATCGGGTTATGGACGAGAGCCGTAGAATTCAGCTCTCGTCTTTTTTGTTCGTACGGGGTATCAATATTTATCCGAAATAAACTTATTTATTTTAGATAAATATTGACACCCCGCCGATGTCCTACTAATAATTAGTTTCCATCCGGAAACACCGGATGAGAAACTGTTGGTTTACGATTCGGTAAGGAGGAATTTTTTGTCATGAGAAGGAATTCGAGGGGTTGCGCGGAGGCGTACATGGGTACGTCGCACAAGCAAGCCTGAATGAAGGTTGACGCGGGCATGGCGAAAAAGAACCCTTTCCGGACGGAAACTAATTAACGGCATGGGGTGTTTTAAACTCTGCCACGACTCTCAGTCGCACCAAACAAAACGAAGCGGCACAGGAATCCGAACGTAAAAAACTATGACGATATAAGTGAGGGTACTGCTATGAACCTGCTCGATTCCATCCTTACCGTGAACCGGAAGTTTGTCCACCCGGGAGCATTTTCGCCGCTCCCGAAAAACCCGAAAAAGCAGTTTGCCATCTTCACCTGTATGGACACACGACTGGTTGACTTTCTGGAGCCGGCCATGGGAATAAAACGCGGAGATGCAAAGGTTATCAAGAACGCCGGCAACATCCTGGTGGACCCTCTCCGGGGCGGGGTTATCCGCAGTCTGGTTGCGGCCATTTTCATGCTGGGGGTAGAAGAAGTCTTTGTTATCGGCCACGAAGATTGCGGCATGTCAGATGTCCATCCGGAAAAGCTGCGAAACGACATGATCGCCCGCGGAGTTTCACCCGAGGCAATTGAGACCCTTGTTCCTGATTTGGCACAGTGGCTTGGCGCCTTTTCCTGCCCGGAAGAAAACGTATGTGACGTGGTGGGGAAAATCCGTGCAAACCCCCTCATACCGGCAGACGTCCCGATCCACGGGCTGATTTTCTGTCCAAACGACGGACGCCTCGAGGTTGTGGTGGATGGCTACAGACCGCAGGGATTATTCCCAAAACATCGTGAAGTGACAGTGGCGTAGAAATATAACGGGCATCGGACATGGGCTCCGTTCACATATATAGAAAAAGGGGGATGCCGGAAGCATCCCCCTTTTTCTAATGAGTTCACATGTCATACCGTGGGATTATGACGGCACATTACTCTTCTTCTCAACCGGAGCGGCATGAGGATCCGGGGCGGGTGTCGCCTCATGTGGCGTCACGACTGTCGCAACTTGAGGCGAGACCGCCTCTTTTTCTTCACTCTTTCGGGATTCTTCCTGAACGTTTTTCTGGAAGTCGTCTGTGGCTTTTTTAAATTCAGCCAGTCCCTTACCGAGCGACTTGGCCAATTCAGGCAGCTTCTGCGGCCCGATGACAATCAGGGCTATCACGAGAATAATTATCATTTCCGGCATGCCGATTCCAAACATCGCAGTTCTCCTATCGCAGACAGCTTGAGTATTGCGTGTATTAAAAACGGAAATCAGCCTGTTGGCAATAAAAATCTGCTTTTTGCCCTTGCCATTTATCCCGGCTGTGCTACTATGCCCAAAAAATAGGCATCGATGTACCGTTATTCTCCCTCCCGGTTCGTGTCGTCAGTGTGTATCATGCTAAAACCATTAACAATTGGCTCTCTCGCCCTTCGGCACAATGTCGTGCTTGCACCCCTGGCGGGAATTACAAATCTACCGTTCCGATTGATCTGTCGCGAGGCCGGAGCTTCACTGGCCTACACCGAAATGGTCAGTGTCAACGGATTGGTTCGCGAAGGGATCAAGACGCTGGCCCTCCTGAAAAGCTCCCCTGCGGATCGGCCACTCGGGATCCAGCTGTTCGGCGATAATCCTTTGGATCTGGCTGAAGCTGCGAGAATGGTGGAAGGATACGGCGACCTGCTGGACATCAACATGGGCTGCCCGGTGCGAAAAGTCGTAGGAACCGGTGCCGGCAGTGCACTGCTGCAGGATCCACTCAAAATTGCCGCCATCGTTCGTGCCGTGCGCGCAGCAACCACACTGCCTCTGACCATAAAGATCCGTTCAGGCTGGCACTGCGGCGACAACGTTTTTCTGGAAGTCGGCCGCATAGCGGAGTCCGAAGGGTGTGATGCCGTCACTCTGCACCCGCGAAGCCGGTCTCTAATGTTTTCCGGTCATGCAGACTGGACCCAACTGAAAGAAATGAAAGACTCCCTCTCAATCCCCGTTTTGGGGAGCGGAGACCTGTTTACGCCCGAAGACTGTCTGCGGATGCTGCGCGAGACCGGCTGTGACGGTATCATGATAGCGCGCGGGGCACTCGGCAACCCCTGGATTTTCAGGCAGGTCCGGGAACTGGGACTGTCCGGCGGTTACTCCCCAGTTACCACTGCGGAACGGGCAGATACAATTGAAAAACATCTGAACCGGCTAACAGATGACCGGGGCGAAACTGTTGCCGTCCGGGAGATAAAGAAACATATCGGCTGGTATGCCAAAGGATTCGCCGGCGCTTCTGAAATCCGGCGGACCGCCAATTCAGCCCAGTCAATTCATGACGTACAGTCCCTGACCGAAAGGATACGGAGCATACCGGATAACCCGGGGCACGCTTCAGACACAGATGCAGAGTGAACAGCAGAAAACACGAGATGATTATTACGCCACCGTGATCGACAGTGTTGGAGACGGTGTTATCGTTGTCGGAAGCAACGGCAGGATTACCCTGTGCAATCCTGCGGCCGAAGAAATTTCCGGGTTCTCTCAAAAGCAGGCGCTTGGAGAGGAGTTCGAAAAACTGTTTGCGCTTGAAACGACATTGATCGAGATGCTGGCCAAGACCATGCGGACCGGCATCACCATCTCGGACCATGAAAATGTCGTTGTCCGTTCGACGGGAAGAATTACTCCTGTTGCCGTTACCTGCTACCCGCTGGTTGAAGGGAGCGGAGAAAATATCGGTGCGATACTGACACTGAAAGACATCACGTACATCCGGGAGCTTGAGGCAGCGGTACGTCAGGCTGACCGCCTTTCCACGCTCGGCACGCTGGCCGCCGGACTGGCTCATGAAGTTAAAAACCCTCTGGGAGGCATCAAAGGTGCTGCCCAGCTTCTGGAACGGGAATTTGAGCCGAAGAGCGAAATGCTCGAGTATACCCGGGTTATGATCCGTGAAACCGAGCGTATCGACCATATTATCCGCGAGTTGCTTGAACTTGCCTCCCCGCGGGCGCTTAAACTTTCTCCCGTAAATCTGCACAGGATCCTGGGGGATATTTTATTGCTTCAGAAGCAGGGGGTTGCCGACCGGGCTATTACATTCATTCAGCATTTTGACCCCAGCATCCCGGATATTATGGCTGATGAGGAGATGTTGACGCGACTGTTTCTGAACCTTGTGTGCAACGCCATCGATGCCATGGGTGCTGACGGCCGCCTGACCGTATCAAGCAGAGTCCTTGCCGATTATCGCATGACACAGAACGAGCGGCACTCCCGTATGGTTGCCATCGAAGTCGGTGACGACGGCCCAGGCATACCGCAGGAGGATCTGGAAAATATCTGGACTCCGTTTTTCAGTACAAAATCAGGTGGTACAGGCCTGGGGTTGACGATCTGCCATAAAATCGTCTCGGAGCATCGCGGGATGATCAAGGCCGAGTCGGACCCGGGACATGGAACAAAATTCACGGTATTGCTGCCGCTGGTACGTTAATTACAGAGTGAAGGGTGAATAGTGAAACGTTTTTTACGTTCTCTTCACCTTTCACTATTTACCAAAAATGAGGTCCCCTATGCCGCTTAACAGAATACTGGTAGCCGACGATGAAGAAAGCATCCGCTGGGTGCTTTCAAAGGCCCTCAAGCAGAAAGGTTTCAGTGTGGATCTGGCGCATGACGGCCGTCATGCACTGGAACTGATCAAAGACAACTGCTACGATCTGGCCATCCTTGATATCAAGATGCCCGGTATCACCGGACTTGATCTTCTGGACAAGGTCCGCGACATGAATAAAGATCTGCTTGTGGTCATCATGACCGCCGAAGCCAGCATGAAAAATGCGGTGGAGGCGATGAAGCGCGGCGCATACGACTACATCACCAAACCGTTTGACCTGGATGTAATCGATGCCATCATCGAAAAGGTCGGCAGGGCCCGTGATATTGCAGGCCAGGTAGTCACTCTCAAACAGGAACTGAAAGAACGCTACCAGGTCGAAAAAAATATCGTCGGAAATTCTGCTGCCATGCAGGATGTGTACAAAACCATCGGCAAGGTGGCGGTAAGCGATGTCACCATTTTAATTCAAGGGGAATCCGGCACCGGCAAGGAGTTGGTGGCGCGGGCCGTCCATTTCAATTCGGAGCGCCTCGGGAAGCCGTTCGTTGCAATCAACTGCGCCGCCATACCTCGCGATCTGCTCGAAAGCGAGCTGTTCGGCTCCGAAAAAGGGGCCTTCACCGGTGCCGGAGAACGGAAGCAGGGCAAATTTGAGCAGGCCAACCATGGCACTCTCTTTCTGGATGAAATCGGGGATATGCCGCTTGACCTGCAGGCTAAAATTTTACGGGTTCTGCAGGAGCAGGAGGTCACGCGAATCGGCGGAAACCAGAATATACCCGTGGATGTCAGAATTGTCGCAGCGACCAATCAATCACTCGTTGAAAAAGTGCGCCTGAAGGAATTTCGCGAAGACCTGTACTATCGCCTGAATGTTGTGCCGATCACTCTTGCACCGCTGCGTGAACGACGTGATGACATCCCCGCTCTGGCTACTTATTTTCTGACCCGTTCATGCACAGAGATGTCAGTTTCCCCAAAACGGTTGACCGATGACGCGCTGGAACTTCTCAAAAAATATCCCTGGCCCGGCAACGTGCGTGAGCTTGAAAATTCCGTCAAGCGGGCCGTGATACTCTCAAATGATCCGCTGCTGACAGCGCATGATTTCGGGGGTCTACTCCCCGTGAATGAACTTCCGCAGACAGACTCCCGCGAAACCTCGCTGGAAGCCCTGGTCGATCTGAAGTTGCGATCCTGTATGAACGGGATTGAGGGGCTTGAAAAGGGGGATATTCATGCCATGGTGCTGGAGCAGGTCGAGCGGCCGCTGATCCGCCTTGTGCTGGAGAAATGCCGCTGGAACCAGGTAAAAGCCGCCGACATACTGGGAATCAACCGGAATACGTTGCGGAAGAAAATTTCCGAGCTGCAGATAGAGATGAAACGGGGCTGAATACAGCCCCGGCAATTAAAACAGTTTCAAATTTTCCAGCGCCTTAAGCGGCTGATTGTTGAACGACTGCCGCTCCTTTCGTTCTCCGGGCTCTGCCACCGGTTCCGGAGGCACGGACTGGCAGGTTTCATCCTGCACACACACCACCTCTTGATCCTCACCACTCTCCCCGTCCATTCCGTTGCTCTTGAAAAAATAGCGGTCATACAAGCGGTGGTGTGCGGTCCAGCGTGACGTCGATGCGGTTTCTTTGGCTATGTGAGCCTGGATGCCGTTGATCTTCGAGTCGAGATCATCCAGATAATTCAGAATAGTCGCTTCAATCGTCTTTGGGCGCTTGGGCGAACCGTATTCGTACTGACCATGGTGGGAAAGCAGCATATGCTTGAGCAGCAGCGCCAACTCTCGCGGGAAACCTTCCACCTGACGGATTTTTTCATCGACCAGCTCCACACCGATCGTAATATGCCCCAGAAGTTTACCTGCGTCGGTATAATCAAAAGCCCGCTCAAAACTCATTTCATAGATCTTGCCGACATCGTGCAGCAGTGAACCGACGGTCAGCAGATCTTCGTTGATGCCTCCGTACAGTGGAACAATGGCCTTGGTTAACCTGACCAGTGAGAGCGAATGCTCCAGAAGTCCGCCCAGATAGACGTGATGCATCCCTTTAGCGGCCGGCGCCAGACAGTACTGGCTCATAAACGGCGCATCAGCCAGAAAGGCCTCCATCAAGGCGCGGAGATGAGGATTGCCAAGCGCGGCAACCGTGTCGTTCAATTCCTGCCGCATCTCGGCTCCGTCACGAAGTGACATTGGAAGAAAATCAGCCAGTACGACCTGTTCCTCGGGCACCTTGACGATCTCTGCAATGACAACCTGCATTTTATTCATGTATACCGAGGCCTTACCACGCACGCTGACAAAATCATCCTTGTCAAACTGTTTGTCGAGCAGTTCGGTATTGTCCCATACCTTCGCTTCAATATCGCCGCTCTTATCCATCAGGCGCAGGTTCATATACGGCTTGCCGTTCTTGGCCATTGCAAGAATCTTATCCTTAACCAGAAATACGGAATTAACCGGATCACGATCTTTTATCAGGCTGACAAACTGTTTTGACACGCGATGCTCCTCTTAAACGTCTTGATAATAAACTGAGCAACGGTATCACGTTGCAGGATCAATGTACAAGAGCAGAATCAGACGTATACGTAATCTGCACATCCGGCATTAAATAATAGCTTGCTTTTAATACAATAAGCATATATGGTACTGAATTGTTGTAGCATATGAAGCGACGGTATGGTGTCCGTTGTTTTTCTTTTGATCATCGCATTCTGCCCCCCCTGTACCTTCAATCCATCTTCAATTCCGATTGAAACAAGCAGACCGTACGGCAGGCGAAGATTTATTGTCTGCCCGCACGTTACTGCATGTCCCAATTCCTGGAATCATCTGTTTGATTCCCCGGTTCGTGTGCGCTATTGTCTTTACACCGCTCCCAGAAAAGGAATTTACATGACGTTTGAAGAACTGGGCCTTAACCCGGCCATCCTCCAGGCTGTTACCGCCTGTGGTTACACAACCCCGACCCCCATTCAGGAACAATCAATCCCTCTGGTACTGGCAGGACACGACGTGATTGCCACTGCCCAGACCGGCACAGGCAAGACCGCCGCTTTCGTACTGCCTGCGCTCGAGCTCCTGACGAAAAAATCTACGCTGCAGGGAAAAGGTCCGCGTGTTCTTGTTTTGGCACCGACCCGCGAACTGGCAGGACAGGTTATGGAGTCTGCACGAAATTACGGGCGCGGTATCCGCCCCCGCTGCGGCACCCTGCTGGGCGGCATGCCCTACCGCGAGCAGCTGCGCCTGCTTTCTGCACCGGTAGATATTATCGTAGCCACCCCGGGACGTCTGGTAGACCATATTGAGCGCGGCAGCATTCGTCTCGACCGGCTTGAACTGCTGATTCTTGATGAAGCCGACCGCATGCTCGACATGGGTTTCAGCGAAGACATCAACAAGATCGTTTCGCGCGCCCCTTCCGATCGCCAGACTCTTATGTTCACCGCCACCATGGAAGGTGACATCGCACGACTGGCCGAAAAAATGATGCGCGAACCGAAGCGTGTGCAGCTTGCCGTCAGCACCTCATCTATCCCGCTGATCGAGCAGCGTCTGCATGTTACCGACAACCTGAACCACAAAAAAGAGCTCCTTAATCATCTCGTCAGCGACTCTGAGCTGACCCGTGCCATTATCTTCTCAGCGACCAAACGTGATGCTGACGAAATTTCCCGTGAACTCTCCCGCAACGGCTACCCTGCAGCAGCCCTGCACGGCGACATGACCCAGATGGCCCGCAACAAGACTATCGATCGCATGCGTCGCGGCGGTATCCGCCTGCTGGTGGCGACTGATGTAGCTGCCCGCGGTCTGGACGTAAGTGGAATCAGCCATGTTATCAACTTCGACCTTCCGCGTTTTGCTGAAGATTACGTTCACCGTATCGGCCGTACCGGTCGCGCCGGAGCAACCGGCATTGCCATTTCATTCGCATCAGCCGGCGAACGCAATTATCTGGAGCGCATTGAACGCTTCATCGGGAAAAAACTGCCGGAGCTTCAGATCGCCGGCCATGAGCCGTCAACCTCCATCAGGAAACCGGCCGGCCGCAGCGGCGGACCCCGTAAAAGCGGACCCGGCGGACCAGCGGGCCGTTTCGGCAAACCGGGCGGCGGTCGCGACGGCCAGGCAAAGTCCTGGAGCAAATCGGCAAAACCTGCCGGAAGTGCCCCGCGTACTGCACCTGCAGCCCGCCACGAACCGGTAATCGAGTATCGTTCGAGACGCCCACAGGCGTAATGCCGGCTGGAACCACAGAGCAACAGAGCAACTGAGAAGTTCAAGTTTAAAATAATATTTTCCACTGACAAACACAAAGACCTCACGGGCGTTATGCCTCGGAGGTCTTTGTTGTTTAAGTTGGTGTCTCTGTTTTAACAAATATTTCTGCTTTTCTCTGTTGCTCTGTTGCTCTGTTGCTCTGTGGTTCAATCGGCCTTTTGTTTTTCCAGTTTCCCCTTCAACTGTCCGCAGGCCGCTGATATATCCCCTCCCCTGCTGTCACGGGTGATGACCGTCACGTGGCGATCGATCAGATAAGTATGGAAGGCATCGATTGCCGCCTGAGTTGGTGCCTTGAAACCACATCCCTCATGCTCGTTGAAGGGGATCAGGTTGACCTTGTTGGGATATCACTGATCAGACGCAGCAGCCGCTTGGCATCCTCCAGCGAATCATTTACCCCCCCCATCATGACATATTCGAACGTCACCTTACGCCGTCCGGGAAGTGGAAACTCCCTGCAGGCTTTCAAAAGCTCTGTAAGCGGATACCTCCGGTTGACCGGCATAATACGGTTCCGCAGTTCGTCAGTCGTGGCGTTGAGCGACACCGCCAGGTTAACGTTCGGTATTTCGCGCCCCAGCCGTTCCATCTCCGGCACCAGCCCGCAGGTAGAGACTGTCACCCGCCGGTTTGAGAGCTGGAGCCCATTGCCGTCAATCATGATCTGGATTGCCGGAATGACGTTATCCAGGTTATGAAGCGGCTCGCCCATCCCCATCATCACGATGTTCCGTATTTCTTCGCCGCTTTCGCGCACATCCTGTCTGACAGCCATGACCTGATTGACGATCTCGGCAGTTGTCAGATTGCGGGACAGCTTGAAGGTGCCGGTCAGGCAGAATTCGCACGCCATGGCACAGCCGACCTGGGAGGAGATACAGACCGTATTTCTTCCTTCGATAGGAATCAGCACGGACTCGACAGCATGGCCGTCACCCAGGTTAAAGAGGTATTTGCGGGTACCGTCACCCCCCACCTCCACAGCCTCCGCCGTCAGATTGCTGATATAGGCCGTTTCCGTCAGTTCGGCACGCAGCTCTTTGGAAATGTTGGTCATCTCCTCAAAGCTGCGGGCATCATGCTGATAGATCCATTTAAATACCTGGAGGGCACGAAAACGCTCCTTGCCCTGACCCTGGAGAAAGTGCTCGAGAGCGGGAAGCGTAAGGTTTTTAAGATCAATTTTACGGGTCATTTTTTATCATTCATACTTTCTGGTGGATTTGTCGTAACAGGTGCACCGGATTGCGGCGGTACCGCTTCAAGCGGAACATCCTTTTTTTCCCCGCCAGCCGGGGCAGGTTTTTCGGCCGGCTCTTTTACTGCCGATGACGGCGATGTAAAGACCGGCGGAACGCTGATGATCTCATCAACCTTCTGCTGCAGGCGTCCGACATTCGGCGACTCCGCCAGAGCTGCCTGATACTCTGCTTCGTCCAGGACACCATTCTGGCGGAGCAGTCGCAGAATCATATCGGAACGCTTCAGCACCCTGCCGAGATTCTTATAGGGGTTATAAGCCAGTCTCGGGCCGGGAAGCATGGCAGCCAGAAAAGCACATTCACGCGGCGTCAGGGCTGAGGCCGGTTTGCCGAAATAATACTGGGCGCCATGACCGATGCCGTACACCATCGGTCCCAGCTCGACCACGTTCAGGTACAGCTCGACGATGCGCCCTTTTGTCAATTCCTGCTCCATCCGGTAGGCCAGATAGATCTCCTTCAGCTTACGCGTAACGGTTTTTTCGCGGGAGAGGAACAGGTTCTTTGCAGTCTGCTGGGTAATAGTCGAGGCGCCCCGCTTCAGGCTCTTCTTTTCCAGATCGTACTTGATGGCATTCTTGATCGCTTTGACGTCGAAGCCTTCATGCTTGTAGAAATTTGAGTCCTCTGCCAGAATCACAGACCACTTCATCTCTGCCGGGATACGGCCGGATGGCGTCCAGTATCGATTTTTCGGACCGACTGCAAATGGATGAAAGTCTCCATGCCAGTCCCTGACCTGAATGGTCGTACTGAATTTCCTGTCAGCCAGATCGGAGACCGGTGGCATCAGCGCCAGTGAGATTCCGACGTACAGTAGATAACCGGTGATAGCCAGAGTTATATAGATGAGGAGCTTTTTCATAGGTTTTATTAGAAATAACAACTTCCTGCCGATTGTCAATTCAATTTATAATGAGTACTACGTGAGGTGCAACGTAGAATTATGATACATTCAGTAATGAAATGTTAATTTTTTATTGACAATATGATGACCGCAGGAGTATCACCACAGCACATACCTCAACGAACAGGCAAAATCAGGGTAACCTGATGACGCAAAGCCACGGGTCCTGACCAAGGACAGCCGGGCCACCGAAAGAGGGCGAAATGTTTTGATTTATACGCCCTTTTCTCTGCACCGGAAAAAAGGGCGTTTTTTATTTGTTTTTACCAGGACAGGTTCATTACACCACAGATTCAGTTTTCCGGCACGGCTTATGCTGTTTAGTGATTCAGATCACACAATGCGTCATTTAACCGGATTTAATAGGCCCCAGTGTTTTTTAATAACTTCTTAATATTTCTTGCTTGTTGGCATGTTAGATACGATTCAGTACCAAGAAACATTTTTTTGAATGTTTTACGTGCTTTGACCGAATAGTTGTTACACGCGGCGAGCAGCAGCATATACGTACCCCCGCATTTCAATTAAATATTTGAAAAATGCAATTTTTTTTGCTTCCCCGGCTTGACAAGCATATTTTACGAGGTAAAGTTTCACGTAAAGCCGGTTTCCGTAACGTTCATGAGGGGTACAGACTTCCCGTTTTCACTTTGAATCAGTACTAATCAGGCCACATTAAAGGTGGCGCAATAGGACCATCATACGGAAAGGAGGGTCGTTGTTTCAGGCAGTTAACGCAGTTCATCCGAAGCAGTACAAAATTTAAGGAGGCTTTATGAAAGGGACGTTTAGAAGACTGGCTTTATTGACAGCAACGATATCGACCGCAGCATTTATGCTTGCCGGCTGTAGCGGCAGTGACGGATCAAATGGTGCGACCGGCGCAACCGGTCCTGCAGGTCCTGCAGGTCCTGCCGGCCCCGTTACACTCACCAGTGAATCATGCCTGGTGTGCCATAACACAACAGATGTTGCGAACATCACCTCAATGCACGATTTTGTCATTGACACTACGACCAACGCTCGTTCCTTGCCGCGATTGAAAGAGAACTTCCTAACTATCTCAAATATCGTCGTCTCGGCAACCGCCGCTGGCCTTCCCCAGGTGGCTTTCAATGTCAAGAAAGGTGCTGCCAACTACACGACCCTCACAAGCAGCAGTGTCCGCCTCTACATGGCCGACATGGTTCCTGCTTTCACTCCTACAGTGAGCTTCGGAACATGGGGCAGCGACTATTTCGAAACCTGGGCATACAACCCCACCGTTGTCTTTGACACGACCGGAGCCGCCAGCGGCAATTATATCGCCACCTTCCCCAGCGCCTTCGGTGTTGCTCAGGGTTCCAGCGCGAATGCCGCAGACTACAACCCTCTCCATAACCAGCGCGTGTTTGTCCGCATCTCCGCCTCCTCCACCACTGATCCGGGATATAACGGAGCAGCCGGAATTCAGGATTTCACTGTTCCCGCCCCTAGTACCGTCGCCGTTGCGAAGGACGCACCACAGAAACAGTTCGTAACCATCGAGGCCTGTAAACAATGTCACGGCCCCGCGATGAACGGTACGGCCCATGGCAGCAGCTATCTGGACACTCTGGCATGCATAGTCTGTCACAATCCGCTGGGCGGACCTGCTGCAGAAGTCTATCTGCCTCTCTTCATTCACAAGATCCATGCCGCGCTTCCGGTCGCCGCATTCCCTACCCGTATCCTGGGCGCCGGATATGTGGATGTTACCTATCCTCAGGCCATCAGTAACTGTGTCGTCTGTCACACCGCCAGCGGGAAAAATCTTCTCTCCGGCGACAAGATTGACAACTGGAAAACCAATCCGACTGCGGAAATCTGCAGCAGCTGCCACACCACTGTTAACTTCGCTACCGGTGTCGGTCATGGACCATCTAATATCGGTGGGCCCAGAACTAACGGTAGTTGCGTATTCTGCCACGACGCCGCATATATTGTTGCAAAGCACACCCCGGCTCCAGCAACCGCAGATGTTCCGGAATACAAAGCAACTCTGACTATTGATGCACCGGCAGGAACATCGTATGTTGCCGGAGAAACTCCGACGATCACAGTCACCTTGACGAATTTTGATGGTTCTGCTGTTAATCCTGCAATTTACACAAATGCGAAACATGCTGCCGGATCTACCGTAGCAACGGCACTCAGCAAAGCCGCACTCTATGTGTATGGACCTCGTGCCAACGCGAAACCGGTACTGACCAAAGCAGCGAGAACTCTCTCTGCTGCCGGTGTTCCGGCTCAGGCACAGGACATGTTTGTTGATGCAACAAACCCCGAGGTTCTCACCGACGCAACAGGTTTCAAATACAAGGTGACCATCCCGGCCGGTATGACCAACGGTACCTACATGATCAGATTCATCGCTGCTAATTACGGCTATAAAGCAGATACCAACTACAAGATTGACTCCGTCTCTGCAGTTAAAACCATCCAGATCGGAACGGCTACGGTAGAGCAGAAAATCTCCGGCAGCAACTGCACAAATTGCCATGGAGCAGAAAACCTTATCGCTCATAATGCCCGTCACTCGGTCACGTTTAATACCGACGAGTGCATTTCCTGCCATGACAAGTCCGGTAATTATGCCGATCCGCTTGACAACAGGGTGCATGCCATCCACTCCGGTACCAAAACGGGCGATCTGCATAATGGAACTACCAACGCACGAGACTGGTCGAAAGTCACCTACCCACAGGGAATGCCGACTGTCACCGGCAGAGATGCAACAACCGGTCTCCTTCCTGTAGGCGGCATAACCGGCGCTCCGCGCTGCATTACCTGCCACACCGGTACCAGCGGCACCGGTATCCTTTACAAAACCACCAGCGTTGCTAAAAACGCCTGCGTCGGTTGTCACGCCGATAAACGAGGCGCACAAGACCACTTCACGCAGATGGGTGGTAAATAAGTACCGTATTGACCTGTAATTTTACCAGAGCGGGCCGCACGGCCCGCTCACTTAACTGACGATCACCGCCTCTGTACGAGGCGGTTTTTTTTGAGATTTAATCTCCACGATGTGCTTTAGATGCTATAAATACCTACAAGGCAGGAGTCGTTTATGAGAGTAACAAGCGTTATTATTGCCGGATTAACGGTGATGACATGTCTCTTCGGGTGCGGGAAAAAATCGGCACTGGAGGGGAGAATAATTGACGGCACGGGACAGCCAATGGCCGGGGTGCGAGTCATTGCCAGGCAGGTTCAGCATACCAAAGCTCTGGAGGCTGTTACCGGAGCGGATGGTAAATTCCGGCTCGAAAAGTTGAATCCGGCAACAGAGTACGAACTGATTCCATACCTGGATACCACAACAAGATCGCATTCACTCAAGATTACAAGCGGAACTGAAGGACAAACCATGACACTGCCGCAACCGCTGGCTGTATTATTTGTACCATCCAAAGACGGGTTGGTGGTACAGGACCTCGGCACCGGGTTGATGATGGTGAGAGATGCCGGCAAAGGCGGTAAAATGGATTGGCAGGCGGCTATGAACATGGCAAAAGAGTTTACCTATGCAGGTTTCTCCGACTGGCGGCTGCCGACGAAGGGTGAACTTAAATCATTATCGTTATATGGAGGGAAAACCCCCTCTAAAGGTCTTAACAGTGATGTTTTTACAAATGTACAGGCTGATTGCTACTGGTCATCTGACATCAATGCAACTGACAAGCTGATTGCCTGGACGGTAAACATGGCGGACGGCAGCACGGTGAACAACATTATGAAGGGCACAAGCTGTTCGGTATGGCCGGTTCGCTCAGGGAAGTGATACGATTTCATCCGATCGACAGGTATCAATGAAATACAGGGATATATGAACATCGTGAAAAGAAACATACGGATACTGATTGCGTTGATACTCCTGTCATCACCTGCCCACGGGATGGTGTACAGATATATCGATTCAAAAGGTGTTGCCCATTACACGAATAAAGAGTATGAAATCCCTCTCCGCTATCGGGACAGGGCACAATCTCTGTATCCGGAACAGGGCGATACCGGCACTGCCACGCTGAGCATGCCGCCAGTACAGGGAAAAGGTGCCGCAGCAATCCAAAAAACAGTACCCCGGTCACCGCGTAAGGCTTCGTCAACTGCTGCGGCCCCTGCCAAACGAAAAGCCGAACCTTCGGCGGCAGTAAAAATGATGAGGGCACGGCAGCGCAGGACTTCACATTATTCTGAAGAATAGCACGAACCTCAGATCCATTAATCACGAAAGCCCCTCTCATTTATTGGATGAGAGGGGCTTTCGTGTTGAGCTGATTGGCAGATAACGTGGAGCCTAATTTATCCAGTTCTGAGGATTATTGAAAAGGACAACATGGCACGAACTGGAACAGCTTCCGGAAGGTACGGCAGTGGTGTACGGCACATAATTGTTAACAAAGGTGCCGGCTCCTCCGATGGAATTCGCGGCAGTGCCCTCAAATACGGGGCTGACCAGCCCGCTGAAATGGCCTGTAAGAGCTGAGCTGTTGTGGCATTCTGTACAGGTAATGGGTGTTGCAGTACCGGGAATTCTCAGTAGCAGATGAAGCATGTGCAAATTGGCCCCGGTTTTTATTCCCGAGAAGAAGCTGTTGTACTGGGGGGTCTGAGATGCAGTGCCCTGCTCATGGCACTTGAGGCAGTCAGTGGCCACCGTAATCGACCCGGTGCTCCAGTTAGGGGTCGTCACTCCGCCGTGGCAAATGATGGCGGAACATGTTCCGTTCGCGGCGTTATAGGCGAAGGTGGTGGTGACCGTCTTTGCCTTGAGGGAATCCTGCAACAAAACCGTAACAGTTTTGGCGTGGTTTGCCGTTCCTGATCCTGCGCCGTTATGGCAGGAGTCACAGGTTACTCCGACGAGGGCCAGGTGTGTTGCATGGGCCCCAGCCCGATTGGGTGCCGAGGTGCCGTTGGGCGGTGTGCCATGGCATGAGGAGCAGTTAGTGTTGACGATCGGGTTCGTGGCATGGCAGGCAAAGCCGCTGCGCGAGGTTTGCGGCGTGCTGAAGCAGCTGACCTTCGCGATCCCTCCCGTCAGGTTCTCACCATGACACTTTGTGCATCCGTCACTGCCCGTCTTGGCAGAAGTTTTGTGGGACGCAGCCCAGCCTGACGGATGGCCGCTGTCTGAATAATATGTCGATTTGTCGTTTTTGTCGCCACAGCCGGCAAGTGCGACGGCCATTGTTATTGAGATGATCAGATGAGATGCTTTTATTTGTGGCATGACACACACCTCTCATTATTCTGGCGTCCATGACATTTGACACACGAAACCGGATTCACACGGCCGTCAATTTTGTGCTGGCTGAGATAATCGCCGCGATGGGGAAGGTTGCGGTCGGGTGAATTGCTGAATTTATCACTCGGCTTGATCTCTTCCTTGTGAGCGTGACAATCCGTGCAGAACGATTCGTGGTGACAGGTACTGCAGACCTGACGGGCTGTACCGGCATAGATGCGGTGCTTACTGAAAAAATCAGGGGCGCGGTGGCTCAGGGCACTCCATGAGTCGCTATGGCAAGCCGTACAGTCGGGCATACCGGCACCCGGTGTCCTGACATCTTCGGGGTGTGTACGAGGCAGGCTGGTGGTACTGGCGCAGGCGTACAGCAGACTCATCAGCAGAAGGACAGACATGATACAGATTTTATTTTTCACTCTTTGGCCTCCCTTCAGCAACAAACTTTGTGTCAAACGTATAGGTACCCATTACAAGAGCACGAACCTCTCTGTCAAAATCAGGATTTTTTGAGTATTGAAGGTCACCCCTGACTTTAAACTTCCGGCTGAACTCGTATCCGGCTGCACCGGTGAGCGCATAGCTGCTGCTGATCCCGCTGATTTCTTTGTCATAATGCACGTTGATTGCGTCAACAGTCAGATCGGTCCGGCCGATTTTTTTGGAGGCATAGACCCGGTATTCAGTATAGCGCAATTTGTCAGTGTCGCCTTCCATACGATGGAGTCCGCCGCCTACCGCTAACGCATCAGGAAAGGAGTAGCTCGCCTTGCCGCCGAAATACGAGGCATCACCGGACTGGTCATAACTGTAGAATTTGCAGTCTGCCGCGACCGTCAGATTTTTGACCCCGGTATATGCGGCGCTGACACCGACAGCGGTCTGATTATTATTGAGGCTCCAAACCGGATTTAAGATGCTTAACGCCGGAGTTGTGAGGTTGAATAAATAATCTTTGAAGTTAATATACGAAAAATCCACTCCGAGCCTGAGAGTTGTTATCGGCGCATAGGAGATGGCATAATTGTTTTCCATCCAGCCGTTTGTGATGGAGTTGTAGGTTGAGCGGCCGGTGATATCGACCAGTTCATGCGGGCGGAGCCAGAGATCTACCCCCTCCTCTTCACGATAACGGGAGTTATTTTCCCGCTCGCTTTTGAGGACGCTCAGGCCGATGGTGTACAGTTTTTTGTTTGTCTGCGAGACCCGTGTGCCGTAGACGATCGCTCCACCCTGATATTTCGGATCAGAGTTCGGCTCCGTGATAACGGAATTGCCGACGAATGCCGATGCTCCGAGTCCATATCCGAAATCACTGCGCAGAAAAAGGCCGTCGATTCGCTCGGCAGCAACACCTTCGCTGATGAACTGACGTCCTATGGTGACTGCGGCATTATTTTTCGGGGCATGGTAGGTGAGATAGGCATACTGAAGATCACCATCCGTATTGTTGGATGTGGATTTGTCACCCAGATCGGCACGCCCCCAGGCACCAAGGTAAAATGAAATCCCCGAGCCGTCACTGCGATTGTCGGTCATGTTGAGACGAAGATATTCGTAGGCAGGATACAGATTCTTCTTGTCGGTCGTTGTCCGCATGCGGAAGATCGTGTTGGACTCACCTGAAAATGAGTAGTCGGACGCCATGAGCGGTGCTGACCAGAGCAGTGATGAAGCCAGCACTGCCACTCCAATCCCAAGGGTCAGGCAGCTTTTTTTCATGTTGTTTTGTTTCAAAATATTCCCTCCTTTCCGGAAGATGCGTTCTGCTGAGCCATGGTATATGGTACGTGGTACGAATATATGGAAATGACCTGAAATAACCGCTCTATTCTGCTGCGTCAGAAGCCTAAGCAGGTTTAACAAAATACATCCAAATATGTTCTTGTCAAGTGAGTAAACAGTGCATCTAGTAAACAGCTCATCTATTTATTGTTCATAACAGATCTCAGACCTCATCCGGCGAAATAACTGTATACGGTGAAGCGGGTCACCTGACACAAACACAACCAACGCCCACTGATGAAGAGTGTAACACGCTGATCTACCTATAAAATAAATTAATCCCGAAGAATAACAGCCAGAATCCATATGGGCAAATAGCGTAATACTGTGATCCGGATCACTCTTTAGCACAAATCAGGCCTAATATGCAATCAATCGTCTGTCAACGATAACTATCCGTAACATTGACAAACCAGCCATGTAATCACTATATTAGGGCTACAACTATTATAGACGGTCAGAGGAGTTTACGCGTCATGCCGATGTACGAATACCGTTGCACTTCCTGCAACAACCAGTTTGAACTGCGTCAGAAGTTTTCCGATCCACCTGCCAGCCAATGCCCGCAATGCGGTGCGGCCGTAGAAAAGATGATCTCTTCCACTGCTTTCAGCCTTAAAGGTGACGGCTGGTTTAATACCGGGTACTGCCCGAAAACCGAAGCGCCGAAACCGGCTGCATGCAGCGGATGCGCCTGCTCGGGAGAGTAATATTTCTGAACCACAGAGCAACAGAGCAACTGAGACAGAAATCCTATAATAAAAACAGGCGTAACCTCTAGCAAAGGGTCTTTATCAAATAAGCTTCTCAATTTTTGTAAGATTTGCTCTGTTGCTCTGTGTTTCAATCGGTTTTTTGATTATTTTTCAGCAACTCTGGAGCCCCACATGAAAGTCAAAAAAGCCGTGTTTCCGGTTGCCGGTCTCGGCACCCGTTTTCTTCCTGCTACCAAATCCTCCCCCAAAGAGATGCTGCCGCTGATTGACAAACCGCTGGTGCAGTACGTTGTTGAAGAGGCTGTGGCCTCTGGCATTGAGCAGATTCTTTTTGTAACCGGGCGCGGCAAACATAATATTGAGGACCACTTCGATATTTCCGTGGAACTGGAGGCGCACCTCTACGACAAAGGAAAAGACCGGGAGCTCTCGCGGGTTCGCGAAATAGCCGAGATGGTTGATATTTTCTATGTCCGGCAGCGACAGGCCATGGGCCTTGGTCATGCCATTCTCTGTGCCAAGGATTTCGTCGGCAATGAACCCTTTGCCGTTCTGCTCGGTGATGACATTGTTGACAGCGAGCGCCCCTGCCTCGGGCAGTTGCTGGAAGTATTCAATCAGCAGGGAGGATCGGTGCTGGCGCTGGAAAAAGTACCCATGGAAAACATCTCTGCGTACGGATGTGTCGCGGCGGACAAAATCGGCGAGCGTACGTTCGTTGTCACAGACATGGTCGAGAAACCCGCCCGGGAAGAGGCGCCCTCCGACATGGCTATTATCGGCCGCTACGTATTGACACCGCGTATTTTCGACATCCTCCGAAATCAGGAACCGGGGAAAGGCGGAGAAATCCAGCTGACGGATGCCATCCTGACATTGTCAAAAGAAGAAAGGGTTTACGGCTGTTTGTTTGAGGGATTACGTCATGACTGCGGTGACAAACTCGGATTCCTGAAAGCAACCGTCGATATGGCGCTTAAGAGGAAGGAATTCAGTGCTGAATTTGAAGCATATCTGCGACAGCGGTTGGCGTGAACCGTCTGATTAAAAGAGCGTTCACCACGGAGGCACCGAGAAAAGACCAGTTTATATGAGAGAACACTTGGGTTGAGCCAGAGTGATTCTGGTTCTTATTTTCTCCGTGTCTCGCTGAGAAGCGCCTGCTTTTGGCCGTGGTGAGGTCTACATTCAGGGTTATTTTTCTTCCGCAACAGCCTTTGTCGTATCTCTTTTAGGTTCCCATCCCTGCCAGACATATTCCGGGTCCATCATTGGATCATAATAGCCCGGTTGAGGAACCATGCAGAAAAGTGTTTCCGATACCCCGACTACGGCACGGTAAAGCACCATCCCGACACCCTTTATCGGGCCGATGACATACCCTACCGGCCCCATATCCCGCCCGGTCAGAATCGTCTGTTTAGGAAGCTCAACAATACTGGTGACCGTGTTGGTGATCCCTCTCACAAACTTCGTCGCCATCTTCTCCGCAATCATTTCCGGCTGCTGATCCGCCGCCGCCAGACCCGGACCCATCACGACAAAAGCACATAATACCGCTGACAACAACAGAACCTTTTTCATACGGTCTCCTTTTAATGGCATGGCAACATGGTAGAACCCGGCGTTATTGACACACGGTAAAATACATCCCCTCACCCCTGCACCTTTCCCGTCACAGAGAGGTGGATTTAATTACGTCAGGAAGAAGTTCAGTATTTTTTCATCTCTTTTGAGACTCTTTACCACAAAGGCATCCGGCTTGCAAGTATCACAAATCAAAAAGAGTCGGTTCTTTCGGCATGAACGGTTCAAACCGTTTTTTCACATGACGCAGCTTTTCAATGTAGTACAGCACATTAATATCAGGATGCACCGGATCAAATGCAGCCACCGGACGGCACTGTTCATACGCCGTCACATCTCTGCCGGTGCCGCAGACATAGTAACTGACGTGATCTCCGGCACGGTAGGGTTTGCCTGAGGCAAGAGCTATCTCAAAAGCGGCCGAATGATTGCGCGAGCCCAGACGAAGCTTTTCACGATAACTGTCCGGTGAATCATTGAGTGTCTCGCTGCGGGACACCCAGACAACATCCAACCCGCGCGTACGAAGTCTGGCTACATACCGGTCGAATAACCGCTCAACATCCCCGGCTTTCCCGGCGAGAATCAGTTCGACGGCATCGCGCATGAATTCCCGCAGATACGGTTCGAGACCGCGCGAACGGAGTCCGCTCCCCTTGATAATGATCCTGCCGTCATATTCCATCAATGCGTAATTTTTAGTTTTATAGGCGAACATCGATTGATAGCGTCCGTCCAGTTCAACCTCGATTCCTTCCGGCAACTTCCGGGAGATGCGCCGCACCAGATCACTTTCCCCCTCCTCGGTTGCACATGACCCGGGCGGTTTGAAATAGATGCCGTCCGTATCTACTTCCACCGGTCGGGCGCCTTCTGCCGCAAGGAGGTCAATCATGTTTTTGATCGTAACCCGGCCGAGACGAGTCACTTCGGCAGCGGTCGCCGGATCGGAAAAGTTGTGCCGTGCGGCCCCCAGATAGCCATAAAACGAATTGATCAGAACCTTGAACAGCTGCTGAAGCGCATCAAAATAGCGGCGTTCCGAATCCTCCGCCGCATCCCGGGCCGCCTGCTTGGAGTTCAGCCTGAAACGGCGCAGCTCCGAGAGCATCGGGAGAAACAGCCCGAGAGTGTCCTTTGCCGGAGCCAGCCGGTATGTCAGCATCAATGACGGGTAGAGCGATGCCACGTCGCAATGGACTATCGGTCCAATAACACCGGAATATGCGGACTCGGTATAGCCACCCTCAAAGGGAGCAGCAGAGGATGTACGGGCCGGGATAGTATGGCCGCGATACAGGTATTCACGCAGAAAGAGGGAGTTGATGCGGGTGGCGTTACCGCGAATGACGCAGTTTTGAAAGGAGTACGGGAAAATCCGGCCCTGCAGAAACCAGGGATAGCCAAGCAGCCGGAACAGGGAGAGCGTCTCCCGGACATCATCGATGTTGTAGCGATAGAGCTGTTCTGGATCCTGTTGAAATGTCGCAGAAATATCGGCACCGGCTATGTAGGTGCGATCTTCAGCGGCAACTCCAAAATGCCGTGCTACCGACTTGAGTCCGTGACTTTCAAGATTACGGCCGCCGACATCATACAACTGCACCAGAAAATATGTATCGATAATATGCCGGCCATAGATATCCCAGCGCTGGTATTCCAGATTTTTCTCAGCCAGACTCCAGCGGGCATGCGGGGTGATGTGCGGAGCCGCACCGTTTCTCCCCCAGGTCAGGCGGATATCGTGCATCTGCGCCCGGCGGCCGATGTAATCGAGATCAAAACGAAATATATTGTGACCGGTGATGACATCCGGATCGCAGCGTTGGATCTCGCTGTTCAAGGCGTGAAGCAGCTCCGGCTCTGTCAACCGGTCACCGCGCAGCACGATCTCCTCTCCATGAGAATCCTTGAGAGCGATAGAGATGATACGGTCTTCCGGGCGCTCCGGGTTCGAAAAGTCATACCCCTCGGCGCACGCGGTTTCAATATCAAGAGCCAGACAGCGCAGATCGGAGAATTCCAGGCCTTTAAAAAGCGTGGTGCCACTGGCCAGCATATATTGATGAGAAAGATCCGGCAGGAATAGATACGGGGCATCGGGAGCCGAGTGCCGAGTACCGGTTTTAGCCGCCAGAAAATCCCTGGCGAGAAGGCAGTCGCTCCAGGAATCAAACAACAGCTGGAAGCGGAAGAAATCGTCCCCGGTTAATTGCCGTACGGCGCACGGGACACGACAACCAGATACCACCCCCGGGTCGCTGACCAGAATGAACGGTTGAAAGGGTTCATCATGGAAATGGACACGCCCGGCAGTTCTAAAAAAGAGCCTGATAAAGTGTCCGACCGGTTCCACCGCGATGATGCCGGTTCGTTCATCATGGCCGAATAGCAGCGGGTTATGTTCAATCGGATTGGTCAGCATGGCGTTAAACCTGTAACAACCAGTCTTAAAATAACACAGAGCAACGGAGCAACAGAGAAATCAAACCGATTTACTCTAAATTTTACTCCGTTGCTCCGTTGCTCTGTGTTTCAAATGTATTTTCGGATTTAAAGAAGAGGGCGGTTTTTAACGCCGCCCCTGTAATACGTGATCAAATTCCCGCTTTTTGCTTCAGCAGGGCTGCTTTGTCGGTACGCTCCCAGGTAAATTCGGGCAACTCACGACCGAAGTGACCATAGGCCGCAGTTTTGAGATATATCGGGCGGAGAAGGTCAAGCTGTTCGATGATAGCGCTCGGACGCATGTCGAATGTTTCGCGGACCAGAGATGAAAAACGATCTTCCGGCAGTTTTCCGGTACCGAAGGTATTGACCATGATAGAGACCGGCTGGGCCATGCCGATTGCGTAGGCAACCTGTACTTCGCAGCGGTCACAGAGACCGGCGGCAACCAGATTTTTTGCGACATAGCGGCCCATGTAGGCAGCCGAACGGTCAACCTTTGAAGGATCTTTGCCCGAGAAGGCGCCGCCGCCGTGGCGACCCATGCCTCCGTAGGTATCAACGATGATCTTGCGGCCGGTCAACCCGCAGTCTCCCATCGGACCACCGACAACAAAGCGGCCGGTCGGATTAATGAAATACCGTGTATCTGCATCGAGCAGATGTGCCGGGATGACCTTCTTGATCACTTCCGCAATGACCTCCTCCTCGATCCTGCGGTGAGTTACTTCAGGAGTGTGCTGGGTGGAGATAACGACCGTATCAATACGGCTCGGCTTGCCGTCAACATATTCCACCGAGACCTGGGACTTGGAGTCGGGCCGCAGGAAGTCCAGCACGCCTGATTTGCGCACTTCGGCCAGTTTGGCAACCAGCTGATGAGCCAGCTGGATCGGCATCGGCATCAGCTCAGGAGTTTCGTTGCAGGCATAACCGAACATAAGCCCCTGATCGCCGGCACCCTGTTCTTTGTGCAGTCCGGCTCCCTCCGAAACCCCCTGACAGATATCCGGGGACTGGCGGTCAACAGAAACAAGCACCGCACAGGTATCAGCATCAAAACCGATTTCCGAGTCGGTATAGCCGATGTTCTTAATGGTTTGACGGGCTATTTCGGAATAATTGATCACCGCATTTGTGGTTATTTCACCGGCAATTACCACCATACCGGTGGTAACCATGGTTTCGCAGGCGACGCGGGCCGTGCGGTCCTGTGTGAGAATTGCGTCGAGAATTGCGTCCGACACCTGATCGGCAACCTTGTCAGGATGCCCCTCGGATACGGATTCGGAAGTGAAGATGAATTTTTCTGACATGATGGTAAACTCCTCTCGGTTATATATATTTTCCTGCAAACGGGTCAGTAATCGGCCCATAAAAATATCGCCACGCAGCCGATTTGTCAAGCGGAGACGGATAACGTATAATTCCATTTGACTTCATAACAGCGAAATGGGCAGAATGTGATCGCATCTATCGCACATGAGGCGGTTGCCATGTCCAGAACAAGCGGTTTTTTACTGTTTATTATTATACTCGCAGCACTTCCCGCCATTGCAGTCGTTAATCGACCGACTGACGCCTGGAATTATTATCACTTTGACGGCCGTGCCTTCACGGCCGGCCCGGCAGATGACGGGAGCGCTTTTGTGGCGCTGCGGGATAAGGTGCGCCCGGTTATCCTGACAACCCTGACACCCCAGATCGTACAAACCGCTCTTCCCGATGGGACCGGTGTTGTCGCCGGAATCTGCTATCTTCAAAGTTCCGGAGGCAAACTCGGCTCAGCCAGCGGCTTTACGCCCTTTCCCCGTACGCCTCTCCTGATCTCCTCCGGAGGCAGGCAGCTTGTCACCGTACAGACCGATGACAACGGGTATTTCGTCGAGGTTCTGCCCGCCGGTACTTATTCCGTCGGCAGCGGTCCGTTCAGCGCCGAAATCACCGTTGAACGTGGTAAAACCACTCTCGTACCGATACGGGCCGGGAAAAGGATGGTGGATTGATGCTCCGTTTCTGCTCACGCGTTGCAGCTACAATTGCAGCCCTGTTTCAATTATCCGTACCGGTATCCGCCGGGCCTCTGGATGAATATTACCTGCAGCAATTCGGTGAGGTAAAAAACATACAGCTTGAAAAAGCGCTTCTGACGGCGGTGCCGGCAGCTGCAGAATCCGCCCGCTGCGGCATGCCGTTGAAGCACAGCCTGCAGCGCGACTGGCGTCTGCTGGAACCGTCAACGCAGAAGGTACTGGCAAAACAGCTGGCGCTGCCGACGCTTTCGGGGACAGAGCTGACTGTTGTCTCCTCCGGCGGACATTACAAGGTACATTACACCGACAGCGGCATCGATGCCCCTGACATAGCCAACATCAACATATACTCCGGCCTGGCGCTGACCGACGCGACGGATTGGGCACATACAGTTGCCGCCACGTTTGAAAACATCTATACACAGTACGGCTTACTTGGTTACCAGCCTGCACCAACGACGTACGGAATCTACGACATCTACCTCCACAATCTGGCTACTCAAGGATATTACGGCGTAACGTACAGCGGAAATTTTGCCCCTTCGGCACTCTATCCAAACGGCGTCACCAGCTGGCTGGAACTGGACAGCAGTTTCACTAATTCGATCTATCATCCGACAACCTACACTCCGCTTCAGAGCCTGCAGATCACCGGCGCACATGAATATCACCACGCCGTGCAGTACGGATATACCTACTATTTTGATATCTGGTATGCGGAAGCAACATCAACCTGGATGGAAGATGAGCTGTATGCCGGTGTCAATCAGCTGTACAATTACATACCGGCCTGGTTCAACAACAGTTCAAAATCACTGGATATAACAGTCGGGTCGGATGCAGTCACCATCGGTGCCGGCTATGGGCGCTGGATCTTCAATCGCTACCTGGCTGAAAAGCATGGAACCGATATGATTCGCAGCGCCTGGGAAAAAGTCGGCGGCCTTACCAGTGCCGGAGGTGCTGACATTCCGATGGCACCTGTGCTGGACAGCCTGCTTATGTCGGCCACCTATAACAGTTCCCTTGGTTCAGATTTCTTTGGCTTTGCCAAACAGGTCTATACCAGGGCGTGGACAACCCAACCCGCAGATATCACCTACATTCACCCCTACACACCCCTGGCCAGCTACTCTCCCACCACCTCCACCCCGGTCAACGCCGGTTCGTCTCCGGCTCCGACGGTAACATTGCCGCACTATTCTTTTGCGTACTACCGGTTTATACCCACGGCAGGCGCCCCCGGTGACCTCTCCATCACACTCAACGGTACGAGCGGCATCAGAGCCGCTGCCTTCATCAAAAGCAGCGGCGGCGTCATCACAGAATATCCTTTTGCCGCCACGACCGGAACAACGGTGACCGTTCCCGGCTTCAGCAGCTCTACCGAAGCTGTCCTGCTGATCGTCAATGCCGCCGACAGCGATAATCATACTGCAAATTTCAGCACCAACGGCACCGGCCTGACGGTAACGGAACCCTCCGGCGGAACGGTGTACCAGCCACTGCAGCCTGCAGCACCGGTCAATACCGGTGGCGGCTCCGGAGGGGGTGGCGGAGGCTGTTTCATCGCCACGGCAGCCTACGGAAGCTATCTGCATCCGCAGGTGCAGCTTCTGCGCGATTTCCGTGACGAGTATCTGTTGACCAATGCCCCTGGACGTGCTTTTGTGTCATTTTACTATCGACACAGTCCACCGCTGGCTGATATGATTGCGCAGCATTCGATCCTGAGAGGTATGACCCGTCTGGCCCTGGCACCGGTTGTTGTCGCAGTTGCTCATCCCCTGATATCGGCTGTTTCCCTGCTGCTGTTCCCGGGGGTGTTGTTGGTATCACTGCGAAACCGCCGCAAAGCCGCCCGTTGCACCGGACTCCAAAACCGTACCACATAATCCACGATAAAAGAGAGACTCCATGAACACACATGTTACAAGAATTCTGATTGCCTGTTTTTTTTCACTTCCTTCACTTGCCTTCGCTGCCGATAAAAGCACTGAAGTAAAACCGGCGCCGTCAGCAGCAGTCCAGACTTTCCGTATCGGCTATGTTGATGTTGCCCGTATCGGTGATGAGTCAGAGCGGGGCAAAGCACTCAAGGCTCATCTCACCACGAAGAAAGACCAGCTTCTGGAAAAAATTGATGTAAAGAAAAAACAGGTCGAAAAACTGAAAGCGTCCATAGAAGCGAAAATTTCTACGATGACTCCGAAACAGCAGGAGGCGAAATCGAAGGAATTTCAGAATAAGCTGGAAGACTTCCAGAAAGTTGCCCGGGCGTCGGAAGAGGAATTTCTTGCTCTTCAGAGCAAGGAGACCGCTTCGCTGTACGGAGCAATTGAGCGGTCGTCCCGGGAATATGGCAAAGCCAACAATTTTGCCGCTATTGTGGTCAGAAAGGAACTGCTCTACATCGGCAGTCCTGAGAACGCGCAGGATGTAACTGACGACATCATCAAGGCGTTGAATCAGTCCGGTCAGAATAAGTAGCTCCCGGGCTCGTCAGCTTTTCCCACTCCGTCAACCGTTCAAGCGCTTCACCGGAACTGGTGCCGCACATTTCTTCGTCTGCCTGCAGACTCAGACAGACTGCCGGGCGTTCAGCACGGCCGAAGAGACGGCAGCGGTTGTCATGCGTCAATTGAAAACAGCGGACTCCGGCCGGCTTTCCGGAATCGGTGTCCGGGATATGTGAGGAAATTGACGGTGCTACACAGCAGGCAGCACACCCCGCGCGACACTCCATAAGCGTATATCCCCCGATTACACGGACTTCGCACCGGCTCTCCTCTCTTGACAGGAGGAGAGCCGGTGCAACTCTCACATCTTAATACCGGTACTGCTCAGCCTTATACGGACCGTCCTTCGGTACGCCGATATAGGCGGCCTGTTCGTCGGTCAGAATGCTCAGCTGCGCATTCAGTTTCTTCAACTGCAGACGTGCCACTTTCTCATCAAGGTGTTTGGGAAGGACATATACTCCGACCGGATAATTGTCCGGATTACAGAACAGCTCTATCTGGGCGATTGTCTGATTGGCGAATGAGGAGGACATGACATAACTGGGGTGGCCGGTTCCGCAACCCAGATTGACCAGACGACCTTTAGCCAGCAGTATGATGCGCGTTCCGTCCGGGAATATGACGTGATCCACCTGAGGCTTGATCTCTTCCCACTGATATTTTTCAAGAGCTGCAACTTCGATTTCGTTGTCAAAATGACCGATGTTGCAGACGATCGCCTGATCCTTCATCCTGACCATATGATCATGAGTTATGACATGATAATTACCGGTACATGTGACAAATAAGTCAGCCTTGTCGGCGGCATATTCCATGGTCACTACGCGGTACCCTTCCATTGCGGCCTGCAGGGCACAGATCGGATCCACTTCGGTAACCCACACCTGGGCAGACAGTGCACGCATGGCCTGAGCCGACCCTTTGCCGACATCGCCATAGCCGCAGATAAGGGCGACCTTACCGGCGATCATCACGTCGGTGGCCCGTTTTATACCGTCTACCAGCGATTCGCGGCAGCCGTAGAGATTATCGAACTTGGATTTGGTGACTGAATCGTTGACGTTGATGGCCGGAAATTTCAGGTCGCCGCGCTCATGCATCTGATACAGACGATGCACACCGGTAGTGGTTTCCTCGGTCACACCCCTGATCTCGGCCAGACGGGTTGAGTACCAGGCCGCATCGACAGCCAGCTTGGCCTTGATGGCGGCGAAAAGAACCGTCTCCTCTTCTGAGGCCGGTCTGGCAAGAACAGAGAGATCTTTTTCTGCTCTGGCACCCAGATGCAGCAGCAATGTCGCATCTCCACCGTCATCCAGAATCATGTTGGAAAAACCGCCGTCGCTCCATTCAAAGATTCGGTGGGTATAATCCCAGTACTGCTCAAGAGTCTCGCCTTTGACGGCGAAAACCGGCACTCCTACAGCTGCGATAGCGGCAGCGGCGTGATCCTGGGTCGAAAAAATATTGCAGGAAGCCCAGCGGACTTCGGCACCCAGCGCCGTCAGAGTCTCGATCAGCACGGCTGTCTGGATGGTCATGTGGAGCGAACCGGTGATTCGGGCCCCTTTCAGTGGCTGCGTTGCGGCAAACTCCTCCCGTATGGCCATCAGACCCGGCATCTCGGTCTCAGCGATCCTGATTTCTTTGCGGCCCCAATCTGCCAGTGTAAGATCTGCTACGATATAATCCTGTGACATGGTTATTCTCCTTTTCGATGTGATGCTTTTTGTAGGGGCGCAATGCTTGCGCCCTCGCTGCAATAGATTAAATGCTGATTTTCCACCAGGGCGTATGCGATACGCCCCTACAAGGCTTGAACCAGCAATACCTGTTCCTCTCCTGCGGCTGCAGCTATCTGCTCGATGGTAACACGTGCAAAACCTGCAAGCTTCAGCCACTCTCTCAACTCATTTTCTTCGAACCCCAGCCATTGGTCAGCCAGCTGTTCCCGAGCTGCCTCACGTTCGTGGCGGGCTAGATCGGCCAGGAGCAGTGTGCCGCCGGTGACCAGCACGCGACGGATTTCAGCCAGCACCGCCGCCGGGTCGGCGGCATGATGCAGCACCATGTTTGCCACAACGCACTCAACAGAGGCATCGGGTAACGGCAGGTGGCTCATCTCTCCCAGGCGCAGATCGATACCTCCGATGCCTTTTTCGTCCAGCCGGCGCCGGGCCTCTCCCAGCATTGCCGGAGAATGGTCCACGCCAATCACCCTGGACGCCCGTTCCGCCAACTCCGCCAGCAGGCCGCCGGTTCCTATGCCTATCTCCAGTACAATGGCGCTTTCAGGTATCTGTTCCAGCAGGTGCTGCCGGTATTCCGGGACAGGCAGCAGAGTGCGGGCCAGGTCGTCCCACTGACGGGCATTCCGATCGAAAAATTCCTGACTGCGCCGACGACGTTCATCAAGAACTGCCGCAACGGCCGCCAGATCACGGCTCCGTTCAGGCAGTCTCTCCATTTCCCGTTCAATAGCGGGGCGGATGGCGCTGAAGAAGCTGCTCCCCTCACCGACCCGAAAGTAGCTCCAGGTACCCTGGCGTTTCACGGTCAACACGCCGGCCTCGGTCAGTATTTTCAGGTGACGCGAGACGCGTGACTGTCCCATACCCATGATACGGGTCAACTCCTGCACGGTGAACTCACCTGAAAGGAGCACTGCAGCCAGACGCAGGCGGCTGAGGTCGGACAGGGATTTGAATGTTTCAAGCATAGTTATATCAATGTACGCAATTTATTTATATCAACTTTTCTTGATATAACATAGGAAGAGGGAGAGGTCAAAACAAATCTTCGAAGCGGCAGGATAAACGGACACCTATTTTTGATAATGGGGGGGCGAAGCGACCGGTAACCGACGGGCTCTATTTACAGGGGTGCCCAGTAGGTCCGGACCCGGGCCAACTCCCGACCATCACAGTGACTATCCACGCGGTGGAGATAACAGCCCGCCTCTCCGGCTCCCGCCGTGCGTGCAACGATGGTGTCTCCGTAGAGTGCCTCGGCGCGAAACGCAATTTCTATTGAGGAAAGACGGCAGGTACTGTCCACTTCTTCAGGAACCGTCTCCAGCACCCAACCGGCGTAGACGGTATTATTCACGTGTCTGTTGATGTCAAGATCGCCTCGCAGCACAGGCAGACGCAGTTCATGCTCCGGTTTTTCAAAGAGAGGAAGTGTGTCGAACGTGTCATTAAGCGCCCGGACAGGATTCAGCGGATATAACGGCAGCACGTCAGTCAGCTTCACGGGGCGCCTCGTTTTGAGGTTCAGTACCGCCCACAGCGTTGTCGCTCTGCCGATCAAAGAGCCGTCACTGTCGGTCAGCTCAAAATCCCTTATTGTGAGAAGATTCTCTCTGGTCGCCGGCCAGGTTCGTATCCGGAAGACCTCACCACTGAGCGGATAGCGCTCCATAGTAAGGTGAATCCTTGACAGCACCCACGTATAGCCACGTGCGACCAGATCCGCCACGGAAACTCCGAGCAGCGCCGCATGGTATCCTGCTGCAGACTGGAGGTGATTAAGAAGGGCAACGGGCCGCAGAAACCCATGCTGATCAACTTCGTGATACTGAACGGTAACATCTTGTTCCAGACGTGGCATCATGTAGTAATCCAGGTATTATATGGTATCGGTAGTTCTCCATACCTTCTGGAGCGGAGGGAGGATGTCACGACTCAAATATCACATCCATTGCATGTTGAACCGTTGAGACGCCCTCCAGACGGATGCCCCGTTTTTTAAGACGCTTCAGGCTGCCGGCGGGAATAATGCAGCGCTTGAAGCCAAGCTTTTCGGCTTCGGCAATGCGCAATTCAGGTTGGGTGACAGCCCGCACTTCTCCTGCCAGGCCGACTTCACCGAAGATGACCGTATCGGGAGGGACCGCTTTGTCGAGATGACTGGAGGCAACCGCCATAATCATGGCCAGGTCTGCCGCCGGCTCGTTCAGACGCGCACCTCCTGCCGCGTTCAAAAAGATGTCCTGACCGGCCATGTGCAGACCGACTTTTTTTTCCAGGACGGCGACCAACAAAGCCAGGCGATTATGGTCAACCCCGATAGTTGTCCGACGGGGAACGCCGTAGGAAGACGGGGTAACCAGAGCTTGAAGTTCTACCAGCAGAGGGCGGCTCCCCTCCAGCGACGTGGTGACGACAGAGCCCGACACATCCAGCGGCCGCTCGGAAAGGAACAGCTCTGATGGATTTGCCACTCCGCACAGCCCCTCCTGTTTCATCTCGAAAACGCCTATTTCATTGGTTGAACCGAAGCGGTTCTTGACCGCCCGCAGAATCCGGAAGGGATGACTGCCATCCCCCTCGAAGTAGAGCACCGTATCAACCATATGCTCAAGGACACGCGGCCCGGCTATAGAACCGTCTTTGGTAACGTGTCCGACAATGAAGATCGGTATATCACTTCCTTTGGCAAGCAGCATCAGCTTTCCGGCCGATTCCCGCACCTGGCTGACGCTGCCGGGAGCCGATTCCAGAGTAGAGGTCCAGACCGTTTGAATCGAGTCAATTACCATTGCGGCGGGCTTAAGAGCTGCGGCCTGGCTCAGGATCGCTTCCAGCGAGTTTTCAGCGAGAATCATCAGGTTGCGGCTTGATGCACCCAGCCGTTCACCCCGCAGACGGGTCTGGGACGCGGACTCCTCACCGGAAACATACAGTACCTTCCCTGCCGCCATAGCCAGGGTGTGCATCGCCTGCAGCAGAAGCGTCGATTTTCCGATACCCGGATCGCCGCCTATCAGAACCAGAGAGCCGGGGACAATACCGCCGCCCAGAACCCTGTCGAGTTCTCCAATGCCGGTGGGCCGGCGTGTCTCGGTTTGAGGAGGGACGTCACATATCGGAATGGGTATGGCGCTCCCGGATGTGCGTGCAACGTTCGAAACCCTGACGACCGCCTCTTCCACCATGCTGTTCCAGGCCGCACAGTCAGGGCATTTTCCGAGCCATTTGGGTGACTGGTTGCCGCATTTCTGACAGGTAAAGATTGTTTTCTGCTTCATGCACCTCTCCCATGCGTCCGTCACTGCGTAGATCGTCAGAAATTAAAATATTTAGGAAAGACATTTCCGGAGCAGTATGGCATAATTCCACTTCTCAATACAAGGAACGGCAATGGATTTCTATCGACCACCAACATCCCAGGGAACTATTGATGCGCTCGGCACTGTCTATCGCGCCGTGCGGACGTGGAGGTTTTATCCGAAAGGGCACCCGACCCGCCGCAGCAGCCTGGAACTGGCTCATTCAACGATGCTGCAGCTGCTTAATGGGAACACACTTTCTCTCGCCTGCGGGCGAACCGGATTCAGCTTCCCGGACGGGGAGGTTCTTAAAGAGGATTCCGGCATGGCGAGCGCTCTGGCATATGAACTCTTTATCCGCCGGGCTCAAAAAATTACTTTTTTTCACGACCTGTTCCAGGAAGATCTACTTGAAATGATAAAAATATTGTGTCTGTCTCCTGAAACAATCCAGCAGTCAGGAGGCATTGATACCGTGATGACTTCGAGCGGCATTCGCTCCATCTGCGTCAATGAGTTTGACCTGACGGCCATCCGGAATAAACGCCAAAGAGTCGAACAGGCCGGTATCATCCCATTAGGGATTGATGAAGCTGAAACCGGAGAGGAGACTCCCCCTGCTGTTGAGCAACCGGCGCCACAGGCGGATACTCTCCAACCGGAACAGCAGCTTCAGGCGATGCTCGGGCGATTAATTACCTGCCTTGATGACGACATTTACCTGATGCTGGTCCGCCAGGCCGTTGCCTGTGCCGATGATCTCCAGGTACGCCGGGAAGCACACCTGGTTTTCCCGCTGATTGAATTGCTGGCAAGCCACGCCGCTGACGAAGGACGCAGTGAATGCATGCGGGAGTGTGCTCTGTTCGCGATTGAGCAGATTGTTACACATGGAGATGTTCTACAGGTTATGTTTGATAGAATAGAGGGGGGAAACGGGGTAACGGAGACAACCCTGCTTGCTGCTCTCAAAGCCGGAGGCACCACCGCCATTTCGTCAGCTATTGATCTTCTGGGGCACACCAACAGCCTTAAAGTCAGAAAAACCCTTTCAACGCTACTGGGCAACATCGGTGAAGCGGCCGTGCCGGTGCTTCTGAATATGATGCACGACTCACGCTGGTTCATCATGCGAAACATCTGCGCTATTTTAGGATCAATCGCAAGCCATGAGTCACTGGCGGCACTTATGGAGTGTCTCCATCATCATGATCTACGCGTCCGGAAAGAAGCCATTCGAAGTCTGGCGCTGCTTGGTGGAAATGAAGCAGAAACCGCAATTCTCAACATTCTGCGCGGGAACGATACAGCTCTGCATCCACAGGCAGTCGCGTCGCTTGGCGGGATGAAAAGTAAAAAATCTTTGCCGGACCTTTTGAAGATTGTGCTCTCCCGAGAATTTTTTTTGAAGTCACTCCCCCTCAAAATTGATGCTCTGACCGCCCTTGCCACAATTGGTGAACGGCAGGTGACCCCATACCTTGTAACTCTCCTGGAAGGGCGGTATCTGTTTGCTGCGACCAGGGGAAAACAGCTAAAAGCAGCTGTTGCCGCATGTCTGGGCAAGCTGGGTGATGTCAGGGCTGTGCCGCACCTTGAAAAACTTGCTTCCGGCAGTCGGGAACTTGAGGTAGCATGCTCGGATGCAATTGCAATGATAGAAAAAAGGAAGGAAGATTAGATGGGATCACTTGACAAGACGAATGCGCTCAGACTGATCACGCTTTTTTCCGGTGCGGTTAAAGGAATGGCTTTTTACCCTGCTTCGCACCCTGCAATCAGACAGCCGCTCATGGAACTCTATAAAATTTTGACGACGGCTCTCAGCCTGGAGGAACAGATCTCATGGGGACTGATAGATAATATCATGTTCTTTGATGACCATCTCTTCACTGCACCCTCAACAGCAATCGCCGATCTGACGTACCGGATGACCGAGAAAGAGATAAACAGAATTGTTGTCTCCAAATCCATCACTTTTGAAGAACTTGAATCGTTCGTCAGACTCTTCTCCGCCAAGAGTGTCAGCTTTGAGTCCCTTTCCCGTCAGACTACGGAAGCGGGAATCACAAGCGTTACACTGGTCCGTCTTGGCGATGAAAGTTTTGATACAGCCGATGATGAACCTGAAAAGGACGACTCGGATGGTCATGTTGAAACGTACAACAGGGCTCTCTCAGCCATAAAATCAATCTGCCGGGACATAGAACGGGGACGCATTCCGAACAGCGCCCCGATGATAAAGGTTGTTGACCAGATGGCTGCGATCACCATGCAGGAACCATGGGCGCTGCTGGGTTTAACAATGATCAAGGATTATGACAACTACACCTTTAACCATTGTGTCAATGTCGGCGTTTTATCGATGGCATTGGGCACCTCACTCGGTCTTGATTCCATGACCGTCAGGGATCTGGGAATTGCCGGGCAGCTTCATGACATCGGAAAGACCATGATTTCAAAGGATATCCTTAACAAGCCGGGTAAACTTTCCAGCGCCGAATTTGATGAAATGAAGCGGCATCCTGAACTCGGTTCCAAAATCATCCGCGAAATGGAAGGACTGGCACCGCATATTTCCTCGGTTGTACTGGGGCATCACCTGCATTACAACCGGAGCGGATATCCTGAATGGGCAAATAAGCTCCCCTTTAATCAGATGGTTGATATAATTGCAATCGCCGACACCTACGATGCCATTACGACACTGCGCGTCTACCAGCACCCGGTGAATCCGAAAACCGCACTGCACGAGATGCAGAAGATGACCAATACGATTCTGGACGGAGCTATTGTTGAGCGTTTTATAGAAATGATGGGTAACTACCCGGTAGGTACGCTTGTGCGGCTCGATAACAACGAAGTTGCAATTGTGTATCGACCAAACCCGTTGGATGAAAACGCCCCGATGGTCCGTATTCTGTTTGACGGCGATGGCACACGGTTACGCGCACCGCGCGAGCAGGCACTGAACAGCTCTGACGGGTCGTGCTACTCGCAGATAGTTGCCGTTGTTGATCCGTTGTTAAAAAACATAGACATCGGGAAATTATTTGCGAGCAGGCATTACTGAACATCCATACTGGAAACAGGGATCAGAAACTCAATTATTACGATTCATGACGGAAGTTTTTTTGTACCGGCGCATAATTTCGGGATTTGACGCCACCAGAGCGGACGATTCACCTTTCAACCTGGACAGCGAGGCTGCCCGGAGGACAAGGCCGCAGGCCGAAAAAGTTATTAGTTACTTCCGGATACTACTGCAGGGGCATGATGCTGAGTGCTGTGGCGGCGGCCTGTCGGGTTGAGGCATGTGGGGACGTCAGAAGCAGATGGATTTTACTGCATGAAGCAACATCTTTGAGTTCCGCCAGCGTCCGTGCCGCTTCTGCTTCCAGAACGCCGTCACTCGCGTCCAGAAAGGTCCGCAGTTTTGAGAGCACGTCGGGAGTAACCCGAAAACCATGGAGCGCAGCTATCGCACGGCTCTGAACAGTCGGACTCTCATCATCGAGAAGCTCCACAAGAACCGGCAGAGAGGCCGGCAAGGCCAGACTTCCCAGTACCGATGCGGACGCAGATCGGATATCAACTTCTGACCGCCGGGCACAATAGACAAGCGGTGGAAGCACCTTCTCGCCGCCAATCTCGCCAAGAGCATAGATGGCGCCAATTCGGGCACCCATGTCACCTGACTTCAGCGTTGCAAGTATTTCATCGACCGTGCTGATCGCTTCCAGCCGTTCAATTGCTCCGGCGGCTGCTATCCTGACTTCAGGAGTGGTGTCTTTCAGTAACGGCCGCAAGGCGGCTATACGAGAACGGACTTTTTCTTTCATAGCCGCATATGTACCAGAAACAGGCTGTCAAAACAATTAAAATTAGATTATTTGTCGCTTGTGCACGAGATATTTATGCTGATATATTGACGAAAAGTTTCAGTACAATTTAAAAAGGAGCAGGGAATCACCCTGCATCGCGACTACCGGATTTTTCACACAAAAAGGAGATGAAATCATTATGCTCGGACCGATAGAAATTAAGCCGGGACTGCACTGGATCGGATCGGAAGATCCTGATTTAAGGGTCTTTGACGATCTTTTCCCGACAGAACATGGCACCAGCTATAACGCCTATCTGCTCAAAGGGACTGAAAAAACGGTCCTTATTGACACGGTTGAAGAAAAATTTGTGGATGAATACATGGATAAGGTCAGGTCGCTGGTAGACCCCAAAACCATCGACTATATAATCGTCAATCATACGGAGCACGACCATTCAGGGTCTCTGGCGTTTTTGCTGGAACAGGCCCCGCAGGCAATGGTCTATTGCACGACTGCCGCCAAAAATTTTCTCGGCAATATTATGCAGAAGCCGATCGCCTGCCAGACCATCAAGGACGGCGACACACTCGACCTGGGTGGGCGGACGCTCCGTTTTATAACCGCTCCGTTTCTCCACTGGCCCGACACCATGTTCACCCGCCTGGAGGAGGATAATATCCTCTTTTCCTGCGATGCCTTTGCGGCCCACTACTGGCAGACCGGCCATATTTTCAACGACGAGGTTGATGATTTTACTTCTGCGCGCCATTTCTATTTTGACTGTATCTTCCGACCCTTCAAAGACAAGGTTCTCTCCGCCGTCGAGAAAATTCGCCACGACGTGATCGACATGATCTGTCCGAGCCACGGACCGATAATCCGGCGTGACCCGTGGAAAGTCATTCAGCAGTTTGAAAACTGGAGCAAGCCGACTTCGCAGAACAAAAAAATTGTTCTCCTGTTTCTGTCGCCTCACGGCAGTACCGAAAAAATGGCGCACGCCGTTGCTCATGGGGCAGCGCGTGACGGTATTGAGGTAGCCAGCTATCATATAAACAGTCTGAATGCCAGCGAACTGCGCAATCTCATGGAAGAGGCCGACGCCCTGCTGTTCGGTATCCCGACGTTTAACCGTGATATCGCAAAACCGATGTGGGAAGTTCTTGCCTATCTCAGCACGGTGAAGCTGAAGACCAATCTGGCAGGAATATTCGGCAGCTACGGCTGGAGCGGAGAAGCGTGCAAAATGGCGGAAGACCGCCTCAAGAGCCTCGGCTTCAAGCTGGTCGGTGATACGGTACGTACCATTTTTTCTCCAAAACCGGAAGTACTCGAGCAGTGCGAGGCGCTTGGACGTTCAGCGGCTGACGCGGTTGCTGCCAGATAGTTTTTATTCAGGTATTAAATTGCGCACAAAAAAGAGGCGGGCATTGAGCTCGCCTCTTTTTTATTCCGCATTGTCATCACCATGCAGTTGACTAACGAACCTCCTTAAAAGTTTAGATCCACTGTTGTGCGATCAGACGATGAGGGGCAGTTATGAAATTATCGGCATTTTAATTAAAATGATGATTTTCCACTGAAATCGTGTACAATTCAAATATTCAAACGCCATTTCTAAAAAATGGAGCTTTGATTCAAGCGATGCACTCGACTACCTCCATGTGCTTTACCAATCGTAACAAGCGGTTTTGTATCGCATTGATCGCCTCTTGCCCTCTTGACGTTATGATTCAGTGTATGGCGACAATCCAGCCTTTAAGCTGAATGTTACTATCATATAATCAGACGGTTAAATCAGGAAATGGGATAAATTATATTTTACCGGAGAATCGCCCATGTCACTTCCACAACCGCAGCGGATACTCGATGCCACCGGCCTTAAATGCCCGCAACCGATATTGAAACTCTCTGCAATTTCTCCGGAAATGAAATCTGGCGAAATTCTGGAGATAATCGGAGATTGCCCGACTTTTAGAAATGATGTTACCGTCTGGTGCTCCCGTTTAAAAAAGACACTGCTGCTTATGCGCGACGAAAGCGATAACCGCAAACACGCCCTGATCCGTTTCTAGTAGTGGGAGATGAGTGTATGACAGATATGAATCTGCTCGGAAACCGCTGCATTTTGACACGTGAACTCTCCGAAAAAATCACAATTTACCTTCCGTTGGCACGCTGTGCCGGCGACCCTCCCGAAGATCCTCTGCAGCTCTATCCTCTCTGTTTTGACTGTGATCTGTTTCACCACCATGCAGACCGTGCACTTTTTTCCAAACTGGCTGCATGTACGACAGAGTCAACCGCCGCGCGGAATTGCGAGTATGCAGAAGTGCGTAAAATGCTGGAGCGCCTCTCGCTCGGAGACCCGGATGCGCGGATTGTTGTGCCGGAAGTTGCCGGCTTCTTCCGGGAATTGGCGCCGCTACTGAACCGGATGGCCGATTTTATGAAGGAACAGATCGATGAAAGCCACGAGGTCGCCATCGGGCTGTGTGAGCATTATGATACGTTATTGAAGCTGGCAAACGGCGACCTGGAGACCAGAGCCAGCACAGCATCACCGATTGAACTGATAGCAATGTTGGGTGCATTGATCAATAATCAGGTTGAAGCGGTACAGGCAGCGCTCAACCGCCTGCAGGTCAAGGAGCAGGAGCTGACATCCCAGACCAGGCTGCAGCAGGGAATCATAGACTTCCTGCCGGACGCGACCTTCGTCATTGATCAGGAACATCGCGTCATCGCCTGGAACAAGGCGATGGTAGAGTTGAGCGGAATTTCTGAAGCAGAGATGCTCGGCAAAGGAGATTACGCGTATTCAATACCTTTTTACGGTGAAAAGCGTCCGTTTCTGATCGATATGATTGGTGACGATCTTGAAACTGTTCTCAAGTTATATGATACCGTTAAAAAACGTGGCGATTCGCTGATCGCGGAGAGGGTCGTCAAGCAGGATCGCGATGCCAGTATGCGCCACCACTGGTTTACCGCCTCGCCGCTGTTTGGTCAGGACGGAAGTGCCATTGGCGCGATCGAATCGATTCGGGATGTTACCGAATTCAGGAAAGCCGAAGAAGACCGAGAACTGCTGAAAGATCAGCTGCACCAGGCTCAAAAACTTGATTCAATCGGTCAACTGGCCGGCGGGATTGCGCACGACTTCAATAATATGCTGGGAGTTATCCTCGGACATGCACACCTGGCCCTTATGAAGACTGATTCTGATCACCCTCTCCAAGCCAATCTGGAGGAAATTTTACATGCAGCGGAAAGGTCCGCCGACCTTACTCGCCAGTTACTGTCCTTTGCCCGTAAGCAGACCATTGTTCCCAAAGTACTGGATCTGAATGAGACTGTGACCGGCATGCTCAGTATGCTGCAGCGAATTATCGGTGAGGGTATACAGCTCGCATGGCTTCCGGCAGAAAATCTCTGGCCGGTTAAAATGGACCGCTCCCAGATCGACCAGATTCTCGCCAACCTCTGCGTAAACGCCAGAGATGCCATTTCCGACATCGGCATGATAACGATTGAGACTGAAAATAGAATCATTAACGAGAATCATTATGCTCATCACCCGGAGGCAAAACCGGGAGCGTACGTGACACTATCGGTGAGCGACGATGGCTGCGGCATAGACAAAGAAACTATGATTCACCTTTTTGAGCCTTTCTTCACGACCAAAGGGATCGGTGAAGGCACCGGGCTTGGACTGGCCACGGTTTTTGGCGCCGTCAAGCAGAACAATGGCTTCATCGACGTTATCAGCACACAGGGTTCGGGATCCCGGTTCACCATCTACCTACCGAGAGATGGTGGCGACACAGAACAGGTTCAGGCTGAAGAGGCTGCAGAACCGGGCCTGCGTGGTCTGGAGGAGACGATCCTGTTGGTGGAAGACGAACCGGCCATTCTGAACTTACTTACGATAATTCTTACAGAACTTGGATATACCGTGCTCGCGACCAACTCGCCACATGAGGCCATCAGCCTTGTACAGAAACACGCGTGTGAAATCCCCCTGCTTATCACCGATGTGATCATGCCCGAAATGAACGGGCGGGACCTTGCAAAAAAAATCCAGAACATTTACCCGCAACTCAAGTGCCTGTTCATGTCAGGATACACGGCCGATGTCATCGGGCACCACGGCGTACTCGACGATGGTGTATATTTTATCCAGAAACCGTTCAACTTACATCAGTTATCGACCAAAGTCCGTGAAGTGCTGGAAAGTAAAAATTAGTGTTAAATGGCAGGGTGAATCGCCGAGAATTTAGAGACATTGAATGGTTGTTAGAGACGGCACGCCGGGCAGAAACATCTCCGGGGACATTTTAGAGAAGTGGTAGACAGCATAAAAAATGCAATTTAATCAATAATATCAGACTTTTTTTGCCGTTCGAACGATGAAACAGGGCAGATTGAATACAACATAATCAATACGTGTATGTGTTGAATAATCACGAGCTGAAATTAGCTGTTGTACTCATGAATTTATTTCATGCCCGTACATCATCACCAGCCGCGCCCGGTTCTCGAGACAGAGCGGGCATAACTCTCCGGCATCCTGCCACACCTCACCGGCCAGCCATTCGCCCGCTTCGGCATAACCGGACAATGCTGCGTTCTCGTCATACTCTTTTTTGCACATCGTGCAGGTTTTCAAAGTCCTTCACCCTTCCCCGCTAGCGCCCGCTCATATTCGCGCCGCAACAGAGCGTTCTCCGCAGTGCCGATTATGCTCCACGGGAGAAGCTCATCTCCGGCGATCGTACGTTCCACATACCGGGCCGTATCTATGCCGCATGATTTCGCGGCCTTTTTAAGGTTAGCTCCCCCGGCCATGTCGATCAGCAGAGGCGAAAGGCGCCGATCTCCGCGCGACAGAAGTGCTTGCAGATAAGATTCCCGCAGGCTTTCGACCTTCAGCTTGACATTTGACAGTCGACGCAGGCTGGACTCCAGGAGTTTGACCTTACGCTCCAATGATGAGAGCGGCTCCATTCCGCACCACTGAAAGGGGGTAAACGGCTTGGGTATAAAGGGGTTGACCGATACGGAGATTTCTCCCAGCCGTTTGTTGGCCCGCCCCCGCTCGATGACCCGCTCTCTGATGGTACCGACCAGCCGGACCAGCTCATCAAGGTCCGCATCTTCTTCACCCGGCAGGCCGATGATGAAATAGAGCTTCAGGTTGAGTATGTCGCGCTGGATCAGCATTTCGCAGGCTTCAAGAATCTGCGCCTCGGTCAGGTTCTTTCGAATGGTGTCTCGCATCCGTTGAGACCCGCCCTCCGGAGCCAGCGAGATCGTTTTGTGACCGCTGGCAATCAAGGCATCCAGCATGTCAGTATCAATCCGGTCGATACGCAATGATGAAACCGATACCTTGGCTCCCTTTTCGACGATATAGCGGCAGAGCCGGCCGATTTCGGCATAATCCGACACAGCGGCACCGACCAGTCCTACTTTGCTGCGATAGGCGAGACCCTGGTCGACCAGGGCAGCGATGTTCTCGAACGGCTGCTGACGAAAGGCACCATAGATAAATCCGGAACTGCAGAAACGGCAGCCACGCGGACAGCCACGGCTTACCTCTACCAGAAACATCTCCCCAAACTCGGTATGTTCGGTCAGTATCTGTGAGGATGAGGGTTCATGCTGTTCCAGACAGACCGGCACGCGCACGACCGGCAGCGGTGCTCCCGCTTCAACATCGTATCCGGCCAGAATGTCGTCACGGTACCGGGGATGATACCGGGCAGGAACGTACACGCCGGGAATTGCAGACAGAGCCTGCAGCAGACCGGGCCTGCCGTTATCAATGGGAGAGAGCAGGGTGGAGACAATGCCGGGAATGACGTTCTCGCCTTCACCGATACAGATGGCATCGATGAAATCGGCAACCGGTTCGGGGTTTATGAAGAAGGCGGCACCGCCGGCGATGATAAGCGGGTCTGATTGGCTTCGCTCGTTTGAATAGTGCGGAATACGGGCCAGAGTGAGAATCAGGGGGATATTCAGGTAGTCCGGCTCGAACGAGGTAGAAAAGGCGATCACATCGAAATCAGCCAGAGAGGTTGAAGATTCAAGCGAGAGCAGTGGCGTGCCGCTGCGGCGATACTCTTCCAACTCCTCACGATCGGGAAGGAAAGCCCGTTCACAGCGGATGCCGGCTGACCCGGCGAGCAGCGCATAGGCCGTCTGAAAGCCCAGACTGCTCATGCCGGTCTGATAGCGGCTCGGAGAAACGAGACACACAGAAAGGTCTCCCACCCGTCCGTATGCGTGAAGATGAGTCTCCGCCTGGAGCAAAACTTTGTGGCGTTGTCGGATGTCGCGGCTCATCGGGTAGCAGTAGGAGACATGGCAGGGTGTGCAAAATGCAAACGCCGCAGGAGCGGCGTTTGTGTGTTCATATTCGGAATACCGGACATGCTTCTCAGGCTTTTGAAAGCGAAACATACTGCGGAAATGACGCGGAGCCGGTGAGACTTGTTACCGCTGCATCCCTGAAATGCGCCGGGACGAACAGTGTACCCTGCGGGAGCTGATCTGACAGTCGCGTTTTCAACGAGACAGTCCCCGTATCAGACGTGATCGTCAGTACCGTTCCGGCAGTGATACCGAGAGAGGCGGCATCTTCGCGGGAAAGCTCAACGTACGCTTCACCAGCCGCCAGCAGATTGTTTTCCGACCTGGTAGTCATCGAGCCGTTATGATGCAGCACCGGACCGATCGTCAGGGCAAACGGCCGGGAGGCCGCCGGCAGAGCAAGCGGGGCCAGCGGCATGCAGACGAATGAAGTTGTCCGGTTCTTAGTCCGCCCCATCCGGCAGCCATCATGGTCGCAGACTTCATTGTAGAGACCGGTCAATGACGTTATTTCGTGATGCAGGGCATCGTTCGTCTGACTGGCGGCAGCGGCTTTCGGAGCAACCAGGCGGTGCAGTGCGTTCAGAATATCGGCATCAGTCCGGGAATTTCCGGGCGGTTTGACGGCAGCAGTGAAGCATTGCACCCGGTTGTCGATCGCAGTAAACGATCCGGTCTTTTCGGCACCGGCTGCAGCCGGCAGAACCACGTGCGCCAGCATGGCGGTATCGGTCAGGAACAGATCCTGAACAACCAGCAGTTCAAGTTTTTGCAGGGCGGTCAGCAGACGGGTACGGTTCGGCATGAAATGAAGCGGATCACTCCCCATGACGTACAGGGCTTTGATCTCGCCCTTCTCGATGCCCTCCACGATCTGGAACAGGTCCCTGCCCGGGGTAGTGGTAAGCGTAGCGTTCCAGGCGCCACCAAACGTGGCGGCCATGTGTTCATAGGTATGGTAGCCGGGGAGGTATTCGGGACAGACCCCCATATCCAGCATCCCCTGAGTATTGTTTTTTTCATCGAGTGGATAAATCCCGGCGCCGGCGGCAGTAACGGCACCGGTCAGCAGTGCAAGATTTACCGTGCCGGTGACAGCGTTTCTGCTGTCGGCACTGCGGATGACATCAGCACCGTAGATGACTGCGGTACGCCCGCCGGAACAGATCATAGCAGCGGCTTCACGAAGCTCTGCTTCGGAGACACCTGAAAGTCCGGTGATGCGCTCAAATGAAAGGGCATCAAGTGATAATTTCAGCCCTTCCAGCCCTGGCTCGTTTCCTGCTGATGCAAGCCCTTCAGCCAGCACGGCCTTGTTAATACCGGCAACCAGCCAGGCCTCGCTGCCCGGACGGCACTGCAGAAACGCGTTGGCATATTTGTTCATCGAGCTGACACGGCTTCCTGCCAGCACCAGTTTGGCGTCATTTTTCGTGGCGGCCTGAATAACGCGGTAAGCGAAGCCGGCAGATTCCGCCTTGAGATCTGATCCGATCACAATAATTGCAGTAGCCTTTTCGATTGCTTCCATACCGGATGTGCCGCCACTGTAGCCGAGCATTTCCCACTGGATTACCTGCGACGGGAGATAGCCGAGACGGGCCTCGGAGTCGATATTGTTGCTCCCCAGTGCTCCGCGCAGAAACTTCTGGAAAAGGTAACTTTCTTCGTTGGTCACCCGAGGAGAACCGATACCGGCAATGGCAGCCCCGCCCGAAGCAGAGGCTATGCCCGCGAACCCTGCGGCTGCAGCTCCGAGAGCTTGATCCCAGGAAGCCTTTGTCAGTTTACCGGAGCCGTCTTTCATCAACGGTGATGGTATCCGATCCGGAGAGTTGAAGGCCGCATAGCCGAAGCGGCCGTTGATGCAGAGATTCCCTTTGTTGTAGCCGTCATCAGAACTGGTAACACGTTCCACACTGCCATTCAAGGCATGGTATTCGATCTCGCAGCCGGAGGAGCAAAATGCACAGACACTTTTGGTGACTTCAAAGCTCCAGGGACGACCACGGAATTTGAACGGCTTGCTGATGAGTGTCCCGGTCGGGCAGGCGCCGATGCAGTTGCCGCAGAAATCGCAATCAAGCGGCAGACCGGTTTTAGTGTCGATAATCGTATCATCACCACGGTCGACTACCTCGATCGCTTCGCGACCCACCACTTCACGGCAGACCTTGACGCATTTTTCACAGAGGATACAGCGGTTCGGGTCACTCTCCAGCAGTTTCCAGTCATAACGGATCGGGAGGCGCTTCAAATCGGCGCCGTAGTTGTTTTTATCGACTTTGAGGGAGTAGCAGGTGTCCTGAAGGTCACACTCTCCGGCGGCATCACAGACCGGGCAGTCCAACGGATGGTTGACCAGCATCAGCTCCAGCGTTTTTTTGCGTGCTGTCTCCAGCTCCGGTGACGTTGTAATGACCGAAATACCGTCCTTGACCGGAGTGTTGCAGGCGGTCATAAAACGCTCAACACCTTCAACCTTGACCACACATATCCGGCATGCACCGGTTGTGGATACTTTCTTCAGCCAGCAGAGGGTTGGAATTTTGATTCCCAATCCGGCTGCAGCCTCCAGGATGGTGGCACCGACAGGCACCGTTACCTGTGTGCCGTCGATGGTCAGTGTTGCCGTCGTTTTCTTGTCGCTGGACTCTGTGTGTGCCATAGTTCGCTTCCCATATACGTAATTGATTTTGTTATTGATTACAGAAAACGAGGAGTTTTTCGTTCTGGGTTCGGCTTTCGAGGAATGGCGCGGAGGCGTACCACTGGGTACGCCGCACAAGGCATTCCGATGAAAGGCGGGCTCAGGGCGGAAAAGAGCCGTTTTCCTACAGTGCGACCATGGCCATTCGGTAGCATCTCAGACACCGGTCAGCCTCAATCTGCGCAGTGGTGTCGCTGAACCCGAGTTCAACTTCACGGTAGTTGCCCTTGGCGGCACGCTCCCGGCCATGAACCTCTTTCTGGTTGGCACGGTCACTTGAGTCGAGCCAGGGCACCTGCTCTCCCTTGTCATAGACCCCCAGATACGTCAGCAGGTCGTCAAAGATATCCTGTTCGGAAAGATAAGCCTTGCCTTCTTCCAGCCAGCGCTGGATGACCAGAGCCGCACGGTGGGCATTGCCGATGCAGGCCACAACCGTCAACGGCCCGATTTCGGCATCACCGCCGGCAAATACGCCGTCGCAATCGGTGATCAGCGAACGGGAGAGCATGTTGCCCATACCGTCCTTCAGATCTTTACCGGCGGCATCCTTCAGCGGCAGGTATTTGGTGACGACCGTATTCCACTTGGTGATGTCGATACCCATATCCGGCGGGATGAAACCGAGATCCGGATCCTGGCCGATGGCCGGGATGATGGTATCACACTCGACGATGAATTCGCTGCCGGGAACCGGTTCGGGACGACGGCGACCCGAGGCATCCGGTTCGCCCATGGCCATGCGGACACATTCGACGCCGGTTACCTGATCAGTGGCATCCACGACGACCCTGGTCGGGAGGACCTGGAATTCAAAGCGGACGCCTTCTTCATCAGCACCGTCAACCTCCCACACATCAGCCGGCATTTCCTTGCGGGAGCGGCGGTACAGCAGGATGGACTCTTCGGCGCCTTCACGAAGGGCGACCCGCACACAGTCGATGGCAGTATTGCCGCCGCCGACCACGCAGACCTTTTTGCCCATGCCGGTATGATTCCCCAGATATGCCTCACGAAGGAAATCAATACCGCCGGAAAGAAAACCTTTGTACCCCTTGTCTTCTCCCTCGACACCCATCGGCTTGGAACGGTGTGCACCGGGCGCCAGAAACACGGCGTCGTACTGCTGTTTCAACTCCTGCAGGGAGATATCTTTACCGACGCGCATGTTGTATTTGATCTCTGAGCCGACCGATTCGATGATGTCCACATCCCGCTGGAGAACGTGGCGCGGCATCCGGTAGGCCGGAATGCCGACCGCAATCATGCCGCCACCGTACCCTTCAGGCAATGCCTCAAAAATGGTTGATTTGTACCCTTCCAACCCCAGATAGTAGGCGCAGGCCAGGCCGGCAGGACCGGCGCCGACGATGGCAACCGTCTTGTTTTTCGCCGGTTTTGGCTGCATCGGCGGGGTAAGATTGTGCTGCCACTCGTAGTCCGACGCGGTACGCTTCAGCACCATGATATTGATGGCATCGTCCACGTTCTTGCGGCGGCAGGCGGTTTCGCAGGGATGCGGGCAGACCCGGCCGCACACAGCCGGCATCGGCATGTTTTCGCGGATGGTGGCGAGCGCCTCGCTGTACTGGTAATTCTTTATTTCTTCTATGTACTTGGGAATATCGATGTGAGAGGGACATTTGTCCATACAGGGAGCGGTGATCTTGTGGATAAATTCTGCTTTCTCTGTATTCGGTCCGCAGGCGCTGTTGATGTAGGCCAGAAAATCGGCGCGATAGTGGGTAACCGCATCAAATACCGGTACCGTAGCGCTCTGACAAAGGGTACACTTACAGTTTTTCAGCAATTCAGCCAGGTCGCCCACCGTATCCAGATCGGACTCGGTGGCCTTGCCGGCCAGCACGTTCTGGAACAGGTCCATCAGAACCTTTGTGCCTTTTTTGCCCGGTGTGCAGCGACCGCAGCAGTACAGCGTCTGTACACGCTTCATGTATTCGGCGGTCATCGCCGGCACATCAACGTATTTGTCGAACAGGATGATTCCGTCCCAGCCCATAAACGCACGCAACGGGCGCTCACCATCGAAGGCTACCGGAAGCTTGAACGAAACCGGCTGCGCTTCACCCGATTGATTTCTGTTATCGACGGTATTTCCGCCCCATGTGGAAAAAACGACCTGTGCCACAAAAACCTCCACCAACCAACCCGGTAAACAGGGTTAAGTACTCGTTATTATTGGATAAAATAAGTAAACAGAATTGTATACAGTATGCATGATTATCATAATAACACCCTATAAATCAAGGAAAAAACAGGGGGAGTGGTCACGCCGATACCAAGCGGTTTTACCTTTTATGCGCCACGTGCTATACAGTATGCGCATCACCTGATGCTATAATCTTTTCCGGGAGGAGTAAATGAGTATGACAGTCAAAAACCTCGACGAAGCATTCCGGTCGCTCTTTGAAACCAATATGGGAATAAAGCCGGGGGAACGGGTGCTGGTATTCAGCGACATCATCCGCCCTGATGAGACCCCTTCTGCGTCTGATCTCGATCGCAGGACACGACTGAACGCAACTGCGCGGGCGGCGGCGGATTTTGCCAGACAGACATACGGAAGTGGTGATTTCGTGGAATTCCCTGCCACCGCAGCATCCGGTGTCGAACCGCCGGGTGAGCTCTGGCTGGCAACCTTCGGCGGCACGATAGTGACCGCGTTGGAATCAGAGACGTTATTGGGAAAACTGCTGGCCAAGGCGGCAACAACCGACGAGATCTCACGGGCACGAGAGATTGTCATGGCACACCGTGAGGAAGTTGCAGGGATCATCATCGCCCTCTCAAACAATTCCTCCAGCCACACCCGTTACCGTGCGTTGGCCTGCGCCGCCGGATGCCGCTTTGCAAGCCTGCCGCATTTCGACCCGGATATGTTCCACACGTCAATGACCGTCGATTGGAGCGCACTGGCCGCACGTACCGCTCTCCTTGTTGAAGCGGTCAACAGCGGTGAGTGGATACGGGTAACCACGCCGAACGGCACTGACATGACCATCTGCAAACAGGGACGACATGCCGGGGGGGATGACGGCATGCTGACAGCATCGGGAAGCTTCGGAAATCTGCCGGCCGGCGAGGCCTATTTTGCTCCGCTAGAAGGGAGAAGCCACGGGATCATGGTATTGGAGTGGGGGCCGACCCGCAAACTGGATGAACCGGTCCGCCTGACGGTAGAGAACGGTGTGGTTGTCCGTATAGAAGGGAATGACCCCCACCGCGCCCGTCTGGAAGGGAGATTTTCCGAAAACGCCAACTGCCGGAATATCGCCGAACTGGGCATCGGCACCAACGACAAGGCGAGCCGCCCCGATAATGTGCTTGAAGCCGAGAAAATCCTCGGCACGATCCACATCGCCCTGGGAGATAACACCGGCTTCGGTGGTACGGTCAGCGCCCCGTTCCATGAGGATTACGTGTTCTATCAGCCGACCCTGACCGCAATTATGGCGGACGGGAGTGAACGGGTCATTATTTCAGATGGGTTGATGTGCCTTTGAAATATCGGGCATTATAGTGTGCCGTTTATTGCACATATTCTTGTTTTCGTGTATTGTCGTGTATCTGAATATTTGTCCACAAGAGAGTCATGGAACCCATAGTCACCTACAAAGAGCGCTGTCGCCGCTGTTATTCATGTGTTCGCAGCTGTCCTGTCAAGGCCATCAAGGTTGATGGAGGCTTTGCACAGATCATGTACGACCGCTGCATCGGCTGCGGCAACTGCCTGAGCTGCCCGCAGCATGCCAAGGTGGTGGTTGACCGCATGGTCCGGACACAGGAGATGCTGGCATCCGGCTCTCCGGTCGTTGCGATCCTCGGCTGCTCGTTTCCATCTTTTTTCCACACTCTGCAACCGGGACAGCTTGTTGCCTCTTTAAAAAGCCTTGGATTCAGCGAAGTTCACGAGGGGGCGTACGGCGCGCGTATGATTGCAGGAAGCTACCGGGACGCGCTCCACTCCTCTGCTCAACCGCTGATTTCATCCCATTGCCCTGCAGTAGTCGATCTGATTGAGCGGCATTATCCGTCGCTCGTTCCCAACATTATGCCTGTAGTATCACCGATGATTGCCATGGGACGCTTCATCAAGGACATCCTTGGCGCAGAAACCCGGGTGGTCTATGTCAGCTCCTGTATTGCGGCGAAATTCGAAATCCAGAGTGAGGTTTCCGGTGCAATAGATGTCGTGCTTACCTATCAGGAAATTGAAAAATTATTCAAAAACAGGGGTATAACACCGGACAGCCTGACTGAAATGCCGTTCGACGGCGTTGATCCAGGCAACGGACGTCTTTTTTCGCTCACCGGCGGATCTCTTGAAGTTTTTGATATCCGGACAGATTTCCAGGATAATGAGACTATCTGTGCCGAAGGCGAGGCGCATACCATCGGCATTATTCGTGATCTGGCTGCCGGGCGGATTTCGCCGGCATTTGTCGACCTCCGTTTCTGTGACGGCGGATGTGTCGATGGCCCGACCCGCGATAAGGAGCTCAATCATTTTTTCAAGCGCAAGCTGATCGTATGCCACAACAGCACCAAACCTCACTACGAAACCGCCGCCCACTATCGATCAACAGCCCTTCTGCCTGATCTTGCCCGTTCCTTCTCAAACAAATCACAAAAACTGGCAACTCCCGGCAAGGATGACATCAAGCGCATCCTCCATTCCACAAATAAATTCACACAGGGAGATGAGCTTAATTGCCGCGCCTGCGGGTACAACAGCTGCCGCGAGCATGCGGTGGCGGTTTTTCAAGGATTGGCCGATATCGAAATGTGCCTTCCTCACAACATGAAGTTGATTGAAGAAGAGCGCGGGCATCTGATGCAGAAGTATGAACTTGTGCAGCGGGAACTGGACCGTCAGGCGGGAGATGACTTGATAGTCGGCAGCGACCCCGGCATCAGGGAGGTAATGGAACTGATCCGCAAAGTGGCCCCGACTCCGATAACAGTTCTCATCAGAGGCGAGACCGGCACCGGCAAGGAACTGACTGCCCGTGCAATCCACCGTCAAAGCCTGCGAAATGATAAGCCGCTTATGACGGTAAACTGCACGACACTGACAGATTCACTGCTCGAGAGTGAACTGTTCGGCCATAAAAAGGGTTCGTTTACCGGGGCAATTGTAGACAAAAAAGGGTTATTTGAGGCCGCCGACGGAGGAACTATTTTTCTGGACGAAATCGGAGATATCACCCCAAAACTGCAGGCCGAACTGCTGCGCATACTGGATCTGGGCGAGGTTCGTCCCGTAGGAAGCGTTACGGCCAAAAAGGTTGACGTGCGACTGATAACTGCCACCAACAAGGATCTCGAGCAGGGTGTTCGTGACGGTTGGTTTCGCGAAGATCTGTATTATCGTCTCAACGTATTTTTTATTGAACTTCCCCCGCTCAGGCAGCGTTCCGAGTCTGTTCCGGAGCTCGCCCTGCATTTTCTCGAAAAGGCCCGGAAAAAACTGAATAAGAACATTGCCGGTATTGAAGACCGGGCCGTCAAGGCGATGCAGCACTATGCCTGGCCCGGGAATATACGAGAGATGCAGAATGTCATCGAACGGAGCGCTGTTCTGGCAAAAGATGGCATCATCCGGCTGGAATATTTACCGACAGTTTTTACCGATACCCACGAATCCTGCCTGGATATTGCCACCAATCGTCGCCGGGTCTCTTTCAAGGCAGAACGTGAACTGCAGGTCGTTCGTACCGAGAAGAATATTATTTCGCGCTATCTCGAAGAAACCGATGGAAACGTTGCTAAAGCGGCCCGCCTTGCAAATCTCCCCCGGCGAACCTTTTACCGCCTGCTCGAAAAGCATGGCATTGCAGTGGTTCGTCGTCCAAAATCTGTTTCCCGATAATTACTCGCACTTTTTCAGAGCACCTCACCGGCACACGCACGCGTGCTGTTTCAGAAAGTGCATAATTTTGGCCACATATGTGCCAATTTAGGCACATAATACATCAGGGCGGCGGATGCGCCATAGATACTATATTTTCAACCGGCTGAAATAATATGTATTTTATTTATATTTTTTATTTGGCACGAAACTGGCTATGTATACAGCATATTCGTTTATTTGAACGTGAAGTACACCATAATAAAACCGGAAGGAGCACGACCATGGGAAGAATGAGAGAGAATCCACGCTACAATGTCATTTCAATGAGGGTGAGTGATGAAGAACGCGATCATCTGGAAAACCTGATGAAAACAACTCATAAAAGCGTATCGGACATTATGCGCGAGGCAATGGAGTATTTTTCCGCTCACTATGAGCAGAACGATCTTAACAGCAAAGCCGCATAGTTCATCTTCACCGGTACCCTCATAGATGGGACCAGGGCAGAAACGAATCTGCCTCACGGTGATAATGGGTGAACATTGTTTAAACGTCTAAAACGTAACGAGGCGGGGAATGTCCCCCGCCTCGTTACGTTTGTATGTGCTCGTTCAGTTGATCGAAATTTCAAACTGTTCCTGATGGAAGCCCGGCTTGGCCCTCACCGTAATCCTTTTTTTGAATTTCTTTTCCAGCTCTTCAAGTCCTCGTCGCTCTTCGTCATAGAGGAGATCCGCCACCTGCGGGTGTACGGTTACCGTTGCTTTAGTGCCCCGGATATCAAGCATTTCCCGGCGCAATTCACGGAATATTTCATGACAGACGGTTATTTTTGATTTTATGTACCCGCGCCCTTCACAGTAGCTGCATGGTTCACACATCATGCGGCTGATATTTTCGCGGACCCGTTTTCTGGTCATCTCAACCAGGCCGAGCTCGGATATTTTCAGAATATTGGTCTTCGACTTGTCAGCTTTCAGAGCCTCTTCCAGCGCACCATATACCTTTTCCCGATTGACCTCTTTTTCCATGTCGATAAAGTCAATTATGATGATCCCGCCAATGTTCCGCAACCGTAACTGGTATGCAATTTCCTTGACCGCTTCCAGATTGGTCTTCAAAATTGTATCTTCCAGATTATGTTTACCGACAAACCGGCCGGTATTGACATCAACGGCGCTCAAGGCTTCAGTCTGCTCGATAATTATGTAGCCGCCCGATTTGAGCCAGACCTTTCTCCCCAATGCTCTGCTGATTTCCACCTCAAGCCCGTAATGATCGAAAATCGGTTCTTCTTCATCATACAGCTCGATCGTATATTTCATCTTTGGCGCAAAGGTCGAAATAAAATTCACAATCCGGTCGTAATCAACCTTTGAATCGACAACTATTTTATCGACCTGCTCAGTGACTATGTCCCGAACCACCTTTTGGACGACATCCAGGTCAGAATGCAGCAATGACGGAACCGCTGCCTTTGACTGCCGTTTGGACATTTCATCCCACACGGTGCTCAGGTACTCCATGTCGGCAATCAAATCTTCTTCGCTCTTTCCTTCCGAAACGGTCCTGACAATGTAACCGGATCCCGTTTTTTTGAGGCGTTCAACAATCTCCCGCAATCGCTCCCGCTCTGTCTCATCCTCAATCCGTCTCGAGATCCCGATATGGTCAACCGTCGGCATATAGACCAGATGCCGACCCGGCAGCGAAATATGGGACGTTATTCGAGCCCCTTTGGTGCCGAGAGGCTCCTTGGATATCTGCACCAGCAGCTCCTGCCCCTCCTGCAGAAGATCCTCAATCGGGTGGAGAGGACGATATTCGGGACGGTCATTGCTCTCATTCTCTTCTGTCGGTTCATCGTCCTTTTTGCTGTCGGCATACAACAGAGACTCATACTCCTCAATGGCATCGTACACGTCGGCGACATAAAGGAACGCCGCCTTCTCCAGACCGATATCCACAAAGGCCGCCTGCATGCCGGGCAGGACACGAATAACCCGCCCTTTGTAAATATTGCCCACAATTCCCTTTTCGCGGCTTCGTTCGATATAAAGTTCGGCAATAGTGCCGTTCTCAATCAGCGCGATACGGGTTTCGTGGGAAGCCGCATTGATTAATAGCTCAGCTCCCATGGTAGTTTTCTCCGTTTATATGAAATATGAAATCGTATGTATGATTGCCAGAAGATGCCTATAATTACTGTTCCTGCCGTGCAAAGATGACTTCCAGTTTCTCAACCTGAAGATCATCACCCTGAATTGTCTCATCACCGGTTATGGCCCGGACAAATTCGACAGGCTTCCCCCTTTTGGCGACAAGTTCAACAGTCTGCCCGGCGGCAAAAAGTGAAACGGTTTCACCCCTGAGATCGACTGTCTGGGTCTGACCTTTCTTGGTCCGTTGAATGACCAAAGTGTCATGTGCCATAAATTGCACACATTGCTCATGCAATTCGTCCCGATCTGCCCCCGCTAGCGTTATCCGATAGCGGGTGGCATCGATCAGCGTTGAGATGGATGGTGATTTGGCGTCAACTTCCTCCGATTCCAAAATTCGCAGTCCTTCCGGCAGCACCCCGTTAAGCCGCGTCAGTATTTCCTGCGCACTGATACCGGCGGCAACAAACATATCCATATACTCCGCCTGTGACTCGACTCCCACAGACGTTGCCGTTCCGAAAGAGAAGCGCGGATGCGGGTGGAAGCCGAGTGAAAACAGGATCGGAACGCCACCCCTGCTGACGGCACGAGTAAAGACGGTTATCAGTTCAAGGTGGCTCAAATAGCGCATGCTGGCGGTTTTGGAAAATCTGAGCCGCATCCGTGCGGCTTTTGGTTCACCAGACAGGACGCTTGGCAGTTGTGAAAGCTCCGCCGGTTCAGCAATCCGGTTCGTCACAACAGTGAAATCGCAGACTCCACAGGCACTGCAGCTGCCATCACGACAATCACTCGTTGCTGCTTCTGCAAGAGCCTGCCCACGTTCGGCCAGCAGAAAATCGCGTGTCACTCCGCAATCCAGATGATCCCACGGCAAAACTTCATCAAGCTCACGGCGGCGCAAATACCATTCCGGTTCGACATCACAATCGGTAAAGGCCTGCAGCCAGCGTTGCAGAGAAAAATACTCGCGCCAACCGTCAAAACGGCAGCCAAGTTCAACTGCACGGATCAGAACAGGTGCCAGACGGCGGTCTCCGCGGGCAAAGACACCTTCCATAAACGAAAGGGGCGCATCCTGCCATTTGAACTTCAGCTTGCGTTTTTTAAGATCGCAATGCAATTGATACTGAAGGTCGGTGGTTTCCTGCATGGATATCTGAGGCTCCCACTGGAACGGTGTATGCGCCTTGGGAACAAAGGTGCTGACAGCAACATTAACATCGCCGGAAACACTGCTCCCTTTGGCCTGGTCCTTGACCTGGCGCGCCAGCGTCGCGATCTGGGCAACGTCGTCGGCTGTTTCACCCGGCAGCCCGATCATGAAATACAGCTTGATGAGGCGCCAACCGGCCTGGTATATCGCTGCGGCTCCGGAAATCAGGTCAGACTCGGTGATGCCTTTGTTTATGACCCGCCTCATCCGGTCGCTGCCGGCCTCCGGAGCCAGGGTAAATCCGGTTTTACGAACTTTTTTTATTTCATCGATCAGTTCATCCGACAAGCTCCCGACGCGCAGGGACGGGAGCGAGACAGCAACCCGGTTCTCGGCATAACGCTCCATCAATTCGGTCACCAACGGGGTAACACAGGAATAATCGCCGGTTGATAGCGACAACAGTGATATTTCATCATAACCGGTGGCTTTGAGTGATTTTTCTATGATGTCCAGTATTGTTTCCGGAGAACGCTCGCGCAGTGGACGATAGACATACCCTGCCTGACAGAAACGGCAGCCACGGGTACAACCGCGGGCGATCTCCACCGCTACCCGGTCATGGATAGTCTTCATAAATGGAACAACAGGAGAATCCGGATAGGGAGCGGCGTCAAGATCGGACAAAAAGCGCCGGCGGACTGATGAATACCCGGCCTTAAGAGGTATGACTGCAGACAGGGTAAAGTCGGGAGTGTACTGAGGCTCAAAGAACGAAGGAATGTAGACTCCGGCAATTCCGGAGAGCCGGATAAGAAGTTGATCCTTGTTCTCACCTGTTTTTTTCGCATCCAACACCGCACGGGCAATTTCCACGACAGCTTCTTCACCGTCCCCCAGCAGCACTGCATCAAAAAACGGAGCCAGCGGTTCCGGGTTATAGGCGCAGGGACCGCCGGCAATGACCAGCGGAAAGGAGTTCCCCCTGTCGCTCGTCAATAGCGGAATACCGCCCAGACGGAGCATATTCAATATATTGGTATAGGAAAGTTCGTACTGCAGAGTGAAGCCGATAATATCGCATGCCGCCAGAGGAGTAGCTGTTTCAAGTGTTGACAGCGGGACACCTGCGGACAGCATCTGCGTCTCCATATCGGGCCAGGGAGCAAATACACGTTCCGCTGCAATCCCTTCTTCCCCGTTCAGGATGTGATACAGGATCCGAAGCCCCAGATGACTCATACCGACTTCATACACATCAGGGAACGCCAGTGCAAAGCGCAGATCGGCAACATCCTTGCGAATGGAGCCCATTTCGCCCCCCATATAGCGGGCAGGTTTTTCGACAGCGAGAAGATTCATTAATAATATTCAGTTCTTATGCGAGATTAAGACGGTCTGGAACTATAGCAAATCAACCGGAGCTATGCAAGATAAATAGCCGCAGTTTCCGTCAGATTAACTGAAGAGAGCACCCACCCTTGCACTTTTTACTCCTGATGTTTATCATAGCCAATGTAAGGGTTTGATGGACAACCGACTAATGCAGACGCGAGGCATGAGATGAACACACTTAAGACAACTTTCCTGATGGCTCTTCTGACTGTGCTGCTGGTGCTGATCGGTGGCGCGATCGGTGGCAGAGGCGGCATGACGATGGCCTTTCTGCTGGCCGGAGGAATGAATTTCTTTTCCTACTGGTTCTCTGACAAAATCGTTCTCCGTATGTACCGGGCACAGCCGATCGAAGAGCACGACAATCCGCGATTCTACGGCATCGTACGACAACTGGCCGAGCGGGCCGCCCTGCCGATGCCGAAGGTGTATATCATCCAGGATGACAGCCCGAATGCGTTTGCCACCGGCCGCAATCCGGATCACGCTGCGGTCGCCGCCACTACCGGCATCATGCGACTCCTGACTGACGAGGAACTGGCCGGTGTCATGGCCCATGAACTGGGGCACGTCAAAAACCGTGACATCCTGATTTCCACTGTTGCAGCAACCTTTGCCGGTGCAATCACCTATCTGGCCCATATGGCGCAGTGGGGCGCACTATTCGGTGGCGGACGGAGTGATGACGATGAGGGAGGCGGTATGCTCGGCATGCTCTTCATGGCAATTCTGGCCCCAATTGCCGCCATGCTGGTTCAAATGGCAATCTCCCGATCACGGGAATTCGGCGCTGACGCTGCGGGAGCACATATCAGCGGAAACCCGCTTTCTCTTGCACGGGCCCTTCAAAAACTGGAATTGGGAAGCCAGCAGATCCCGATGAACGCCAATACCGCTACCGCTCATATGTTTATCGTCAATCCGCTGACCGGCGGCGGAATGATGGCGCTCTTCTCTACTCATCCCCCAATTTCCGAGCGTGTCAACCGGCTCGAAATCATATCGAGGAACCATGATTATTAGACGTGCTCAGAAAGAGGACTACTCTGCAAATCCCCGTCAAGCGGCCTGCGAGACACTACTGCGCATCAGAAAAGAGGGAGGGTTCGCCGATCGCCTGATCGACATTGAACTTTCCAACGGATTGTTGAGCGGCCCTGACAGGGGGTTGTACGCAGAGCTTGTATTCGGCGTACTTCGTCGACAGGGGACCCTGGACCACATCCTCCAACAGCTGCTTGAAAAACCGATGGTTGAGCTCGACCCTCTGGCACTCGTTATCCTGCGTATCGGCCTGTATCAGTTGGCCTTCCTCGACCGAATTCCTGAGTCGGCCGCCGTCAATGAGTCGGTCAATCTGGCAAAACTGATCACGCCGGGCACCAGCGGCCTGATTAATGCCGTGCTGAGAAACTATCTGCGGCGCCGCGACACGATCTCCTTTCCCGATATCGGCACACATCCTGCGGCTGCGATAGCGGCCCGGCATTCCCAGCCGGAGTGGCTGGTTGAACAGTGGATTGCGCAACTCGGCTCTACCGAAGCGCAACAGCTGGCAGAGGCTTCTTCACAGCAGCCTCCGCTGACACTGCGCGTCAATACACTACGATCCGACCGCGCCCAACTGCTGCAGGAGTTCGAAAAAAATGGTATCGAGGCCGCCCCCTGCAAATTTTCGCCGGATGGCATTGCGGTTGCGGGACGTCACACCATCAATACCCTTCCCGGTTTTGATGCCGGACTGTTCGCCGTACAGGATGAAGCGTCGCAGCTGGCAGGCCGGCTGCTGGGTGCCGAGCCGGGAGAGCGTATCTGGGACGCCTGCTGCGCCCCCGGCGGCAAAACCTGCCACATCGCTCAGCAGATGGATGATCGTGGCGAATTGATTGCGACAGACATCTCCCGTTCAAAATTAACACTCGTACAGGAGAGCACGCGGCGCCTTGGCATCAACTCAGTTGCAACGGCAGTTGTCGATCTTCATCAACCCGACACATTTCCTGATGGGTATTTTGACCGGATTCTGCTGGATGCACCCTGCTCCGGGCTCGGAGTAATCCGCCGTAATCCTGAGGCAAAATGGCGTCTTTTTTCCGGTGACATCACCCGTCTGGCAGCCGTCCAGAAAACCCTGCTAAAAAATGCCGCCACCAGACTAAAGCCGGGAGGAACATTGCTCTATTCGACCTGTTCAACGTCAGAGGCGGAAAATGAATTAGTTGTGGAGGATTTTCTTTTGCACCATCCCGGATTTGTGCTAGAAAACCTGAACGATTTTTTCCCTGGATGGAGTGATCTGATCGCGTTTTACGGCATGTTCAGGGTTTGGCCCCACCGTCACGGAATGGATGGCTTCTTCGCAGCGCGAATCAGACGGATACAATAATTTAAAATCCACCACGGAGGCACGGAAACACGGAGAGAGTCAAAAGCAAAAGACTCATAATTTAACCACAAAATTTTAAACTGTTAAGCGGGCTTCCCCTCACTTTCATATCTATTAGCTTGTTTGAGTTCCGTTTTTCAGCTTATACCTTGTTGCTTTTCTCCGTGCCTCGCCTAAAGGCGCCTACTTTTGGCCGTGTCTCCGTGGTAAAAAAGCTTTGGAGATATCACATGAAAAAAATCGCCCCATCCATCCTGTCTGCCGATTTTTCGCGTCTTGGTGATGAAATTCGGGCCGTAGAGGCCGCCGGCGCCGACTACATACATATTGACGTCATGGATGGTCATTTCGTCCCGAATATCACCATCGGGCCGCTTGTTGTTCAGGCTGCACGCAGAGTAACAACCCTGCCGCTTGATGTGCATCTGATGATCGATAATCCTGATCTCTATATCCCGGAATTCGCGGCGGCGGGCGCCGACATCATCGTCGTGCATGCCGAGGCAACCAACCATCTCCATCGCAGCATACAGCTGATTAAATCCTTCGGCAAAAAAGCGGGTGTTTCTCTCAATCCGGCCACCCCGCTGAACGTCCTCGATTACATTATCGATGATCTCGACCTGGTACTGCTGATGACTGTCAACCCCGGCTTTGGCGGTCAGAACTTTATTGACACCTGCCTGCCAAAAATTTATTCATTACGGGCGATGCTCGACCGAAGCGGCTCCGAAGCCGAACTGGAGATCGACGGCGGAGTCAAGCCATCTAATATCGCCCGGATATCCCATGCCGGTGCCGATGTTTTCGTCGCCGGCAGCGCCGTATTCGGTGCGCCTGATTATGCGGCAACAATTTCGGAAATGAGGCGACTGGCACACGAACCACTGTTGTAATTTTATTCGAATTCCCGCAGAGATAGCCGTTTTATTAATTGAGTTTTGGGATGAGTTCGTCTACACTTCCACGCTATGTCGACCAGCGTACTAATCATAGATGATTCTGTTACCGTTCGTGAACAGATCATCAGGACTCTCGAGCCGTTCAGTCTCTTCACCCGCTATTTCGAAGCGGAGGACGGCCTTGAAGGTTTCAAAAAGCTGCTCTCGACTCCTGTGGATATCATCCTGTGCGATCTGGAGATGCCGCGTATCGACGGGTTTAAATTCCTGAGTATGCTTAAGTCGAGGCCGGAACTTCAGGATGTTCCGGTTATTATCCTTACCGGCATGTATGACCGTGAACGCAAGATCAAGGGCCTTGAACAGGGGGCCAGCGATTATATTACCAAGCCGTTTGACCACGAAGAACTGGTCGCCCGGGTTAAAGTACATCTTAAAATAAAAAAACTGCAGGATGAACTTAAGCATTCCAACGAACTGTTACTTGAACTGTCCAACACCGATCATCTGACCGGTCTCTTTAACCGCCGCTACATGATGGAAGCACTCGACAAAGAGGTGCAGCGCAGCATTCGTAAGGGTGGCAATCTGTCGTTGATAATACTGGATATTGACCACTTCAAGCGTGTTAATGATGATTTCGGCCATCAGCAGGGAGATGCCGTACTCCAGAGGGTGGCCAAGCAACTGCAGAACGAGTTGCGCAGTTATGACTGTGCCGCCCGCTACGGCGGCGAAGAATTTGTCGCAATTCTGCCGGATTCAACGTTGAAAGAAGCTGTCTTTGTGGCCGACCGGATCCGACGGGCGGTTCAGAGCGCAGGATTCACTGCACCGCTCGAAAACCTCAAGCTGACTGCAAGTCTGGGAGTTGCCTGTTTTTCAAAAGAGCATGCCTCTACTGTAGATGGGTTTATCAAACTGGCTGATGATGCCCTGTACCGTGCTAAAACCACCGGCAGGAACCGGGTCGAGGCTCATGATCCGGAAAACGGGGGAAACCCGCCCGCCGACGCAGCCGCAGGTTCTCCTCTTACAACCACAGCACGGGACTGACTCCATATCATTCACGCAGATGAAACGTGTCGCGCTCTCCGAAGTTCAATCGCCATCTGCCGTTAGACAATTCAAAATGTCTAAAGGCAGGTGGCGATTGTGTGTCTGCGGAAACTAAGGATACTGTATGAACATATATGCCAGGAAGTTAGTACATCATTTGCGCACTTTCCCCGTTCCGGACATCTCCCTTAACGCACGTGCCCTGCTTACCAGAACCCGATTTTTAACCGCCGGAGCGCTCGTGCTCAGCAGCACCCTGGCCGCCATGGCCGCTCCATTCGGTAGCATAGATGCCCCACCTCTCTCAGAACGCTGGTTCGGAATTTATGTAAATGAAGAGCGGATCGGATTTTACCGGCAACGGATAGACAAGACTGAAGACGGCTACCGGATGGATGGAGACGGAAGCGTCAGGATGAAAGTAATGAGTGTTTCCAAGGAGACTTCAATGCGTGAATCGTATCTTGTTTCTAAATCTCTGGCGCTCCGTTCTTTTGATGTTGAGCAGACCGTGAATGGCACATCATCACACATCAGCGGCATGGTCGGCGACAGTGCCATCCATATTAAAAGCGAAATAAACGGTAAAACGACCGAGAGAGTGCTCAAGGTCAGGGGCGACGTCTATCCCGGTCCGGCTCTTAATTTTTATCCCCTTATGCATACCGTCTCGACGGGGGCATCGTATAAAATCCAGGCGTTCGACCCGGAAGAGGTGAAGATAAAGGAAATTCTGATCACCGTATTGGGCGAGGAGATGACGACCGGCGGCCTGCCGGCACTTAAGCTCCGCAACAATCTTTATCCGTATGTAAACAACGATATCTGGGTGGACGGGCAGGGAAATACCCTCGAGGAATCGGTCCGTGAAGGCCTGGTGATAACGAAAGCGGAACAACCCAGGGCCCTCGGTTCATTTATCGGCGATTGGGCATTTGCCAAGAAAGACCTGATTTATGACTTCAGTCTTGTACGCGTGCAACCGCCGATACGGGATCCAAAGAAACTGACCGGCCTGACAGTTGAAATAAGCGGCTGGAATGATGCCCTGCCGTTACTGCAGGATGGGGGACAGCAGGTGGAAAGGAAAGGACCGGGACGAATAACTTTCAAAACCGGCTCTCTGGTTACGATGCCTGCCGTATCAAGACCGCATACACCGACAGACGCGGAGAGGCAGCCGGCGGACAAGATTGAGTCCGATGCACCGGAGATAAGAACCCAGGCAAAAATGCTCTCTGAAGGAGTCAAAAGTCAGGAAATACTGGCAGGGATCCTGTCATCCTGGACGGCAGGATGGCTGAAAGACACGATTGAAGACGGCGGAAGCGCCGTTGAGAGCTTCAAATCCAAAAGCGGCAACTGTCAGACGCACGCACGTCTCTATACCGCTCTCGCACGCGCTGCAGGAATTCCTACCCGCTTTGTCTCAGGCCTGGTGTATCTGGAAGGGAAGGGTTTTCTCTATCACAGCTGGAGCGAAAGCTTTATAGGTAATCGTTGGGTTTCTGTTGATCCCACTTTCAACCAGCTTCCGGCGGATCACACCCATCTCAAACTTCTTGAAGGTCATCTCCCGAAAGATATGGCACCGATTATTACCTTCATCGGGCGAATCAAAATAAATGTTCTGGAAGCAGCGTATTACCATGAATGTGTGTCCGGGATGCCGGATCAATAGTTCACGCGTTGATACCTCTGTCGTTTAAAACCGCTGCTGGTATTGGGTTACCAGTTGCCGTAAGCCTTTCTTCATGCCGCGCTTCCACGGCCCGACGGCTACCAGTCGAAGATTTTCCGGGACAAAAAGTTCCCGCGAAACTGCCTGAATATCGACTGCTGTGACCCGGCGCGCTTCGCATTGATCTTCCTCGATACTTCTGACGACCCCCATCAGTTCACCCCATCCGTATCTTCCTCCCATTTCGTAAGCCGAATCACGGCTAAACTCGAGGTCAAAAACATAGGAATTGCGTATCCGCTCCAGCTCTTCATCCGGGACCGGTGTAACGGTAATTCGATACAGCTCCTCAAACGCCGCTTCAACCGCATGGATCAGGGTGTTTGGAGCGGTCGAAAGGTCAAATGCAAGGCATCCGGTTTCGTCGTAGGCTCCGATTGCACCGTCCACGGAATAAATGATCCCCAACTCCTCACGCAGTCGCAGGTGAAGGCGGGAACTTCCGCCGCCGGCAAGAATCCGGCGCAAAAAACGCAATGCCATAAAGCGGCGGTCATTGCGGGCAAAGCCGAGAAATGCCAACTGGAGACTCATCTGACTGTCAGAGTCCTGCACACAGCGTATCTGCGGTGAGAACTGACGGTGTGTCACCACTGATGTAGCCGGCAGGCGCACTTCAGGCCACTCCCCAAAACAATCCCGCGCAGCGGCAAAGACAGAACTTTTTTTGACCGGGCCGGAAACAACCAGAACGGCATTTGAAGGGACATAATAGCTTTTCAGATGTTTTTCGAGATCACTCCGTTCGATGGCGTTGATGCTTCCAAGTGTCCCGACGGTCGGCATCCCCAGCGGATGCCGTGGCCAGAGCATCCTGCTGACAATTGAATCCGGATTGACCTCATCTCCCTGTTCGTTCAGATCCTCTCGTGCTTCCTCGGCGATAATCCGCTTTTCAATCTCTATTCCGGCCAGAAGCGGCTTCATCAGCATCGAAGCAAATACTTCCATGCCGCGCTTGATACTGTCCGGATGCACCCTCGAATAATAGCAGGTCGACTCTGCATCGGTCGCGGCATTCGGAGCGCCCCCGATTGTTTCGAAGGCCGACTCAATTGCCAGTGACGAAGGAAACTCTGACGTTCCCCTGAACAGAATATGCTCCAGAAAATGGGAAAGTCCTTCCCGGCCGGGCGGGTCATTGCGACCGCCGACTTTGAGGTAGACTGCCAGCTCAGCGGAGTGCAGATGGGGCATTTCGACAGAGACAACCCGAAGTCCATTGGCAAGAGTAGTGAGAAAGGGACGGATCATATCAGGACACTCCGGATGTTTTCTATGCGCTGCAGGTATTCGTCGGGTGTCAGGCACCGTTCTTCATGCTGTTCGGCCCAGATCGGACGGGGCCAGAGCGGATCGGACGAGAATCGAGGTACAATGTGCCAGTGGATATGCGGCACCATATTCCCCAGAAGTTCATAATTGACCTTGGCCGGTTCATAGACCGTGTAAAGAGCCTGAGCCACCGCCGACACCTCTTCCATCAGGGCAGAGCGCACGTCACGATCAAGATGGAACAGTTCTGTGACATGATCTTTAGTGAAGAGCAGCGTATAGCCGGGGAAAAACTGATCCCGGTTGAGGGTTACGTAGGAGTGCGGCAGTTCGATAACCCGCAGGTCCTTTTCTTCTTCCCAGCGTCGACACATCGGGCAGTCGGTATTATTCATCAGGTTCCCCTATATCATCAACGATTAGTTTTAGTTGTTCCAAAGCGCTTTCCAGATCAGCGACCATGTCTCTGGCGATGACACCTGGTTCGGGCAGGTTATCCGAGTTTTCCAGACTTTCGTCTCGAAGCCAGAAGATGTCCAGGCTGGCCTTGTCGCGGGCCATCAGGTCGGCGTAGTCGTATGACCGCCAGCGACCGTCCGGAGTCCGCCTCGCTCCAGGTGGCTGCCGTTCATGGCGGTTCTTCGGGTTGTAGAGGGTCACGAACTCGTCCAGGTCCCGGCGCTGGAGCGGGTTGGTCTTGAGGGTGAAGTGCAGGTTGGTGCGCAGGTCGTAGATCCAGAGCTTCTTTGTCCAGGGCGTCTCGCTGGCCGGTTTCTTGTCGAAGAAGATCACGTTGGCCTTGACCCCCTGGGCGTAGAACAGGCCGGTGGGGAGGCGCAGCAGGGTGTGCACGTCGCACTCCTGCAGCAGCTTGCGGCGGATGGTCTCACCTGCCCCGCCCTCGAAGAGCACGTTGTCCGGCACGACCACGGCGGCGCGGCCATGCTGTTTGAGCAGGGTCTTGATGTGCTGGATGAAGTTGAGCTGTTTGTTGGAGGTGGTGGCCAGAAATCGTCCCGCTCGATGGTCTCCTTCTCGCTGTAGGCCTTGCCGTCCGCGCCGATGATGGTGGTCGAACTCTTCTTGCCGAAGGGTGGATTGGTCAGAACCATGTCGAAGCGCTCGCCCGGATCGGAAGCCAGCGAATCGACGCCCGCCTCGATGCGGGAGCGCCTCGCCGCCGATGCCGTGCAGCATCAGGTTCATGGCGCAGAGCCGCGCCGTGGCATGCACCAGCTCCCAGCCGCGCAGGGTCTCGGTTTCCAGAAACCGCTTCTGATCCCGGTCCAGCTTGTAATGTCTGGGGTCACATGACGTAGTGCAAAGGCCGACAGCAGAAAGCCGCCGGTGCCGCAGGCCGGGTCGCAGATCGTCTCCTTCGGCCTTGGGTGCCATCACATCCACCATGGCCTGGATCAACGGGACGCGGGGTGAAGTACTGGCCGGCGCCGCTCTTGGTGTCCTGGGCGTTCTTCTCCAGCAGCCCCTCGTAGGCGTCGCCCTTGACGTCGGCGCTCATGATCGACCAGTTTTCCTTGTCCAGCAGGTCCACCAGCAGGCGGCGCAGCTTGGCCGGGTCCTGGAACTTGTTCTGGGCGCGGCCGAAGATCAGCCCCAGCAGCCCCTTTTCCTGCCCCAGTTTTTCCAGGGTGTGGCGGTAGTGGTCGAACAGCTCGTCACCGTCCTTCTTCAGCAGGCTGGGCCAGTCGTAACCGGACGGGAACCAGGCTCTGTCTGGTCATATGGTTTCTTGGTGCGCTCGTCGGCCATCTTGAGGAAGAGCAGGAAGGTGAGCTGTTCGACGTAGTCGCCGTAGCTCATGCCGTCGTCGCGCAGGACGTTGCAGTAGTTCCAGAGTTTTTGTACGATTGCGGCTGGGGTCATATTATAATCCTAATTTGCGGGCTTTTTGTTCGAGCTTTCGCCATTCAGCAACCTGAGTTTCAAGGAATTTAAGCTGACTTGTTCTGTCGCGCGCAAAAAAATGGTTTTCCTCGTTTGACAAATCATACTCAATTGAAATTCTGTTCGGCATATCCAGATTTGTTTCTGTAAGATCTAATGCTTTTAAGTTGCTGGAGCTTAGTGGTTTATTAGCATTAACTTCGAATACCAATGAAGCTGGCCGGTTGTAATATATTCCAATCCAGTTTTTCTTTTCATCAGTATAATATCCAATATATTCTTTGCCGCCGCTCAAAGGTTTAGACACAATTTTATTACTCTCAACAGCTTTCCCAAGCATATTCAGTAAATTGTGTAGTGATTTAACTCCTTCAACAAGCTGCCAGCTCACATGTTCCATGACGATCCCCTTTGATTCCAAAAATTGCATAAATTGATTCAATACATATCGGGTTACATCGTTAGATGGCTCGACGTTGGAGAGAAATTCATAAATATTCGACCAACGGATGAAAAAGTCCGGATGGTCACCATCTGAACCTCGTTCTATAGGGTATTTTGTCAGTAAACAAAGGAAGGTATCTTCATAACCACTTTTCTCCAATGCGGTTCGATACCGCTTCATTTGCATTACACCAAGGCCAGACTCTGATTTAACTTCGATATATACAAGTGATTTTGGTGTTTTTATCTCAATATCCGGGCGGCCTTCATCAGTAGAAACCTGGATCGTGATGGTAATGTCATTACATTCAGTTGCTGTAATTTTGAGATGGTGGTTCGTAATCTGGCAAATCAAGCGAGCGGCAATTGTTTGCTCATGCTTTTGCAGATATCGCAGAAGGTAGACGAAAGCTTCTGTCATGAAGTTTTCGTCTTGTCTGTATGCCCAACGATTTAGCCTGCTCAGTAAGTCCATAGATTTAAGTAACCAAATTAGATTACTGCGTTAATCGAAAGCCCTTGAGATTGCATAGCCTGAAAAAGCACCGGTCTTCTAAGCCGTAGGCCACGGGTTCGCTGGCCAGGGTTTTAGTGGTCACTTTTCGCTCACATTTCAGTTCAATTTGAGGTATAGTTAACAGTATGAAAAAGTCACTTCTTGATACCAATCCCTACCTAAAAGACCCCGCTACGCGGGACAAAGCACTTGTTCGGAATGTGGTGTCCTCATCTGCTATTGAGGGGATTTGCGTCACAAGAAGTGCAACAACAGGCCAATTTATTGCAAAATCACAAGACATTAAACATTCTACTAAGTCGTCAAAGACCTCTCGATAATATCCGTAAATAGCCTCTTCATCGGCAGATAATCTCTGTCCATTCCTGCTCGTACGGCTGCAAAGTATTCTTCTCTTCTCTCACCATCCAACTCACTGAAATCAAGAATCGGTAGACCTGCCTGTAACGCCATTAATGTCGCCAAAATGCGTCCCAATCGACCGTTACCTTCCCGGAAAGGATGGATCAAAATCAACTCAACGTGCACTTCTGCCAGTGCGCGGGTAATCTCATCACGATTTTCAAAACGGCATGGGGTGTATGTGCGCAACTGCCTACGTTCGAATTCGTCCATTAATGTTGGTACGAATCTGGATTGAGCAAAATCAAAGCCGCCTTTACTGATGTTGACTGATCGAAGCTGCCCGGCCCACGGATATATGCCCTTCAACCAGAGCCGATGAATATTGCAGATATCCTGCACCGTAACCGATTGGTCGCTCGACACCTCACCGAGCAGCTTTTTCTGCACACGCCACAAGGAGTTTGTCTCTTTTACTCCCATCTCAACTGGATCAACGATGCCGAGTTTATTGCGCAGAACCGTACCGTTTGAGTCAGGTTCGTACTGGTCTTCGATCAGGTTTGATGTGTCGTAACGATCTGTCATCTATTTTTCCGTTGTAGTACCATATAGCCCTTCAATCCGTTCCAGCATCACCCTGTCAGGAAACGACCATTTTCCCATCACAGTGACCGGCCTTCTGTTCAGGCGCAAAGAAAGAGCCAACGGGTCACACTCCATGACATTGGTAACCCCATCCAGCAATCCACCCAGATCATTGTTTGCAACCCGCAATGACCCCAGCACCGAGCGATCGGTGAGGCAATCAAGCTGCACCGGGCCTAAGGCCAGAGTAACGCGACTGATTAGCGACTCCTTGACGCCCAGTACGATCAATGTTGCCAGAAACAGTTCCCGATGCACCCGGCCTAAATCCGCGAAATCGGTTTTTACCAGCCCCGGCAGAAAGAGGAACGTAACGGCTCTCATCGTGGCAGAACATAACACACTGACGTCGGTCGATGGTGTAGACGTTGGCGTGCCAGCTCCCCAGCGGGCTTGTTGCGGCCAGAGGTGTTGTCGATACCTCCGGTAGTTTGGCGGCCAGTTTTTGGGTGCAGTGGATCATCACGATTCAGCGTTTTTGGCCGATTGCGGCTGGGGTCATGAATAACTTCCTTGTGCTCGTGCGTTAACCGGACAAATATTCTAACACTGCAGACGTAGCAACGTTCATAATTCTTCTCGACCTTTTAGGACCAATATACTGGGCCCTTTGAAAATCTGCTTCGCCTGACAAAAGAGCTTTCCCGATTGTACTAATATCAATCGAACGTAATGCTTCCTTTTGATATTGGGTTAAATCCAGAACATCAATAGGCCGGGCCAGAATGCCTGATATTATTTGTGATGTATCTGCTTCGACAGTAGCACCTATGGCCCGAGCCAACTCTACAAAAAGGCTATAATTAGCTCCATATTCAGTAAATCGCTTGATGGAAAGACCTTTTCGTAGATCAGTGATAAACGTGACTGGGTTAGACGAAGGAGAGGCTAGACAACCGATATTTATAGAATATCTTGTCCCTATCTCACTACGTGTGGCTACCACTCCAGAATCAAGCCGAGCAATGACTCCTGTGTATGTTAATAGACGAAGCGCCTCCTTAACAGCTTCTGGCGCGTCTCGATGTATCCAAAAAAAGCAAGTCCGTTCGGCCTTACCCTCAGCCTTCCATAACTCATTTTTCTCGATGGCATCACTTACTACAACTTGCTCAATATACGTTCTACCCCAGTCAATTAATCTTTTATGGCCTGCATACCGCTCGGCCAAACCACTATGTTCAGCCCATATGCTACTCCTATAAAACTCTTTGATTGCGGCCTGCACTTCAGCAGACCTCATTCTGGGAGCTAAAGCCACTGTTTTCAGCAGCAAACGAGGGTTGCCACTGACGGCATAAGCTAGAGCATCAAAGTTTTCGCCATATTTTAAGATGTCTCGCTGCAAATCTGAGTCTGCCTGTCTGAAGATCATTTCTCGCATTTGATCCCGATACCCGTTATCGGTTACATCGCGATGAAGTGATTCAACTCTGGCATCATGTGACGTTTCAAAGGTTGATCCATAAACAGTTACACCTGGGTAAACGGCAGCATTACAAGTCATGAAGGGTGATCTAAGGTCTCTAAAAAGGGTAAAAAATTGCCGTTGTTGCTCAGGTCGAAAAATATGAGCTGCCTCATCAAAAAAAATATTAAATCGCCGCAACTTAAGATCTCGGCATAAATCCTCAATGGCATCTTTAAAGTCTTCCACACCTGGGATCGAAGAAGTATCAACGTGCATCCCGGGATTTTTGAAAGAGTCTTCATATGCCTGTGCAATTTTTTCAATTTTAGTCGGTTCACCGAAAGCCCCTGAACCATCCCCGGCAAGTACACTTGCAGCGCGAAGCCCGCGTCCCAAGAAACCCTTTTCGTACAGGGCTCTCAAAATTCTCGAACTCAAGCGTGCGAGCATCCAATGCTGAAACTGAAGAGGATCATTCGTGTGGAGCAGAGAACTCTTCACAAAAGAAACATATACTGGAAATACTGCATCTTCGCTTAACCTGGCTAACTGCTCTTGTTCGCAGACTCTTAACAAAAGCGACTTTCCGGTACCTCGACTACCTTCGAGTATTAAAGGAGTTATCCCTTTAAGCAGTGATACAAGTTGATTGTCTCGTTCAGTCCCCACATAAAGATCCAAAATGTCTTCAGGACGAACGTCTTCTGTTCGAATAATAAATTCTCTAGTTTCACTCATGATGAGCTAGGTCCTCCAAAAAATATTCTTATGGATTCTATATGTCCGAGCTGTTCTGTTGCAATTGGCTCAATTCTTAAGCGGTCAGTTTCATCCAACTCTTTTAAATAACGATTACAAAAGCAAAATATCAATACCAGCCGAATTGTTTCAATTTTCTCATGCCAGATATCAAATATTTCTTCACTAAATACAAAAGACTCTGGAAGAGGAATATGATTGGGAACATTTCCGTGGATTGCTTCAGAAAGCTCCCTATACACTGTCGCTACCATTGTCATAAAGTTATTGGAATGTGGCGATAATTCCGAGAAAAACGCATTACAAAAACGGGTTCCAACTGGACTGAAATTTGGATCTTTGAGTTTTGTCCAATTTGTATCGCTTAAATTATTTAGCCATTCCTGAAGTTCAACTAAATTCGCCGATAAATATATTCCTTGTAAACATAATTCTAAAACTAATCTCAGGCATTTAAAGGCATTTCTATACTGACCTTGTGAAACATTCAGTAAAGCAGTCAAACATTCTTGTTCTGCCTTTGTGTAAAGGAAAGATTCAGGGTGCTTTTGCAGCACAGCTGACCATATCGATAGATCTTGGCAAAGAGCAGAGCTTCTATTCATCTTCTCATCATTACCATTGTTAAATGAAGCTGAGAGGGTTTCAGCGCAAACTTTATTGAGTTGCTCTAGATTTTGCCTAATTGACATATCACTCCCTGAATCAAAAATGTTTTTTTGTGAACACTCTCGACAAAATTGTCTGCCGCAGACGCTCGGCGCGCTTGAGGTTGATTTCGATTGTAACTTCGAGCTCTTTGGTGACGGAAAGGCGGCGGTCGATTTCTTCTGTTATAAATTGTTGCTCTGTCAAAGGCGGTAATGGGACGGTGATCCAAACCATACGCGTGAGACCTAAATCCTGATTTCCAACGCCATGAGTATATTGCTGCGATTGTTTGTAGCAATGAGTCGAATTTAAAGAGTTTTGTAAATAAAATGGCTCTATCGAATCGACTAGTTTCAGCACGGCAACATGAACCCAAACGTTAAAATCACGAGTCTCTGTATTTATTCTGGCAATGCCTGTTGTGCCGCCTTTTGTGTAAAGCAAGTCGCCATGTTCAGGCTTGCATCGTAGAGATAATTCGGCATGCAATTCAGAGGTAATAAATTTTGCTGAGGAAAGATCAATACCCTCTGGCCTGATGTTTCCGCCTGAAATGAAAGGTATTCCTGAAGCAGAATATTTCGGGCTGTAATGAGGCCCGTCCTTTACTGACCAAGCAAGCTGTCCCAATGCCGCCCACACCCACCCCTCCGGCAATTCCGACAGATTGGCCGTATCCGGCCCGGCAGGTTCTTTGTATTTCTTCTTCCACGAATCATCCTTCGGCTTGCTCCCCTTTGCCTTCATCTTCGCCAGTTCTTCGGCTTCCCACTTGGCGCGGCGTTCGGCGAGGATGCGTTTGAGGAGTTGGTCGGCGGGTTCGACGTCGGGGTGATCCTTGCGCCACTGTTCGGTGAGCTTGCCTTCAACGGCGGCCTTGAGGACGGCGGCCTTGTAGCGCTTGAGGTTGGCCTGTATCCGCTTGAGTGAGGCGACGGCCTCATCCAGGCGGGAGAATTGTATTTCTATTTCTGCGACGATACGTTTTTGGTCCTCAATTGTCGGTGGAAGCCAAACCTCAAAGTCTCCAAGATCAGCTAGAGAAATGTTTGCACGACCGACGCCTACCATTTTCTTTTTGGTCTGTTGCAGAATAATCGGTGAGTTTAGGAAGTGAAAAAGATATTTAGAGTCAATAACATCTGTTTGAGGACGAATAATGGCTAGAGCTTGGTTTGTGTTAGCAGGCAAATCAACGGTCCTAACAATCCCGATACGTCCAATTGTCCCAGCGATTGAGAAAAGAATATCGTTGACTTTAAGTATTGACCGCTTCAAAAACTGATGAGTTTCTTCATCAATGTAATCGGTTATGGTCGATGCAAGTCCTTTAGAATCAATATTTTCAGCTTTTATAAAGCGAATTCCCTCTTTTTTATAAGAGTACCCGTAGCTGGTTGGGGTACTTCCTTTTGTGATACGCTCAGTAATATCACGCAGCAGCACTTGGTTTCTATTCTCTAAAATCACGCCGCAAGCACCTCATTCAACTCCTCCAACATCCCCCACAACTCCTCTCCAAACAACTGGTACACCTTGCCGATCCCGCCGTTCTCCTTGAACGGCGTAAACTCGAAATCATCCCGCCCGATCTCCAGACTGGCAATGACGTGGTCCCGTATCCGCTCCAGCCACCAGCGCTGCTCGTCACTGAAACCCTTTCCGCTGGCCTCCTGCTTGGCAATCCAGGCGGCAAACGCTCATGGACATGCTCCTCAAACGGCTCCAGGGTCGGCTCCTGGTGCAGGGCAAACCGGACCAGCGAGACAATATCGGTCCAGAGACGCCTGCCACCTTTTCCCTTAACCTTGGACGTTTCCAGCGCGGCGTAGGCATCCCACAACCGGTCGATGCGCCAGAGGTACGGCGGACGTTCAATCATCTCGGCCAAACCCTTGATCTCGTCGTACTTCAAGCGCTGACGGTACGGGCGGCTGTAAAGGATCTGCAAGGCGGTAATCTCGTCCTTGTTCTCCTCGATGAACTGCTCGAAGGAATGCACCAGACCCCTTGGCCTTATCCAGCGCATCGGCGTCGAAACCGGCCTCGATGACCTCGTCGGCGCTGACCGTGTCGATAATCTGGTCGGCCTTACGCTGCAACTCCAGGATCTTCTCCCGCAGCTTCGGCTCGCAGAGCGGCTTGACCGCCTGCTGGATCAGCTTGATCCCGGCCTGTCGGACCTGCTCCACGGTCGGGTCACCCACACCGAAATCGGCCCTGGCCTGCTCGATCTGCCGCTCCGGGTCGATTGACGCAATCAGATCACCGGTCAACTCCTTCAATCCTTTGCCATCGGTCAGCTTCTCGATTTCCGCCTTGCCGGCCGAATCAAGTTTCTTCTCCAGACGGGCAAAACGCCCGGCGATGGAGGAGACAACCTCACTCTCCGTATTGCCCAACGCCACGGCCTGGAGCAGCTTTTCCAAGGAGACGGTCGGCTTCTTCTCCAGCGGGCGGGAGTCGGTCTTGTCCTGTTCGCAGACGCCGACGGCATCGACGATGACGAAGTGGGTCTTGGCGTCGGCGTCGGGGGTGACGGCCTGCAGGTCGGTGGCGTTGATCACGCGGACGCCGCGGCCCTTCATCTGCTCGAAGAAGGAGCGGGAGCGGATCATGCGCATGAAGAAGACGCACTCCAGCGGCTTGATGTCGGTGCCGGTGGCGATCATGTCCACGGTGACGGCGATGCGCGGCATGGGGCTGGTGCGGAACTCGGCGATCAGGTCCTCCGGCTTGCGGCCGGTGGTGCGGTAGGTGATCTTCTGGCAGAAGTCGTTGCCCTTGCCGAACTCCTCGCGCACGATCTGGACGATGTCCTCGGCGTGGGAGTCGTCCTTGGCGAAGATGAGCGTCTTGGGCACCCGGGTGCGGCCGGGGAAGATCTCGGTCAGCACCTTGTCGCGGAAGGTCCGGACGACGGTGCGGATCTGGTCCACGGCGACCACGTCGCGGTCGAGCTGGTTGGCGTCGTAGGTCAGGTCCTCGTCGAGCTGTTCCCAGCGTACGGTCCGCGTCTCCCGCTCGCGGTGGTCGACATAAGTGCCCGGCCTCCACCGCCGAGCCGCCCTCGGTGATCTTGGTGCGGATGCGGTAGACGTCGTAGTTGACGTTGACGCCGTCGGCGACGGCCTGCTCGTGGGGGTACTCCATGACCAGGTTCTGGTTGAAGAAGCCGAAGGTCTGCTTGTTGGGCGTGGCGGTCAGGCCGATCAGATAGGCGTCGAAGTACTCCAGCACCTGCCGCCAGAGGTTGTAGATCGAGCGGTGGCACTCGTCGGTGACGATGAGGTCGAAGGTCTCGAGCGGGATGGCCGGGTTGTAGACGACCGGTGGCGGTTCCTGGAAGAGGCTGGCGTGGTCGAAAAGCGATTCCTCCTCCAGCTCCGGCGCCAGCTCCTCGCCGCGCAGCATCGAGTAGAGCCGCTGGATGGTGCAGATGCAGACCCGCGCCGTGCTGTCGAGGCGGCTGCTCTGCAGGTGGTTGACGATGTACTCTTCGGTGAACTTGTAGGGGGTGTAGGGTGACTGGTACTGCTGGAACTCCTTCAGGGTCTGGCGTCCCAGGTTGGCGCGGTCCACCAGGAACAGGACCCGCCGGGCACCGGCGAACTTGAGCTGGCGGTAGATGAAGGAGACAGAGGTGAAGGTCTTGCCCGAGCCGGTGGCCATCTGCACCAGCGAGCGGGGGCGGTCGGCGGCCAGTGATTTTTCCAGGTTGCCGATGGCGGTGAACTGGGCCGGCCAGAGCCCCTCACGTGTGCAGCGGCGGCATGCGGCGCAGGCGGCTGCGGTAACAGTCCGGCGACCAGATCACGCCCGGATCGGCCACTTCGCCCGGTTGGTGGGTCGTGTTCTCCGCACTGCGACAGGCAATATCCAGCCACTCGGCCAATGTTTCGGGGCGATGAAAGGAAAATACCGGACGGGAACGGGGATCGGGATCGAGCCCGCTGGTAAAAAGTGTCTCAATGCCGGTGGACTGATAGCGAAAAGTGAGCGGACGGAACCAGGCGGGAAGCGACCACGGCAGCCCCTGAGTGTAGCGGTCGGACTGAATCTCGACTCCGGAGAGAGTCACACCGGCCTTCTTGGCTTCGATCACCCCGGCGGCTTTACCGTCAACATACAGCAGATAGTCAGCGAAACCGAAGCCGCGCTCCAGCGGAAATTCGCGAATCGCAACGCCACGACCGGCATGCAGGTTGACGCTGTTTCATGTCCTGCACCAGCCAGCCGGCTTCGGCCAGCATGCGGTCAATCTCTATGCGTGCTTCCTGTTCCGGTGTGAGGGACACGTGGGCCGCTCCTGTTTATCTATCTGTCAACATTCGGAAAATGCTGTCTTTGTAACAGAAAAACCGTAGCAATGCCAGAACACTAATGTGTCACACTCTTTGTGGGATGAGTCTGTTTGTTATGGAGATCGGTGTTGAGCGAAGGAAGTTAAAGAGGTCAGCGGCTGAATGCATTCATTATTCATACCTCAGTGCATCAATTGGATTAAGTCCGGCTGCCTTCTGCGCGGGATAAAAACCGAAGAATATACCGATGGCACCGGAGAAGAAAAACGCTACGGTGATTGACTGAATCGATATCATGGTGGGCCATCCCAACATTTTGGAGACAACAGTTGCTCCCCCCGCTCCGAGAATGATGCCGATCACCCCGCCCAGCAGTGTCAGCAGCACCGCCTCGGTCATGAACTGCAGCAGGATGTCGTTCTTTTTTGCGCCGATCGCCATCCGGATGCCGATCTCACGGGTGCGCTCGGTGACAGAAACCAGCATGATGTTCATGATGCCGATGCCGCCGACAATCAGTGAAATAGAAGCAACCGCTCCAAGCAGCAGCGACATGGCCTTTGAGGATTGTTCCGCAACGGCCAGAATTTCTGACAGGTTGCGGGTCGAGAAATCCGGTTCCTTGCTGTTCGTAATTCGATGGCGTTGGTTGAGAAGCGACTGGATTTCACCTTCAGCTTTGTCGATCAGTTCTTCACTCTTTGCCTTGACGATAATGGCACTGACCACGCCGGTACGTTGCGATCGGACAAGGTTACGCTGAGCGGTGCGTAACGGCACAAAAACCGCATCATCCTGATCCTGTCCCTGAGGTGACTGCCCTTTGCGGTCAAGGACCCCGATGATCGTGAACGGAATTTTTTTTATCCTGATGATATTCCCTA
>CAVYYZ010000023.1:0-58284 GCA_963772835.1 uncultured delta proteobacterium | reverse complement strand
TGACCTAGGTAAGCTTGGAAGGTCTAGCCTTCTAGCTCCTTAGAAAGGAGGTGATCCAGCCGCAGGTTCCCCTACGGCTACCTTGTTACGACTTCACCCCAGTCACCGACCATTCCTTAGGACGCTGCCTCCCACAAGGGGTTAGCTCACGCACTTCGGGACCAATCGACTCCCGTGGTGTGACGGGCGGTGTGTACAAGGCCCGGGAACGTATTCACCGCGGCGTGCTGATCCGCGATTACTAGCGATTCCAACTTCATAGAGTCGAGTTGCAGACTCTAATCCGAACTGAGACCGGCTTTATGAGATTGGCTCCACCTCGCGGTATCGCAACTCTTTGTACCGGCCATTGTAGCACGTGTGTAGCCCTGGTCATAAGGGCCATGAGGACTTGACGTCATCCCCACCTTCCTCCGGTTTAACACCGGCAGTCTCCACAGAGTGCCCAACTTAATGATGGCAACTGAGGATAGGGGTTGCGCTCGTTGCGGGACTTAACCCAACATCTCACGACACGAGCTGACGACAGCCATGCAGCACCTGTCTTACGGCTCCCCGAAAGGCACCCCTCGCTTTCACGAAGGTTCCGTAGATGTCAAGACCAGGTAAGGTTCTGCGCGTTGCGTCGAATTAAACCACATGCTCCACCGCTTGTGCGGGCCCCCGTCAATTCCTTTGAGTTTTAGTCTTGCGACCGTACTTCCCAGGCGGAGAACTTAATGCGTTAGCTGCGGCACTGCAGGGGTCAATACCCGCAACACCTAGTTCTCATCGTTTACGGCGTGGACTACCAGGGTATCTAATCCTGTTTGCTACCCACGCTTTCGCGTCTCAGCGTCAATATCGGTCCAGGTAGCCGCCTTCGCCACCGGTGTTCCTCCTAATATCTACGGATTTCACTCCTACACTAGGAATTCCACTACCCTCTCCCGTATTCAAGTCTGACAGTATCCAATGCACTTCCTGGGTTGAGCCCAGGGCTTTCACATCAGACTAATCAGACCGCCTACACGCGCTTTACGCCCAATAATTCCGAACAACGCTTGCACCCCCCGTATTACCGCGGCTGCTGGCACGGAGTTAGCCGGTGCTTCCTTTAGGGGTACCGTCAAGCAAAGCGGGTATTAACCACAATGCATTTCTTTCCCCTCGACAGAGCTTTACGACCCGAAAGCCTTCATCACTCACGCGGCGTTGCTGCGTCAGGCTTTCGCCCATTGCGCAAAATTCCCCACTGCTGCCTCCCGTAGGAGTCTGGACCGTGTCTCAGTTCCAGTGTGGCTGATCATCCTCTCAGACCAGCTAACCATCGTAGCCTTGGTAGGCCATTACCCTACCAACTAGCTAATGGTACGCAGACTCATCTGATGACAGAAGGCCCGAAGGTCCCCCCCTTTTCCCGCAGAGTCCAAAGACTCCGTGGGCTTATCCGGTATTAGCACCTCTTTCGAAGTGTTATCCCAGATCATCAGGCAGATTATCTACGCGTTACTCACCCGTGCGCCACTAAATTGAAGAGCAAGCCCCTCAATTCCGTTCGACTTGCATGTGTTAGGCACGCCGCCAGCGTTCGTTCTGAGCCAGGATCAAACTCTCCAGTTTATACTGATATAGTTTGAATACTTAAAACCCAAAATTTACTTCTGGCAAAAATATCTTGCACTTGGTGTTTCTTACAAATCACTTTAAAACTGCTATTCGGTTTTCAAAGACCAGATGTGCAAACGAACCGACAACATACCCAGATCAATCTCAACTGTCAACAACTATTTTCCGACCAGCCAATCTTTTTTCCAGGCGCCCCAAAAACTTCGGTTCCAAAAGGGACTCGCTTTCTATCATAAACAATTTACACCTGTCAAAAGAAAAATCAATCACATGAAAAAATAAATCCACCCAACTCAGACTCATCCACCAAAAACCTCGTAAAATCCATGAGTACCAAGAGTATGAACATTCATAAGATTTGTTGAACCGCGCGTCTCAATAAGACCCATCGTGATGACAACACGATCCCCGTTTCGAAAGCCTGTCGCCAGCATCTTTTTTTCAACTTCGTTAATCTGCTGGTCAGTATTCTCCATGATACCAACGCTCGTACATTGGACACCCCAATAGATCGACAGCCTGCGATGAATTTCGGCGGAGGCGGTAAAAGCAATGATCGGGGTTATCGGTCGGAAAGCGGATATCAGAGCAGCTGTGCTTCCGGATCTGGTAAATACTGCAATGGCCTTTGCCTTGAGAGTCGCGGCGGTCCGGCAGGATGCTTCAGCGACCGCTTGCGCTGTTGTCGTCACGACGTTGATATTACTTCCCGTAACATGTAAATCGGCACTTTCCACGTCTTTGGCAATGCGAACCATTGTTTCGACTGATTCTATCGGGAAATCCCCTGAAGCCGTTTCTGCGGAAAGCATGATCGCATCAGTTCCGTCAATAATTGCATTAGCGACGTCGGATGTTTCGGCTCTGGTCGGGCGTGGGTTGCGGATCATGGAATCAAGCATCTGCGTCGCCGTTATAACCGGCTTACCTGCCCTGTTGCATGCCTGGATTATTTTTTTCTGATAAACGGGGACCCTTTCAGGCTCAATTTCGACGCCAAGGTCACCACGCGCCACCATGACCGCGTCGGTCGCTTCAAGTATTTTTTTGAAGTTGCGCAACGCCTCCGGTTTTTCAATTTTAGCCACAACCGGAGTGTCTTTCCCTTTCGCGAGAATTATTCTCTTAATTTCGTGTATATCCTCAGCCGTGCGCACAAAAGAGAGTGCAATGAAATCAACCCCGGCTTCAAGTGCAAAATCGAGATCGACTAAATCCTTTTCGGTAAGACAGGGAGCTGAAACATTTACACCCGGAAGATTGATACCTTTGTTATTTTTAAGTAGCCCGCCCGCAACAACGAGACATCGTACCCGATCACCTTCAAGCGCAATGACTTTCAACTCAAGCAACCCATCATCCAGTAGAATTCTGGAACCGGGATGAACGTCATGGGGTAACGACTTATAAATAGTGGGAATCACCCCATCACCACCAAGCACGTTGTCGGTCGTGATAACAACCTCCTGCCCTTTAGCCAGCTGCATACCGTCGCCGGCCATTTTCCCGGTTCTGATTTTGGGGCCCTGAAGATCGCCGAGTATGCCTGCCTGACGGCCAAGACTTTCAGACACGCTCCTGATTATTCGGATCAGTTCCAATTTTTGCGAATTTTCTCCGTGGGAAAAGTTCAGTCTGAATATGTCAACACCTGCCCTCATCAGTTTCTTTATCATTTCCGGTGAAGAGCTTACGGGGCCGACAGTTGCGACTATTTTAGTTTTACGGGTTGACCTTGACATTTATACTCCTTAAAAAACACATTATGAAACGTTGAAACAAAACTATTATGTTCCTACGGCTTAGCAGAATTAAAGATCATGCGTGTATCGCCTCTTTATGAACGTCTAATGCTGCCTCTCTGATCGCCTCGGGTAGGGATGGATGGGCGTGACAGATAAGGGCTATATCCCGTGCCGTTCCACCAAAACTCATGACTGTTGCGGCCTCTGAAATCAGATCTGATGCTCGTGGGCCGACGATGTGCACCCCGAGAACCCGGTCATTTTCAAGATGAGCAAGAATTTTGACGAAACCATCTGTTTCATCCATGCAGCGTGCCCGTCCGAGAGCGGCAAAGTTGAAGCGCCCGCTACGATATGGTATGCCGGCAATTTTAAGTTGTTCCTCCGTCATTCCGACACTTGAAGCTTCCGGCCAGGTATAGACAGCCCCCGGAATGAATTCGTATTCTACTTTTGACGTCATACCTGCAATCCGCTCGACACAGGCAACGCCTTCTTCAGAGGCCTTGTGAGCAAGCATTGGACCGGCTATCAGATCTCCAATTGCATAAATTCCCGATACCGACGACTGATACGATTCATCGACAACAACTCTCCCCGATTCATCCAGCGAAACACTGCAATTTTCCAGGCCGAGACCGGCCGTCAATGGCCGACGCCCGACGGCCACCAGTACTTTGTCACAGTCAACCTCTTCACTGCCGGTGCCTGAGTTGAACTGGACTATTGCCTTGGAACCGATCTTTCGCACACCGGTAATACGTGTACCTAACTTGAACTGGATCCCCTGTTTGCGCAGAGACCGATAGAGCATGTCGGCTGACTGGCGATCCATATTCGGTAGAATTTGCGGCAACATCTCCATCACCGTCACCTGTGAACCCAGCCTGCGCCAGACTGAACCGAGCTCAAGCCCGATATAGCCGCCACCGGCAACGATCAGGTGCTCCGGAACGTGATCAAAGGAAAGCGCTTCACGCGCTGAGACGATGACCTGACCGTCAAATGGGATGCCCGGCAGAGCTGACGCCTCACTGCCGGTAGCAAGAATCACTTTTTGAGCGGTTAATGTAACAGTCGGCCGGGCAGCCGGTTCCAGAAGGTTTTGCTGGTCATTTGATCCGTGCAGAGCCACCTCAACCTGTTGCAGACCGGCTGCATCGGGACCGTTAAGAACAGCGGTGCCGTGAAGTCGTTCTATTTTATTTTTTTTGAACAGGTACGAGATACCATCGGTCAGTTTCTTAACCACATCCTCCTTACGGCGCATCATGGTTTCCAGATCAAGCTGAGGAGCGTCAACAGTTATGCCGTGGCCGGCAAACTTGTCCCGGGCAAGGGAAAACAGTTCACTTGAGTCAAGCAGGGCCTTGCTGGGAATACACCCTTCATTAAGACATACACCGCCCGGAGATGCCCGCCTTTCAACTACGGCAACCTTCATTCCGAGCTGGGATGCGCGGATAGCAGCCACATAACCACCCGGTCCGGCGCCGATAATTATAACGTCAAATGTTTTCGTTTCAGACATACACCCCCCGGTTCTTCACTCTTCATCTTAACTCTTCATTCCGCATTCCGAATTCCGAATTCGTCACCCTTCCAGCAGCAACTCTTCCGGCACTTCAATATACTCTTTGATTTTTTTCAGGAAACCGACCGCCTCGCGACCGTCGACAATACGGTGATCGTAAGAGAGCGCCAGATACATCATTGGCCGGATGACAATCACTCCATCACGAACTACCGGACGATCCTGGATGGCGTGCATCCCCAGCACGGCACTCTGGGGAGGGTTAAGGATCGGAGTGGAAAGCATCGACCCGTACACTCCACCGTTACTGATTGTGAATGTACCACCCTCCAGATCTGAGATAGCCAGATGATTGGTACGTATTTTTTCCGAGAAAACTGATATTGCCTGGTCGATCTCGTACATTTTGAGTTGATCGGCATTGCGCAAAACCGGAACGACAAGTCCCTTCTCACCGCCGATGGCGACCCCGATATCGTAAAAATGATGATAGACAATATCATCTCCATCTATACTGGCATTTACCAGCGGGAACTCCTTGAGAGCCTCTATACATGCCTTTATGAAGAAAGGCATATAGCCGAGTGCGATACCGTGGCGTTGCAAAAAATGCTCGCGATAGGTACTGCGCAACAATTTGACGTGAGACAGGTCCGCCTCGTTAAAGGTAGTCAGCATAGCGGTCTGCTGGCGTGCTGCCACGAGGCGCTCGGCGATCCGCTTACGAAGGGGCGACATCGGGCGGCGTTCCTCGCGACCGGCTGAGTAGGAAGGAGAGTCTTCAGTATGAACAGAAAACTGCTTCCCCGACTCTACAGTAACCGGGAGAGCCGATTGTTGAACAACGGGAGGTATAACGGTCAATGCTGCCTCGTTTTGGTGCACAGCCATGGCGGCAACCGGCTCGGGTATCGTCGCAGGGCGTGACTCCGGCGGCATTTTTGACTTTTCCTCGATACGGGTGAACAGGTCGTCCAGCGTTATGCGCCCCCCCGCGCCGCTCCCCGTCACCTCGTCAGGAGAAATTTTCTGCTCCCGCATTTCACGCCTCACTGATGGTGACGACGCCGGCGCAGCAAGTTTCTCTACAAGCCCTGTTGTGGAGGCGGTAACGGGTGTTTCCGGCATTGCTGCAGACTCCTCTATAGTGCCGATTATCGTCCCGACTGCCACCGTGGTACCTTCGGATACAGAAATAGTGAGCAGTCCGGTCGCATCAGCATTAAGATCAAGCGTAATTTTGTCAGTTTCGATTTCACACAGGGGCTCATCCCGCTTGACAACATCGCCGCTTTTTTTAAACCACTTTGCTAACAGAGCTTCACGTACTGACTCGCCGACTTCAGGAATTTTTATTTCCATTGCTGACTCCATAACAGTTTAAGTCCAATTATTTGATCCAGCCTAACGGGTTTATTCTACCTCATTTTCCTCGATTCTCCAGTAAAAACAAAGGGCGGCCAAAAATGGTCGCCCTTTGTTACATGCGGTACGGACACCTCTACGCCTGCCCTTTCAGGTGTTCTCTGCCAAAGGGAGACATTTGACGCAGCCGGGCAATAATGGGGGGCATCTCACGGATCACGGTATCGATCTCAGCATCCGTGGTATAGCGGGATAGCGAAAACCGGATCGACCCATGGGCACAGGTGAACGGCACTCCCATTGCCCGCAGAACATGTGAAGGTTCCAGAGACCCCGAAGTGCAGGCACTTCCTGAAGAAGCGCAGATACCGAATTCCGACAGCAGCAGAAGTATGGCCTCTCCTTCAACAAACTCAAATGCAATCGAGGTGGTGTTAGGCAGTCTCTCAGCACCGTCGCCGTTAATCCGGGCATGTGGAATCGCCGTCATAAGAGCACCCTGCAGGCGATCACGCATCGCCCTGACAACGGTATTTTCGGCTTCCATATGCTGGCCGGCCAGTTGGCAGGCTTTTCCGAGCGCAATAATGGCGGCAGCATTTTCAGTGCCGGCCCGTCGGCTCTTCTCCTGATGTCCACCCACCAGAAATGGCCTGAACGGAGTGCCGCGTCGCAGGTACAACACGCCGATCCCCTTGGGGGCGTGCAGCTTGTGACCGGAAAGCGAAAGCATATCGATATTCGAGGCCGCCATGTTGATCGGAATTTTACCTATGGCCTGAACGGCGTCACTATGAAAAAGAGCTCCCTTCGATTTTGCAATTGCCGCAGCTTCCTCAACCGGAAATATGACGCCCGTTTCATTGTTGGCCCACATCAATGACACAATTACCGTATCGTCATCAACAGCAGCTTTCAATTCATCGAGATCCAGACGACCGGCACCATCAACGCCGATCTCGGTAACCCGGTATCCTTTTTGCCGCAGATTCCGGCACTGGGTAAGGACGGCAGGATGCTCAACCCGCGATGTTATGATATGACGCCGATCAGGGAAAACCTCCAGTGCAGAGCGAATTGCGGCGTTATCGCTCTCGGTACCGCATGCGGTGAATATAATTTCGTCAGGTGATGCCCCCAAAAGTCCCGCGACTCTGGCTCTGGCTTCGGTCACCTTACTCTGTACCTGCCCGCCGAAGAAATGCATCGAACTGGGATTGCCGTACAGTTCGCAGAAATAGGGCCGCATCTCCTCGAATACCGCTTCATCAACCTTGGTCGTCGCATTGTTGTCGAGATAGATCTCTTTCATGCCGGGACCTCCTCAACCACTATATCCTCGGCAACCAGGTCACGCAGTTTGATTTCAACCATGCGGGCTGTATTTCCGGATGAGGCACAACCGGCACACGCCTTACGGAAAGCCACCTGTACTTTTGAACCATCGATATCAATAAGTTCCAGATCCCCGCCGTCAGCCCAGAGAAGCGGCCGTATATCGCGTTCCAGCACTTCCTGAATCAGCTGCATTTTTTTCATATTGGAGAGTTTTTCCGGGCGTACCCGCGCCTGAGCCGCAGTCTCACCGAGCACCAGCGCAATCAGATCTTTAATTTTGGGGATACAGCCGCCGCAGGCTCCGCCCGCTTTGGTAAAGTTAGTCACCTGCTCGGCCGTTGTCAGGCCATTGGTCTCAATGACTTTTTTAAGGAATGCGTCTGTTATGCCGAAACATTTACAGATGATCTCACCTTCATAGTCAGGGTATGCGGGGCCATGATCATGCTCACTGTCGTGCTGCGGTATCTCCATCCCGCGATATTTAAATATCGCGACTTCCAGTGCCTCCTGCCCCATAACCGAGCAATGCATCTTCTCCTCCGGCAGACCACCCAGAAAATCGGCAATATCCTGATTGCTGACGGCCAGAGCTTCATCAAGGGTTTTACCTTTGACCATCTCGGTTAAAGCGGATGAAGAAGCAATGGCACTGGCACAGCCGAAGGTTTGAAACTTGGCGTCAACAATCTTATCCTTGTTGTCATCCAGCTTGAGATACAGCTTCAACGCATCTCCGCATGCCAGGCTGCCGACTTCGCCGATTGCGTCGGCGTCAGGTATATCCCCGACGTTGCGGGGATTCAAAAAATGGTCCTTAACTATTGGTGTGTAATCCCACATGGTGTTACTCCTTCATAAAAGTGTTTATTCAATTCAGCCTAAAATAAATTTCCTGCCGGCCGCCATCACTTCGGAGAGTCGGGCATCGTTGCCAGCCTCTCCATACAGCCGCACCACCGGCTCTGTACCGGATTTACGAAACAGCATCCAACTGCCGTCATCGAGCAGCAGTTTGGTCCCGTCCACCCTGACGATTTCCGTTACTTTCGACCCCGCGACTTCGGCGGGAACAGCATTAATCTTATTGGTATATGCAATTTCAAGCTCAGGTGAAAGTTTGAGGTTGTCTCGACGGGTGACGAAACGTCCCACTTCTCCATACAGACGGTCAAGAAGCTCACGGATACTCTTACCCTCCCGTGCTACCATCTCGGCAACGAGGAAGCAGGCCAGAATTCCGTCCTTCTCAGGGACATGCCCCCGTATCGTCAGCCCGGCGCTCTCTTCACCACCGATAACCAGCTTATCCTGACTGATCAGCTCACCGATGAATTTGAAACCGACCGGCGTTTCGTACACAGGGACGCCATGCTTCTTTGCCACCGCATCGATCAGATGGGAGGTTGCCACACTGCGGGCCACCCCCCCTTCAAGTCCGCGTACGCGTATAAGATAATCCAGCAGCAGGGCGATAATATAATTCGGTTCAATGTAACTTCCGTCGGCATCCAGAATACCGAACCGGTCAGCATCGCCATCCGTAGCAAGACCAAGGCGGATATCGGGATCGTTTTTAACCAGAGAAATAAAATCGGGGATGTGTGTTTCAGACGGTTCGGGCGGATGGCCGCCAAAGTAGGGGTCCGGCCGGTCATTGATAATTGCATATGGAATCCCGCGTGTGCGGAGCGGTTCATCCAGATACCCACGGGCTGTGCCATACAGCGGATTGAGGGCAACCTTGCCCAGGCGGCCGATAGCATCAAAATCAACTTTTTGTTCCAGGGATTTCAGGTAGTCGTCGTGAGGGTTGATCGTCTCCGCCAGACCCCGTCTGGACGCATCTTCAAGATTCAGTTCAGCATAACATACGGTTCCTGCCATCGCATTGGCACGACGCTCTATCTCATTTGTTGTTTCCGGCAGCGCCGGGCCTCCCCAGGAGGGGGAAAACTTGACGCCGTTGTATTCGGGAGGATTATGGCTGGCGGTAAAGTTGATGCCGCCGCCAGCGCCACGCCGCAGTATTTCATACGAGATCACCGGAGTCGGCGTATCCCGTTCGCATATATACGCCTTGATTCCTGCCCCGGCCAGCACACGGGCGGAGGCCTCAACAAAACGCTGCCCCATAAACCGTGTATCGCACCCGATCACGACACCTTTGTCCTGCTCATCCGATGCTTTAATAGTATCGGCAATGGCCTGAACCACGGTTTTTACGTTATCAAACGTAAAATCCTCGCAGAGAATTCCGCGCCAACCGGATGTTCCAAAAGTGATTTGCGGCATCGAATTCCCTCCATGCATAACAGGACATCTTTTGTCGTGTTAGAATAATACACATGATGGCACTCCGTCAAGCGAAACGGATGTGAGTTGTTAAACATCCTGATTCATCTTCAAAATACGGCAAAATTGTAAGCAAATGATTTTGATTGCTGCGAAGCATTTCCGCGTAGGTTGTCGCTGAACGGCTTTATCACGAAACGTAACATTACTATGACGAGGTAGAGCTAATTTACACAGTGTCCCGGAAATATTTACCACAACACATTTCTTATTTGTCGTAAGGGAAGCCAAGTAGTTGTTTGTTCAATTGTCTTTTTCTATCTTCATCACTACGACTATATACTAGCAGCGTTCTCGCTCCAGTTTTTAGACCAATATTACTTTTAGATGCATAGCCTGCTTCTTTTACAGCATTGGCACCTGCTGTTTTTGCGCTTGTCTTAATGGCCACCTTTGTTGCTTCTTTTGCAGCAACCTTTGACAAGGGAGTAAAGTTAAACGCAAGTGCCGTAACTGGAGCAAAAACCAACAACAGAGAATAAATTATGCTAAAGGTGCCCATTGTTGTGGTCATATAACCTCCTGAAACCAATTGAGTCCATCTACTCAGCATTTTGAAATGGTTATTCTTTGTGGAGGTACGGAAACATCCATCCTGGAAATATACAACTCATCTACAAGTGCCTGAATAATTGTTTCCTTTGTATCAAGGTTCAGCATAACCAGATTCCCAAGACCGTTCTCATATGGCAAACAGCACCCATTATCCAGCAGTATGTGACCAGTTTGAATTGATGCATGGATTTTATGTAGTGGACTAACAACATGACCTGAAACTAAAATTTTGCCTTTGACACCGCCTCTATGCCAGGAATTGTCCCAGAGCATTGAGTGTCGGCCTGTTTCCCGCACAGGATCACTTTTGGTCGCATCAAGACTTGCGTGAACAAAAATATAGTCTGAGATTTCTTCAACAAGCGGCAATGAATCTAAAAAATTCCAGTATTTATCCGGAATATCAGTTAAATCCCTTACACTAAATGATTTAATTACCTCTACACCCCATTCACTGAGCCAACTATCTGTCCACCATTCCGATCCAGAACAATGATCCTGTTTGTATGTAGATAGCATCATTTCTTCATGATTTCCTCTGAGTGGTCGGACATCATATCCTGATTCCATCAAACCCATTACCAGAGTCAAAACACCACAGCTATCAGGACCACGATCCACATAATCTCCAAGTAGATATAGCGTGTCACTCTTATTGAGGTTTGCTCGTAGCAGCAACGTTTCAAACGTTTTGCTGCATCCATGAATATCTGCAATGGCGTATCTCATAAATCGTATCTATGTCCGATCCGAAAGGCTAACATTTCAACATGGTAAGGCCGCCAGTGAAAATCGTTTTTGCAATTGTTGGCTAAACGTTCAGCGATCGCCTTGCACAGCCAAGATCCGTATATAAATGCCAATCGCTTCTGAAGCGGCGGTTTGTCACCCATTCGGGGAAACCCAGCTATTGGGCGATTTAATTTTGCTTTTCCAGGAGGCCAAGGCAACTTGAGCAGTTCCTCGTTTTTGTTAGAGCCAGATGCCTTCCAATATTCAGAAATTAGCCATTGCAACCCCCTCGCACAGTAAGAGTCGTAAATGACCCAATTGTCCAAGTCAGACATTTCATATATCTTTGTAATTGATGCCAGTCTTTCAACGCATATTTTATTGAAATCAACAAGTTCCTCGTTTGCAAGCTTTCTTAGCAACGAGAGACTTGGCATAAGTTCCAGTTTCATGGCGTCGTTTAGAGGTTGCATACCTCCCCATTCGAGTATTCTGTTGGCAACGGTATACAATTCTTCATCTCCAGAACAAGAAGATAGGGCATTATTAAATTCTAGTCTGATGTTTTCACCCGCTTGATAGTCCTGCTTTCGAAAGTTGTATTTCCTGAAAGTATTCAACCAGAATTCGGGTTCTTTATTGTTAAAATGATCAATTATGCCCAGAATAGAATTCTCTGTCTTATTTACAAATGCTGAATAATTGAAGGGGGCTATTGTGATAAGAGCCACGCGATTTCCTTTCATTTTCCGGTGTTCAACGTGAGAGGACATAGAGGGTTCCCCAATGCTGAGTTTGGTTGACGCGCCGTATTTCCATTAAAAAAATACATACCTCTCAATATATGTAAGTTATTTTGTTTTCAGATCCTCAAGGGCTAATATCATCTGTCTACCGGCTTCAGTTCCAAATTGACATTGCCACACCCGACCATCAACTTGGTCAAGCAGCAAGAATGTCCATATATTATCAGTAGGATATAAAGTGAACCGACCTACAAACGCATTCTTGCCATTCGCAAGGGGTTTTTCGTTTATGGGAATTCTCGCTCTAGTGGCTTGTTCTTCAATGCCATACGCTATTTGCCACATAATTCCATTTCTAGTATCAAGCAGCAATTGATTCCACGTATTATCTGTCCTATAAATACGATAGGCACCGTCAATTTTCTGTAAAGGCTCATTGATAATTTTGATTTTGTCGCTGGCATGTACGCTTTGTACTGAAATTAGTTTTGCTAATACAATCGCCAATAAGATCAATTTAACAATATTTTTCATAAATATATCCTCGATTTAAGTCGTACTGAAATTTTGCATCACTACGATTACAACGTCTATTAATGACATCTATCTATCTTCACCCGTTGCAACATTTCAATCGCTCTAACATCCATTTTTGAAAACGCGAACCATTTTTTGCCCATGTCTTTCGGTAAAAACAAAAGGCTTGGCTCCACCCAATTGCTTTTTTGACGGTATCACAAATTGTGATACCAGCGATTCGCCAGCCAAACCCAGACGAATCACCGGACCGGTCCCAGATACACTAACGGCAACTGACTGGCGCTGCTGCATCTGTATATAAAAGTGCAATTATAACCGTTTATATCTCATTTCAAGTATAAACATGTATAAATTGTTATAAGGGCGGAATTCTGGGAGAAAGGTATTAAACTCATGCGTTCTGCGATGCCAGTGTAAGAAACAAATGGACCGCGTCTGAACATTCCCGTGCATTTAAACCAAGTTTCCTGGCATGAGCCTTCCAATCCCCCACTACCATGCACACGTCAGTGACGATTTGTTGGGCACGACTATTTTCCAACCGGTAATACTCCGCAGTTGAAAGCACAACATTCAGATCAGGCTGACGATTATAGAGATCCAGCGACAGGACGTGCTCATCTTTTTTGAACGAAGGATTCATATCAAAAGCCGGAGCCAGACGCCATCCGTCAGGAGACCGGATAAAACCGTGATTCCGTAAATGATCATCCCGGTTGGCCGTAGCAACATTGAAAACGACCCTGGTAAAAAGTTCTTCGAGGTCACGAGCGATATAATCCGCTTCGCCGTACGAGGCGATAAATTCCGCTAACTCAATATAACTGGCGTCTTCACTGTCTATATGCCCAAGCATAGTCATGGCTGAGGCAAAAAACAGCCGCTTGCTGCCGGGGCGGTCAAACCGCTTCACCAGAAACGTGTGATACCCTTTGCCTATCTGCAAAAGCCGGGATTCAGGCACCCTGAGACCACACCGCTGTGCAAGTTCATGTATCAGCTTCTCCCAGACAGCAACATCATAGTCATCATCAGCGGAAGGGAATTTGGCAATCCAGAGCGCACCGTCTTCATCAACCAGATTTGCCTTGGGGCGTGCGCCGCCCAGTGACGACCCCGGAGCGACCAGAACTTTCAGCCATTCCTTTATTTGATCGAGATTATCCTGATTTTTCCTGGTCAGCTCAAATGCCACCGCCTGCAGTTCTGCAATCCGGGCAACCGGCGGAGCGGACAACGCCTCATCCGCCAGAAATATTTCTTCACCTGGCCGACTAAAGCGCAAAGCACCCATGCGGGTACAATCCTGCACCCCCAGCAGAAAATCCCATGGGCCGAGAGTCCTCGGGGTGCGCCCCTCTTCCCTGGCTTCAACCGCCTCTCTTCGTTTCATCAGTACCTGACCCCAGCGATCAGGACACGAATCCATGAACACGCCGAAATTCGAATCGCCCGGAAAGAATTCACCGGCAGTCAGATCAAGCTCCGGATCAAGCGGGAAGGCGTGGGCATGCTTGAGCCAGCTTGCGTCGTAGGCAAAACGAACGCTGCCTCGATCTCCACGGGATAACGTGCCTATCTGCTGAATGGGACCAAATGCAGAATCATCAAGCCAGACCCATATCTGTTCAGATTTTGCTTTAGCCATTGCCATCTCCAGCCTGCGGCCTTCTGCGTGGGGCCCTTTTCCGCTGCGGAAGAGACTCATCCTGCAAACGCCGCCCAAGCGCGTCTTCCTTGGCTATCAGCGACACATCTTCTACCAGTCCCAACACGCGCAGCACCTGGATATAGATCCCAAATGCGACCGAGGGATCACCATTTTCAACCTTGTAAAGCGTCGGTCGCGAAATATCAGCCCTGGCACAAACCATCTCCATGGAAAAACGGCGGCGAAGCCGCGCATCCTTGAAACGTTGTCCCAACGTTTCCATCTCCTTTGCCGAAGCCGGATATAACGTAACTCTCTTTGCCATAATGATTCTATTTATTTACATAAAACCCTTTTTTTGTCAATTATAATTATCATTACAACATATTCCTTAAAGAACTATCCACTCCTTCTGCAAAACCCGGGGTCATGAAGTGTTTCCCAAGACCGCACTTGACCTGAATCGGCCAACAGTAGTATATGATTACGCTCAGAAAATCAGATAAAGGACTATTGCATGACCAAAGAGCTTGCCAAGGGGTACGAACCCCATGACGTTGAGAAAAGATGGTACTCCGAATGGGAAACAAAAGGGTATTTCCGCGCTGCAGCCACCTCCGATAAAAAACCGTACTCCATAGTAATCCCACCTCCCAACGTAACCGGCGCCCTGCACATGGGGCACGCCCTCAACAACACGTTGCAGGACATTCTCTGCCGCTGGAAACGGATGCAGGGATATAACGTTCTCTGGATGCCGGGCACCGACCATGCGGGCATCGCCACCCAGAACGTGGTCGAACGGCAGCTGACCGCCGAAGGGAAGGATCGACATGATCTGGGGCGTGAAGCCTTCATCGAGCGGGTCTGGAAATGGAAAGCCGAGTCCGGCGGTCAGATCATCGGCCAGCTGAAGCGTCTGGGCGCTTCATGCGACTGGGAACGCGAGCGATTCACCATGGATGAGGGGCTTTCCATAGCCGTGCGGACCGTTTTTGTTAAGCTGTACGAAGATGGGCTGATCTACCGAGACAACCGCCTTATCAACTGGTGTCCGCGCTGCCATACCGCCCTTTCCGACATTGAAGTTGAACATGAAGATCACAAAGGGCATCTCTGGCACATCCGTTACCCTGTAGTCGGCCAGGCGGGACGCTTTGTGGTCGTCGCGACGACCCGCCCGGAGACCATGCTGGGTGATACCGCCGTGGCGGTACACCCTGATGACGAACGCTATAGCGACCTTGTGGGTCAAAAAGTTCTCCTGCCGCTTCTTGGCCGCGAAATCCCCGTTGTTGCCGATGATTATGTGGATCGTGAGTTCGGTACCGGTGTGGTAAAAATCACGCCGGCCCATGATTTCAACGACTTTGAAGTCGGCCTGCGCCACGGCCTTGATAAAATAAACGTACTGGACGAATCCGGCATCATCAACGCCGCCGGCCATCAGTACGAAGGAATGGACCGCTTTGCCGCCCGCACCCGCATTGTGGCCGAACTGGAGGCCGCCGGCCTCCTGGAAAAAGTCGACGACCACGCGATGTCGGTGGGGGGCTGCTATCGCTGCAAGACTGTGGTCGAACCGTATCTGTCCCTGCAGTGGTACGTTAAAGTTGCTCCACTGGCCGAACGGGCACTGGATGCCGTGAAAAGCGGCAAAACCCGCATCCTCCCCAAACAATGGGAAAACACGTACTACGACTGGATGGAAAATATCCGTGACTGGTGCATCTCACGTCAGATCTGGTGGGGGCACCGCATCCCGGCCTGGTTCTGTGAACATTGTGACGGCGTCACCGTCTCCATGGAAACACCATCCAGATGTTCCACATGCGGCAGCGATGAACTACGCCAGGAGACCGACGTGCTGGATACCTGGTTCTCGTCGGCTCTCTGGCCCTTTTCGACCATGGGATGGCCCGACCAGACCGCCGAGTTAAAGACATTCTACCCGACCTCCTGCCTGGTGACCGGATTTGACATTCTCTTTTTCTGGGTGGCCCGCATGATGATGATGGGGCTGCACTTCATGGATGAAGTCCCCTTCACCGACGTCTACATCCACGCTCTGGTGCGCGACGCCCAGGGGCACAAGATGTCAAAATCCAAAGGGAACGTTATCGACCCGCTGACGGTCATCGATCAGTACGGCACCGATGCTTTCCGCTTTACCCTGGCCGCCTTTGCCGCTCAGGGACGTGACATCAAACTGGCCGAAGAGCGCATCGCCGGATATCGTAACTTCTGCAACAAGGTATGGAATGCGTCCCGCTTCACCCTCATGAACCTCGAAGGATTCGATCCTGACGGGCTCACTCTCGACAGTATGGAACTGAGTCAGGGTGACAAGTGGATACTGCACCGTTTGAACGAAACCGCCCGCATTGTCGATGAAACCCTGGCCGGATACCGCTACAACGAAAGCGCCATGGCTCTCTACCAGTTCACCTGGAGCGAATTCTGCGACTGGTATCTGGAACTTTCGAAACAGGACATCTACAACGGCACTCCGGAGCGGAAACAGGCCGTCCAGTATGTTCTCTGGTACACGCTGGAGAATCTGCTCCGCCTGCTGCACCCGTTCATGCCGTTCATCACCGAAGAGATCTGGCAGGCGCTGCCGGGGGCCAAAGCCACCCCGACAATCATGCAGGCCCCCTACCCTGAAGCCTGTGATGAGAGATCCTTCCCTCAGGACGCAGCCGACATGGAACGGATCATGGCGGTTATCGGCGGCATTCGTAACATCCGCGGCGAGATGGATGTTCCCCCGTCGAAACAGATCGCCGTCATCCTCTCATGCAACAGCGAAGCCACAAGGGAACTGATGAAGCACAACGAAAGTGCGATTATCAGCATGGCCAGGGTTTCCGACCTTGCAATCGGCTTTGACATCGAAAAGCCCGAAGACGCCTCGATTCAGGTGGCAGGGGACGTACAGATTTATGTGCCGCTCAAGGGACTGGTGGATGTGGCCGCTGAAGAGGAGCGACTTTTGAAGGAAATCGGCAAAATCGACAAAGAGATCGAGATGTTCTCCAAAAAGCTGGAGAGTCCCGCATTTGTGGATCGAGCTCCGGCCGAAATTGTCGCCAAAGAGCGCCAGAAACTGGCCGATGTAAACAGCAAAAAATGTGTGCTTGAAGAGAGTCTGGACAAGATCAGAAAGCTTCTATAGGTGAACTATGCAGCAGATCCAGAACGTCGCCATATTCGCCAAAGTCCATGATCCCCGCTGCCTGGGTGTCGCCGGTGACCTGATTACCTGGCTGGAGGAGCACAGCTGCACCCCCATGGTTGAGGAGCAGCTGGCTCGCGAGCTCGGCTATTCAAAAGCCCTGACCCTGACGATTGAAGAAATCAGTGACCAGGCCGAGCTGGTGGTGGTGCTTGGCGGGGACGGAACGCTTATCTCGGTTGCGCGTCTTTTCAGCGGCACAGACGTGCCGATCGTTGGGGTCAACCTCGGGAGCCTCGGCTTTCTGACTGAAATCACTGTAGAAGAACTTTATCCGCGCCTTGAAAAGTGCCTTGAGGGTAACCCGCGCGTCTCGGAACGAATGATGCTGGATGTAACTCTCCACCGGGAAGGTCAGGAAATAGAGAAATTCCACGTACTGAATGACATGGTCATCAACAAGGGGGCGCTTGCCAGAATCGTCGACCTTGAAACCAGGGTCAACCGCCATTTTCTGACCACCTACAAGTCCGACGGGTTGATCGTTTCAACTCCGACCGGCTCCACCGGCTATTCCCTCTCCGCCGGAGGCCCGATCATCCACCCGTTGATGAGCTGTATCGTAATCACCCCGATCTGTCCGCACACACTGACCAATCGCCCTATTGTCGTCACAGATGAGTCGATAATCTCGATTACCGTAACCTCCTCCTTTGATGAAAAAGTGTACCTGACACTGGACGGCCAGGTAGGTTTCGAGCTGCGCGAAGGTGATTCGGTCGAGGTTCGCAAGGCGCTGAAGACAACGTCACTCGTTATGTCTCGCAGCCGCGATTATTTCGAGATTCTGCGTACAAAATTAAAATGGGGAGAACGCTGACGCCGTATGCTAACCGATCTTACCATCAGAAATGTAGCCATTATCGACACTCTGCAGATCTCATTCAAGAAGGGTTTGACCGTATTGACCGGCGAGACCGGCGCCGGCAAGTCGATTATCATTGATGCGGTCGGACTGATCATGGGCAGTCGTGCCTCCAGCGACCTGATCCGCTCCGGTGAGGAGGAGGCGGTCGTCGAAGCGCTGTTCGACATTTCTACCCTGCCGGAAATAAAACAGCAGCTGTCGGAGGCCGGATTTGACTGCGAAGAAGAGCTGCTGATTAAACGGTCACTTTCCCGTTCCGGTAAGAATAAGATATTTATCAACGGTAACATGGCTACATTGGCGCTATTGTCAGATATTGCTCCTCGGCTGATCAATATCTACGGCCAGCACGATTCCCAAACCCTGCTTAAACCGGAAAACCATCTGCAACTGCTGGACAAGTTTGCCGGCATCGGGGAATTACGGCAACGATTCACCGGCCTGTTCAGCCGGCTGGCAACAGTACGGGAACAGCTTGCAGGACTGGAGCGGGCCGAACGCGAGGCTGAACGGCGTCTTGACCTGTTGCTGTATCAATCTGAAGAGATAACACAAGCGGCGCTCAAACCGGGTGAGGAAGAACAGCTTGTAGAGCAGCGACAGCTTCTGGCAAGTGCTGAAAAACTCGGATGTGTCAGTAACGAAGCCTTCGATCGACTCTATGGAGATGACGGGGCTCTGTTGGGACAGCTCAAACGCATTTCCGGTTCGATTACTGAATTATCATCCATTGACCACTCTCTGCTGATTACGGCCGCTTCGATTGAAGAATCCTATCTGCAGTTGGAGGATGCCGCCATAACCCTGCGGGACTATGCTTCCCGTATAGAATCCGATCCAGCTGCGCTGCAGCAGATTGACGACCGCCTCGACCAGCTCGGCAGGCTGAAAAAGAAATATGCTCCGACCGTGGAAGAAATTCTTGTCTACAAGGGGGAAATCGACTCTGAACTGGAGCAACTGCACGGCAGGGTGCAGAGCAGACACGCCCTGGAAGTGGAGCAGAACGGTCTGAGGGAGCAGCTGAAACTGGTGGGAGACGAACTTACGGCATCGCGAGTTACCGCTGCTACGAAACTTAAACACGCTCTGGAAAATGAAGCGCACCAGCTTGCTATGAAGGGGGCAATCATCGAGCCGGCATTGGAACAGCTGCCCGAACCCCGCTCAAACGGATTCGAAAAAGTTGAGTTCCTCTTTTCCCCGAATCCGGGGGAAATTCCGCGGCCACTCGGCAGGATCGCTTCAGGAGGTGAACTGTCCCGACTGATGCTCGCTATCAAGCAGGTGCTGCCTGACAGCGACGTTCCGACGCTGGTGTTCGACGAGGTTGATACGGGCATCGGCGGGGCGACATCCGAACTGGTCGGAAGAAAATTAAAAAACGTTGCTGTCTGTCAGCAGGTACTCTGCATCACCCATCTGCCGCAAGTGGCGGTCTTTGCCGATCAGCAGCTGAGGGTAGAGAAGCTGGTTAGTGACGGCAGAACAACCACCCGCATCCTCGAACTCAACAGAGATGAACGCACCCGCGAGGTAGCCCGCATGCTGGCCGGCACCTCAGTAACCGATTCAGCGCTGAAACACGCCGCCGAGATGCTGGCGTCGAGCGAAAAAAACTGAGACTCCAAACGCTCTGTACAAGTCCCGCAATTGAAAACGACGATGACTGAAATCCGGCCGCACTATCGTTATGTGAGAGCGAGCGCATTGCGCCGGAGATTACCTCCCGTTACGAGCAGAGATACTTCAGAGAGGTCAAAACTGAATCTGCACTTTCTTTGCCGTCCCCTCATCCCTGACCCACAGGAGCGTCTTTTGGGTCCGGGAGCACCAGGCGCGAACATCCAGTTCAAATGTGGGGCAGTCTGCGACGACTTCAAGTACATCGCCCGGCTTCATCCTGACCGACATGACGGTGATTTTGAGTGTCGGCTGGGGGCACTTAAGCCCTCGTGCATCGAGTTGTAATACAGCCATATTTGTCTCCCTGTTGCTGGTACCTGGATAGAATAGTTACGTTTATTATACGTTACCGACTTAATGCAGCTCCGCTTCTTCCTGAGGACGCCGGAAAGGGCCCAGAATCCTGACAGCCTCAACTATCTCACAGATGACTCTTTTAAACTTTTCCCCTTCTCCCGCTGAAACATAATCAAGCCGGCAGCGCTCTTTTTCAACCCCCAGCTGCACCAGCATCAGACTCAACATGCTGTGGCGCTGCAGGGCGCGGCAGTTACCTTCCTTATAATGGCAGTCTCCGGGGTGACAAGCCAGAATGATAACACCATCTGCGCCTTTTACAAGTGCCGACAGAACAAATTGTGGATCGACCCTGCCGCTGCACATGACCCGGATGACCTGGACATTGGGGGGATACAGTTCCTGCATTCCGCCCGCTTTGTCGGCACCGGCATAGGAGCACCAGTTGCAGAGAAATCCTATTATTTTCGGTTCAAACCCCTTCAGCATGGTCATTTCAGAACTCCTTCAATCTCTGCCATGATCTGCTCATTGGTAAAGTGGTGACCTTTAATCGCTCCTGCCGGACAGGAAGTTACACATGTGCCGCACCCATGGCAGAGCACAGCGTTGATGCTGGACACGTTTTGCTCCGTGTTGAACGTGATGGCGCGGTACGGACAGACCGACATGCAGAGACGGCAGCCGGCACAGCGGGCATCGTCAACCTCGGCGCTGACAGGATCAATCTCGATGGCACGCCCCGGCTGGAGTCCGGCCAGTGTATAACCGACAGTCGCCATTCCTCCCAGCATCGCCGACCTGATATCCATCGGCTCCTGACAGGAACCGGCCAGGTAGACACCCTTGATGCTGCTCTGGGCCGTGTCAAGCCGGCCATGCAGTTCCCGGAAAAACCCGTATGAATCTCTGCTGACATCTAGCATGGCAGAAAGTGCGGCGGCCCCCTCCGCGGGAATCACGGCCGGGCAGAGAATGACCATATCCGCAGGAGCGGCCTCTCCCTTTACACTCACCTGAAGAGTGCCGTTCTCACTCTGAGTAACTGAAAGGTCCGTGATAGCGTCGTACCGTTTCAGGCAGGTGTTATTCTTAACGGCACGATGGAGCAGGGCATGCGCGTCTTTGCCCGGCACGACCAGCTCACGGTGATAATGGGTAATGGACGTATCCGGATGTTTCGCCGTTATCAGGTGATTAAACGTGAAAGCGTACTGGCAGCAGATTCCTGAACAGTACGGCTGGTGATCGCTATCGAGACTGCCGACACAATGAATGATTGCCACCGTTGCAGGGGGTATTCCGGCACTGGTCACGACCTCCCCGCCGGTCGGTCCGGTTGATGAGAGCATCCGCTCGAACTGAAGGGCATCATAGACATCAGGAAAAGCCCCCATGCCCATGCCGATTACCCGGGAAGCGTCATACAGCGCAGCACCGGTTGCCAGTATAATCGAGCCGACTCTCCGTTCGACAACCGTCTCCACCTCTTCCAGATTGACGACATCTTCGCCCATTGGACAGGCATCCTTGCAGGCCCGGCACTCCTCGCCTCTTGAGCGGACGCAGACGTCCTCCACCAGGAACGGGGCGTTCGGCAGGACTCCCGCGAAGGCGAAGTCGATCGCCTTGCGCTCACTGGCGTTGCTGTTGAATTCATTCATCATGGTCGCGGGGCAGGCTTCCACACACTCGCCGCAGCCGATACAGGTGTGAAGCGAGACATGGCGCGGTTTCTGCCGTATCCTTACAATAAAATTCCCATAAAAACCGGTCACTTCGACAAGTTCAGACATGGTCATCAATTCAATTTTTCCGTCATGTTCACCATGGAGCAGATCCCCCATTAACGGTTCCAGCATGCACGGTGCGCACTCCAGAACCGGGAATACCTCCTCAAAACGTACCGGAAGGCCGCCGACATACGGCGTCCGCTCGACCAGCACGACTGTTCTTCCCGCTTCCGCCAGCGACAGGGCCGCCTTCATGCCGGCCGGGCCCGCACCGACTACCAGCGCATCGGTGCAGGCCTCCAGCTGTTTCTTTTCCAGCGGCTGCTGCAGCTTCACCCTGCAAACCGCCCCCCGGATAGCACGAATGGCCTTTTCAGTCGCGACGTCAGGATCTTCCGTCACCCAGGCGATCTGCTCACGGATATTCACGGACTGCAGCAGATAGGGGTTCATACCCGCATTGGTCAGACAGCGGCGGAACGTGGACTCGTGGTCGCGGGGGGAGCAGGCGGCAACGACAACCCGGTCCGGCTTTTCCAATTTCAAGCTCTCCTCGAACTGCAGTCTGCCCTCTACCGAACAGATAAAATCCACGTTTTTCACGAATGGCGTGTCCGGGAAAGACCGTGCCGCTTCGACGATCGCTTCGGAGCTGATCTTTTCCGCGATGTTGCTGCCGCAGTTGCACACATAAATGCCGATCTTCATGCAACTCCCTCCCATTCCGCAATCTGGGCAGCTATCCGGTTCACGGCACCTGAAACCGCCGCAGCCACTTCATCGGTGAACCGTTCGCCGAAAAGATCAAACTCGCGCGCCTCGATACCCCAGAAAGAGACCTGGTCAGGAAGAGGAACGCCTGTCAACCTCCCCAGATCAAAGGCCGTTGCAAAATCGGTGTCGTGACTGGAAAACGTATTCTTGGTGGTAACAAATTCGTGGTGGTCAAAACAGCGCAGAGTGCCGGGACGGGCTCCGCTCAGCATGGCGTCCACCACCACTGCCCGTTTGAAACCGGCCATGGCCTCCATCAGCCGTATGCCGCCAATGTGCAACTCCAGCAGAGTCAGGTCCATACGACTCTGCAGACGTTCCGCCACGGCAGTGGCAACCGCAATGCCGACACCATCATCGGAGAGCAGCGGATTTCCCATCCCTATGATGACCGTTCCCGTTGCCCCGCACCGGCCCGCCCTCCCAGGGGAGAAGGAGGAATCCGGATGTATCGCAGCTTCTCTCATCTCTTCCTCCGCATCTCTCTCAGCACCTCACCCTGACTATCACGCAGCGAGACTGTCAGCGGCATCTTGCCGGGCAGAAAATGTGTGGCGCAGGAAAAGCAGGGGTCGTAGAGCCGGAACGCCATCTCGATTCTGTTGAGGATCGACTCCTCGGGCGCGTTACTGGTGATCAGTTTTTCGGCGGCACGCTTGATCGACATGGAGATAGGGGCATAGTTGTTGGTCGTACCGACGATCATATTGACCTTTGTCAGCACCCCCCGTTCATCGGTGACATAATGATGCGTGAGCGTCCCCCGCGGAGCTTCGACCGAACCGATCCCCTCACCGACAAACCGGGCCGGATCGGGAATGTTACGGGTCTCCGGCGACGTGATCTCAGGGTCAAGCGCCAGTTCCAGCATATGTTCGGCAGCGTAGAGAAGTTCAATCAGCCGCGCCCAGTGGGTGGCCATTCGGTGATGAATCGGCTCATAGCGGGCATCGGTGATTTTTTTGCACCCGAAAGTTTCGTACATCCGCTGGTACTCGGCATGTGCCAGTGGAGTAGCCATACCTTCCGACACATTCAGACGCGACAGCGGAGTGGCGGTGTAAACCCCGCTCTCCATGCCATCGACAAGCCCCTTCCACCCCACCTTTTTCAGGTAGGGATATTTCAGATAGGTCCAGGTTTCGACCCTTTCGGCAATATGTTCGCGATATTCGGAAGGGTGGTATTTTACAAACTCGTTCCCCTCCGGATCCATCACCCGGATCAGGCCGTCATAGAAATTGGCCTGATTGCCGGTGTCAACGGTTCCCATGGAATACGTGCGGTGCAGGTAAGTGTCCGAGGAAATCATCTCCCGGTAGACCGGATTCTTCAGGACGATTTTTTCGAAGAGCGACAGCGAGAACAGAGCAAACTCCACGTTCCTGCGGGCCGCATCCTGAATCCGGTCTCGTTCAGCAGTGGTGATGGCACGGCTCCAGCCGCCGGGAACCCCCGCCACCGGATGGATCGACTTGCCGCCCAGAAAGGCGATGATCTCATGGTTCCGCTTGCGGCAGGCGATTACTTCACCGGCCACTTCCACCCCCACCTTTCGTGCCACCCCCAGAATATTGCGCTCGGAAGGGGGGGCATCCGGACCGACGATGAAGTCCGGCCCGCCAAGGGCATAAAAGTGAGTGGTGTGATCGGTTACAAAAAAGGTCATGTAGAGCAGTTCGCGCAGCTTCTTTGCCGCAGATGTCGGTTCGGTGCCGAAAACAGCATCCAGTGCCTTTGTTGCCGCCAGATGATGTGCTTCCGGACAGACGCCGCAGATCCGGTTGGTGATTACCGGCATCTCCTCGGCCATCCGCCCGACGCAGAACTGCTCGAAGCCGCGAAGCTCCGGGATCTGGAACGTGGCATTCTCCACCACTCCCTGATCGTCCAGAAAAATATCTATCCTGCCATGCCCTTCCAGGCGCGTGATCGGGTCAATCGTAATCCGCGTCATCTCGCACCACCCAACGTCGAACTGGCCAGGGTGTATTTGTAGAACAATCCCGCATAATCGGGAATTGATTTCAGAAAGGCATCGACCCTCCCTGCGATCGCCTCTTCCGACAGACCGGTCGTGTCTCCGATATCCATGACAGAGCCGAGTGCCGCAACCATTTTAGCCCCCTGGTCGCTGACACCTTCCGGGGCACCGTAACAGCCGGTACAGGGCATGCCGGCTTTGGTGCAGGGAGCCCCGCAGCCGCTGCGGGTGGCAATACCCATACAGATCAGCCCCTGTTCAAGCAGGCAGACGTTCGGGTCGGGGTAGAACTCGTACGTCCGACGGAAGGCGGAGATACGCTTCTCCTCTTTGGTGCGCTCGCAGTTGTCACATACCGTCAGAGAGCCACATCCGAGAGTGCTCCCCGCGGGGGGGAGGCTGCCGGAGAGGAGCATTTCGATCATATTCCATATCTGGTGGGATTCCGGAGGGCATCCGGGGATAGAGTAATCCACCGCCACCTCCTGGGAAAGATGTTTCACGCGATCCAGGAGCGGTGTCAGGGTGATATCTCCTTCAGGAAAGCGGGTTGTGCCTGATGGGGTTTTGGCTTCGGGATTGTCAGCCGAGGGGCTGTCGAGGTAGATTGTTTTCAGCAGCTCATCTTTCGTGGTAAAATTGGCCAGAGCCGGTATACATCCTCCTTTAGCGCAGGATCCGAAAGCAACCAGAAGCCGGGATTTTCTTCGCAGCAGGTGTGCCATTTCAACATTTTCCCCGGTACGGAGGGCACCGTTGAAGAGCGTTACCGCTATATCCCGGTCGGGGAGTGCTTCAATATCTTTCTTTTTGGTATCCATCAAACAGGGGCAGAACATGAGGTCCATGGCTGCATCAAGATCCAGTAGTTTTTCGTGCAGATTAATAACGGAAACTTCACAGCCACCGCAGGAAGCGCCCCAGTAGATGGCCAGTTTCGGTTTTTCAGGCATTGTACTCCCCCTTTTTCTCCATCACAGGCCGGCCCTCATGACCGCAATCCATAAACAGGCCGGAACCGACGCTGCGGTTCCCGAATCATGGCGCGCCAGTACTGTGAAACGGCACAGGATTTTAGCAAAGCAAATGGCAACAGACCAGAATAATGTTGAGATCGATATATTTCTGTTTCAAGGACAGCATATGCCGGTTTTTTATCATAAAAAACCCTTTACTTTGTAGTTGAATTTTAATCATTCGGTGGTACTATCTCGAAAAACGGTAAGGGGCGACTACACATGCAACGAATAGCCATATCAGCCGGCATTGCTCTGTTGTTTTATTCGACGTTTTCACTGGCCGCCTCTGCGCCGACCGCACCTGAAGCCCGACTGGCCCACCTTGATCAACGGGCCATGAAAGCCGCGGCATCCGCCGCGGGCGAGTACGCTAAAGAGCTTCTGGACGGGGCAAAATCAAGCATCGCTGAGGCAAAGATCAGCAGTGCCGCCGGAAAAGAAAAACTGGCGGCACGGCAGATAGAAATGGCAGATATTCAGTTAACTGCCGCAGAGGCTAAAGGTACTGAAAAAGAACTTCTGGAAAAGGTTGCCGTGCGCCGCTCGGAGTTGAAAAAACTTGAGGCCCGACTGGAGCGATTTCGTCAGGGAGAGGAGAACTGAAATGAAATGGGCAACCCTCTTTTGTATCTCCATTTTCTGCATAACGGTCTCGGACGCCGGAGCTGCGGAAAAAAGCAGGACCTTAGTCCAACTCGATGCGGCTCGGGCTGCCATCGAAGCTGCAGCGTGGAAGACGGAAGGAAATAAAGAGTCCGCAGCTGACCTGGAGCGGGCAAAAACCGCATTGAAAGATGCTGACGAGATTCACAAGTCCGGCAGGTCGATGTTCGGCTTTGGCGACGTAAGCCCGGAGACAGAAAAAGAGATTAAACTCTCCGTGGACATGGCTGAACTTGCAACAGCAACGGCGCTTTCACGGGTTGAATCAGTCAGGGCAGCAGCCGAATTGGAGGCGATAGAAAAGCAGTATGCCGCCGTATCCGGCAGACTGAAATTATTTGAAGAGCGCATGGCTGAACTGAGAAAATTGCGTGCGGAAGCTGAAGCATACCGTAAAACAAGCAATGAACTGGAAATTATTAAAATTGAAAAGGCGACTCTGCAATCTCAGGTAGATCAACTGACCGGAGAGCGAAACAGAGCTGACAAACTCAAGATCGAACAGCTTGAATTGTCTCAAAAACTGGAGGAGTTGAAAGCTGAAAATGCCCGTCTTTCCGCCCAGCCGGAAAAACCGACCGGAATTGAAGCCCCGCCGGCAGTGCCGGTGCCTGAAGATCCAAAGAAGAAAGCCCCGAAGAGACCCTGAACAGCAATGGCACTTGAGGCAGGTAATATTTTTGGCGACATCCCTTCCTCACTTCATGAAGAGTTATTTCAAACTCTGGCGAAATCGGGAACGGTACGAATTGAGCGGATCATTTCCGACGGACATGCAACCCCGCCCGGCGAGTGGTACGAGCAGGGGTGGGAAGAGTGGGTGCTGCTGATTTCCGGAGGGGCGTCTCTCCTTTTTGAAAGCGATATCGCGCCCCGGATTTTAAAGCCCGGCGATCATATGTTGATTCCTGCCGGCTGCCGCCATCGGGTGGAGCGAACCGATACAGGACAGAAAACGATCTGGCTGGCGGTTCATTTCGGCGGCAGCTAACGCGCCGTTATTCAGGCCGCAACGACAAAACGGTTCTTACCGCCCTGTTTCGCCTCGCGAAGCGCATGATCAGCCCGTGACACGCATTCATAGATTGTCTGCCCGACCTGATATTCACACAGACCGATACTCGCAGTAATACGGATTCCGGGACGGTTGGCCTTGAATTCAGTCATCGAAATCGAGTCAAGGATCTTGCGGGCTAACGTCGAGGCACCTTCGTTGTTCGTCTCCGTAAGCAGAAAGAGAAACTCCTCTCCTCCCCACCGGGCACAGACATCCTCATTCCTGACACAGCTCATCAGCACGCGGGCCACTTCTACCAGGACATCATCTCCGTCATTGTACCCGTACTTTTCATTCAGCTGTTTGAAGTTGTCCAGATCGACAAGCATGACAGAAAACAGTCTCTGGTGACGCTCGGAGCGGCTCAACTCCCGCTCCATTTTTTCCATGATATCACGCCGGTTTGCCAATCCGGTCATCGGATCGATCCTTGTAGCCAGATCAAGAGAGCGATCCATCTCACCAAGCTGCGTTTTCAGGCCGTTTTTTTCCTTTTCAAGCAACTGCACCCTCTGTTTCAGAGCGCAGTATTCGTCATACAGCAGCCGGTATTCAATCATCAGCGGATTACTGTCATGACCACCGTCTGAAACCAGACGTTCAAAATGGGCGCTGTGGTCACGCCCTGTTCGGGAACCCCTGCTCTGTAAAGTCATACAAACACTCCTTGGCAATGTAACGCCACCGGTCAGATGTGAAAAATATCAATTCGGCAGAGTCGGCAGTTCCAATCCTGCCATCTGCTGAACCATGCGGACGACCTGACAGCTGTAACCGAATTCATTATCGTACCAGACATACAGGACACACCGGTTTCCTTCGGCAATTGTCGCCAATGAATCGACGACACCGGCATGACGCGAGCCGACAAAATCGCTCGATACGACTTCGGGGGAATTGGTGAAATCAATCTGGTTCTGTAGTGGAGAATCAAGCGACATATTGCGCAGATAGCTGTTGATTATTTCAACGTCAACCGGATGGGCCAGTTCAAGGTTCATGATTGCCAGAGAAACATTCGGTGTCGGAACACGGATTGCGTTTCCGGTCAGTTTTCCGGTCAGCTCCGGAATCACTTTGGCAACCGCTTTGGCAGCGCCGGTTTCTGTGATAACCATATTCAGAGGAGCGCTGCGCCCACGCCGCGAGGCCTTGTGATAATTGTCGATCAGGTTCTGGTCGTTGGTGTAGGAATGGCAGGTTTCCAGGTGGCCGTGAACGATGCCGAAACGGTCATTGATCGCCTTCATGATTGGAACGACCGCATTGGTCGTGCAGCTGGCTGCGGAGAATATCCGTTCCTGATCGGTTATGAGATGATTGTTAATGCCGGCGACAACATTGGGAATATCCCCCTTGCCGGGAGCGGTCAGAATTACTTTCGCAATGCCGGGGGCAAGCAGATGCCGCCCGAGTCCGTCACGGTCACGCCACTTGCCGGTATTATCAATCAGGATCGCATCGTGGATTCCATACTGGGTGTAATCAACAAGTTCCGGAGCATCCGCGTAAATGATCCGGATCATGTTGCCGTTGGCAATGATGGCGTTTTCCTCCTCGTCTATCGTAATGATACCGTTGAAGTGGCCATGAACAGAATCTCTGCGAAGCAGGCTGGCGCGCTTCAAAAGGTCATCCGCCCCGCCCTTGCGAACCACCGCCGCTCTGATCCTCAGTTTTTCGCCGCTTCCTGACTTTTCAATCAGGATGCGGGCCAGCAGTCTTCCGATGCGGCCGAAGCCGTACAGGACAATATCCTGAGGCTCCGCACGCACTGATCCGCGACCGGTGTTGATGCGTGCCAGTTCCTGTGTGATAAATTCATCAACTGAAAGTTTGCCTGCCACTTTCTGGTACTGAATGGTCAATTTCCCAAGGTCGACCCTCCCCGGAGCAAGGTCAAGTTTATCCATTGCCGCAAGAAGCGGAAAGGTTTCCATGACACTGAGGTCGGCGTCGAGAATCATGCGGGCAAAGCGGTGCGCTTTTAGAATATCAATAACCGTGCTGTGCACAAGAGTGCGCCCGTACAGGGTCAGAATAATATTATGATCACGGTACAGTCTGCCGATAATCGGCAGCATCTGTTCGGCACAGGTTTCTTGTTCTTTCCATTCCTGCAGATAGGTTTCCTGCGTGTGCTGGTTCATTCAGAAGCTCCTTTGAATATGAAGTACGTGTCCTTTTTACGGTATTATGTAACTCGTCCCACCAGTCTCAGCAATCCGTCCAGAATTGTCAAAGGATTCGGAGGACACCCGGGAATATAGAGATCTACCGGCACAAGGCCGTCAGCGCCGTTATGCACCTCGGCGTGGTCCTTGAACGGACCTCCGTTTATCGCGCAGGCACCGGCAACGATAACCAGTCTGGGTTCCGGGATTGCCGCATAGGTGTCCAGCAGAGCAAGGCGCATGTTTTCACTGACCGGACCGGTCACAAACAATCCATCGGCGTGACGCGGACTGGCAACAAACTGGATGCCGAACCGCCCCAGATCCCACCCTATGGTCGAGAGTACATTGGTATCAGCCTCACAGGCATTGCAGCCGCCGGCGCTGACTTCACGCAACTTGAGCGACCGTCCGAAAAGGCGCAGCATTTCACCTTCCAGCGCCCCTGCCGGTTGATACAGTGTGCCGGCGTTCACGGTCAATCCTTCGCGACTGCGGCTGGCAAGACGGGCATCCGTTGAAAAGACGATCGCATCACCGGGACATGCCGCAGTACAGTCATCGCAGAAAAGACACTTTCCCATATCGAGATTCAATTCACCGGAAGCGGAAATTGCACCATACGGACAGGCGGCGGCGCATGCGCGGCAGCCGTCATCGCACCGGGAAGGATCAAGCAGCGGCAGCCCGCGAAATCGCGGAGGCACCGGCTGCGGGGCATCAGGATACTTCATGGTGCGATGTCCCTGACGAAAACGGGTTATAATTGCTTTTAACATACTGGCTCCAATTTACAAATCAAAACCGCAGTACGACAGGTTAAAACTCTTGTTGCAGAGCGGAAAATCTGAAATCTGCTGACCGCGCAGGGCAAGCTCAAGCCCGTTCCAGTTATGAAATGAAGGGTCAACAATCTTGTAACGTTCAAAACATCCCGTGTCGTCAGTCAGGGCGACATGACAGATTTCACCGCGCCACCCCTCGGTAAGTGCAACAGCGCAGCGCTCGGAAGCCATGCCGTTCGGCAGATTGCGGTAACCGCCGCGCGGCAGATGACGCACCTGTTCATCGATGAAATCCATTGAGCGTTCGGCCTCCAGCCAGCGGAGCCGTGTGCGTGCTGCAACGTCGCAAGTGGAAGCAGTGATCACCGGTATCTGGCTCATCCGGAAGATGCCGAACGGATGGTCGCGCCGTACATCCCGGTTCAATCCGCACGCTCTCGCAGCAGGCCCGACCATGCCGATCTCGCGGGCGTCGGCTTCGGAAACCATCCCGACGTCTTCCAGTCGTGCCATAACGGAAGGGGTGTCCCAGAGGAGCTGAACCGCCCCTGCAAGGTCGTTCCGTGCCGATTGCAGCCGATTGTACAGCTCATCAACAAGTGAGGCATCGCAGTCATACCCGATCCCCCCCGGTCTGAGCAGCCCGCGGCCAAAACGGCTTCCGCACAACAGTGCGGTCATATTGAGAAAATCACCCCGGATCCGGCCGCAGAACGACGCGGTCGGCAGGTAGCCGACATCTCCGGCAATCGCACCGAGATCCCCGGTATGATTGGCCAGTCGTTCCAGTTCCAGGGCGATCCCGCGCACCGTTTCTGCACGCGGGGAGGCATAGATCCCCCCCAGCGATTCCATATTCATGCAGTAGGCCATTCCATGCCCCACCGTTGTATCGCCGGCAACCGTTTCCATCTGATGCATCGTCCGGGGCGCCGGGCCGCCGATCAGCGCCTTCTCGATTCCGCGATGCTGAAATCCGTGCGCTATTTCCAGATGGAAGACCTCTTCTCCGTGGCATTGAAAACGAAAGTGACCGGGCTCAATGATACCGGCATGTACCGGGCCGACCGCAACTTCGTGTACTTCATCCCCTTCAACGCGGTAAAAGTTCATCACGCCCGGCAGCAGGCCGCCGCCGTCGCTCCCGCTCCAGAATCCATCGCCGTCGCAGAGCGGCTTTTGAAATCGAACCGGCTTGAACCAGGGGTGCCCTTCCGGGCGGGTCAGACATTGCTCCGCAATCTCACGTTCAAAGAGGTGCAGCTGTGGGCAGAGCTTCGCCAGAGACGGGAAGGTCCTCCCTACGGTTGTGGCGACAATTCCGAGTGTGCCGCTCCCGGCCCGGGCCGACATAACGCAGTACAGCGTCGCCCCGGCAGAATTCGGGACGCCGAAATAGGAGCAGACCCGCCATCCCGCCGAAATAGAATCCAGAACGCCCTGAAAGAAGGTGTCATTATCCGGCATCGGGATGTCACTCCGGTTAAAGGAGGTGCCGTTATAAAAGGTTTTCAAGCCGAAACTCATGGATGCACCTCCAGCAGAGTCGAAGCATCACGCAGAAGGGTCATCAGCGGAGCCGGTATCCATACCCCCAGCAGAAACACCAGCAGCAGAAGAAACAACGGCGGCCCGACGGTCCAGATCGTATCGCGATACATGGTTGTCTCGCTGTCAGAGGGGGCCTCGCCCATAACCATCGGCAGAACCGTCAACGCCATACCGATAAAAATGGCCGCCAGGGATGTCAGAAAAAGTGCGGCAATCAGCATGCGCCCCTGGGAGAACGCGCTGCTGATAATGGTAAATTCACTGATAAAGGGGGCAAACGGCGGCGACCCGGTGATGGCGATAAACCCGGCAAGAAAGAGGCCGCCCGACCAGGGGAGCCGGCGCAGGACCCCCCTGACATGGTCGGTGCTCTTGCTGTTGTAGGAACGATGAATATTTCCGGAGGAGAGAAACAGAATCCCCTTTGTAAGTCCGTTGGCAAGAATATGGAATACCACGCCGAAGATCGCTTTGCCGCCCAGACCGAGTGCTACCGCCATGATGCCGACATGCTCGACGCTGGAATAGGCAAGCATCCGTTTAAAATCGGCCTGACGCGCCATAAAAACAGCGGCGACGATCATGGAAACCAGCCCCATGACAATCAGGGCATTTTGAAAAAAAGTGATCTCTTTAGTCGCCAGGCAGATCTGATAAACGCGCAGCAGGGCTAAAAAAGCCAGATTTACCAATCCGCCGGCCAGCAGGGCACCAACCAGTCCGGGTGCTTCGCCGTACGCATCCGGTTTCCAGGTATGGAGCGGGGCAAGCCCCATCTTTGTGCCGAAACCGACCAGCAGAAAGACAAAAGCGGCATGAATCCAGCCTGATGAAAGTTTCCCGGCATCCCGGACAAGATCATCAAGAAGCAGTGACGGTTCAACTCCTGCGACAATTGTGGAGTATGCGAGAAAATAGAGGCCGAGTAATGCCAGGGCAACCCCGACAGAGCAGATCAACAGGAATTTCCAGGTCGCTTCGATAGAGCGGGCGTTACGATTGAAATAAATCAACGGCGCCATCGAAATAGTCGTGGTTTCAAGCGCCACCCACATGAGCCCCAGATGGTGGGTTATGGTGACAAGTGAAGCGGCCGACAGACAGATCAGAAGGCCGACGCACATCACCCGGTTTGAACGTTCACGGCGGTAATAGAGATACCCGATCGAGTAGATTGAGCAGGTCAGAAAGAGGATGCTTGTACTTAGCAGTACAATTTTCCCGAGTGAATCCAGGTGAAACCAGCCACCGGGCGATTCGGGAGGAGTGAACGAAATCATGTTGATGGTCATGCCCAGATGCGCAAAGGTAAAAAGAGACAGGACCTTGGGGCGCAGTCGATCGTACGGGATCAGCCAGGTTACAACGGCTCCGATGAGCGGGAGGATGATCAGTGTGGCAAACATGCGACTACTCCTCTTTCAGGGAGGTCAGAAGTGAGGTATCCAGAGAAGAGAACTCACGGCTGATCTGGTTAATGACAATTCCCATCACGAAAGTGCCGACCAGCAGATCCAGCAGGGCTCCCGCTTCAACCATGATCGGCATCGCCTCCGCGAGCAGCAGACCGAAGATGAAGATGCCGTTCTCAAGGACAAGATACCCGATAACCTGGGAAATCGCCTTGCGGCGCGTTGTCAACAGCAGAAAACCGGTCATCAGTGTCGCTATCGAAGCCGGGACAAACATATAATTCTGATGTTCCGGGAGCATCGGCAGCTTTCCGGCGAAACCGAATGAAAGAGCCGTAAAAAGTGCGCCGAGCAGCAGCGTCGGGACATACCCCAGAAACGGTTCCACTTCGCGCTTGATCTCCGCGGACCGGACTGCGCGTCCGAGCAGCAGAGGGATGACAAAACCCTTGACCGCGATTATTACAACCGTTATTCCGACCAGATGCCAGGAAAACGGGTGAATAAGTCCGGGCAGAATCCCCAGGATAACACCCTGAACCGCCACCGCACGGATGGAGAAAATCAGACGGCTGGTGCCGAGAGAGATAAAATTGATCAGCAGCACCAGGACAAGTAATTGATCGGCCAGAGTAATCATGTAATCACCTGATCACAAGCAAGGTAGAAAACGCCGCCAGAATGGTGGCGGCCACAAGCAGTTGCGGAATCCGGATCAGACGAAGACGGGCCATAACCGATTCGACAATTCCGATGACTACGGCCAGCTCCAGCATGGAGATGATGAAAAGCCCCCAGTCAAGAGCAGGGTTGCCGGTTGAATACGGCAGCGCCAGATGGACAAAAAAGGCTCCCAGCACAAACAGCTTGAGCGCGGCGGCATATTGAATGATCGCAAAAGCCGGGCCGCTGTGATCAAGCACCATGACTTCATGGATCATGGTCAGTTCCAGGTGTGTGTTGGGGTCGTCGAACGGAATGCGGCAGTTTTCGGCCAGCAGCACGATAAACATCCCGCCGACCAGGAGCAGCAGCGCTGCGCTGGTGTGCATCCAGACACTGAAATTGATGTTGACCAGCATCCCGGAGAGGGAAAACGATCCGGACAGCCGCGACAGGGTGATCAGGGCAAAAAAGAGGGTCGGTTCGGCGAGACATGAGTAGGTCGCCTCTCTGGCCGATCCCATCCCTTCAAAACTTGAGCCGGTATCCAGAGCGGCCGCCATCGTAAAAAAACGACCCAGGGCAAACAGGTACGCGTACAGGATCATGTCGCCGTTAAAAGATATCGGAGAGGGATGCGCGCCAAACGGAATCAGCAGTGCGGCGACCCCGGTCGTTGCCAGAGCGACGATCGGACCGGCACGAAAAATCCAGCCGGTAGTCGTACTGAACACGGTCCCTTTGTGCAGCAGGCGGAGAATGTCGTAATACGGCTGCAAAAAAGGCGCGCCGACTCTCCCGGCAAAAGCCGCTTTCGTTTTGCCGATTACCCCCAGGAGCAGGGGCGGCATAACGAGCGCCAGAAATATATGTATGATACTGTTCGTCATGGTGGCTCCAGTCAGGACGTCAGTTTGCCCAAAGCATCAGTATAAACAGGGTGGCAAAGATATACATCATATACATATGCATCTGACCGTGCTGCAGACGCCTCAATAAGGCGAAGAAGGCACCGGCCAGAGTGAAAAGCGGCGCGATGACGCTCTCCAGAAGAGTTTCGGTCGGGATGTCACGGCAGCGGGCTCCTCTCGGAAAAAGGCCGGTCACATTCGGGCGTTCGACATGCTGGCGCATAATACCATTGAAGACGGAAACGGCAAGCTCGGAGAACGATGTCGCGCCATACTGCATACGTGACGTTCCGCCCTGATACCCGCACCCCCATGTCGGAGCGGAGGTCACCCGTGCCTTCCCCAGACGCCACCTCCAGAGCAGCGTCACAAGGGCGGCAGCCGTCAGCAGCAGGACTCCGGAAAGGGATATTCTGCCAAGTATGACGCCGTACTCCGCGGAAACAGCGGTCACCGGCAGCTGCGGATAAAAGGACGCTATGGCGGGTGACACCAGGCGGAGCGCCAGCTGCGGGACAACTCCGATCAGCAGGCAGAGCAGGGCAAAGAAAAACATCGGCGCCAGCATTAATATCCCCGCTTCGTGCGGATGATCTGCTGCGGCACTGCGCGGGGTACCGAGGAATACCGCACTGTACAGCTTGGTGAAGGCGATCACGGCCAGCCCCCCTACCAGCGCCAGCAGTGGCGCCAGAAACACCAGATAGGTCAGGCTGTGTGCGTTCAGTTGCGTAAAAAACCCGATATACAGTAGGAATTCGCTGACAAAACCGTTCAGCGGGGGGATACCGCAGATCGCGACCGATCCTGCCAGAAAGAGCGCTGCGACACGCGGCATCCCTTTACCGAGCCCCCCCATCAGATTCATTTCACGGGTACCGGCAGCATGGATAATCGCTCCGGAGCCGAGAAACAGTAACGGTTTGAAGAAACTGTGATTAAGAATATGAAGCAGGGCTCCCGCCATACCGAGGTACAGCAGCGTGGTGTTGTGACTTGACGCCCCCAGCAGCGCCACTCCGAGGCCGGTGGTGATGATGCCGATGTTTTCAATGCTGCTGCAGGCCAGCAGACGCTTCAGATCGCGCTGGGCAACCGCGAAGGCGATCCCCAGCAGCGCCGAGGTTATTCCGCACACCGTCAGCACCGCCCCCCAGAGCAATGGCGGGTCATGAAAAAAGGTCAGCGTACGGAAGATACCGTACAGTCCCATCTTCAGCATGACGCCCGACATCAGCGCCGAAACGTGACTGGGTGCATTGGCATGAGCCGATGGAAGCCAGGCATGGAGCGGCATTATGCCGGCTTTTGCACCGAATCCGACAAAAGCGGACAGCGCAATGATCGCGGCATAGGGAGAGAGCGCCGAAAGAGATCCGCCCGCAGGCATCAGGAACGAGCCGGTTTGAGCCGCAAGCAGTGAAAAATAGACAAAAAGAGCCGCGGTACCGGTGTGGGTCGCAATCAGATAGACGATGCCGGCGCGCCGGACAGCCTCCTTTTCGTGCTCAATTACAATCAGAAAGTAGGCGGAAAGTGCCATGACCTCCCACACCATGATAAAGAAAACCCCGTTGCGGGCGGTGAGCAGAATCGCCATTGATGATGCCAGCACCCCGTAGAAGAATGTCAGGCCGCGTTCAGTGGTGCGGTGCCCTGCCGCCGGCCAGTATCCGACCGCAAAAAGGGAACCGGCGCCGGCAACCAGAAAGAGCGGTACAAGAAAGAAGGCTGAAAGGGGATCAATGACCAGCTCGCACGGGCCGAACGGCAGGCTCCATTCAAGCAGGTAGGTTGTTGTCGTGTGACTGAACAGGAGCAGCAGGGAGGCCGATACGCCGGCCAGGGAGGCAAGAATGGTCGTTACCGCTGATATAATCTGACCGGTGCCCGGCTTTCGAAGGAACAGGCCGGGAATGCCGGCGCAGCCGGTAACTATTGCGGCGGTGAGCGCCACGAGTGCAGGATCAAAAATGCCCTGCAATGCGGAATACATGCAAAAGACTCCTTGGAACAGATCCCGGCAGGAAAGATGAGACAGGCACCCACACCTCCGGCGGAGGGAAATAGTGAACCCTGCGTGTATACGTGTCAATCAAAAACTGTCACAATTACGGGGCATGGAGTAATCAGCACTCCGTCAGTTCTCCCCGTCCGCTTCATTCAGCGCCTCAATCCGGCGCGAATTCCAGTCAAGCACTGCTGTACGGCGGATCATCTTCCCGGCCAGACCGGGAAACTCGCGCTCTATCACTTCGGCGGCAAACATGGAGAGAAACTGTGATTTCATGACTGCCCGGGCGCGGTCAACCCCGATTTCATCATACGGCACCGAGGCGAACAGTAGAAACCCGTCATCGGGGATCCTCCCCTCCGCCATATTAGTTTCGATAATCGACGCCGCCTTGCGGATCGGATCGGCCAGATCGGGGCTGTACGGTCCGATAATCAGCGCCAGGTTAGGGGTATGGAAAAAGTCGAATCCGCGCCCCAGGCAGATCATCCATTCACGATGTTCGACGATGAGTGCACGCCGTTCCAGACGCAGCCCCCTGATATGAGACAGATTGCCTGCCAGCAGCGGCAGGAGATCCCCTCTCATTTCATGGGACATGTCCTGGAAACGGAGCGCCAGCTCTGCGGCAAGCCCGTCAGCTGACGCGCAGGCCGAGAGGTCCAGAACACTCCCGTCGGGGCTGTGCAGCAGCAGGGCATCTTCATCGGTTTCGAAACCGCAGATAAGAGGATAGACGCTGTCATGGGCGGCACCGAAGATCGCTTCCATCTGACGCCTGATCTGGCGCGTGTGGGCAATGGCCGCTTCAGTATCACAGCCGAACCCGGAACAGCCCCGGTGGATATCACCGCGGGAAAAGTGGTAGGTGATCAGAATCAGAACCCGTCGGCCGCTCCGTACCATGCGCTGGACGTACTGAGCCAGCACTTCCCCCAGATGGGGCCACCCCATGTCGAACATCCCACCCAGGTTGCGGAACGGCTGGATAATGCCGGGAGGTGTATTGGTGGCAACCGGAATATTGATCCGGCCGTCCATGCATTTCATGACGGCAATGGCGGTCGGGTGCAGGGCAAGATACCGCTCTCTGGCGAGGAAGGATTCGGGAGAACAGAACTCGGCCGAGTATCGCTGCGCCAGATCAAAAACCCAGTTGATGCGCGTTGCGATAGGTTGTTCATGAATAGTACCGTTCTGAATCATGGCGCCGCCTCCCGGTATGTTTTATCGTGCGGTCAGAGGTAGCTGGCTAACAGCAATACAATAAGGGTGAACAGAGAGTAGAAAACATACTGCTGCAAAATGCCGCTCTGCAGCTTGCGGAATCCGGAAAAACGCCCGTACAGCCGCTTCAGCGCCGGGATGTACACCAGTTCAAGAACCGCTTCCGGAACATGACTGGAATAACCGGAGGGCCCCGGGAACAGTCCGGAGATCCGGCCCGTCCGGGAAATATGCGGCTTGAGGGCAAAGGCAAAAAGGGATGTCAGCAATTCGGCAAACGAGGAAGCGCTGTACTGCATCCGGGGAGCAGGGCGCTGATAGCCGCACCCCCAGGTGCCGGCTTCGCCGCAGGGGGTCCGTGCCAGACGCCGGCGGTACCAGAGGGCAACAACCGCGGCCAGAAGGAGGAGAGCCACTCCCGAAAGCGTTATCATCTTCATCGGAACCAGCTCCTGCAGCGTCACTCCGCCGGTCCGGACCAGTGCCGGCAGAACCGTCAGACTTGTGCTGTCCAGCAGACCGGCAAGCAGACCGGGAGCCAGACCGACGGCAAGACAGAGGACCCCCAGCAGCAGCATCGGGAACAGCATCTGCCAGCCGGCTTCATGCCGTGCGGCATGGGCCTCCGAACGGGGAGTCCCCAGAAACACGATTCCGTACACCTTGACAAAACAGGCGACCGCCAGACCTCCGACCAGTGCCAGTGCAGGAGCAGCCAGCGCCGCCGCGGCGGCCGCAGTCCCCTCCCCTTGTATCCCCTGAAAAAACCCGAGGTAGATCAGCAGCTCACTGACAAACCCGTTGAGCGGAGGCAGGCCGCAGATAGCCACCGATCCGACACCGAACAGCAGCGCCGTATACGGAAGGCGCCGGGCAGCCCCCCCATCAGATCGATGTCACGGGTGCCGGTGGCATGGATGACCGAACCGGCCCCCAGAAAGAGCAGCGCCTTGAAAATAGAATGGTTGAGTACATGCAGCAGCGCCCCGCTCATGCCGAGCAGCATCATCACGACAGAGCCGGTTGCCTGGCCTACCAGCGCCACCCCGACCCCCATGAAGATAATGCCGATATTTTCGATACTGTGATACGCCAGCAGTCGCTTCAGATCATGCTGCCCGATCGCAAAGGCGACGCCGATCACCCCGGAAACGACCCCAAGGATCAGCACACAGCACCCCCACCAGAGCGGCACACCATGAAAGAACGAGAGTATCCGGAGCAGCCCGTACACCCCGATTTTGAGGATCACCCCCGACATAACGGCCGAAACATGACTGGGTGCATTGGCGTGTGCCGAAGGGAGCCAGATATGGAGCGGCATGATACCGGCTTTCATACCGAAGGCAAACAGGGCGGTCAGAAAGACAGCCGCAGAAAAACCGGAAGCGGCATCAAGAGATGAGGGTGCGGGGAAAAGCCAGGAACCGCCCAGCAGATTCAAAAGCGGAAAGAGTGCAAACAGGGCGAGTGTCCCGGTATGGGTGGTAATCATGTACAGGGTGCCGGCCTCGTTGACCTCAGGCTTTTCGTCCTCGGTTGAAACGAGAAAATAGGCGGACAGCGCCATGAACTCCCAGGCGAACAGGAAGCTGATAGCGTCACGAGCCAGTACAACCCCGCTCATACAGGCGGTCATCAGACCGAAAAAGAACGTCATTTTTCGAACGTTTGTGAGATGGTGATCAGCGTGCCAGTAGGAGCGCGCATAGAGTGCGGCACAGCCGGAGACGAGAAAAACGGGAAGAAGGAACCAGGCCGACAGGGAATCGACACCAAACCGGGCCGGGCCGAAGGGAAGCGTCCAGGGGAGTTGAAACATAACAGAGCCGCCGGCCCGGAGAAACTGAACAGAACCGGCCAGTCCGATACACGAAGCTGCAAGCATCAAAAATACTGAAATCAGCTGGGCGTGTGAGACGCGCACAAGACGGGGGAACAGTAACGGGACACCGGAAACGGCGGCCAGCAGAGTAGCGACAAGGATCAATGTACCCGGGGAGAACAATTCCTGTGCCATGGTCGGCCACCTCCTGGCCCTTTCAAGCATGGTACGTGCGTCAACGAAGTATGTTCTGAATACGCGGAAACAACGGGCCTGATAATGAACCGATAAATTACGTCCTATGTACCGCTTTTGATACCCTCCAGCGTACGAATCGCGGTCATTATCTCGTTCTCACTGCCGGCACGGTGAAGCAGCTCCTGAAACGGCTGATCATGCAGCAGAAAAGCCAGCTTTGCCAGCAGGTGCAGATGGGCCTTCACACTGGGGGTCACCAGGGTAAAGAGAATGGTGACCGGCTGTCCGTCAACGGCATCAAAGTCGATTGGATTCCGGAGAAAGCAGAGGCTGATGGCGGACTCACCGGCCGGGCCGACAATCGGATTGCGCACATGGGGAATGGCGATGCCGTTCCCGAGTGCGGTGGAGCCGAGCGCTTCCCGCGCCAGAAGGGTCTGCAGCAGGAACTCCGGATCCAGGCCGGGCGGCAGGTGAAGCCGTGAAACGACCTCCCGCAACGCCGCTTCAGGGGTATCGCCGGGAAGGTTGTAAAATACCCCCCCCTGCTGAAGAGCCTCGGAAACCGATGACAAGCGGCCCGTTTCGTTACCGGCAACAAAAATTTCCGGCGGGATCGAAATACCGTGGCTGGTGGCCCATTCCAGAAGATCAACCCGATTGACACGATACCGGTCATCCTGCTTGTGGGCCGGAAGCCCCTTATTTTTGATCCAGCTTAACACTGTTTTTTCATCAACGCCGGCAGCAGCGGCAAGCTCAGCAACCTTTAGAAACATCTCACTATTCTCCGGGATCATGATCATTCCACGTAAGCAGCCGGTAATTCTGGCTGACGCGCCAAAAACAATATGTTATTACCAATGAAACGTCAATCGCAATTCTGATGCAAACCGCGCACACAAAGCGCCTGTGAGGCACCACCATGAACAACGGACCGGCAGTACATCCCGTGCAGGAACCGGCATCACCACAGCGGACAGTGAAAAAACAGCGGGCGGCACGCCTGTGAAACGTCATCTCCACGTGGCCTGTGCGGTTATCAGACAGGAAGGGAAAGTCCTGGCGGCACAGCGCAGCGCAACCATGACCCTGCCGCTTAAATGGGAGTTCCCGGGGGGTAAAATTGAAACCGGAGAATCACCGGAAGAGTGTCTGATCCGTGAAATGGACGAGGAGCTCGGCATCTCGGTTTTTATCGACGCCGCACTCTCCCCGACAACCCACTGCTATCCTGATTTCACCGTCACTCTCTACCCCTTCACCTGCCGGCTGGCCGGCGGCACCATTACAATGTATGAACACCACGCTCTGACATGGATCGAGCCGCGGCGTATGCCGGAACTGGATTGGGCCGCCGCCGACCTGCCGGTCATCAGAGAGTTTCTGACCGTTGCCGGCGCCCCGGCGGAACATTATCCATGAACCTTCCGGTATCGCCCGCCATGAACCGGGTATATTTCTTTCTGGTGCTGACGACCTTCTTCTGGGGGGGGAGTTTTCTTTTCACCAAGATCGGCGTCAGCACGATTCCTCCTCAGATGTTTGTACTGGCCCGGTTCATTCTGGCAACGGCAATCATGCTGCTGGTCTGCTCCCGGCGTCTGAAAAAACTCGATTCCCCCACTCTCATGCGCGGCATGATCGTCGGAGCCGCCCTGGGGCTGACCAATCTGAGTTTTGTGTTCGGCATTCAGGGCACCAGCATTTCCCGCGCCGGCATCCTCAACAACCTCTTCGTACTCTTCATCCCGGTCATCACCAAAATAATCTGGCGCGACCGCATCGGGCGGGTCAACATGGCCGGCATAGCATTGGCCGTGGCCGGCATCGCACTGCTGGCAACCGGAGGAGGGGGCGGGTTCAACCGTGGCGATATTTTTTCGACGTTCTGCGCCTTTCTGATCGCCTGCCACATCATCTCTGTCTCCAAAGTGCTGAAGGACGATGACGTTTTTCTGATCACACTCGTTCAGTTCGCCACCGTCGCATTGATCGCGGGAGCCGCCACACTGCTGCTCCCGCTCCCCTCTTTCAGCATCACCACGCCGGCTGTTCTGTCGGTTGTCTACTGTGCCGTTTTCCCGACCGTGTGCTGTTTTACCCTCCAGAACATCTATCAGCGCTACGTCACCCCCACCCGCGCCGGACTGGTATACACCCTTGATCCGGTCTGGAGCCTGATCGCCGGGTTTTTTGTACTGGGAGAACGCCTGAACAGCAGGGAATGGATCGGCTGCGGCATCATCTTTCTGGCCGCTCTCCTGCCGCTCCTGTTCCGTGTATGCCTTGAGAGCAGGCTGGCCAACTACTATTTCCCCCGGAAAACTGTTTTTTGATCGTGCCGCATGTTACCGGTTACCGTACAAAGGAACTTTCATGGTGGATAATTCGCCGATAATAGAGAAAATTAAAAAGCTGCTGGCCCTGGCGAACTCCGACAATGAGCATGAGGCGGCACTCGCCGCCGGCCATGCCCAGCGCCTGCTGTCAGAACACAACCTGGCCATGGCCGACATCGAGGCGTCTCACAAGCCGGAAAAGGCCGATACGGTGGAAACGGCCGTATCAAAAACGCTGCCGAAATGGATGCGTCACCTGAGCGCCGGTGTCAGCAGCGCGTTCGACTGTCAGGCGATCCACCACCCCGCCTCCGGAAAAATGACCTTTATCGGCGTAGGAGCCGATGTCCAGATCGCCGCCTACACCTTTACCTATCTGGACCGCACCGTCAGAAAACTCTGCAGTACCTATATGAAGCGGCATGCCGGTGACACGATTGCCGCCCGTCATCGTGAACTGATGCGCCAATCCTACTACCTGGGGGCGGTATCCACTATCACTGTCCGTCTGAGAGAGCAGAAAGTACAGACGCCGGTCACAACCGGCGCACTGGTTCCTGTTAAAGAAGGTTTGATCAGGCAGGCGATGAACGAAATCGGTCACCGTCAGAACGATGCACAGCCGCAGGAGCTACGTCAACAGCGATGCCTACAGCAGGGGCCAGACAGACGGCGGGCGGATCGGCATCCGTTCAGGGCTCACCGGCGCATCGGCACCGCAGGGTATACCCCGTTGAACAATGTAACGGGAGGAGTGAAAACCGGCCTTGAATTTATGAACAGAATAGGATATACAGTCCGTCCACGGAGAGGTGTCCGAGTGGTCGATGGTGCCTGACTCGAAATCAGGTGTACGGCAACGTACCTAGGGTTCGAATCCCTACCTCTCCGCCACTAAAAACAAAGGGTTACAGCATTATCGCTGTAACCCTTTTTTGTTTTAAATCAAAAGTGTGAACGTTGGTGGTCGTGCTTACAGAGTGACATAAGTGTGCAATAATTAACAGGTCAGATCTCCCGACATTGATGGAAATGTTCAACCACAGCACCCAAAAGCACACACTGACATATCCTGGCATCCAGGAGGAAGAAATTAAGCCGGCATATCTGTTTGAGCTATAAAGAGGAGATAGAGAAAATGGCAAAAGTAACCGAGAAAAGTTTGAAAGCCCGCTGCACTGAGTTGAACCTTGGCCCGTTACGAAATACAACATTTGGAATCAGCTTCGAGCGTACCGGTAACGGCTACACGGTTGAACTTAAATACCGTGACGCGACCCCACCGAAGGTACTTGGCACTGAATTATCGGCATCGGAAGCAGCTGCCACAGTCGAAGGTGCGGCAGCCGGCGCAGCCGCCGTCCAGGTTGCCGGCCTCGATAAGCCGGAGTTTGTGACCAGGGACACATATATCCGGCAGGCAGCTGAACGCTGTCCAAAGTGCCAGACAAAGGATATATCTTCAGGTCATCTCTCAGCGGTGAAGGGAGTAATGACGCAGCAATGTTCCTGCCAGCGGTGCGGGTTGTCCTGGAGCAGTATCTACCGTCTCGACGACTATGAGATAGCTGTGACCATTGCTGTCGATGACGTTCTCCCTATAAACTGGACCAGTTTTTAGGGGGAAGGTCAGCCCGATTAATAACAAATCCACTCTTACTAACACCTTGCCTAGTATGCTATGGAATCCCGTATGAAACGTATTTCAGTAATTGTACTAACAATCTTAATTTCAGGCATCCACACGTGCTGTTTAAGGTACTGACGGTTGTCAAGACAGAAAAGTGAAGAATTTAAGTTTGGTCAAGCCCAGTTGAATGCCCCTTGTTCTTTGAAAGATCAGCCAATTCAAGTAGCCCGTTGAAGTATACCTCTGCCGGCGTTTTCATGTCCAGCGAGTGATGAGGCCGCTCATTGTTGTAGTAATCGAAATAAGTCTTGATTCCGGTTTTTGCTTCCTGAACCGTTTCGTACTCCTTCAGGTAGACTTCCTCATACTTCAATGACCGCCAGAGTCGTTCGACAAAGATGTTGTCAATTGCTCTGCCTTTGCCGTCCATGCTGATAAAGATGCCGGCGGCTTCTAAAATCTTTGTATGACGTGGGCTTGTAAATTGCGAACCCTGGTCGCTGTTGAATATTTCCGGCTTCCCTCTGAGCAATGCTCGTTCCAGCGTTTCGACGCAGAAGTCAGCTTCCAAGGTGATGCTGATGCCAAAATCAATGACGTATCGACTGAACCAGTCAATGATTGCAACCAGGTAAACGAAGCCACCTTTAAGCCGCACATAGGTTATATCGACACTCCAGACCTGATTGACTCGTACTATTGGTACGTTGCGCAAAAGGTATGGATATATTTTGTGACCCGGTGCGCGGCGGCTCAAGTTGGGGCCAGGGTAGATGGCCATCAGGCCCATCATCCGCATCAGGTGACGAGTTCGCCGTGTTCCTACATGCGGGTAACCTTGCTTCTTGAGCCAGTCCGTCAGCTTGATAACACCAAGGAATGGATGCCGGGTGTACTCTTCATCCAGCAGCCGCATCAGTGTTAAGTTCTCTGCTGACACAGGAACCGGCTGATAGTAAAGGCTGGAATGACTCAATCCCAACAGCCGGCACTGCTTGACAACACTGATCCTGGGATGCTTGGTATCTATCAGCAGACGTTTTTCAGCAGCGCTACAGACCAGATTTTTTTTTGAGCCAGTCAAGTTCAACCTTGAGCTGGCCTATCTGGCGATACAGTTCCTCTTTGAGTTTTTCGTCCGTTTTTAAGGACTTGGCTTTCTTGTTGTCAAAAGCTGCTACCAACTGATCCTGTGCCTGGCGCTTCCAGGTGGTGATCTGATTTGGATGCACTTTGTAGAGAGAAGCCAGTTCGGTAACGGTCTGATCGCCTCGGATTGCAGCTAAAGCAATCTTCGCTTTGAATTCGGATGTACGTTTTGTTCTCATGCTTGCCATCATAGATTACCTCCGTAATCATGGGCAAACCAAACTTAACTGCCTGTCCGAAAAACCGTAAGCATTATATCATCCTGAACAACATTATGTTGGCAACCCGGAATAAATTTAAAATTACGCTGATTAGTTACTTTTTTTGGTATTGATTTCAGATAATCCCGTGATAGCGATTTCAGATAATTCAGGAATTTTTTGCTCACATACTTGTCATTTCCACCCACTCCAACTGTTATATCAACCGGTAAAAGCTGCTGAATAAGATCTTCAACTGGAATGTACTGAGAGTAGAAATCCCGGCTTCTGCATGGATGAGAACCATGACAAAATTGAGCAGCATTTTCACCTTGCCCAAAAACACGCCATGCCTGCCATAGAGGGCCTGGTCCCCATACGATAGATTTTTGCCAATATGCAGTTGACTTGGCGCGTAATGCTGTTGCCAAAGAGATACTGCTACCGTAGCTTATACCAAGTGTTCTGAAAGGTATGCAGTCCTCTTCGAGACGGGCTATTTCTTGTAAAGCAAAAGCAGTTGAGGATTCCGGGCTGAATTCACCAGCAAAAGTGCCATCAGATCCCTCTTGACCGGGGAATTGGAGTATTCGTATATCGATGTCCCTAGCCGCACACTCATTGCGCAGAAGCTCATAGGAGGGAACGTATTTGGGGTAGAACGGACTGCTCAATGCAGGGAAAACAAGTAGGGTTTTCATCGACGTTACCTCTGTATCTTCTCTTTTTTAACCGTAACGGTATGTTTACTTTTTGGGCGATGTATTTCTAATAAACGAACTAATGTTTTGGCCTGCAAATTTTTTAAATCATGGAAGTCAGCTACATTTTGTGTTTTATCTGTAACACCAAGCCCTCGCCCAATAAATTCCCTATACTCTTTTGAACTTTCGATGGGGATGAATTCATCCTTTGGACAATTTACCAGCACCAAGTTAATATTTCCTGGCAAGGGTGATTTATAAAGTGCCGCTAAAGTATTCTTTTGTAATTCAATATTTTTATCGATGCTCCCTAAGCTTATAAATTTGCTACAAAATTCCAAATATTCCTTCATCATTTGGCTATTAAACCTGCCTTCCGCATCAAAGCAATCAGTTTCCGCAATATATCGACCGGTAAATCCAGACAGCCCCACAAAACTACGGACTTTATCTGTAATCTCTTTAGACAATTCCGCTAAAGAAAATGCCATCCCCAGTACACCATTGGAGTGTCCAAGAAAAAAAATCTGTTTAAATTTCTTTTGTAGAGCCTCAATAGCTGTCTTCGGCTCATAGGCGATGTCTTCAAGAGTATAGTCGTTCTTTCCAGCAGTTTTTCCTATTACGGCATTTTGCTCGCTAAAGGATCTTTTAATTCTCTCCGGACAGTTTATATATTTATCAGAATTTTCTACGTTGATTTTTGTACCACTGTGACGAATACAAAACACCGAATAGCCTTGACGAATCAGCTCTGGAAGGATTTCACTCTCAATCCATTTATTAGTATCACCCGGCATACCAGGTTCAAAAATAAGCAACTTTTCTTGTCCTTCACCAGAAACAAAGAATTTCCCCTCAACTGTTTCTCCCCGCGATCCAAACAACTTTACCCAAAAAGCCGAATCACCTTTCTCAAAAAAAACGCCTGATTCGTTCTTTAGTTCAAATGTCATTTCCGGCTCAATGTTCTCCTGTTCTATTAACGGAACGGAATTATTTAGCACCTCTTGCAGTCGACTCACTAGCGTTTACCAAGGATCCATTCATTCAGTGTAAAACTGATATTTTTTATGGAATTCCCTTCACAAACAATGATCCCCAACTCTTCCGCACGCTTCTTGTGTATCGCCGGAATACGGTTATAGCTGACGAACATTGCACGGGCTTCTTTGCCCCCAATATAATCCCGCAAAGTATCCAATTTATAGAGCACCTCATCAGCATCTGACTGCTTGCATTCAAAATTCTTCGTCTTACACTCAATAAGATACAGCCTGTTATCAGCCAGGAAGGCCACATCAATCTCGTTCTTAACAGGACTCTCTTTTTCATCCCACACAAAATCGACATTTCTCGCCAGATCCTGTATTGACGACATACCAGCAAGCACACTGTACACATGCTCTTCCAACCATCCGCCATTAACAAAGAAACGTGCATCTTCACTCATAAAACGCAACCTGAACTTTGAATCCACGGTCAAAAGACCTAAATCAGCAAGACGCTTTATCAGTTCCTGGAAGTCCTGATCTTTCAGGTGCTCATCTTTTTGAACTGGTGACAGCAAAGTCCCTTCACTCTCTGATGCGAAATAATTCAATATGGCAAGTATGCGAGAGTATTTGCCGGTATCACTGACAAGTAGCGATGTTAAATCCCGCAGTTTCTGTGAAATAGCCCCACTCTTACTCGATACAATTCTCAAGTCATGAGCAGTGAAAAAGAGGGGAAGCTTTATCCTGTCGGCAAGATCAAATGACTTTCTGTCTCGCGGGAGCATCCAGACAACGTTATCAGTTTCCGGGTGAACGCAATAGATCGGCTTGTCAAACGACCTGAAAACTTCGTACGCCGCTAAACTCATAGGCTTTGTACCGCCAGTTGCATTCAAAGCGATAATTTCTCCATCAAAGTCTGATATCAGTTCCAGTACTCGATCACGAATATGCTCAATATCCCATGCGTCATTAACAAACAAATCATGGGCAACGACGCCATTATTCATCAATATTTTTTTGAGTCTGATTGAATGGTTAATTGTCGCGGCAGAACTCATCAAATAAACCTGTTTAGGCCTGAATGTAGGGTCGAGTACAGGAGTTATGTTTGGAATAAGGTCATCGTTGACAAGAAACAGATGGGTGTCGATGTACATGAAATCTCCTGACATCACGCTAGAATTTGCTTTTCACAACAGAATCAAAGAGTGGTCTTGCAAATGTGTTTGTTGAATTAAATATGCCCTTTGTCCATTCTGTCATCCCCGGATAGCCATGGATAATGACGGTAAGGATAAATCCATGCACGGCCAGTGTTGCTACACCAATAAATATCGGTGAAAATATCATCCCTGTCTTGCCAAAATCAGTCTTTGTCAGCCCACCAGACCCGGCGCTCACAATTGTTCCACTCGTGAAATTTTCTCGAAGCTCTACCAACGTACTCAATGTGTGATATCCGAAGGTGACACCTATGCCTACGTCATACATCATAAGCCAACCAGGCGGAACGGCAGGTCGAAAAAGCGCCATTATCAGTGTAAATGTCGGCATGAAATACGGTGCCAAGGTTACAATCCGTTGAGTTATCGGATACAGATATTTTAGCGGACCAACAAGAATACAGATATGCCGACATTCCCCACCACGATGGCGCGAGACGGTAATACCGGTCGGAATAAACCCGAAGGGGATACCAACCAATGCATGAGTTATCTCATGTTCAAAAATGGCAAATTCAGGAAAGTGCCGATCAAGGAATCTTTCAGCAAAAATCCCGATAACCGTTCCGATAACAATCGGGTACCAGGTAAAATGCAGAAAGAATTCACCGGCAGTTCTGATAAATTGGCTGAAAACCGATGGTAGCAATCCAAGGAGCGCAACACCAAAAATGAGATTGAAAGCACCTCTCAGAATAGTCTGCAGCATATTCAGATATACACCACGACTTTGCCGGACAAATGCCCATTATGGACATCCTTGCCGTTGACATAGACCTTTCCTGACCCCGGATCATTATCAAAATGGGCTTCACCGTTGCTGTCGGTATACTCTTCACTGCTCATGCCACTGAAAAAGCCACTAAATCCGAGACATGCCCGAACACCTTTTGCAGGCTTGCCTGAATCCTGATAACAGACCTTTACTGAGATCATTTTAAACCTCCATAGAGCAGATTTACGGAAACCTGAATACAAACGTAGCCACAATTGCAGCCTCGTTACTGGAATATAAATCCAGACGACTCCCATCCCGAATTTCCCGAAGTGATAAATCCAGATCACTGCCATCCAGAATAACTTTATTGCGATGACAGTCGGTTCCTATCGCATTCCAACCATCGTCACTTCGAGTCACGATAAAAAGCGGCGTACCATCCGAAGGAAAGTATGCTGCCACGGGGTGTCCCGCCGGAGAGATTACATTGCGGAAAAATCCATGAAACAGATCCCTGGTGACTGCGGAAATGCCATTATTGAAAGTCATCGAAACCTGGTCGCCATACCAGAGTCGGACCCATTCCGGAACGGACGAGTGTCCGCACAATCCACATTTGAGGGCAGTAAGCGGATTGCCGCAACTGGGACAAACAGGCCGTTTCATTACGGCACCTCAAAGGTAAATTCAGCAACTGTACCGGAATCGTTGCGACCGTAAATCTCCAGTCGATCACCATGTCTAAGCGGTTCCCACACAGCCTCAGCAAGCGGCGTCCCATTGAGAATACCGTGATTGCGATGATTGCCACCTACGATCTTCCAACCAGCATCCTCCTTACGCACTGTAAATAAAGGCGTCACGTCATCAGAAGGGAAATACGCAGCGACGGGATGTCCAGACGCGGCGATGACATTACGAAATGGACCATGAAAGAGTTGTCGGCTTACTGCCGTTTCGACTTCTTTGAACGAAAGGCTGGCACCACTGTCGTGCCGGAGTCTTATCCACGAGGGGACTGTCGGTGCTGACGGCGGGACAGGTGAAGCTGGTGGATGGAACTGGGGCAGTCGCAGTTGCCGCTTTCGCGCTAAGCGGGGATTTGGTATCCCATGCCTTGATTGCACTCTCCACAGAAGGTCGTGACGCCACATCCCAGGTCAGCATGGCCGATATGATGGAACTTGCCCATTCCGGCACCACCGGTTGCACGACAGCGGGAGGTTCGAAATCACCACGCTCCATACGATCCTGAGCAACGGCCAGGTCATAGAACTCGCCGGCGCGATAGAATGGGAGCTGACCTGTGAGGATTTCGTAGAGCACAACACCGGACTGGTATAGATCGCTGGCAATAGTGGGGGTGACGCCGGTCATATGTTCTGGTGTTGCGTATCCAGGAGTGCTGACCTGTTTAACTATACCGCCATCAAGAACAGCCCAGTCAAAGTCGGCAAACATCATGCGGTGTCCCAAGCGCACTCCAGCATCCTTCACCATCAGTATCTGCGCCGGTTTGAGATCCTGGTGGACAATACCTGCAGAAGATAACTCCTTGAGAATACCCAGCCACATCCGACAGATGAAGAGTCGATTGTCCAGATCAAGGTCTGTCGGCAGGTACACTGACAAATCCACACAGTTAAGCAGTTCCTTGATCTGATGATAGCGGTAACCGGTGACAAACGTTTCGAGCAACCGCTCCAGACAGCGGAGCTTTAGACTGCAAAGCCGCTTGTTGATGTCGTCCTGCTGAGCGACAAAACTTTTAAATTCCGGAGAACCCTCGGTGGGATCGCTGTATTCCTTGAGGAAGTAGTTTTTACCCCCCTTGCGAGCCCGGTATGAAGTGGCGAAAGAACCGGAGGTGATGCAATCTACGATTTCATAACCGTTAACATTCTGACCGGCAAAGTATGATGGCATGATGGTACACTCCTCCTGGAGTTGGAATGATGAATTAAGCGCTAGCCAGACCCGGCGTGTTCAACATCTCTCCGCTGATGGTTTTGGCCATCTGCTCGAACTCCTTGGTGAAGTCCACCAGATTCTGAAGTCCCTCGTGAGCCTTGTCCGACGGAAAGAGGGTTACCTGAGACTTCGGCAGCAGTCGTAAACGCTCGTAAGTAGCGTTATGCGGTGCGTACACAAATAGTTTAACTCTCTGAGCGGTCAACTGGCTGATCACCTCATCGACATCTCTTGGGCCGGATGGCGCTGTATTGGCGTGCATCTGCGGATGTGCCGAAGCATCGGTGAAGAGGATTACAATGCGATGTGCTGCTCCATCCGTGCGCCATGGGCTTTTGGCACCGATATACATGGCATCCAGAGTGGATTCAGGCTCGTCTCCGCCGCCGGTACGGGGAATGTTCATGACCGTCTTCGTCAGTTCAGCTTCATCGCTGGTGAATGCGCTCTCGAAAACCGCTTCTCCTTCATTGAGGTCACCATAACCGATTACCTTTGCTCTCCAGTCCAGCGGCGACTGGTTTTTTGCCATCTGCCCTTTTAAGCCACCGATCAGGTGAGTTGCAATATTAGACTTGACCGCCTCGATCACCCCGCTCATTGAACCGGTTGTGTCGATACAGATGACGAGGTCCACTTTACCGTACTGCTTGATAGATACTGCTGCTTGCGGTTTGATCTCAGCCATGGTGATTCTCCTTTTTAGTTGAAGTACTCATGCGGCAATTTGCCGAAGATGGGGTAAGCGGTTTGGATCTCTTTGATAATTACATCGACTTCAGTTTCTATATTTTGGTCATCCGGAATAAACGATCCTATCTCATGATCAGAAATCAGAATTGAACAGCGGTACTGATTTAACCCGTAATCAAGCTTGAACGATAAGCCGGCGAATAAATCACGGAAATCGTACCGGTTGGATTTATCTATTGAAGCAGAAATCGCGGCATCAGTTCGAATATTCAAGGTGATTCCATCGAAGGCTTCAAAACGTTTCTTGAGAATTGCTATTATGCGATCACGTAAGCTTAGGTATTGAGCTGACATATCACCAGTTATGAAGATGTCATCCCTGTATACTTCTTCTACAGACAAAGGTAAGTCACTTCCGGATTTTGGCCTGATATGCAAAAACCTCGGCACCAGAATTTCTGACTTGTAGCGGGAATCGCTTTTTTCCGGATCATCAAATGTACCGCCGCACGAAAAAATGGTAACCATGCGGTGAGGGGTTCCTTTCACCTCTTCATGCAGATCAAATCCGTCCTTGCGCCATTCATGCCCCCTCACTAGAAGAGAAAACCCGTGATGATCCATGAATTCGTGGAACTGTTTACTGGCAAACGAAAATCGCTTTCCCGGTGCATCAATCACGTCTTCCTTTTCCAGTTCAGGATCAGACCAGATGAATCCACCCCTGCATTCCGGCGACTCCAGTGGTAAACGAATAAAATCCTTTCTTGGTATGCCGCCATGGACGTAAATAATCTTCTCTTTCCCCGTTCCAAATCCTTCAGTAGATCGTTTAACCGACTGAGTGAAGACCACCGGTAGCACAGAGAACAGTTCTGTAAGCGATCTAAAAACATCTTCTCCAAAATGTGGTTTCCAGTCATCAATTGTATCCCGGGGAGAAACAGCTGAGACGGTGATGCCACCATCCTGTAACTCGTAGCTCTCGTGATTGCCTTGCAGGAGCCAGAAATGATCTGGCCAGTTTTTTTTCAGACTAAGTAGCAGTCTCAGCACCTGCATCGGTCTATCACCACGGTCAACATAATCCCCCAGGAATATTATCCTCACCTTGTCTGCGTTAATACCTGGACGAAGATATATTTTCAGCAAAATCCGGGAAAGAGACTGATAATCACTGTGCAGATCTCCAACTACAAACCAGTCTGCAGCATAGGGATCTTCTTCGGTTCTCGGTGTCACATCGGGAAGTGCAATTACCCCGGTCTGTCTTGAATCCTGTTTTAGAACTTCTTTCTTTGCATCCCTTGCAAGGCTAATCAGCTCGCTCTTCTGGGCTTCAAGATTTTCATCAGAAGGGGGCTCATTTGCTGATCTCATAAGCTTCAGCAAGGCGTCTACGGTGAATGGGCTAGAAAATGGCCACATGCGGTGTGCTCCAATTCAAATTTTCATCATTTTAAGTATTCCGGCACATATGCGAATCGGCAACATGATAAGTCCTATCAAAAAGTCATAAACAAATTTCCCGGCCACATGCTCAAAGATTCGCTTCCCAAGCAGGAACCTTATTGAAAATCCGAGTACGAACAGCAACATCACTATCGGAATAAGCATTTCCATGAAGTATTCCTTTTACGCTACCAAGACCCGTTTATCAGAGTGAGGGCCTGAGAGAGCGAATCTGATCTTTAACAGCAACGGGATTTCTGACGCCGCTGAAAACAACTTCGGCTCCACCATCCGCAGCAGAAATAATCTCCAACGTTCCGATTCCTAATAGTCGTTCAGCAACACCCTGGCGAAGGTTTATGCCACGGATGTGCCTGATCTCCATTTCATTTGTATTATTGGCGATCAGTCCGGTTCGCATCATGATCCGATGGCTTGTGACTGTATAGAGTCTCCGGTAACGTCCAAAGCCGACCATCAGTAAAATCACGCCAGGAAGTACGATACTGCCTCCGCCTGCTTCTGCACTCAACATCATTACAAAAACTACTGCAGAGAGCACTAGCAGGCCAGAGAAATAGAGCCATGACGGGTGTTGTCGGTAAATTGTGGTTTCTGTCAGTGCCATGATGCATCTTCCTCAATAATTGAATCAGAATGAATCCTCTAAATATCCATAACGACAATGCGGCAAATAACTGACTAAATCACCAAATGGAAAGTAACTCAATTTCACTCGGGACAAAAATTGTGGCGAATATACATGATTTCAATGGAAATTACGCGAGGATATTTATAAAAGTTGCTCATAACGAACAGAATAATATCGAATTACTTGAATTACACTGAAGAGCATGCATGCACTACTGTCCCAGTGCATGCATGCTCTAAAACGGAGAGTCAGCCGTGTTACATGAACGTAATCAGACCGGAGTCAGGACTTTTGAATTTTTCGGGGTATTTGGGTAAACCTTTATATTTATGCCTCTTCCGCTGAATTTGGATTAGTTGGTTGTTAAAAACAGAGAGCATTGCTCCCCTTTAAAGCTGCATTTACAGATGATTTTTCCACGAAAAGGGGTAGCCCCGAGTAACAAGCTTGGAAATACGATCTCTTGAATGTTCATCGTCGAAAACGTAACTTCCCAGACAACCCCTAAAGACCTTTCGGCGAACCCAATAAGAGTTCCTATTGACGGAGTACCTAAGCGGTTAATTTCAGTGGAAACATAATCACAAAAATATCGATCAACCCTCATACAATTCGTAATTATCGCTAAATGGCATAACATAGCGAAAAATGGCACAAATTTGACAAAACTAGATTAGTGTGTTATAATTAATTATGGGAGAACTGAAGGACAGAAACTCGTCGCAAACATCGAAAAACCGTATAAAAATCAACAATAAACAAAACAATAAGCCCTGAAATCAGTCGAATTCGTTAGAAAATGACGAAATTCAGGAAAAAGTACCGAAACCGAATTGCTTCCGCATTCGGTTTTTTTGTTTCAATCAGCACTAGAATTGTATTCAAAACCCGAAAGGAGTTGATGATGAGCAGTATTGCAGTCGGCAGACCACTTCTGTTGACAACTATCAAGCGTGACGGCCTATTCATTCTGCCCGATTCATTGTCATGCCTGCTTATTCAGGTACAGCGAAACGGGGATCATCTTGTCAGCGAACTCACTCAGAACGTCTGCCGAGAGATTCATATTTCATTGCGGGGAGTCGGTGAGCGGTACCTCAATCTCAAGACCCCGACAGTGAGCACCATAATGAAATATCTGGTCACCCCTGAAATGGAGATCGAGCGGATTTTCAACTGCCTGCGATTCAAATATCTGAACGCAATTTATCTGTCGAAGTTCGAGAATCCGCAGCACTTCATAAAGTACAAATACAACAAAGCCTTTCAAACCCTGTCAGGTTTAACGATCTACCAGGGCAATCCTCCGCAGCGAAGGGTCAATGATTCCTATTGGCAGGATGCAGGTTTCACAATTGAGGCCAAGGAGCAAAACTGGCAGAAAGAGCATCACGACATGCAGCGGATCATTGCAATCCTGAAACGGATCAATTCTGGCTCACTGCCCCAACTTTATGCTGAGTTGATAGCCATCAAGCCCGGTTTTCATGAACTGTATGTGCATCACAACTACTTTGAACGTTCGACCATGCCACTCGGGAAGTCACCCCGAGACGAAGTATTTCGTTTGTTACGCAATAGTGGTGACATTTCGGCACTCTCGTTGAACAGACTTCCCGCTGAAATCAACAAGAACAATTACATCAGCTATGCTCCTTGCAACGTTACCGAGGGGCCGTTTGTATGCAGAAAGCGGCCATCGGTCAGCTACTATACGGAAATACAGCGGATTACATCAAAAGCGCAGCTTCATGATCTGGAAGACAACTTTCATATCCTTGATTATTATCGTCATGACCTTTCGACTCGCGACAAACTGGGAGAGTTTCTCCAGTTGGCGAAACCATTTTGCACATTTATGACCTGAAAAGTTTCGGATTCTGGGAAGGGAGGAACAATGCACTTAGTCCAGTATCTCATGTGCGTGACAACGCGCCACAAGAAGGCACGAGATGCCTACCTGGAAGAGTTACAGGAACAGCGGATATGTTATGTTGCCTGTTGCTCGACGACTACGTATTGCTGTCCCCTGCTTCCTTGTTGGTGTGTCTGGGCGGACGCCCAACACCTACCGCAAGGCAGGCATCAGGCGGGGGACCGCCGCCTCAACTTCCACGAAGACCCGGACAACCTCGCGTCATCCAACGCCGCGGCTACGGCGACAGCCATCAGCTACTACGTAGAAGCAGTTTGTCCATTGTGATTATCGTCCGCCGACTGGCCATCCTCGAGGAGCGGATCGGCCGCCTGGCCCGGAATGTCTACGGCGTCGACGAGCCCGTTCTTACTTGGAGTGGTATCCACCTCGGAGAGAGTGATGAGAACCCCAATCTCATGTTCCGCCTAATCAGCAGAATCGCCAGATAGTGCCTCGCGAAAGTTAGTTGACGCGCGAGTGGGCCGATCGTCGGCCACGTGCGCGCCCGCCTGACCTCGTCCGAGGCTGGCGCGATGCCGAACGGTGCCTTGACCTCGACGCCGTGGCCGTCGGACCGGGCAGGTGGAGCACCTCGGGTCAGTAGCGGTCCGAGGCCCCCGGGCTCGCCACCGGTGGTCAGGACGTCGGCGCCTGGACAACCGGGTGCCGAAGTCATCGGTGGTGAAGCCGTCGGCGCAGCCCGACGGGTCGGCCGGGCGACCACCTGGGCCAGCAGGGCACCGGCATCGACCGTCCCGGACGCGGCGAGCATCCGCTCGGCCCACAGCAGCGCTGTGCCCGCGACGTGAGGGGTGGCCATGCTGGTACTGCTCCTGGCCACGAGGCCCCGCCTGCCCTGGCCGAGATCACGACGACCCCGGTGCGCTCACGTCGACCTCCGTGTTGGAGAAGTCGGCGACGGTGAACCCCGCTGCGCCCTGCGCGATCGCCCCCACTGACACGATGCCGTCCTCGGCGCGGGCGGCGCGACGGCGATGGTGAAGTCGGCGCTCGCTCTCGTTGCCGAGGCGGCGACCACGATGCCCCCCGGCCGAAACGGCCCTGGGCCCGCACCAGGTCGGCCACGGCGTCGAACAGGTTGATGTTCAGGCGGTACTCGGCGAGCGCGAGCGAGGTGGCGGGCCGGACGTTGACCCTGACCCGCACGAGATAGTCCGACGTAGCCCGGGAAGTCGATCCCAGCGACATCGAGACGACGTTGGCCCCCTCGGCGAGCGCCCATTGGATGGCCTCGACGATGGTGGCCGACGTCCCGCCACCTTCTCGGAGCACCTTCCCGATCAGCGCGCGCTCGATGCCCTGGGCGACACCGATCCGCGTGCCGTCGACGTCCTGGCCGAGACGGTTCCCGCACAATGGGTTCCGTGACCGTGGACGTTGTCCTCGGACCCGTCGGTGAAGTGCGGCGGGTGACCGATTGCCCATGCCGGCGAAGGCCGGTGGGCGAGGTCGATCCCGGTGTCGAGCACGGCGACCCGCAGACCCGATCCGTCGAACGCGAGGCCGTCGCCCCGATCGCCTCCAGCCCCCAGGTGGCCCGGCCGCCGGTCGGGCGTCGACGCTCTCCACCGGTTCGACGAGCGCGAGCGGCATGGCGGCGGCCACGGCCGTCACCTGCGGGTCACGGGCGACGTCGGCCCGCCGGCATCGGTCAGCACCGGCGAGGCGATGTCGACGCCCTCGAATTCGGCGCTCTCCTCGGAGGGGAGGGCCCGTGGGCCTCCACCGGTCCTGCGGGTCGCAGGCTGGCGACTCCTCAGCCCGACGTAGCGCTGCTCGATGGTTCCTTCGATCGACGAACACCGAGTGTTTCGGTGAACCTCACCCGATAAGGAGGGGTGGCAGCGGGCGGTGATACGACCGCGACCACGACCACCACCGCGAGCACACCCTGAGCGTTGCGATCGACCATCACCTGGCGGAGGGGTCAGGGACTGCTCGGTCCCCGAGGCACAGGCCCGGGGGGCTCGCGGCGCTGGACCGCGTCCGCTCCGCGTCCTACGCCGAGGGCCGCAGCTACGCAGATCCTGCACCTCGGCTCCTTCGAATCCGAAGCACGGGTGTTGGCCCGCCTGCACGACGAGTACCTGCCCGAGCACGGCCTGAGCTTCAACGACCACCACCACAAGATCTACCTGTCCGACCCCCGCCGCACCGAGCCCGCCAAACTGCGCACGATCCTGCGCCAACCGGTCACCTCACCCGCCTGACCTCGGCCGAGGACGGCGCGCACCCGCCCGGGATCGCTCGACGCGGTCGTTGCGCAGCCCCAAGGGCTGGACAAGACACCATCCAGTTGGACGACTTACTCATCCATGTGGACGATATAGTCGTCCATCGAGCCGATGGCCGGAGGACCGAC
>CAVYYZ010000022.1:0-22230 GCA_963772835.1 uncultured delta proteobacterium | reverse complement strand
GCATCCCCTGTCACAACAGAAACTCTGACTTTTCAATACCAGCTAACCGCCAGCAGCTATTGAACAACATCTACCCGGATGAACGTGCCTTGAATGACCGTGCCATCGACAATTTTATAAAGAATCTCCGGAAGAAGTTCTCTGCTACTGGCCACCCTGTAGAGTTGATTCACTCTGTGTATGGTGTTGGGTACAAATTTGAATAGTTCGTGTAATATTTTTCTTTAGATATGAGACAGGTAGTCAATAGTGAACACCATAAGATATGTATTCCCTCTACCCCCGGACCCACAGGGCCTAAGGGAGAGGGTGGCCGAAGGCCGGAATGTAGACTCTTTGCACGTACCAAGCCGGACACTACTGAGTAATTCTACTCTATGAAAACTGTGTCTGGGTCGGTAGTTGGAGGGTGCAAGAATCAGAGCATTTTCAACTGGCGCATTCAAAATACTACCACTTGACTTTTGTAGACGACCGGTCTAATAATTTCCCATGACAGATTCATTGATAAAAAAACGACGGCCCGGCCGCCCCTCCAAGGATGCTGCCGGCTACAACGAAACCCGTGAGTCTCTGCTGCGGGCCGGAGTGGAGGTTCTGACCGAAAAGGGTTTTTCCTCCACCGGGATTGATGAGATATTGCGCCGGGTCGGGGTGCCGAAAGGCTCCTTTTATCATTTTTTCGCCAGCAAAGACATGTTCGGCGCACAGCTGATCGAGCGCTACGCGGCCTATTTTTCCACCAAGCTTGACCGGTTTCTTCTTGATGAGAGCACCCCCCCCTTGCAGCGACTAAGGAACTTCACCACCCATGCCGAGCAGGGTATGGTTCGGCATGGGTTCAGACGTGGCTGCCTGATTGGTAATCTCGGTCAGGAGATGGGCAGCTTGCCGGAATCTTTCCGCGCACAGCTTGCAGCCGTATTTCTGGACTGGCAGTCGCGGGTTGTCCGCTGCCTTGAAATTGCGCAGCAGTCCGGCGAATTAGACCGAGATGTCGATTGCAACAAGCTGGCAGCCACCTTCTGGATTGGCTGGGAAGGGGCCGTGTTGCGATCCAAGCTTGACCGCAGTACGGAGGCGCTACACCTATTTGCCGAATTTTTCTTTACAGCGGTCAGCCGCTGATTTTTTTGTCGGCCAGTAGACGATCGGTCTAATTAAAAGGAGAATTGAAATGGAATTTTTAAAGCAGTTCAAAGCACTTATGGTGGAGAAAACCGGGACAGGTGAGTTTGTACGCTCAATCAGGCAGCGGAATATGGACGATCTGCCACCGGGAGATCTTCTTGTGCGAGTCAGCTACTCTTCACTTAACTACAAGGATGCACTTTCGGCCACGGGGCATCCGGGGGTGACACGCCAGTTTCCCCATACACCCGGCATAGATGCGGCTGGAGAGGTTGTTTCCTGCGACAGCGGCGCTTTTGCAGTTGGCGACAAGGTGATTGTTACCGGCTATGGCCTGGGGATGGAGACTGACGGCGGGTGGGGCGAGATGATCCGTATCCCTTCCAGCTGGGCAGTGCGCCTGCCTGACGGGCTTTCAGAGCGGGAAGCCATGACGCTCGGTACAGCCGGCTTCACGGCAGCACTCTCGGTACTGAAGCTGGTTCTGGCTGGTGTAAAACCGACAGATGGCGATATCCTGGTCACCGGGGCAACCGGCGGCGTCGGTTCCGTTGCCGTGGCTATCCTCTCCAGGGCCGGCTATCGGGTGGTGGCTGCCACCGGCAAAAGCAGCGACGAGCCGTTTCTTCGCACTCTCGGGGCCGCTGAAATCATCTCACGCGAACAGGTAACGGCCGGCTCAGAAAAGCCGATGCTGAAAGAGCGCTGGGCTGGTTGTGTCGATGTTGTCGGCGGGGAAACCCTGGTTGCTGCCATCAAGGCCACCCGCTACGGCGGGGTGGTCACCTGTTGCGGCCTGGTCGGCGCGATTGAGCTGCCGTTAAATGTGTATCCATTTATTTTGCGAGGGGTGAGCCTGCTCGGCATCGATTCAGTGCAGTGCCCCAGAGAGCCACGTCTACAGGTCTGGGAAAAACTGGCCGGCGAGTGGAAACCGGAGCAGTTGGGCAGCATGGTAACCGAGGTGGTACTCGAGGGTCTGGAGGATAAGATACAGGCGATTCTCAAAGGTGGCATCAGTGGGCGGGTGCTGGTGAAACATTCATAAAGAACCATGGTGGTGTGAGGGCGGCGTGGCGCCGCCCTCTAAAAGCGACATTTGAACATACAGAACTTGAAAAGGCTTAAATCATTTGTATAACACTATTGCCATGCTTTTCTCGGCAGTTTTGGTCAGGTACGTTATTTCAAGGCTAACGGCGGCGGCGCGTAGACAAGAACCAGAACTCCCAACTTTGCATTCAGCCCCATTACCGGCGAAACCACCTGATACTCTCCGTTTTCACGGACTGTAATGGTGGTTTCTGCTGTCTGGAGAACATCAGCAGGGAATGACGTTGAAATATTTGTGCCTTCCAGCTTCTTGTTGGTTGCAGCCACCACCTTGCCGTCTGTTTTGGCAACAACAAGCTCTTTCATATTCTTTTCTTTGACAAAGTTTGCGAGATACTGATTGATCTGATCGTAGTTATCCCTGATCATCTCACTGCGAACCGCCCAGACCAGAGGGATTGAAACCAGCCGCAGGTAAGAGTTGTTCTGCTCGCCGATAATCTCTGCCGCTTTATTGGAAACTTCTGTCCTGACTTTGCCAACAGCCAAGTTTTTCCAGAAATACATACCTACCAGGGCAAGTATCAGAAACAGAATGACATACAATTGCCAGTGACTTGCACCCCCTGATTTGCCTTCTTGAGAGGTTGTATCGGGCTTGTTGACATTGCTATCTGGCTGGAGAATTGCCTCCTGTGCGCACTTTTTCTTCAGATCCCATTTTGTACCCACCTTTTGTGTTGATTATTTATATATCCTTTGACTGCATGAAAAACACCCTCATATATGTCCAGGCATATTATTTCACTGGAAACGTGACCGGGCCGAATCCATGGCCTCTGCAAGCGCACTCCAGGCAAGCTCAACACCCGCTTTCATGTCTTCCCAGGCACTTTCACCAGCAAGGTTGATTTCCTCTATCTTCTGCCGGGCGGCTTCCTGTTTTTCCTGTAGGGTCTCAATCTGTTCCTGATATTCATTTTTTGCATCCGCAGCCAATTTGCCTGCCTTTTCGCTCAGCAGATCAATCTCCATATTCCATTCTTCCAGCTTCAACTGCAGGGTCCGGACATATTCATCTCTTGTTCGCATTAGATACTCCTTTCTGTTGATAATATTTTTTAGAGCTTGTTAAACTATAGCAGATGTTCTTTTATTGCAAGTATCAGAACTTGCTTTTATCCCCGCCAGAAGACTGTTCAAGCCTTTTTTCACGAATACGGCGGTCCTCTGTTTTAGCCACTTCGGTAAGTTTATCATCCTCGTACATTATAACAACTTCGCCACCCACCATTTTCCAGTTCGATTCCATTGTCACCGTATCACCTTTCCCAACCCAACTTCGCCGATCAGTATTGCGCACCTTATCGACTATCTGCCCGATGAAGCTTTCGGCTGAAGGTGTCCCATGTTCCTTGTATTTGCTGTCAAGTTGCCTGGAAATTGAATCGGCAAGCACCTCCATATCAGCCTTATCTGACGACATCGGCAGCATAAGTGTCACTCGCAGCGAATGGAGCACCCGGCTTTCAGGAGTCAATGAAAATAGTAATTTCGCGTCATACCCCATGAGCTTTGTGTTGCCGGAATACTCAACCTTTACCGCAAGCTTCTCAGGTTTTTTGTCACCAAAGAAGGCAAAGCCGCCAGCATTATATTCAACGGTAACGTTCTTATTCTTTCCTGCTTCGACAACACTATTTTCCTTCATACCAGACTTCCATTCGTCGAATACGAACGCATGTGACGAAGACGCGAGAAACAGAAATAGAACAACTACCGATGAAGCAATGTGTTTTATTGTCATGGTTTTTCTCCGGCGTTTGATTTTCCTTCTTGAATATTATTGAAATACCTCTGGGTTGGGTAGGCAAAATCTATATCGGCGCAGTAGCTTTAACAGAATTCGTGTGAACAGTTTTTACGCACGTACGTCATGGTTGTTAAAGGTTTTCATTCATCTCATCAACCGCTTTTGCTCTTTTCCGGGCAAGTGCTTTAGATAGATTGGCCTGTACCAATTGAGTGGTGTAGCTCTCGTCAGACGGTGTTGTGCAGGGTTCCTGTACGATCTGTTCCGGCACAGGAATCCTATCAATTTTGTTTTCTATCTCATCCAACCGCTTGTTTATTGCCGATAGCTGCTGCCGTATATATAACTCGAAGTCATTTTCCATTTAATCACCAATCTTAACTGATAGTTAGAAATTCAGCGGAATTTTTGCCGTTACCCTTGACAACGTACATCAGCTTGTCAGCTTTTCCCAGTAGGGCATCATACGATATCACAAATTTCCGTACAGGTTACCACTCCAACGCTTGCCGTTACCTGCCAGCCTGATTGGCTTGTCATGATATCGAGTGCCTTTACCAGTTTGCGTATCGACTGCACGATGGTTTCGCTGACCGCCTGCAACAGCCTGTCGCCACGGGCATGCCCCTCTGTGTCATTAACCCTGGTAAAGAGGATATCCTTGGTTTTACGCCTCCTCTTGTAATCGGCAACATAATGAATGGTGAACTCCAGCCAGTTGTCATTAGCAATCAGTGTTATCGCAGGTTCTATCATGGCGTCTTCAAGGCGGTACAAGAAGGAAACGACGAAACATACGAATCAGAACATTAATGATGATAATTCCGGCCAAATTCAGCCACACTGATAGAGCATAAGAGAAAGAATTGGCGCATATCTTTTTCAATGAAAACGTGAACGGGCCGACTCAATGGCTTCCGTCATGGCGTCCCGTGCGAGTTCAATCCCGGATTTCAGGTCTTCCCAGGCACTTTCACCAGCAAGTTGGACTTCATCAATTTTCTCTCTGGCTGATTCTCTTTTTTTCTTCAAGGCTTCTATCTGTTCCTGATATTCGTTCTTCAGATTTACAGATAGCTTGTCTGCCTTTTCAGTCAGCAGGTCAATCTCCATGTTCCATTCTTCCAATTTCAACTGTAGCGTCCGGACATATTCATCTCTTTTACTCATTTCAATCTCCTTTCAATCTAGATGTCTCCACAATTCACTTTATTTCAACTTTCGCCATCAGGCAAGGCGCAAACGAGCCAGCGATGCATGGATATCTCCACCATTCATGTCCGGGATAATGGTTAGCTCAATCGCCGTTACACCGAAAAGATCAATGTTATAGTCTTCAATCTCTTGAGAATTGTCCGGTGGAGCAAAGGTGTACTGCTGGCGGACTATCTCATGATACGAACGTCCCCCGTCTCCGGACCAACGAAGCACAAACTCCTGAGTGCGCGGTTGGTCGTCTTCATGAAAAACCAGATGCATCCGTATAAGATGTAATGGCTCGTCAAAAAGCAGACGGATTATCTGTTGTCCCGGTTCAGAAGCACGCCAGCCACGTCCCCCCATAGGGTTGAGTGCTGACTGGATCTGATGGTTTTCTTCCTCTGACGTGATCTCCACCCTGGCGATAACCGGTAGGTCAAGCCAGTTAATTTCCGGTGAAATGGCCTCCTCGTTTCCCTGTGCAATGATGGTTTTTCTCATGGGGTGTTCTCCTTTCATTCAAGTTCGAGCGTTGATTTTGTAGCGGTTCAGGGTGTCTGTGGCCCCCGGAACGTGTTGAGCTTCTTTCAAAGTGTCTCGGAGTTCCCAAAAACTACATGTTCATCGAGCCCCCCGGCGACCGGTTTTCCCAATGAAATTAAACCGTAGGGGGCTTATATTCTGTGACATGAACTAAAACGGCCAGAACCATGGGATAAAGATCGTCGCCAGCACCCAGAAAATGATGTTGAGCGGCGTGCCAACTCTGAGGAAGTCGGCATAGCGGAACTGGCCTGGACCGTAGATGAGTGTGTTGGTCTGGTAGCCGACAGGGGTCATGAAACTGGCCGAGGCGGCAAAGGTAATCGCCATGAGAAATGGTCGTGAATCAACACCCATCGATTCAGCTGCGGCGATAGCAATCGGGGCAAGCAGGGCCGCTGTAGCGTTGTTGGACATCATTTCGGTCAACAGAGAAGTAGCTAGATATAGGGTCGAGACAAGGGCTACCGGGCCGAATGCACCGGCAGTCTCTACCAGAAAGCCGCCCAGGAGCCCTGCCGCGCCACTTTTTTCCAGAGCCGTGCCGAGGGTAAGAACCCCGGCCAGCAGAAAGATTACCTGCCAGTTGATGGCACCATAAGCTTCTTCCAGGGTCAGACAGCGGGTCAGTATCATCAGAATGCACCCGACGATGGCACCGGCCACAATCGGCACCAGACCAGTGGCTGCGGCAATCACCACACCGACTACGATGGCGATACCGATCATCATCCGACTTTTTCTGAAGGTCGGCAGTCCGACCTGGGAAACCAGCACAAAGGTCTTGTCTTCCCGCAACTGCTCTAGATGCGTCTGTTCTACTTCGAATAGCAGGATATCTCCGGCACGCAGCGTCATGTCCTCAAGGTCATCCCTCATCACCTGTCCCCGGTGACGCGCCGCCAGTGCCGTAAGACCATAGCGGGAACGGAATCTGGCCTGTTTCAGGCTGCGTCCGTCCAGGGTAGAGCCAGGGGCAACCACTGCCTCAACCAGTACCGCCTCTTCGCTGACATGATGATCTTGTTCATGCCGTAGAACAATACCCCGCCGTTCCTTCAGTTTGCAGAAATTTTCAAGGTCGCAGTGCAACTTCAGATGATCGCCGGCCTGCAATACCAACTGATCAGCCGGTACATTCTGGAGTTGACCATCACGGAAGACTTCGGCCCCCAGAATTGCGACATCCTGCAGGAGAGGCGAGTCGGTCAGCGTCTTTCCCACCGAGCGGGCATCGGACTCCATCACAATCTCGATCAGGTAATTGCCGCTGCCATAGAAAGGCCCACGTTTGGCGTTTCCTGCACGATTGGGAATCAGCCGTACCCCCACCAGTATCATGTAGGTGCCACCGACTCCGAAGAAGATCAGGCCGAGTCCGGACATCTCGAACATGCCAAATGGCGACAGCCCGTGGCGTTCGGCAATGGATGAAACCAGGATATTGGTGGATGTGCCTACCAAGGTGCAAACACCGCCGAACATGGAGGCGAATGAGAGGGGCATCAGCAGGCGTCCCGCTGCAACGCCGGTATCGCGTGCAATGGCAAGGACTACCGGCAGAAAGATGGCAACGGCCGCCGTGTTATTAATGAAAGCAGACAGCAGGCCCACGGTCAGCATCAGCACGATCAGCACCAGCCAGAAGTTGATTCTACCCAGACGTCCCAGCATTGTGCCGATGATATTCACTGCTCCAGTTTTGAAAAGGCCGGCGGAAAGGACAAACATCGCACCCACGGTGACCGTAGCCGGATTGCTGAAGCCGTTGATAGCCTCCTGGGGCGAGATAATACCGGATAACAGCATGGCCCCCAGCAGAATCATGGCGGTCAAGTCTACCGGCAGTCGCTCAGTGGCAAACAGGATGACTGCCGACACAACCAGGCCCAGCACCAGCAGTATTTCAATAGTCATAGTAAGCAGTCCCTCTGATACTTCTGTTTGAAATCAGCATACAGAGAGTCAATGTGTCTCCTCATCCGCTTTCAGAACATCGCCCGCATCATGCTTCACGTACATCTCCAGTTTGTCGTCTCTTATCCGCAGGTCGCGCTGCGGAAATGGGATTTCAATTCCGTGCTTGTTAAACTTGTCCAGAATGCCGAAATTGATATTGCTGATCAGTAACCCTTTGCGGTGGATTAGGGTGGTGCTCCAGGCCCGCAATTCAAATTTAAGACCACTTTCGCCGAACTCCATCAAGCGGACTCCGGGTACAGGATCGTCGAGAACGTCAGGCACCTCCTCCGCCACCTCCAACAACAGACGCTTCACCAGGTGTACATCGCTGCCATACGCCACGGAAACCGGAATTCGGAAGCGGACCTTTCTGTCATTGTGGCTCCAATTGATGATGTTCTCGGTGATAAATTTGGAGTTGGGCACTATGATGGATATGTTGTCATTGGTCACAACCTCGGTGCTGCGCCCTCCGACCCGTACGACGTCCCCCTCGACATTTCCGACTTCAATGCGGTCTCCCACTTTGATTGGTCGTTCAAAAAGGATAATTATCCCGCTGATGAAATTGTTAACTATGTTCTGCAAACCAAAGCCGAGTCCAATGCCTACGGCGCCTGCCAGCACATTCAGGGCGGTCAGATCAATCCCCATGGTCTGCAGAATGATGATGAAACCGACGACAAGAAAAAAGTAGCGGATGATTGATCCGGTTGCCTGTTGAGCGCCTATGTCCATCTTTGTTTTTATAAGGAGTTTCTCAACAATTATTTTGCGGAGCTTGCCGGTCAGGTAAAAGAGGAGTATTGAAAATACAATCAGGGAGATAATCGTCTGAATAGTAATCTGGTTAGAACCAAGATTCAGGAGTGGTACGTTAATGTAATTTTTGAGATGTTCGAACCATGTACGCAATGTAAGCACAGGCACCTCCACAGGGAAAAGGGACAAAAATCAGTAAATTGCGTGGGTGGCCAGCCTTTGAATGGTATCCATGAGTCGCCTGCTGATGGCCGATAGCTTCTGCTGGACGTATAGCTCGAAGTCGCTGGTCCTCTGCCCCCACTATCCAACAGTTAGAAATTCTGCGGAATTTTTACCGTTACCCTTGACAACGTACATCAGCTTGTCAGCTTTTCCCAGTAGGGCATCATAGGTATCACAGATTTCCATACAAGTTACTACTCCAACACTTGCCGTTACCTGCCAGCCTGATTGGCTTGTCATGATATCGAGTGCTTTCATCATTTTTGCAATTGCATTACGAACCTGCGCCTCACCGGTTTCAGGGAAACAGATAGTAAACTCATCGCCACCGATTCTTCCGGCAATATCGGTTTCTCGTATCGTATTTACGATGGTCTCACTGACATGTTTCAACAGCTTGTCGCCACGCGCATGTCCCTCTGTGTCGTTGACCTGTTTGAAATTATCCAGATCAATGAATGCCAGTGAGAGTGGATGTTTGTAACGCCGCGCCCGGTTCATTTCTTCCTCTACCCGCTCACGAAATGCTCCTTTGTTGTATAATCCGGTCAATCGGTCGGTATCGGCTCGTAAACGTTCACGCTCAAGTGCACGCCGTAGTTGAGCCTGGAGCGATACGGAGTAGGCGATCAGACAGAAAATGCCCAAACGGGTAAGGGCATTCCATGAGAAAACAGCATCACTGTCTCCTGACTCTTTATGAATCATGTTGACAACAAGCCAGCAGGTCGCGGCTGAGAAGGCAACTACAAATCCCTCCTTCTTGCCGCAATACAAGGCCGAAACAAGGATAGGAATGGAATAAAGCAGCATCATCGAAATATGTGCACCGGTTTTATAGTCGTAGTATCCGATTGTAATGGTTAGCAGTAATGAAATCGGGAAAATTATTTTTGCATTCATGGTTCAACCCTCGCAACTTCTCCGTCCCCTGAACCGATAAAGAACATACCGATTGTGAGCAGAATGTTCGAGATGATTATAACACCGAATGTTATGCCGACAAAGTTATCAGTCCCGGCAACTCCAGCGGCTGCGGGTAGCGTCGCCAGCACCGCCGAGGCCAGTCCGCGCGGCATCATCAGCATGATCAGAAAACGCTCCGACTTCTTTTCCGGATAGACCCGCACGGTTATTTCGGTGCAGATCATTCGCAGCAGAATTATGATCAGCACCATGACACCGCAAATTGTCAGGAACTCCGTATTGATCTCCCTGAAGGTGAACATCATCCCCAGATAGACAAAGAAGAACGTCCGGATGAAAAATGTGACTTCTTCATGCAGGAAGCGGATGCTCTGATCGACCGGCAACGGCTTCTTTATTTTCAGAAATTTGGTGAACGCATCCGAATTGCCCAGCACCAGACCTATCACCAGAACGGCGATGGAACCGCTCCCACCCAGAACCCGGACACTGCCGAAGGTTATCAGGATGGCAGCCAAGGTAAGCATATATGCCAGCTTTCTTCCCGCGCATCAGATCAAGCACCTTCATCCAGATCAGTCCGACAGCGCATCCGATGACGATGGCCGTCGAAAAGGACGCAACGACGGCCTTGAAAGGGGCGGTTGGGTCTTGTTGCCCAATATGTATGGCATCGATGAGGGAGATGGTAATGACGACGGCAAGAACATCGCTAAGCGCCGATTCGACCGAGAGGGTGGCCTTTATCTCCTCAGAAACATTCAGCCGGTTGATGATCGGAATGACGATGGCGGCGCTGGTGCAGCCGAGAATGGCCCCCAGCAGACAGGCTTTGCTGAGTTTCCCAGCAGAGAATATAGTGCAGATAAGCACCGATGCCTCCCGCCGTAAGTATAAAGGTGAGCAAAACCAGCAGTGCAGCCGAACCGAACTCGCTCATCAGTTTGTCCAGATCCAGGTCCATGCCGCCTTCAAAGAGAATAACCAGCAGCGCGAGAGAGCCGACATATTCGGCAAGGTGCTGAAGCCGTTCCGGGCTGACAAAGCCGCTGACAGGTCCCAGAATGATGCCGATGGCCAACAGGACGATGACATCCGGTATCTTGGTCTTTTCAAAAAAGACATTGCCGAAAAAACCGGCCAGAATAACAACACCGGCCAGAATGAATGCATATGATACTTCTGTCATACTTTTCAGACCTCATAAGACGAACGTTATAGTGGTGAGTTGTATATCACTAACAAACACTATTTCCCATAAAACTCTTTTAGTTGCGGAGTTGATTAAACCACAAATTTATATGCAGTTAGATAATGTTCCAGAACATGTTATTGCTTCAGCAGCATTTCAAGTCCCCGCAAGTGCAGATCAACCTGTTCCGGGTGGCTGCTCAACTCATGTCCCATCTCGTGAACGACCCGCTGAATCAGGAACGAGCGGAGCATAATCTCAAGTTCTTTTCGATCCGCAGGAATCAGCGGAGAATTTTTCATGGTGTGCAGATACGCTTTCAAATATGACCCGCTGACGTAGACATACCAGGCCTCAAGCCACGGTTCCAAGATAGCCGAATCTTCAGGATGACTGGCTGCGTGGTGAGCCAGCGTCGTCATGGCGGCATAGTGAATGGAATGGATCATACTGACCACATCCCGCAGCGGAGAGCGTTTCAGGCGCCGCTCGCCCAGTGAATGAGCCGGTTCACCCTCAAAATCGATAAAAACAAAATCCTTGCCGGTAAAAAGCGCCTGCCCCAGATGAAAGTCACCATGAATCCTGCATTTCATAGCGGAAAGACGCTTGCCGGTGATTTTCTGCAGTGTGCTGATAATCTCTTTTTCTGCCTCCAGAATCCGTCCAGCTCTCTTTTGAACTGAAACGGGCAAACCGGGAACGGCTTTTGCCAATAGCTGAAAATTTCTTCGGACCAGCGAGCGCATTGATTGAAAGAGGGAACGCTGGTAGAGGGTTGAAAATTCTTCCATGCTCCAACTGTTTTCGAGTGAACCGGAAGAAGCCAGCGCCCGATGCATTTCCGCAGTACGCCGCCCGAGTAGCAGCGCCATTTCCAGATGTAATCCACGCACAAGGTCATGAAACTGATCAGGAATACCACCTTCAACAACCTCAAGAAGTGTCGGCATTGCAGCAGGTAGTTTTGGCAGATCCTGCTTGTGCGACAGTAAATAATCAATAAATTGCGCCAGGCTGGTGAGGGTATTTCCCCAGGCATCGCCGTGACAGGCGATGTAGGATTGCAGCACACCTATATCAAAAACCTTATCTTTGGTCGGTCGGTATTCGATCTTGCCGGAGTAGACAGGGACATTCCGGAATTGTTTTCTGGAGGCCAGAAACTGAAGCATCTCCGGTTCCGGGTTGATGCCGTCATCAATTTTGCGGTACATCTTGAACAGCAGACGGTCGCCGTACAGAAAACTGGTGTTGTTCTGCACAACAGAAACAACCCTGCTGGGAAACAGTTCTGACCGTGGTGGGAAACTTTTTGCCACGCCGCCCGGAATCAGACCGATCAGGTAAGAACCCTGCACCCCCTCAACTTTTGACCGTTCTTGTATGGTTTTTAAGAGCAATTCGCGAAATTCCTCAAAGTAAACCGCGTCACAGAGAGACCCTGCAACATCTCCGACGGTCAGCGCTGTGATAATTTCCAGCGGATGTCGATCCGCAAGAGTCTGTAGCCGATCATTGGAAATCCAGGCAAGTGGCAGCAGATATGTTTCTGCATCTTTCTCATTGTAAGCAACTTTGATAAAGGTGAGCAGAAAAAGCTGGTTCTCCTGTTTCATCTGACAGCTGTCAATAACACTGATCTGCCGTATGACCCTCCCTTTGCCGCAAAACCAGAAGACGCGTTGCAGATAGCGTGGAAGAACCAGACTGCACAAACGTTCTCCTGCCATCCCCTTCACCACATCCCACCAGGGGTGCCCATTTGGCAAAGAAAGGCTCAGGCACTCATCATCACACGGTTCGCTCCGTGCCTCTGTGCTGCGCAGAGAAAACCAGAAATAGTCATATTGTCCCATGGTGAAGTGATACCGTGATTCCTGGATGATGGGAAAACGGTTGCGGCTGAACACCTCTTCCGGAAACATCCCCGCATAGCTGGAAAGGTCAACCGTAACCGATTGTGAAAAACGTGAAAGATTGATAACCACCAGAATTTTTTCGTCAAGATGGCTGCGAATAAAGGTCAATACCTTCGGGTTATCTGAAGAAAGCATCTCCAGCGTACCGCAGCCAAAAGCTTTGAAACGCTTGCGCATGGCGATTGTTCGCCGCATCCACCAGAGCAGGGATGAGGTATTGCGCTCCTGATTCTCTACATTGATCGACTCATAATGATATTCAGCTTCAATTATGACCGGCAGAAACAGCTTCTGTGGGCTTGCTTTGGAGAAACCGGCGTTGCGATCCTGATTCCACTGCATGGGCGTTCGGACCCCGTTGCGATCGCCCAGATAGTAGTTGTCACCCATGCCGATTTCATCGCCATAATAAATAATAGGAGTGCCGGGCAAAGAAAAGAGCAGTACATTCATCAGCTCGATCTTGCGGCGATTGTTCCCCATCAAGGGAGCCAGACGGCGGCGAATACCGAGGTTGATGCGTGACCTCGGATCAGAAGCATAGGCGCGGTACATGTAGTCCCGTTCCTCATCGGTTACCATCTCCAGGGTCAACTCATCATGATTGCGCAGGAATATTGCCCATTGACAGCCATCAGGAATAGCCGGAGTCTGATCGAGTATATCGACAATCGGGAAGCGGTCTTCCATCTCGATAGCCATGAACATCCGCGGCATAAGGGGAAAATGAAATGACATGTTGCTTTCGTCCCCATCACCGAAATAGGCGGCGGCATCTTCCGGCCACTGATTCGCCTCTGACAGCAGCAGGCGATTTTTAAACTTGCTGTCAAGATGGGCACGCAGTTTTTTCAGAAAATCATGCGTTTCGGGAAGATTTTCACAATTGGTTCCTTCCCGTTCAAATAGATAGGGAACCGCATCGAGACGAACCCCGTCAACTCCCATCTGCATCCAGAAGTCTATCACCTTCAGCATTTCAGCCTGCACCCTCGGATTTTCGAAGTTGAGATCCGGCTGATGCCCATAGAAACGGTGCCAGTAATATGCTTTTGCCACCGGATCCCAGGTCCAGTTGGATGTTTCAAAGTCCTGAAAGATAATACGTGCGTCATGGTACTTTTCCGGCGTATCGCTCCATACGTAGAAATCCCGATGCGGCGATCCCGGTTTTGCGTTGCGGGCGCGCTGAAACCAGGGGTGCTGATCAGAGGTATGGTTAAGCACCAGTTCGGTGATGATCCGGATGCCACGACTGTGGGCTTTACTTAATAACTGTTTGAACTCGCGCAGAGAACTGTAGATAGGATTGACATCATAGTAGTCGGCAATATCATAACCGTCATCACGCTGGGGCGAGGGATAGAACGGGAGCAGCCAGAGCGCCGTAACGCCGAGCTGCTGCAGGTAGTCAAGCTTGCTGATCAGGCCGAGGAAATCGCCGGTGCCATCAGCGCTGGAATCGGCATACGCCTTGACATGAACCTGGTAAATTATCGCATCCCGATACCAGTGGGGATTGTCTTCAAGAATGGAATTTTTGTGGCTCATTAATTTAATCTCCATGATCTGTTCTGCCATAACGCTGCACCTGACTACGCACCAGGGCGGCCATATTTTGCGGGATCATTTCCCAGGTAAAGCGCCATTCCCAGTTGCCAAAAGGTGTGCCGGGAACATTCATGCGCGCCTCACTGCCAAGCTTCAGAAAATCCTGCAACGGTAGTATTGCCGTATTGGCGACCGACATCAGTGCGGATCGCACCAGGTCGCCGACGCCGTCATCGCCGGTTGAACCCAGATACGCCTTCATCTCGTCGCGCTCCGCATCTGAGCGAGAATCATACCACCCTCTGCTGGTGTCATTATCATGCGTTCCAGTATATACGACCCCATGTTTGTCATGATTATGAGGAAGATCTCGACCGTCAATTTTTGAATCAAAGGCAAACTGAAGAATCTTCATACCGGGAAAATTATAACGATCACGGAGCGCAAGTACTTCAGGAGTAATTACCCCTAAATCTTCGGCTATTATGGGGAGATTCCCAAGAGCAGTAGAGAGAGCATCAAAAAGCTGCTCTCCCGGCCCTTTTATCCATGCCCCTTTTTGCGCGGTTTGTTCGCCCGCAGGAATATGCCACGCCGCTTCGAAGCCGCGAAAGTGGTCAATGCGCACGACATCAAAAAGCTCAAACGTCGCTTTGAAACGATCTATCCACCACTGAAATCCGGTCTGTCTCAGTACCTTCCAGTCATAGAGCGGATTGCCCCACAACTGGCCGCTTGCACTGAAATAGTCGGGCGGTACTCCTGCCACAAATGTTGGCTCACCCTTCACATCCAGAAGGAAATATTCCCGATGGCTCCAGACGTCGGCAGAGTCATAGGCAACAAAGATAGGGATATCGCCGATGATGGCGATTCCCCTGCTGATTGGCATAGTAGTGCAGATCCTGCCACTGCCGGGCAAACTGCCACTGCAGATATTTCTGAATCATAATTTCAGATTCAAGTTCAGTCGATAGCTTTTGGCGCATGTCAACTGTCGGTCGAGATATTTCCTCCGGCCACAGATTCCAACTCATTCCGTTGTAACGCTGCTTGAGCGCCATAAAGAGCGCAAAATCATGAAGCCACGGTGTCGTTTCACAGAATCGGCGAAACACAACGGTGCGTAGATTTTCGTCTCCGGTCAGAAAGATTGCAGCTGCCTGATACAGCAACGCCATTTTGATCGGGATAACAGCGGCAAAATCAACACGCTCCTCCGGATATCTGCTGATGCCGCTGGCCGGGGGAAGATCTCCCTCCTGGATAATCCGTTCCAGATCGATCAGGAGGGGATTGCCCCCGAAGGCGGTAAGAGCAGAATAGGGAGAATTGCCGCAGGCAGGGGGCGTCAATGGCAGTACCTGCCAGTACGACATGCCCATATCATGCAGCAGATCGATAAAACGCCGGGCATCCGATCCCAGTGTGCCTATCCCGCCTGGTCCGGGCAGCGATGTCGGGTGCAACAATACTCCACTGCCACGCTTATTCAGCATCTGAACTCCTTAGATTGATACAGGATGATCGAACCGCTCCAGTAATGCCACGGGAAACGCCAAAAGAATGTCCGCAAGTGCAAGGCTCTGTTGTCCCTCGTGCTGATTGAGGCTCAACTCCTCTCCGGTAAAAATATTGCGGTAACGGCTTGCGGTCATGTCAAACGATTGAATAATCCGGGTATCCCCCCAGACCGCCGCTCCCAGCGGCAGTCCGTCTTCATTCTGAATCAGGCGACTGGTAAACCGCGGCACGATCACCATAATTGAGCTGCCATTCATCGAACGTTCGAAGGCGCAGACATGTTCCTGCCTGATGCCTTCTACTGCCAGAGGCAAATACCTGCCTGACTCGAACAGTGTGCGGTTATTTCGGCGGAAGTTGAGAGCTTTCCTCGTCACATGCATCTTTATGCTGCCATTAGTACGGGTTCTAACGGCCTCGCGAGCCGTTTCCAGAAGTCCTGCACTCTCTTCTTTCAGCGTCAGCGCATTCAGAAATTCTTTTCGTAACCCGTAATCAATCAGGCGACGATTGTCAGGATCTACCAGACTGAAATCCCACAATTCATTTCCCTGATAAAAATCCGGAATGCCGGGTGACGTTATTTTGAGGAGTGACTGGGAAAGGGAGTTGAACATGCCGCAGCTTGCCGTCATTCTCTGAAAAACCTCGAAATCATGCAGGAAATTGTTATTCCGGGAATCTTTCAATATTGAATCGACAAAATACATTACCGCATCTTCACGAAGGGTGTTGGGGCTGATCCAGCTGGTGTGAACCTTGGCTTCCCGCATGGCTTTCAACATGTACTCCTTGATACGGGTACGAAAGACGGAAAACTCTTCATCTTCACTGCTGCAGAAGGGCCAGGTTCCAACCAGCGTCTGGTAGAGCAGATACTCTTCATTGCGACTCGGGGCGGGTTTGCCGTCGACAACCATCTTGAGTTTACGGTTCAGGCGGCTCCATCGGGAGAGTCCTTCACGCCATTTATCAGGCATTTCGGAGATAACGGTAATCCGCGCCCTGACATCCTCGCTCCGCTTGGTGTCGTGGGTCGATGTCGCCAGCATGGCCAATGGCCGGCTCTTGCAACGCTCGATATTCAGCCCATGGAACGCCTCCAAGGTAATACCGAAGCGCTCCGGGCTTCCCCCCACCTCGTTCAGGGAGACCAGCCGGTTGTAGAGATAGAATGCCGTGTCTTCGACCCCCTTTGCCATGACCGGGCTGGTGATCTGCTGAAAACGCTGCACGAAATCAAGCCAAATCAGTTTATCCTCCTCGTTCATGTCATCAGCAAAATCAAGCGTCAGCACATCCCGGATAAAATCAAAAATCGAGGCACTGATCGCAGGATTCTGACGTTTGGCCCGACCAATGGCTGATTCAATGTATTGCCGGTCCCGCTCAAGAACCGCAAGGGAGTTGGTGTAGGTTCGATAGACCGGAAAAAAGGCAATTACTTCAACAAGCGACTTGATCAGGCTGTTGAGGGTAAAATCCCTGGTATGCCGGCTTTTTTCAGATATCCTGTTCAGATAATGACCCAGCGTGTTGATTTCACTCGACATGGCTACCTGCATAACCAGTTTTTTCTTGTCGTAGACGGCCTCTGCGAAGTCTACGCGGTGCTGCAGGAAGCGGGTATATAGTGTTTCAAACGGTTTGGCATTTGCGGTATCCACAAACAGGCCGTTCACCTGGTTGGCAAAATCGTATCCGGTTGTATTGAATGCCGGCCAGCTGCCAGGTAGCTTCTCGGCTTTGAGGAGGATTTTTTCGGCAATGATGTAAAACGGCTTGTAGGAAGGATCGGCGGCAAGAATCAGGTCATACTTTTCCCGGATGGCTTCATCTGTAACATGGTCTTCAGTGCCGGATTCAATATTGTCGCCGAACATCCGCATAAAGCAGGCTGACTGCAACCGCCGGATATAATCCTCGGGATCATGCAGGCCGTCAGCGTGGTCGATGCGCAAGCCGGTAATCTTTCCCGTCTCCACAAGCTTGAAGACGAGTCGGTGCGTCTCTTCAAACACCGCAGGGTCTTCAACTCTGATGGCACCAAGAGAATTTATATCGAAAAAGCGTCGGTAATTGATCTCTTCAGTGGCGACACGCCAGTGGGAAATGCGGTAAACCTGCTCCCGGAGAAGCGAATCGAGAAGATCAAAACTTCTTGGTTCACCCTTTGTGCCGTTGAAGACGTTCACACTCTTTTCAATGAACTCCCGGATCGCTCCGCTGTTTTGATAAAGACTCCAGAGGCGCCTTTTGACGACCTCTTTTTCGCGGTAGCGCTCCACAATCCGTTCGGGATCTTTTTCAGTTGTCGGCGGCAGGTGCCGAAGCGCTGTTACAATGCTCATAAGCTCCTGAAACTGGGGGGCTGCTGCAGTCAACTCACGCTCCAGTGATTCGATACCGTGCGTCAAAATTGTACTGTAGGACTTGGGAATAATCGGCAATTTGTGTTCGTAATAGCGGATAAAAAAAGAGCCTTCTTCAAAAGAGAGGTTCAATTCACCGTTCTCAAGTACCGTGCCGTACTGGTCACCCAGAATCGGAATCAGAACTTTGTTCTCCAACTCTTTTTTTACCGGGTGCCAGTCTATATCGAAAAAGCGTGCGTAGCGTGAGCTTGGCCCGTTTTCCAGCAGATCCGCCCAATAGGCATTTCCCTCTCCCTCGATACACATATGGTTCGGCACTATGTCGAGTACCTGCCCCAGGTCACACCGCTTCAGTTCGCTGACAAATTCTTCGAATTCCTCCTCAGTACCAACCTCAGGATTGAGGCTGTTCTGGTCCAGCATGTCGTAGCCGTGAAGGCTCCCCGCACGTGCTTTGAAATAGGGTGATGCGTAGATGTCAGTTATGCCGAGACGCTTCAGATATGAGAGTATCTCTTTCGCATCGCTGAACCCAAATTGTCCATTGAACTGCAACCGGTAGGTTGACACCGGTATTCTGAGCCCCGCACTGTTCATAGGCCATCCTTTGCTGCCAGAGCAGCTTCTACATTGAAATACAACAGCTGTCCCAGTGTCCTCATTGCCTTACAACTGACAGAAGGGGAGTTTTTTTCTCCGCGACCGGACTGAATAACCATTGTGAGTGATTTCAGCATTTCCCAGTACATGTTCTGGGCCTGCCAGAGGTTCACTCCTACCGGAAGAGCTGCAATAGACTCGACCAGATGCAGGACTTTACCCAAGTGCTGCTCGTTTTCCGGATCCTCAAGCAGCGCGACCATCGATCCTTCCACTCTGCGACGGATGATAAACTCAAGAGCCACAGTATCCACCGCAATATTCCAGTTATTGATTTCGTTGACGATATCCTTGATCGCTCCAATTTCTACGTCCTCTGAGATAAACAGCTTCTGCAGGCGCAGATTGAGCGCTGTCTCGGCCGTTGCAATAAACCTATGCGGCACAGGCATACCGGTTTCTCGTAAAAAGCCCATCAGACTTCTGCTGTTTTCGTAGAGTTGCGCAAACTTGTCTTCAAAATCCTGAAGCGTCCCGGCAATAATACGTTGCAGAACATTGCGCTGTTCATCCCGGAAAAGATTTCTGAGTGAGTAGGTGTGCATGCCGAAATGGGTATCCATCAGTCGGATGATGGCGGCAAAATCTGTTTCATTAAACGCAGCAACAACTTCCTGTTTCATCGTCAGGTACGCCCCTTCGCCAAGATACGAACGGACACCGCAGTTCAGTGCGTGACCGCCGAAATAGAGGGTGCAGAAACTGATCCGGTCTGACTTATTTGTAATGGACGATTGGATGAACACTCTTCCTACGGTCAGACTTATCTGCCCGGCATGAAGAATCAGAAAATCCTCCTTGAAAGCCCGGTAGCAAAAAACATCTGTTTCCTCTCCATACGCCTCAAAGATCGAACTGACGGCATAGTGTGCGCCGACCTTGATCAGGTTGATCATGGCGGGCTTCACGAATTTCACGTAGATTTCAGCCCCGTTGCCATGTTCGGGAATATTGCTCCTGGCCTCTGCCAGTCGTTCCAGAAATGCAGCTTCAATGTCTTCGGTGTGCTATTTTTCAGTTAGCTGAATCGCCCTGCCGGCATACTGGATGATCTGAACCGTTTCGAGTCCGGACAGTTCATCAAAAAACCACCCGCAGCTCGTGTACATAAGCAATGCATGGCGCTGCATTTCCAGCAGGCTGAGCACTGTAACGGTGTCCTCTTCATCCAGCGGGCGCTGTGAATGTTTGAACAGGAAGGCTGCGACGTTTTCAACAGAACGATTCAGCATGACATGGATATATTCGTCCCTGGCAACCCAGGGGGCTTTCACTAATCCCGCCAGGCCATTTTCGAAACAGACTGCCAACTGATCATTGAGGCTGTCCAGCGCATCCCGCAAAGGTTTCCGCCACAGCTGGTTCCAGCCCGGATTTCCGCCGGAATTGCAGCCGCAATCACCCTTCCATCTCTCAATACCATGCATGCAGCTCCAGGAACTGTTTTCAATAATCTGCACCTCATGAGTAGCAGGATGGAGCTCCAGATATTCACCATAGTTGGTCAGACGGGCGAGCCCGTTTCCTTCAATGTGATCCAGCGCATGTCCCAGCGCCATTTCGCCGAAGTGATGGTGATGACCGTAAGTTTCACCGTCAGTGGCGATATGTACCAGCTGGGAGTGGCGACGGTGATTGGAAAAACCGGATATTAGACGGGAGGCAAACTGTTCTCCGCTGCTGAGCAGCTTCTCGAACGCCACAGCCTGGGAGATTGGGCCATCGTAGAAAAATATGGAAATGCTCCGACCGGAGGGAAGACGACAGAGATACGCCTGTGATGGGTCGATACGAGAGCCGGAGACATCCTTCCATCTGCCGGAGTCGCTCCCGCGAACTTTACCCGCCTGATGCGGGGCAAGTACGGTAAAGCAGATGCCGTTCTCGGCCAGTACTTCCAGGGTTTCAGTATCAACGGCTGTTTCAGCCAGCCACATCCCCTCAGGAAAACGCTGAAAACGATGCTCGAAATCACTGATTCCCCATTTTACTTGCGTCTGTTTGTCGCGCAGAGTGGCCAGTGGCATGATGATATGGTTGTACACCTGGGCCAGAGCCGCCCCATGTCCGGAGCGCCAGACGATACTCTGCCGGTCGGCCGCCAGAATTGCCCGGTACGTTTCGGTTGCGAATTTTTCCATCCAGGAAAGCAGCGTCGGCCCGAAATTGAAGCTGATCCGGGCATAGTTGCTGATGATCCCCATGATGCGCCCCTCACGGTCCAGATTCCGTGAGGCGGTATTGGGAGCATAACACTCGGCGGTGATCCGTTCATTCCAGTCGTGATAGGGATAGGCCGAATCCTGAATCTCAACTGACTCCAGCCAGGGGTTTTCTCGAGGTGGCTGATAAAAGTGGCCATGTATGCAGATGAAGCGCTCCATCAATTTGTCCTTTCAGTCCGGTAGACCATGACGCCGAAAGGGGCAAGCGTCGGAAATGTCGATGGGCGGGTAGAATATATCGTTATACAGCTCCCGGTAGGATAGGTATCTGTAGAATCGAGCAGAACACACAATGTGCCGCTCGCCAGCGTAGGGGGGATTACACAGTATTCACCGCTGTAATTGAACAAACAGAACAGCTGATCATCACCGGAAGTCCGAACGGTCGCCAGCACCAGTTCTTCCTCACTGACAATTATCTGCATGCCACCCCTGCTGAGGCTGGCAAGCGGTGGGCACTCCTTGCGCAGCCGAATCAGTTCGCGGTAGAACTTGAAAAGAACTCTCTGTTCCGCTTGGTGACGCTGTTCCTGATCAAGCTTGGCTGAAAGAAAGGTCATTTCAGCCTGAGGATCGGGAGGTTCTCCTTGATTACCGAAAGCGGCGAACTCCTCCAGCCGACCCCGCCTGACCCCCTCCACCAGATCCGGGTCGCCATGACTGACGAAATAAGGAAAAGGTGCTGACTCTGCGTACTCTTCACCCATGAAAAGGAGCGGCAGGTAGGGAGAGAGCAGGATTGTCGCGGCAGCCAGCTTAAGCTGTGGAATGGAGAGATGCTTACTTAACCGCTCGCCAAGCATCCGGTTGCCCACCTGATCGTGGTTCTGGGAAAACACCACCAATTGACCGGGCGGAATATGTGACGACGAACAGCCATGACGCCTTTTTCTGAATGACGAATATTGACCGGTGAGGACAAAGCCCTCGTTAATGCTCTTTACCAGATCTGAAAACCGTCCGAAGTCAGAATAGTATCCTGCCCGCTCGCCGGTCAGGAGTGCCCGCAGAGAATGGTGAAAATCATCGTTCCACTGAGCATCCAGACCGTAACCGCCTGCTTGAGGTGGATCTATCAGACGTACATCGTTCAAATCGCTTTCGGCAATAACGTAAACGGCTCTTCCGAGTGCCGCGCTTTCGAGGTGCACCACCTCAACCAATT
>CAVYYZ010000021.1:0-4912 GCA_963772835.1 uncultured delta proteobacterium | reverse complement strand
TCCGTTCACAGACCGGGCACGGCCTCAGCAAATGCTCGCACAGGCAATCCTTGACCCGCTGCAGCAGCCGCAATCCCACCTGTTGAAACACCCCGAGAACCCCGTCGCGGTAGTGGGCCAGTTCATCAAACGAAACCGGACTGCGGGGCGTGTTGGCCTGGAAATCCACCGCTGTAAGGGTGCGACTGGCAGGATTGGCCACCAGGACCGCGTTCTGGATCCGGGTTCCTTCGGGGTCACCTTCCCGCTCCTCTCCGGTGACGGGAGCCATCCCGGCCGGACCGATCTGCACCGGCACTTCCAAGGCGGAGTCCCACGCCGTGCTGTGCGCCTCCAGACGCCCGAGCGTGTTCTCGTGCGCCAGCGAGACGAACATCACTGAATGGTCGGGAGCTGCGCCAAAGCCCACCGGTCCGTCGGTCGGCACCGTGAGGGATCGCAGCGTCGCACCCTGCCGGGTTTCCAGAATCAGCACCCGCTTCTGCGAAGTGCCTGCCGCGGGATCCACGGCGATGAACAGCAGCGGCACCGCCGCCCCGGTGGCGTCTTCACCCCGCCGCTCCAACAAGCCAAGGCCGTCCGTGCCCGAACCGGGAAGTTTCAGATACTGCATCTGGTTTTCACCACGGCCCGGTCGGACCACCGCGATTCCCTCATAGCGATCCGTGATGCCGCCCGGCTGTTCCCCGGCCGCCGTCGCAAAAATCCGGTCGCCCGCCGAACGCTACCACCGACAGGGTGATGCCGTTAAGTGCCGAATAAATAATGAAGATGAGGGTCGCAGTTGACGTACTCAATTTGTTGATGGCCCCCGACAGAGTAAATACCAGTGCCAGTTCACCGATCATCAGCCCGTAGAACAGCAGCCGGTTTCCTGCTACAGCATTCAAAAGTGCCGGTGATGACAGGGTCACTAACGCCATAAAGGCGGTGATGGCAAGCCCTGTTCCCATCCAGGCGTACACCTGCCGGATGAGGGCATTCTGTCTGACGATTACCCGTTCACCGGATCGGTTGTAGGTCGGATTCAGTTCTTTCATTGATGTTTCTCCTCGTGTCTGTCTTTTTTTTTGCTGCTCTTTCAATATATCACAGGAGTAAAAAAAATACCTCTACCCCTTTAACCTGACATTCCATGCGGAAGTGCCCGGACGATGCTCCGGCCAACTCTTCATCCTAAAGAGCTTTAAGGTTGCTGAATTCGCCCCACTCCAGAAATGTTCTGGGCTCTTCGACAAAGAAATAGATGTTTTCGAGCATTTGCAAATGTTCCCGCTCTTTATCAGCCAGCAGATGGCAGACTTTTTTTAACCGATCACTCTCGGCCTGATCACTCAATTGATCGAAGAACTCGATGGTTTCCTGCTCTTCATGTACAACATGACGGTAGGCGTCCGGATCGTTTTTCAAGGACTCCGCCAGATGCAGCGGGTCGATGTGGGGACTGTACACGCAGACCCCCTCCTCAAGTCCATTGAACTCCTCTGCGGTAAGCGTATCCATGCTGTTGTTCAATGCGGCAAGCTTGCCGATGTGTTCCTCTTCGGCCGCTGCAAGCAGGTTAAACAGGCTGCGCAACTCTTCACTCGTCACCGCTTCTGCGAGTCGCTCATAATGTGCCTTCGTCTCTCTCTTCATCTTTATGGTGCATTCAAGTATGTTCATCTCTCTCTCCTTCCCAGGTCTGACAATGAGACATCAGGAGTTGTTTCTCCCTAAGCCGTATATTACTCCTTTCAGGCACACTTGGCACTAGGTATTCTTGACTGAAAGGGTCGGCTACGCGGGCTATGATGAATTGAATTTTGTACCGCCGCTCCGGTTCATATCCGGCACCTTTCGGAGGTTAAAAAATAGCTACACCTGCTATTTCCCAAGGAGTACAATACAGCTGTGAGTACAGAGAAAGGCCGGCTGAATATGGATTCCATATACGACCTGATAATACTCGGTTCCGGATCAACCGCTTTTGCGGCGGCGTTGCGCGCCACCAGCTACGGTGCACGGGTGTTGATGTTTGAAAAAAGTGTGCTGGGTGGTACCTGTATCAACTGGGGGTGCATACCCAGCAAGACGATGATTCATGCCGCGCTCTTCAAACACGAAGCGCATCTCGGCACCAGGCTCGGGCTTAACGGCAATCATAACGCCCAAACTATCGATGCCGGGCTGCTCTTCAGTCACCGGGATGCCGTGGTAAACAAGCTGCGTCAGGAGCGGTATCTTGACGTACTGAAAAGCATGAAGGGACTTGAGCTGGTCAAAGGGACCGCCAGGTTCATCAATCCTCAAACGGTCGAATGCGATGACCGCCGCTATAGCTCCACACGGGTTCTGATCGCTGTTGGCGGCACCCCCCGTATTCCCGCTCTCCCCGGCCTTGAAAAATGCTCCTATTACACGAGCCGCACTGCCCTGATGCTCAAAAAACTTCCCGATTCCCTGGTAATAATCGGTGGCGGCGTTATCGCCGTTGAACTGGGGCAGATGTATCACCGGCTCGGCTGCCGCGTGACTATTCTTGAACATGGCCCCCGCATTCTGCCGACCATTGAGCGGGAGCTTTCCGAATCGCTGCAGGAAATTTTGGAACTGGAAGGTATCAAGGTCGTCACGGATGTGGATTTCTGCTCTCTGGACCGGCTCGGAGAGCTGAATGTGGTATATGCGGATGTTGATAAACGGCGGCACAAATTCACCTGTGAAAAACTTCTGCTTGCAGTCGGCACTGTCCCGGCCACATCAGGCATCGGACTGGAAACGACCGGAGTGACGCAGGACAAGAAAGGTTTCATTGTAACAGACCGGCAGATGCGCAGCTCGGTTGACGGCGTCTGGGCTGCCGGCGATGTGGTCGGCAAAATGATGATCGCAACGGTGGGCGCCAAAGAAGGAATCGTTGCGGTGGATGATATGTTCAACCCGGGGTGTGGCTGCGCCATGGATTATCTGTCTGCACCCATGGCAGTATTTACCGACCCGGAAGTTGCCATGGTAGGGCATACCGAGGAGAGTGCCTGCCAGGCCGGCTTCGATTGCGTTGTTAACTGTATGCCGGTCAGCGCGATTCCCAAGGCGCACGTTACGGGAATGACAAGCGGCGTTATCAAGATGATCGCCGACCGGGGTACCGGGCGTATTCTCGGTGTTCATCTTGTCTGCCACCGGGGTGCGGATATGATCAACGAGGCGGCTCTGGCGCTGCAGATGCGGGCAACGGTGACTGATCTTGCCAACACGATGCATGTATATCCATCGATCGGCGAAGGTCTCAAGCTTTGCGCGCAGGGGTTTGACCGTGATATCACGCTTCTCTCCTGTTGCGCAGAGTGACTTTGTAATTGACGGCAGAATTCATCCCCTCACTAAGAGGGAATATCTGAGGAGGAAATACAGCCATGCATGATCTGTTACCGGAAGGAGAAGATGTGCGGCGTGCCGTAAAATGGGTCTCCGGAAACCTCCAAGAGGATCCGGAACAGCCGGTCCAAACGCTCGTCCAGAAAGCCATTTTTAAATTTGATCTTTCACCTAAAGACTCTGACTTTTTAATCCGCTTCTACAAAAAGGAACCTACCGTGTAACCTTTTTTCTGTTCATAAGGGCATCGACACTCCAGATCCCACTCCCCTGAGCAGAAATGAAGAGGAACACAAAACAGTAAAGCGCTGCCAACTCTCCGTTGTTAATCAGGGGGAGAAGAGCCTTTGTCCCGTGCGCAATCCAGTACGCAAAAGCCATCTGGCCGCTCGCAAGAAAGGCTGCCCAGCGAGTGAATAACCCGATCATGACCAGAATGCCGCCAATCAGCTCGATCGGACCTGCGATATAGGTGATGAAGGCTGGAACTCCTGCCGGCATCGGGACTGGAAAACCAAACAGTTTCTGGACGCCATGCCAAAGAAACAAAAAGCCGACCACAATCCGCATTGCTGCATAACAATGTGAGTTAACAGCCGATAAAAAAGATTTCATGGTGACACCTCCGCATTGGATACGCCTGGTAACAATCAACTGCCTCTGCTCATCAACGCTCCTCAGTATTACTGACCTATGAAGATCATTTTAGTCCCATTGTATAAAATTGCAATAGATGGCTGACCGGTCTACCACTCAAAAAAATAGATGCGGTTCAATAAAATGCTGTCCAATATTCAGATAAACAGGAGTATAATTATCTCGTACGCTAAGTGTCCAAATTTATTGTTTATTGTGACCGGCGTTTGAGGCTCTGCGGAGCAGGGAGGATATTAGCCATGTTAGTTATTACCGGAGCAACAGGAAATATAGGAAGCAAAGCAGCTGAGATATTGCTGGGAAGAGGGGAACGGGTGAGGGTAGTGGGTAGAGATGCTGCACATCTGAGGGGGTTTGTTGATAAGGGTGCGGAGGCTGCGGTAGGAGATATGAAAGACACGGTTTTTCTTACGAAGGCTTTTACCGGCGCTGATGCCCTGTTTGCGATGATACCACCAAATTATTCAGTCCCTGATTTCAGGGTGTATCAGAATGAAATCGGTGCAAGCATTGCTGAAGCGATCACGAAGAGCGGGGTTGCATACGTTGTAAATCTGAGCAGCCAGGGTGCCGAGCTGCCGAGCGGTACGGGACCGATCGTGGGGCTGCATGACCAGGAACAGCGGCTTAACGGTCTGGCCGGTGTACATGTACTGCACCTCCGCTGCACCTACTTCATGGAGAACCTCCTGATGAATATTCCGCTCATTAATCAGATGGGGTTTGCCGGGTCAGCGGTGAGGGGTGACCAAAAGTTTGCCATGATCGCTACCAGGGATATTGCTGCCAGAGTCGCCGAGCATCTGATCAGACGGGACTTCACCGGCAAGGTCGTGAAGGATCTGCTTGGTCAGCGGGATCTCTCCCTTAATGAAGCGACAGCTGTCATTGGTGA
>CAVYYZ010000020.1:0-5232 GCA_963772835.1 uncultured delta proteobacterium | reverse complement strand
GGCTTGCGGGCTAATCGTCGCTGATGCAACAGACAAGACCATCGTCCTGCGGGCACTGGTCAGCTCTAAAAATTCGGGGGAAGGCTGGGATCTGCGCTGTCATGTGCGTGAAAAGCTGGTAGAATTCCTACAGCGCGAATATCCTGACTGTCTACCACGGGTTCGGGCAGAGATTGAGTCAGATCTGAAACCGGGAGCAATTTAAAATCAATGGGAGACAAAATGGGTCAATTTACCCTCAGCATAGGTGCAACATCCTTAGATGGTGGAGTTCAATTCAGAGTATGGGCTCCCGCAACCGTATCGGTTGAGGTGGAAATTGTTGGCACCGCACAGCAGAGAACTTTTCTCCAGAGGGACGGAGAATATTTTCAAAGGGTAATATCCGCTTCAGTAGGTGACCGTTACTGGTACTGGCTGGACGGAACGCTGCGACGTCCGGATCCCGCTTCCCGCTTTCAGCCGGAAGGTGTACATGGTCCTTCACAGATTGTCGATCCGGCATTTTCGTGGAGTGACGCTGACTGGGCAGGTATAACGCTCGATGCATACATCATCTACGAGCTGCATGTCGGCACATTCTCTGCGGAAGGCACTTTTGACGGGGTGATCTCCCGACTTGACTATCTCTGCGAACTCGGCATAACCGCAGTGGAGTTGATGCCGGTGGCCCAGTTCCCCGGCGAGCGCAACTGGGGGTATGACGGCACCTTTATTTTTGCTCCGCAAAACAGTTACGGCGGCCCTGATGGCCTGAAACGGCTGGTCGATGCCTGCCACTCTCGCGGGTTGGCCGTAATTCTGGATGTAGTCTACAATCACCTGGGACCTGAAGGGAATTATCTCCACGCCTTCGGTTCCTACTTCACCAATCGCTATCGGACCCCCTGGGGAGACGCGGTCAATTTTGATGGCCCCGAAAGTGATCAAGTCCGCCACTACTTTATCGCCAATGCCCTCTACTGGATAACGGAATTCCATATTGATGCCCTGCGGCTCGATGCAGTCCACGGCATCTATGATTTCAGCGCCCGGCATATTCTTCAGGAGTTGGCTGAGGCTGTTCATCTGGAGGCTGTGGCACGCAGAGGCGGAATATTTACGTTATTGCCGAAAGCGATTTGAACGATGTACGCCTGATAGATCCGCCTCAAGCAGGTGGCTACGGCCTGGATGCCCAGTGGAACGATGATTTTCACCATTCATTGCGGGCACTTCTGACCGGTGATCGTACAGGATACTATTCTGACTTCGGTCGGTTTTCAGATCTGGTAAAGAGTATTAATGATGGTTTTGTCCTCTCCGGCCAATATTCGTCATTCAGAAAAAGGCGGCATGGCTGTTCGTCGTCAAATATTCCACCCCGGCAATTGGTGGTGTTTTCCCAGAACCACGATCAGGTGGGCAACCGGATGCTTGGCGAGCGGTTAAGTGAGCATCTCTCCATTCCCCAACTAAAACTTGCTGCCGCGACAATCCTGCTCTCCCCCTATCTTCCCCTCCTTTTCATGGGAGAAGAGTATGCTGAGTCGGCGCCTTTCCCCTATTTTGTCAGTCATGGCGACCCGCATTTGGTGGAAGGGGTCAGACGGGGACGGCTGGAGGAGTTCGCTGCTTTCGGCAACCAGGGAGAACCTCCCGATCCCCAGGCTGAAGCAACCTTTCTTTCAGCCAAGCTTGATCAGGAACAGCGTCACCAAGCGGAACAGAGAGTTCTTTTCAAGTTCTACCGCGAACTGATTCGGCTGCGCAAGGAGTGCCCACCGCTTGCCAGCCTCAGCAGGGGTGGCATGCAGATAATTGTCAGTGAGGAAGAACTGGTGCTGGCGACCGTTCGGACTTCCGGTGACGATCAGCTGTTCTGTTTGTTCAATTACAGCGGTGAATACTGTGTAATCCCCCCTAAACTGGCGAGCGGCACATTGCGTATTCTGCTCGATTCTACAGATACACATCCGGCAGGGAGTTGTCTAACGATATATTCCACCCGCTCATCTACATTTCCGACGCTTGCCCCCTTCGGCGTCATGGTCTACCGGACTGAAAGGACAAATTGATGGAGCGCTTCCTCTGCATACATGGCCACTTTTATCAGCCACCCCGAGAAAACCCCTGGCTGGAGTCAGTTGAAATTCAGGATTCGGCGTATCCGTATCATGATTGGAATGAACGGATCACCGCTGAATGCTATGCTCCGAACACCGCCTCACGTAATCTTGATCGTGTGGGGCGGATCATGGGGATTATCAGCAACTATGCCCGGATCAGCTTCAATTTCGGGCCGACGCTGCTTTCTTGGATGGAAAAATTCGCACCCGAAACGTACCGGGCAATCCTGGCAGCTGACCGACAGAGTATCGAGTGGCGCTCCGGACATGGCGCAGCACTGGCCCAGGTGTACAACCATATCATCATGCCACTGGCAACTCTGCGCGACAAACAGACGCAAGTAAAATGGGGAATCAGTGATTTCGAGCATCGTTTCCAGCGTTTTCCTGAGGGGATGTGGCTGGCTGAAACAGCCGTTGATACTGAAACCTTGGAGGTACTGGCTGAGAATGGCATCTGTTTTACCGTACTGGCTCCACACCAGGCGGGAAAGGTTCGCGAAAGCGTCTCTGGCAGATGGAAGGACGTCTCCGGCTCGCGTATCGACCCATCACAGGCGTATCTCTATCGTCTTCCCTCTGGTCGGAGCATTTCCATATTTTTCTACGATGGTCCAATTTCCCAGGCTGTGGCGTTCGAGAAGCTGCTCAGCAGCGGAGAACAGTTTGCCTCCCGTCTAATATCCGGTTTTTCCAGTCACCGTCGCCACTCCCAGTTGGTACACATCGCTACCGACGGTGAAACTTACGGACATCACCATCACTTCGGCGAAATGGCGCTGGGACATGCGCTGGATCACATTGAAGGAAACGGGCTCGCCCGTCTGACCAACTATGGTGAATATCTGGAGCTCCATCCTGCTACTCATGAGGTGCTGATTATTGAAAACAGTTCCTGGAGCTGCATCCATGGTATCGAGAGGTGGAAGGGTGATTGCGGCTGCAACTCCGGCGGGAATTCGGGTTGGAATCAGCAGTGGCGGAAACCTTTGCGTGATGCTCTGGACAGCCTCAGTGATCAGTTGGCAGTCTGTTTCGAAAATGGCCTGGCGGGATTAGTGAAATATCCCTGGGATGCCAGGGACGAATATATCCATGTCATGCTGGATCGTTCTGTTGAAAACGTCGCTGCCTTCCTGTTCAAACATTCACAGCGCCCGCTGGATGAAGATGACACTGTTGCCGTGCTCAGCCTGCTGGAGATGCAGCGCCATGCATTGCTTATGTACACGAGCTGCGGGTGGTTTTTTGATGAACTGTCCGGACTCGAAACGGTTCAGATCATCCAGTATGCCGGCAGGGCGATACAACTAACTGAAAAATACAACACTGAGGACATTGAAGTTGCATTTCTGGAACGGTTGGCAGAGGCAAAGAGCAATATTCCCGAACATGGCAACGGGGCTGAAATCTACGTGAAATTCGTGAAGCCCGCCATGATCAACCTGATCAAGGTCGGCGCACACTATGCCGTCAGTTCGATCTTTGAGGAGTATGGCGAGGAAACAGATGTTTTTTGCTATCGGGCTTTCAAGGAGGATTTCCTGATTCTTCATGCCGGGCAGATGAGCGTGACCGTAGGAAGAGTATTCATCCAATCGTCCATTACAAATAAATCAGACCGGATCAGTTTCTGCACCCTCTATTTCGGCGGTCACGCACTGAACTGCGGTGTCCGTTCGTATCTTGGCGAAGGGGCGTACCTGACGATGAAACAGGAAGTTGTTGCCGCGTTTAATGAAACTGATTTTGCCGCCATCATTCGACTAATGGATACCTGTTGAGTGCCAAGACATCGATAACGGAATGATGTGCCAACACATCGCAAACAAAGTTCTCTGACAATCGAATAACCACCACGTCATTCTGTGAACACCAAATCAATTCGGAGGTGTTCATGGAAGAAGAAAGCAAACAGCACCGGATTCTCGCCGTTCAAAGGTTCAAGAATGGTGAAAGTGCAGAATCAATCTGTACATCGCTCGGCAAGTCGAAGTTCTGGTTGTATAAATGGGTCAAGCGGCATACCGCTGAGGAAACATCATGGTGCGATGATCTTTCTCGTCGTCCACTTTTGACGCCAAATCGTACACCGGCAGAGATCGAGGAAATTGTTAAAATGGTTCGCCTCAATCTCTATAATCAGGACCTGTTTTGCGGTGCCCAGGCAATCCTGTGGGAGATGGAAGATCTTGGTGCCAAACCGTTACCATCGGTTAGGACTATCAATCGGATTCTCGTTAAAAACGAATTGACTCATCGACGAACCGGCAAATATGAAGCGAAGGGGACGCTATATCCTGTTCTACCGTCGACGTGTCCGAATCAGACACATCAAGCTGATCTCGTTGGTCCCTGTTACCTGAAGGGCCGGTGCGTTTCTACAGCCTTAATATTGTTGATACAGCAACGGTTAGATGCGGTCTGCATCCTTCACTTTCCAAGTCGGGTCAAATGATACTTGACGGGTTCTGGGGTGCATGGAAACGAATGGGAATACCAGAACGAGTTCAAGTTGATAATGCCATGTCGTTCTTCGGAAGCCCGACTCATCCCCGCGGCATGGGACCACTGATCCGGCTCTGTTTGCATAACGGAGTTGAGCCTTGGTTCATACCAATGGCAGAGCCATGGAGAAACGGAATGATTGAAAAGTTCAACGACCGTTACCAACAAAGGTTTCTTGGCAAAGTCGTCCTGGCATCCATGGAAGAGCTGCAATCCGGTTCTCTGGCATTCGAGCAACGACATAACAGCAAATATCGCTACAGCAAGATCAAAGGCGATACACCGCTGAAAGCACTTGCTGCTTCAAATGTCAAATTGAGGTTTCCAACAGTAGATGAGCCTCCCAGGTATCGACAAAAGAAACCGGAGATTGGCAAATATCACGTCGTACGACTCATCCGCAGTGACCTGAAACTGAACGTCTTTGGTGAATGCTTCTCGGTTCCGCCAGAGACAATGCTTGAATACGTGGTGGCTACTATCGATGTCAAAGAGCAGAAGCTGAAACTCTTCCTGGACAAAAAACAGGTCGAGGAATTCGATTACAAATTACGCTGAAATCAGTTGAGTGTTAGCGATGTCGTGACATTTAAAATCGTTATCGATGTCCTGGCAC
>CAVYYZ010000019.1:0-12561 GCA_963772835.1 uncultured delta proteobacterium | reverse complement strand
TGCCTCGCGTGCGCTGTACGGGTCTTTTCTCGATGCAGGAATCGAAATTTACGAATACAGTACGGGTTTCCTGCACGCAAAAGTTGCGGTCATCGACGGACACTGGGCAACAGTGGGGTCTTCGAATATCGATCCGTTCAGCCTGCTCCTTTCCCGGGAGGCGAATATTGTCGTTGCCGACAAAGAATTTGCCATGACCCTTGCCGATCGTTTGAAAAAGACCGTAGCGAATGATGGCAGACGGATACTGTCAGACAACTGGAAGCAGCAGCCCGTCTTATTCCGGTTTATGAGCTGGTTCAGTTATGGTTTACTACGATTGATGATGGGAATATCGGGGTACGTTACTGAAAACAGCCAGGCCATGGACGAATGAACATCCGTGCGTGATGAACGACTGCTGTAACAGGCTGGTTTGCATCTGCCAGGGGGGTAAAAACTCTTCTTTTGATATATGTAAAAAATGTCCCGACGCAACCCGTCACATATGACAGTTATGTATGGTATGACGGTTTCAACAGGGGTTTTTTCCGCACCAAACTCTCCCGGATTACATTTTCCCCCGTACAATCAGACTGTTGAACTCCTCCGGCCCGCTTGTTTTTTCTGGCGTGATAATTGCGATTCACCTTTTTTAGAATCATAATCCGGGGAGGTATCACATGAAAAAAATGAAGCGTATTACGAAACTGTTGGTTTGTCTCTGTTTGATAACCGTATTTCTTGGATGCAACGCCACACAAAGCAAAGAAAGTACCGGACAGTATATCGATGATTCCGCCATCACAACCAAGATAAAAACAGGAATTTTCGATGATTTAAGGCTGAAGTCGTTGCAGATCGAAGTTCAGACATTCAAAGGGATTGTTCAGTTAAGCGGTTTTGTAGATTCGCCGCAGAACGCGAAAATAGCAGGGGAAATCGCCGGAATCGTTGCGGGGGTCAAAGAGGTGAAAAACGATCTGGTTGTAAAATAAAAGTAGTGCACGTTATCGGTCAGCTTTCGGCAACTTACAAGGATATTATTGCATGATTGATTTCATCATCCACATTAAAGCTTTCCCGTCCTGCTGTAAGGGAACGTTCGCCTTGGTCGCGCCATTATTGCTGCTGTCATTCCTCTCGGTATGCCCACCCGCCTTTGCCGGGATACCGACACTGTCGAGTGTCACTCAGGCCGGGAAGCAGGAAAGCGGTGCTGAACCGAAAGCGGTAAGTCCCGAGCTGCAGCTGGAAAATACCAGACTCGCGCTGAAAAAAGCCGAGACGGAGCGGGACCGGGCGTTCGCGGCCACACGCGGCAATTCCCGGCAGGATGCAAAAGAGCGCTACCGTCTCCTCGATGGTATGGTTACCCGCCTCAGCTCTCAACTCAGCATGATCAATGAACGCGAAGCATTGCGACGCAGCAGAACTGCCGCCGAACAAAAAGTAAAGAGCTGGTCCGGTTTTCCGGAACCGCCGCCATATTCAATTCTGATGGTGGACGAGTTAATGCACTCACTTCTGACTGCCCGCGCCAAGGAGCAGGGGCTCAGCACAAACGAGGAGCTTTTTGCCCAACAGGCTTCACAATACAGGGAATCGGCACAGCATGCTCAGGAAGTGGAACGCCAGGCAGCCGACGAGCTTGAGAAGGCTCAGTCACCCGGAGAGAGATTGACCGCTTCGTGGCAAAAGGAACGCGCGGGGCTGACAGCTCGTAATGCCGACGCCATGGCGGTGTCGATAGCCTTGCGGTATGAGGTGATTGGCGAGCGACTTGGAGTTGCAGGGTTAGAGGTCGGTCTGCTGGAGCGGCAACTTGCGGAAGCCAGAAAGAGCATGGTTTTCAGCAAGGCAGACCTGAACCAGGCTCTGACCCGGTTGAAGTCGGGCCGCTTTAGCCTCGAACAGGAACTGGAGGGGTCACTGGTTCGCGACGCGCGCAGCAGGAGCACACTGGTGCGGACGCAGCAGGAACTGAACTCGTTCACTCTTCGTTACGGCACAGGTGACAATTCCCCGGCGATAGAGGCACGGCGTAAGGGGTTTGAAGCCCGAAATCGTGCCGCCCTGGCCCGGGTGGAGAGTTCGCGTTTCGAGACCGAGGTCGTCTCGGCACTCATCGCGATCAACAAGTCGACCTCCACATTATGGGAAAAGCGCTATACCGCTGTAACGGGAAAAGATGCTGAAGAACAGCGCGCTATTCTCACCGAATTACGCAAGAGTCGGGAGCAGCTCAAGCCCTGGCTGGAGTATACGCAACAACAACTGGAACTGTATCAGGCAGCCGAGCGTGAGCAGGAATCACAGTTGAGCAAGATCGACGAGCGAAGCCCGTTACGCTCAGCAGAACGGGATCTGCTTGCGGCGATACGCGTGCAACGGCAACTGGCTGAGCGTCAGAAAACCGCCGTCGAACAGGCTGATCTCGACCGTCAATCGTGGCTGGAGGATATTGAACGGGTCCAGCAGTCACGCAGCTTCTCGGCCAGGTTTAAAAACGGCGCCGGAATTTTTGTCGATATTTTTCAGCATGTGTGGCGCTTTGAGTTGTTCGCCGTCGAAGATACTGTGGAGGTTGCGGGACAGAAGGTTGTCACTTCACGGGGAGTCACGGTTGGCAAGAGTATTGGCGCGATCCTGCTTTTTATCGCCGGCTACCTGATAGCGGCGTTTTTAGGGCGCAGAGCCCAGCGGATTATGGTTGCACGCTTCCGTGTCGGCGAGCATCAGGCCAATGTCATTCGCCGCTGGTTACTGGCGCTGACCGTTTTCATTTTGCTGATCATCACACTCAACCTGGCGCGCATTCCCCTCACCGTTTTTGCCTTCATGGGCGGTGCATTGGCCATCGGAGTCGGTTTCGGCACCCAGACACTGATCAAAAATTTCATATGCGGCATTCTGATTCTGTTGGAGCGCAATGTTAAAGTAGGGGACACAATTGATGTGGATGGCGTGGTGGGGAGGGTTGTCACGGTAGATATCAGGGCCTCGACCATTCTCGGTTTCGATGGCGTTGAGACGGTAATTCCAAACTCGATGTTTCTTGAGAACAAGGTAACCAACTGGACTCACACCAATACCTGTCTGCGTCGGATTGTGCGGGTCGGGGTAGCCTACGGTTCGCCGACAAAACGGGTGCGAGACATTCTTGTCGAGTGCGGAAAAGAACATGGCCAGATACTGAAGGACCCGACGCCTGAAGCCCTTTTAGAGGATTTCGGTGACAATGCCCTGGTTTTTGCGCTCTATTTCTGGGTAGAGCATGGCCCGGAGACAAACCCGCTGCAGGTGGCCAGTGATCTCCGCTTCATGATCGACCAGCGCTTCGCTGAAGAGCAAATTTCCATAGCATTCCCGCAGCGTGACATACATCTCCAGACTCTTCAGCCGCTTCGCGTCGAGGTGGTCACGTGAGCGCAAAACCGCTTTCGCAATCCTACCGCCACTACGCGCTCGGGCTCCTTCTTGCGGTGAACCTGCTTAATTACATCGACCGGCAGGTGCTCTTCGCGGTATTCCCCCTGATAAAAATCGATCTGCGTCTCTCCGATACGGCGCTCGGGTTTCTCGGCAGCGCCTTCATGCTCAGTTATCTGCTCTTCGCTCCGCTCTTCGGCTGGCTCGGTGACCATTGGAGCAGGACCAGGCTTGCATCCGGTGGCCTTGTCCTCTGGAGTCTGGCTACAGCCCTGGCAGGTTTTGCCCCGGGATACCGGACCCTGATGGCAGCCCGCGCTACTGTCGGGATTGGAGAAGCGAGCTTCGGGACAGTGTCGCCCGGTTTGATCTCCGATTTTTTCCCGAAGGAGCGCCGCGGTCGGGTTCTCGCATGGTTTTATGTCGCTATACCGGTCGGCAGCGCACTGGGCTACCTCCTTGGCGGTCTGCTGGGGCAGCGATACGGCTGGCATACCGCGTTTCTGCTGGTCGGAGTGCCCGGCCTGCTGCTGGCTGTTCCCATCGCGCTTTTGCGTACTCCCCCTCGCGGCGGCGAAGATGTGTCGACGGCGCCCGGAGTAAAGGTTTCCTCGGGATATGCAGCCCTGTTCAGGAACCGCTCGTTTGTCTGCAATACCCTTGCGATGGCGGCAATGACCTTCGCCATCGGGGGACTCGCCCAGTGGATCCCTTCGTTCCTGAACCGCATCCATTTTCTTGGTGTGGCACGCGGGAACATGCTGTTCGGTGCGACCACTGTGCTGGCGGGAATACTTGGCACCCTTGTTGGCGGCTGGCTCGGCGACCGCTGGCAAAAAAAGAGCGGCAAAGGGTATCTGCTGCTCTCCGGCTGGGGGTTCCTGATCGGCACCCCTTTTGCAATTTGGGCCATCCTCGCCCCCGGTTTGACATCGTGTATGTCGGCAATTTTTATTGCCGAGTTTTTTCTCTTTCTCAACACCGGCCCGCTTAATACTGTTATTATCAATGTAACCAATCCTGCCGTCCGTGCCATGGCCTTTGCGGTCAACATCTTTTTTATTCATGCCCTGGGTGACGCGGTTTCCCCCTCCATCCTCGGCTGGTTGTCTGATCAGTGGGGCCTGCAGAGAGCCCTCCTGATAACCCCTGGTGCCATGCTGCTGGCCGGCCTGCTCTGTTTTATCTGCGGCAGATTTGTCGTGCAGGATATGGCTCAGGTTGAGGGACAATAACCACAACCGGACCGGCAGTTACCTTCAGGCGCGGTTCATACTGTTTCACCACATTAAAGGAGCCCTGTAATGAATATCTTACGTTTGGCAGTACTTTCCACACCATTTTTGCTTCTATGTTCATGCAGCATGTATGACACACGACAATCGACCCCGGTTCCGGCAGTTACGGCGGCTCAGCCCCTGGTCGTACCGATCGGTAAAAACTGGCAGCTTATCGAGGAGGCTCCGAAGTTAAGCGACGGGAGTCGCCTACCCTTTCAGACGGAACAGTCTGTACAGCCCGATGTGGCACAGCCGGTACCGCCCGGAGAGGTCCGCACGAACAAAACAGCGCCATGATACTCGTGAGAGCGCTGCTATTCGCCTGCCTCATGCTGCTCCCCCTGCTGGGCCATGCGGCAGGGGATGATTACGGCTACCCCATCGCCGGGTCTCATGAAGCCACTATCGTCGGTACTCCGATAAACCTCATTCCGCAGTTTCCGGTGCAGACACGCACCCGGCAACTCGTGCTTGATGTCATCCCGGGAAGAAAGCGGCCGCCGGTTTTTTATTATGACGAAGGGCTGCGCGTCACATTCGCCTACCAGAAACAGCGGGCACCACTGGTCTTTCTGGTAGCCGGTGCAGGTGCCAGTGACCGTTCCGCCAAACTTCTGACCATGATGAAGGCGCTGCATCAGGCCGGTTTTCATGTCATTACTCTGCCGTCGCCGTCCCACGCCAACTTTATTATTTCCGCATCCGGAAGCAGCGTACCCGGTGATCTTGTCGAGGACTCAGCTGACCTGTACCGCGCCATGGAAACCGCCTGGAAACAGGTGGAGGGGGATATTGAAGTGTCCTCTTTTTTCCTGTGCGGCTACAGCCTGGGGGGCACTCAAGCTGCCTTCGTGGCGAAGCTGGATGAGGAACGGCATCTGTTCAACTTCAAAAAGGTACTCATGATCAACCCCGCGGTAAGCCTTTACAGCTCGGCATTACGGATCGAAGAGCTGATGAAACAGATCCCCGGGGGTCCCAAAAAACAGGGGATCTTTTTCAACAGGATGCTGTCAAAGTTCAGCGAGTTCTACCGGTATGGCAATTACGTCGCCATCAACGATGAATTTCTTTATGCAATGTATACGGATAAGCTCTATTCTCACGAGGAAACAGCCGGATTGATCGGGCTCACCTACCGGATCAATCTGGCCGGCATGATTTTCGCCTCAGACGTGATGACCAACAGCGGCTACGTCGTGCCGAAAAACCGGATATTGAGCCCCACAGATTCTCTTTTCGACTATTTCCTGGTTTCCAGCCACTTGAGTTTCTTCGACTATTTTAACGAATATCTGTACCCCCACTTCCATAAGCTTCGACCGGAACTTACCCGGCAGGCGTTCATAGATTCCCTGAGTCTCAGGAGTATTGAAGAGTACCTGAAATCTTCTGCCAAGTTTGGTGTGATGACCAATGCAAACGACTTTATTTTGACGCAGGGTGAACTCGACTATCTCCGGCAGCTTTTCGGGGAACGAACCAAGATCTACCCGCGCGGCGGGCATCTGGGCAACCTCGAGTACAAGGACAATCTGGCCTACATGGTTGATTTTTTCAGGGAGTCGTTATGAGTGCGGAACGATGTAGAACCGGACTGGCGGCCTTCGCTCTCGCCCTGCTGTTGGGGTCCGCGCTTGGCGGCTGTGCGTCCGTTACGGTGAATGGTCAGGCAGAAGTGCCGCCGATGCATTCCATAGGCGAGTTCAGGGATCAGCGCTTCGCCGAGGTGACTGATCCCTGGGAAGGATTCAACCGGAGCATGTACCGGTTCAACTACTATCTGGACAAACATCTGCTCATCCCGGTAGTGAATGGCTACGAGTTTGTTACCCCGGTCTTCGTTCAGGACCGGGTTTCAGGCTTTTTCAATAATATCGGTGAGGTGCGTAATTTCACCAACAGTCTGTTCCAGCTGAAGGTAGTGGAGTCGGCGATCACGCTCGGCCGTTTTGTGACGAACAGTACCGTGGGTCTGGGCGGTATGTTTGATCCGGCCACGAGCATGGGCATGACGCGTCACGATCAGGATTTCGGTAAAACCCTTGGACATTGGGGAGTAGAGTCCGGACCCTACCTCGTGCTGCCGCTTTTCGGACCTTCGTCCCTGCGCGATGCGGGAGGCCTTGCTGTTGACAGAGCAGTCAGATTCGGGATCTATACAGCGGTTGATCCGATTGCAGACCCCGACGTCAGCCTGGCAGTTGTCTCGGGAATATCGACGCTGGAGGTGGTTGACGAGCGTCATAAACAGAGTTTCCGCTACCATGAGAGCGGATATCCATTCGAATATTTTGTGGTGCGTTTCCTGACCCACGAAAAACGTGAGATAGAATCCGGCCATTATCGCGCCGAGTGACTTCGGCTGTCTGATACCGGTGAACCAAAGCATATACACAAACCCCCTCCCGGAACGGGAGGGGGTTTGTGTATAGAAAAACTAATTTGCTGAGATGACCCGGCCGGAAAACCGCCTGTCAAGGTATCCAGAATGTACCGACCGCCTGATTGGAAGTGTATCCGTTGAAATCAGTCAGATAGACGCTGAAGGTATAGGCATACGCGCTTGATGGGAATGTGTGGTAATCAATACTGAAAGGGATGGTGCCTTGTATCACCCCCGGGAGGGTGATGAGCTTCACCGTCCGGGAAACTTCATACCCTCCCGGGTTAATGGCAACTACGGTCATCGAATCGATATCGGAATCAGGAGCATAAAAACTGACACTTCCGTCTAAAATCTCATAAAGCGTGTCCTTGGTGAACGCGTTTAATGTAATAGAAGGTGCATGTACTACGGGCGTGACCGGCACAGAAACATCAACACTTCCTCCACCGCAACCAGCCATGGCCAGCATCAGTATGGCCAGCATTCCTGCAAATCGTTTCTTCATGATGTCCCCCTTTTTGAACAGATCTCTGCTGGATTCGTTGTACAGCTCTCCTGCCCGCTCGGCAGGCCTGAAACGTCAACATGCAGTAACCTTTGCATAATCCTAACCAAGTTTTAATGACGCATACATGAATAGCCGATATGCCCTGTCTGTACGGTGCGTGGCAGTTCCCGGTGCCTCTCTTTTAGCCGCTGGATTCCCCTCAGCATTCTGAGGTTCTATCAAATACTGAGGGTGGCCGGATTCTTTCATGCCGGTAAACTATGTGCCCCCGCGGGTCTAATACCCTGTTATCAGAGGGTGAATCTCATCTGTCTCCTCAATCTCCGGTGCTGGCACGCCAATTGCCTTACCACACCATAGAGTGACACCGTCATTAGCTGCAAAGAGGGATGTAATTGACACATTCACCATCAACCACCCACTACAAGGAGAATATCATGAATCTCAAAAAACAGATGCTCACTTTTTTCGCCATACTTTTGCTCGGCACGGTTTCGCTCCTGAGCGGCTGCGCAACCACCGGTATGGATCGTTCCGTAAAAACGTCGAATTCAATCCGCGATGTTGACAATGAAATCAGAAAAATGAGCGTCCAGATTGACGTTACGGCGGCATCTCTTGACGCTCTTGTCAAGAGTGATAAACCGGATCTTAAAAAACACTTCAACACTTATTCTGATGAACTCGAAAAGCTTGAGCATGAAGGTAAGCTTGTAACCAGGCGTCTGGACGAAATGAAGTCGCACAGCAAGGAATATTTTGCCGAGTGGGAAAAGCAGGGGGAGACATTTACCAATTCAGACATCCGCGAACTCAGCGAGCAGCGGCGGAGCACGCTGGCTGAAATGTATGCCCGGGTACCCGCTGCAGGAGTCGGGATCAAAGGTGCATATCATGCGTACCTGACTGATCTGAAAGAAATTCAGAAATATTTGTCCAACGACCTGACTCCCCAGGGGATTGAGGGGATCACTCCGGTAGCAAATAAATCAGTCCAGAACCTGAATGCGTTAAAAGCATCGTTTCAGCCGGTGCTTTCCGCGCTTGATGAAATAAAAGCAGAATTATACAGCGGGAAGAAATAGCCCGGAAAAGGGGAGGGTGTTTTATGTTGTGGACAATATGTGTGGTCTTGATAGTACTCTGGCTGTTGGGAATAGTAACATCGTATACCATGGGTGGTCTGATTCATATCCTGCTGGTGATTGCAGTTATAATGGTTCTGCTGCGCATCATCCAAGGACGCCGGGTGCTATAGATTCGCACTACGATCTATTGTACCAGGTGACCCGGTAAGGGTACACGCCCGTGTCGTTGCCAGCCGGCTGCCTCATGGTATGAATTTGACGGCAGGGTGTGCAAGGCGGGTATTGGTGAAGTTTGTTGAAGGGTAGCGGAGGCAGAAGGCTGCCTCCGCTACTGCGACTGCCGTATATTAAAACCCGAATAATCCGCGGATACGATTGCCGATATCCTTTACCGGGCTATCAGTGCCGGTCCCGGAATCCTTACTGCCGGTCCCGCCATCATCACGTGTCTCTTCTTTCGGATCAGCAGTTTTTTTCGCTTTTTTTGGGGAAGAAACATTGCCTGAAGAATTCCCCTCTTCATCCGCCATCAACGGCATCATGGCGGTTGACTTCAGTCGTACTCTGGCTGACCACTCAATGTCCCACCGCTTCTTCGGATCTTTCGGTTTCGGCGGGTGGGCCAGATTCAATTCTTCTCCGTAGGCGATAAACTGCAGCATACCCGGCTGCCCTTCTTTAAATATCGGCGGGATGGAACAGGCGGTTTTTGACGGGTCAAGAATGACTTTTTCCTTGATAAAGCGGGTGACATCACCCGGAGTCAGATAACTCTGCAGTGCAAAACCGGTTTCAGCGACCTCGCTGGCCGACCAGAAGATGGATTCACCGGTCTCCTGATTATGCCCTATTGCCGCTGCAAAATAGCCGATCGCGGTGGGAATCGTTTTCCATTCAATCTTCAATGCTCCTGCCGCTGTCTTCTGAAGCGGTGAAAATTCAACCGGAGCCATGAAGTCCCGTTTTTTGTCCAGAGCAAATGAGATGTCAGGAGTGTAATTTCCTTTGACAAGGTGGTTACCGACCAGAGAACTCTCAGCCGGAATTTCAGCCCGGTCATCTTTATTCGGCCACTGGCTGTACGTCCACCCCTTGTGTGGCGAAGGGGGCGTCTGGCGGGTCGGTGTCCGCCCCGCAAATGCCTTGCCGAAGTCGACCGGGCTCATGGTGGCGGTATCGATCACCTTCGGCTGCCCTTTGCCAACCGCTTCCCCGCATCCCCAGTAGATCAGCATCCGTGCCTTCGGTTTTTCATATTTTTCAGGTTTTTCATCATGATCCGGAGTGACATGTTCCGATTTTTCAACCGCGGGGGTCACAAGCGGCAGGGACTCACCCATCTTCTGCCCGGGCGGGATCTCGTGATCAGCTTTCGGTGAGTCTGCCGGGACACGGGGCGATTCCAGCTGCAGCAGCAGTTCTCGCTGAGGTCCGAACATTTTTTTGCCGCCAAACATCGACGCCAGACCGCTCATTTCAGACGTCATGCCCGGAATGCTCTGGTTTGTTGTGGCAATGCTCATCCAGTAATGCGTGTACGGCTTCTGTTTTTCGGCTCCGGAAGTGGGCACAGCCAGCGACAACGATATGCAGCCACATATTATCCACGGAAACGGTTTCATAGATCCTCCTGATTGATGGTGGTATTTTTTTGTCTGCCGGATTTATTTGAATCGGTATTCATACGACAGAGCGGGATAAAATCCGCTATAGACTATGGTAGCTGTGTAACCTCCTCCCAGTTTAAGAAAGTGCCGGTCAGCGAGGTGGAACTGATACACGAGCGACGCGTGCAGCACCGAAACTATACCGACACCGACGTTCGCGGCAAAGCCGTTGCCGGTATAATCGCGGTAATAGGTGATGCCGGCGGCCGCAAGGGACGGGAACCCGAACGTGTAGTAGCCATAGAATCTATTGGAAAGGTTATACTCCACCGTATAACCGGCAACGTCAACTCCGTAAGGGTACAGGACCCCGGCATGAAGCGATGACATACCTGGCGCCGGTTCCCCGACCGCTTCACCGGCCGCTCCACCAAAAGCAGGAGTGGTTGCAGTGAAAAGCAGTAAAAGCAACAGTATCGGGAGCACACCGGAAATAACTTTTCGTTTCGATCGGCACATTAAGAGAGAGTATCGCTAAATAGTGCCGAGTCAACTGCGGCAGATCATTGCAATCACTTCACACCAGATTTTGCAGGAAAACAGTCATGTCCCAAATTAGTTACACGGGCTTTTGTCTTCTTGAATTCTGCCTTCAGTAGAGTACAATCATATACAATATATGCAACATTTGTTTTTGGAGGGTGTCATGGATAGACGGACATTCATTAAAACTACCGGAACAGCTGTTTTAATGGCTCCTGCACTGATCAGGGAGGTTCTTGCGGCCCGTGAACAGCCACTGGTGGCCGTGGCAGAGGGAGCCGATTACGCCGCCACCACCCGTAAGGCCATTAACGCAGTAGGTGGCATGAAGAGGTATGTTAAGGCCGGAGATGTCGTTGTGGTCAAGCCCAACATGGGGTGGGACCGGTCAAGCGAGTTTGCCGCAAATACCCATCCTCTGGTGGTGCGGGCGGTAGTGGAAGAATGCCTTGCGGCGGGGGCTAAAAAAGTAAAAGTGTTCGATAACACCTGCAACGATTCGCGTCGATGTTATGTAAACAGCGGTATTGAAGGTATTCTTAAAGGGTTGAAAGGGGTTGAGTGCAAACAGATTGAACCGGAACGTTTCAGGAAAGTCACATTGAACGGCCGGTTCCTGAAGGAATGGGAATTGTATGACGAGGCGCTCTCCGCAGATGTCTACATTAACGTTCCGGTCGCCAAACACCACGGGCTCTCCCGTTTGACTCTCGGCTTGAAGAATATCATGGGAATCATGGGGGGTAATCGTGGGTACATCCACCGCAGCCTTGACGTCGCCCTGGCGGACGTCAACGCGCATTTCAAAAGCCAATTGACGGTCATCGACGCAACCCGTATTCTGACTGCTCACGGTCCTCAGGGCGGAAATATTGCCGATGTCAAGGTGCTTAACAAGGTGATCGCCTCGACCGACCCTGTCGCAGTTGACGCCTATGCCACAACGCTGTTCGGTTTGAAGCCGTCGGATATTGCGGTGACGGTGGCCGCCTACAATCGGGGCCTCGGAGAGATGCATCTTGACAAGATAAAAGTCGTAAAGGTGTAATGTCGTGAGATTTACTCCGGCCCGCATCTGCCAGCTGCTCTTCCTGGCCCTGTTTCTGCTCCTGTTCGTCCAGACCGAGTACCGTGGCCGTGATGAAATCAATGCCGCGGTCAATGCCTTCTTCAGAGTAGATCCACTGGTGCTGTTCAGTTATCTGCTCGCGGTAAAATCGTGGAGTTGGCTGCTGCTGCCGTCGCTGTTGATGGTTGTGGCGACACTGCTGGTGGGGCGTTTTTTCTGTGGCTGGATCTGTCCGATGGGAACGGTTCTTGATCTTGTGACCTCGAAGATTCCCAAGACGTCTCCGATCAGGGCTCTCAAGGGTAATGTCAAATACTGGCTGCTGCTGCCGCTATTGTCGGCATCGCTGTTCAACCTCAATCTGAGCGGTCTGCTGGACCCGATCGCCATTCTGCTCCGGGCTCTGACATTTATGCTCTATCCGGTGATTGGCCTGGCGGCCAGGGAGGGGTGGGTCGGGCTGTACCGGAGCATCGGCGAACGGCGTGATTCTCTGGCGCCGGCGTACAACCTGATCCGTGACAATCTGCTGCCGTTTCGCGATACAATCTATCCGCTGGCGTTCCTTTCGACAGCAATTCTGCTTGGCATTATTGCCCTGGAGCGGTTTGAGACGCGTAACTGGTGCCGGAATCTCTGCCCCCTCGGCACGCTGCTTGGCTGGCT
>CAVYYZ010000018.1:0-50569 GCA_963772835.1 uncultured delta proteobacterium | reverse complement strand
TGAAGACGAAACCAAGGAAGTCGATGCGGGATGTTCTTGCTACCGAACTCTTGGTTTCATTGCTGCATGGGGAAATCATGGAGATCACCTGAAACGTAGCCAATATATCCGAAAGCTACTTCCCAACCTTCATTATCTAAAACTTAACAAGACCGGTGAGCCAGCTCACCCTCTCTATCTGGAAAAATCAATTACTCCAGCCAAATGGATTTTAGGCTAATATCTTACTCTTGTCATTACTAAGTCAATGGCGTATAGTATCCTCATGGTTATCATCGAAACCCCAATATTTACCAAGCAGCTTTTATCCACGCTATCCGACGAGGAGTATCGCCTGTTTCAGGCGACCCTGCTGGAGCGACCTGATACCGGAAAGGTCATTCCCGGCGGTGGGGGACTTCGTAAAGTGCGATGGGGATTGGAAGGGCGAGGCAAGAGCGGTGGAGTACGAGTTATCTACTACTGGTTTACGGTGAGGGGAACCATTCTACTCCTGTTCATATATCCGAAAAACGTGCAGGAAAACCTTACCCAAGACCAACTCAAACAACTCAAGAGGATTATTGAGGAGGAATATCATGAAGGATGAGCTTTTTCAGGAACTATTGGCAAGTATTAAACAAGGCGCTGCGATCATAAAAGGCACAATGCTGCCCTCTCGATCATTTGAATTCCCGGAAACCGAGGTTCGCGCTCTACGTGAGCAATTCGGTCTTTCACAAGATAAGTTTGCAGACCTTGTGGGAATCAGCGTAGGAACATTGAGAAACTGGGAACAAGGCCGACGTAAACCGGAGGGCCCTGCACGTGTGCTTTTGCGGGTTGCCTCCCGTCACCCGGAGGCCCTTCTAGATATTGGAAGCGAGCAACCCAAAAGAGCAGATCGCACAACTCGCTCAACCGGTCGCGCAAAAAAGCTGCAAGCCGCTTAAATCTTCATTCAGCCCCACTCTATACGTACTGAAACGACACAGAGAAAACCGAATATCCAACTTGCGGCTCGACCAGACCGCCCGGAAAGGCTGGGCGGGCTGGTCAGCCTTATGGCGTTGAACAAAACCAGCGGAGGAGGTTGTGTCGGCGGAGTTGCTGGAACGGAGGTTTTGTCGATGTCGCTGGCAATCTGGAATCGGCGAAAAAGGTTGTTTAGTCATTGCATCTGTCCAAAGTGTTTAGAAGAACAATTTCCCAATAAAACGGACAAACCACAGTAAAAAAAGGAGCCACACGATGAAGATTGTACTTCTTGCACTCATTTTATCACTGTTAACCGGGCAGGCAGACGCGCAAAGTCTTGCAGCCGGCCTTGGCAAGGACGCCGCCAGTGGGAATACTGCACGAATGTCAGCTGACGCTCTCTGCTCACAGCTTACGCTTGATGAAGTCACCGCCATTCTGGGTAAAAACTTCACCAGAAAAGCTGACAAACTGTTCATTGAATGCAAGTATGGCGATAGTAAGGACAAACAGCAGGTTCGCTATTTTTCACTTGGCAGCAGTGTGTTAACTGAGGCGAGCTGGAGAAAACTGATGGAGTCCGGTGGTAAAGGCAAAGTGACGGAGCGTGACGGGGTTCTGGTCAGTCATTCTCGAGGGAATAAATTTGGTTCACTCGACGAAGTCCTGTTCAAGGATCGTAAGGGGCATGCCCTGTATCTGCGGGTAAATACAAAAATCAGCGAAGATCAGGCAGTGGCGCTTGCAAAAGCTGCCATGGACTGATTAATACGTTGCCGGCTGAAAACAAAAACACCTTCTGAACCTCAGAGAAATCTACATTTACATGAGACAACATGTGAAATCAATGGGCAGCCTGTTCACATAATAGTTTCCAAAGAGGTCGAGGACGATCTCCACACACATGCCCATCCGGAAAGCAACATTCTCTCCCCTCCAGCAGCAGCGTTATAGAACTGAATAATTTAGGGAGAGGGGTGCTTCAATAATCGGGGGGTATTTATTTGTTTTTGATCTCTTCCAGGGTGTGCCGGAAATTATCAAGGAGCGGGCCACCAAGTTCCACGGCCCGTTGTGCCGCGTCCATGGCCTCTTTTCGCCTGCCCTGGTTGTTCAGCACATGGGCAAGGTTGTTGAACGGTATGCCGTTCTCCGGTTGAAGCAGGGTTGCCCGGCGAAAGGCCTCGGCGCTACCGGTCAAAATCGTGCAGGCTGTAGCGGCTGTTGCCGAGTCCCATCCAGGCAGCAAAACTATTCGGCCAGCGCTTCAGGCCCGCACTATACCCATCTGCCGCCCCCTGCCACTGGTCGGCCCTTTCCAGGCCGGCGACGGCTTCAAGCCAATCCCCCTCTCCAACTCTAGCCGGCAACCGGTCTGGAGGCAGAACCAGGAGCCCCCAATACTCGCCGCGCTGCCAGACATTCATGAAAACCCGGGAGCTGAGATGTTCGTTGGCGGTGAGTCCTGAGTGGAGGATAATCTCTTCGCGCTCCTGATCAAAACCGATGACCACGGCATAGTGCCATTTCGGGTACCAAGACAAACCGAGATTGACCAGCACGATGACCGGATTACCGGCGGAAACCTCGGCCAGCAAGGCTTCACTTCCGGTGATGGCGTAGGCGACCCGGTTATGTCTGCGGGTTGCGCCGATCAGGGCGCTTTGCAGGCTGCCCTTGAGGTCGGGAGTGAAAACTTCAGGAGTAAGATCGGAGGGCTGGACGGCGATTCCGCTCCAGTTAAGCGTCATTGCCAGGGCTGCCGGGCCGCACTGCAATTCTTCCTGGGCGAAAAATGGCACATTCTCAACCATGGCCTTGGCAGGCCCGCCCGGCGTCTGGAACAGAGGGACCGTCGACAGGAGGCCGCAGCCGGATAAAACAAGGGACAGCGCTAAAAACAACAGGCCGATAATCGCTAGACTGCCGGCCTGAAGAAAACGTGATTGTGCCTGACTTTTAGCGTCTATGGGTAACAAAGGGGAAAACATGTGTCAGGCCGAGTAGATCGGTGATCAGCAACACCACAAAGATGAAAACCATGGCACCAATAATCGTCCCGACCCCGGCATCGCCACCCGCTGGCAACTGCTCCATGGCCTGTGAAATTTTTGTCAGTTCGGAATCGGAAAGGCTGGCCACCCGTTTCTGAGCCTCAGCAGCATCGACACCGCGCTGCACCATTGACTGCCGCACATCATCACGACCGAGAAAGGCAATAACCCGCTCCCGCTTCGCTTCCTGTTTCTGTGCCGCGATCACGGAATCGGTGCCGATCATCTGTGACTTTGCCGTCTGCACGGAAAAATCGAGGAGGAAAAAGGAGAACAGTAAAAAGAAACTCACGGGCTTGATCATTTTTTGAAGCATGGACACCCTCCTTTGTCTTGACAATGTAGTGGACTTCATACCTTAAAAAACCTTACTGGGGACAGGTTTTTTTGTATGGGCGGAAAATACGCCTGAAGCAGGGTAGTGTCAACGCAATTCCAGAGGATATGGTGAGTTTCAGGGGGGCAGAGAACCGACTGAGAAGTTTTGACCTGCCGACGCTAATGTGCGCCATCGCGTGCAACCAACGCTATTTCGCCCATAATACGTCTCGTTTCATGATGTTAAGCACTAACCATCCCTGCCCGGGATGCGTGGCGCCGAGACAATTGAAGACTGAAAAGGCCTGACCTTGCACTGTTGAATAGCAGCTAATCAGAGGATCAGCACCATAGCAGCGCGTCACCCCACTACTACAACCCGCTCCCCGTGCACTTCAACGCTCATCCTCACCAGCGGTCTGTCTGCGGGCCCTTTAATCACCGCACCCTGCCGGTCGAACAGGCTCCCGTGGCAGGGGCACGACAGCTTATCTTCCGCAACAATGACCGTACAACCCAGATGGGTGCAGACCAGACTCAATGCGTAGAAACCGCCGTCGTCCTTCATGAGTGCCAGACGCTCAGCAGGGAACACCAGCGCGCCGTCCGGCGGCACGTCCGCGGCAACAGCGCTGACGAGTACCGGGCGCTTTCCGGATGTGCGCGGGGTGAGATACCGGACCAGAAGTCCTCCCGAGGCAAGCAGCAGGGTCAGCGTCGTGATGAATTTTCGACGCGATTGAGGAATGTTTTCCATTTTTTGATGTACGCCTTTGTATATGCCGGACTTTTACTGCTCATGCGCAGATAGCGGGCGGCATCCATAAAGCTGCCGTTGCTGACCCGCTGCCCCTTCTGAAGCCAGAACGATTCCAAACCCATGCCGTCCTTTTGAAGATTGTAGATCCGTCGTGATTCCGGTTCCAACAGAAAACGGGTCGGATTGTCGTGACACCCCTCGCAGGTTACTCCGCCGCGCTGTATCGTATGAGGGAAATAGGCCCGCCACTCTGCTGCCAGCAGAATATTTTCAGGACCGTTGTTTCTGGCAGACTGAATATCGGTATAGTAGGCAATGAACATCGGCCGGATCGGACTGACCCGCCCTGACGCATTGATCCCCAGAGGCGGAGCATCCTGCTTTTTCAGGTATCCGCTCCGCAGATATTCAGCGTTTGAACCAGGCTTCAGATCAAAATCCTCCTTCAAAAGCCGATCGCGGAAGCGAAGGTAGAACGTACCGTACTCCTGTGGAGCCCAGGCCGAATGGCAGGTGTAACATTCCAGCCGTTCCAGATGGACGGATATACTGTGTTCCGGTATTTTCAAGTCCGGCTTATGACAATCCAGGCACCCTTTTGAAGATTTTCTCCCGTCCGCCAGGCTGTTCATGGAATGGCATGCTCCGCAGGACATTCCGGCGCTGTAATGGACATCGGGGAGCATCTTCAGAAACGTCTCACCGTTAACGGCTATACCCCGCTGGTAGCGCATATTATCTTCCCGGGGAGCCCTTCCTGAATAGTCCCAACCGGTGTAATAGCCGTTATGACACCGCTGGCAGGTCGCGACGGTCGGCTTTGCCAGCCCCCCGTCGCCGTGGCAGTCAAGACACCCGTTCAGATGACAGGAGGTGCAGTTTTTGTCCCAGAAATCGCTGTCAAACCGGGCGTAGCTGCGCTGCACAAAACTCTTTTCCCCTCCACGCTGTCCCATGGCATGATCAAAGATCCGCTCATGCCCCTGATGGCAGCCGGCACAGCCGACCGCCCCGCCTTTACGGGAGGCGGGATCGCTGCCGCTGCCACCCTGACGATGGCACGAACCGCACGCCATCCCTGTGTGGGAGGCTGCCGCATCAATTTCATGGGCCAGACAGAAGCCGACGATGACGAGTATCATCCAACGCACGATGGTTTATTCCTTTCCGGTAAATCGCGTCACGCGCAGTGCCGTGACAGGGGAGACAGAGGTTGACCGACAGGACACGTTTCACTTCTGTACCGTTCAGCGGCCGGGCCTTTTCACGGGTTATTGCTGAGTAGGCACGCACCCGCCCGTTTTTCATCGTCAGAAAACCATCGAGAGGTTTGCTGTCCGAGCGTTCACAGAGGAGCGTTCCCTTGATACTGTTTCCCTCAACGATATGCTGGCCGAAACCGAGAAAAGCCGGGTTACCGTGGCATTCGGCGCAGCCGAGCGCCTTTTTACCAGTATTATGGGAGTAAAACGGCGCAAAGCGAAGCTGCTGTTTTCCCTTAAATTGTGAGACGTATTCTGTCTTTGATCGAGAACCGTCACCCTCAACCACCGTGACAAAGGTCTGGCAGCCGGGGGTAACCGGTGAGATCCGGCCACGCTGATTAAGCGCCAGCGGAAAGGGGTAAAGCATGCGGTAGTCCTCCGTTTCGCTGAAAGCGCCCGGGGTCTCCTCACCTTTAATAAAGTCCATCCCTGTTTTCCCCTTGTCGTAGCGGGTGTGGCAGCCGTAACACTGCACCGAGGTGCGCGAATGACAGGCATAGCATTCCAGACGACCATGGCCGGCGATTGTGTGTTCCGGTGTACCGGTGATAACCTTGCTGCGATGCAGCGTGCCGCTCCGTTTTCCCTGCAGCCAGATTGCACCGTCTTTGTAGAATACGTTTGAATAGTTGCGACCCTTGGAGGTCTGAATCATCCACATTCCGGAGGTAACCGGCTGTTTGTAGGAGCGAGATTCCCGCATCGCCTCGTCGTTCTCGCGGGTAATCGCACGATAGCGAGGCACTTCAACGGCCCCGCCGTGACAATCTTCGCAGGCGATTTCGGTCTGCAGATACATGTTGCGATAGGCGAAACCGTCACCCATCACATCGCGCGAAGTGTGGCAGTCGATACACTCCATTCCGGCCGTAAAATGAACATCAGGGGAAATATGGGTCAGGTTACGGGCACCGCTGGTCATCACCGGGCCCGCCTCACCACCTCTGGTCGGCACCAGACCATTGTTGCCGTCATACAGTCCCTGATAGGAAAAGGCGATGCGGCCGCTCCGGTTGTGGCAGCGGGAACAGACCTGAGTATCCGGTAACGGGGTCATGGCATGAGTGGCAGAATGGCCGGCTTTTCCCTTCATGGTTCTGTCGCGCCCCTCATAGGTGGCGGTGTCGTTCCAGGGAAAATGACATGACGCACAACCCGAAGCATGGGCAGAACCGTATGACTCGGCATTACGGGACCCGATGTGGCACCGCGAGCAGAACTTCCGGTACAGTTCACCGGAGATGTTGTCCAGTTCAGCAACCGGAACTGTTTCAACCGCCTTTCCGGAAGGGTCGAACGCTTTCCCCCCTGTTGTGCTGTACTGTTTCCCGTCTGCACCTTCCCACGTCAACTGTATATTACGAATCATACCTGCATTTGTCTGCATGATCGTTGATTTGACACGTTCAAGCTGATAGCGGTGGCATTGCCCGCAGGATTTGTCCCACTCTTCGGGAGATGACGGATTGGCAGAGCCACGCATGGATGCATGACTCTGCTCCTTGTCACGAGCCCGCGGATCACCGCCGTGGCATGCAACACAATCGTTGTGTGCCGCGGAAACATGTTCCAACCCGTTGTGGCATGAGACGCACGTCGAGATTGACGTGGCAGGTGCACACCCAAAAGCGATTCCAGACAGCAGAATCAATAAAAAGAGGGGTGCCGGTCGGCGACCCCTCGTATAGTCTGCGTGTACATGTGTTATGTGAACGTCCCGTTCTTCATGAATTCAGAGTCTGAATGGTCAACACTCCATCAGAAATCAGCAGCCGGACACTTCTTTTTTGCCTTTTGCTGCCGGCTTGGCGTCAGCTTCTTTTTTCTTTTCAGCTTTCTTATCTTTTTTTGTTTTCTTGGATTCTTTTTTTTCTTTCTTGGCGTCTTTCTTTTCAACTTTTTCAGCTTTTTCAGCGGCCGGCTTTTCGGCTGTTTTTTCTTCAGCCGCCACGACAATCATCGAAAAACTCAGGGTCATCAGTGCTGCTACTAACATCGCTACGATCTTTTTCATAACATTCTCCTTTTTTTATATTTCCGGCGAACCGGCGTAGAAATGATATTCAGTTTTTAGCATATCTGTTTAAATTGTCCAGCAGTTTCATTGGCTTCAATCAATCATAAATAAGCGTATCAGGTCCTTTCTTTGGGTGACATCTATCGCAGTGGTGGTCAACGCCGAACGCGTTCTTCCCGTTATGGCATTTTCCGCAGAGCTTACCCTGCTGAATAGCCTTCATGGTAATGACTGTTGCCCCCTTTTTCTTTTCCGGGAACATCCCCTTGTTATGGCAGTCGGTGCATTTAAAGCCTCTCTTCAGATGTTGGTCCCCGTGGAATATCACCTCATCCGAGGCCTTGTCACCCTGATAGATGATGTCCTGCATGGCAGCACCGTAGGCAAGCCCGCACACTAATACAGATAATGCCGTCACTATACTGATCCATTTAAGTTTCATAATTTCCCCCTCAAAACAATTTCCGGTTACGTTATATAATACACCATTGGTTTTGTTCCCAGTTCCTCCCTGTACCTGAACACATTTGGCTTTGATATCAGCCTGGTGATTAATGCCTGAGGATCATTAATGTCGCCAAAGTAGGTCGCACTCCCCAGACAGGTAGTGGTACAGCGCGTCAGTTCACCCTTTTCAATGCGATGGATACAGAAGTGGCATTTGCGGGCATTGCCTATCGGCGAATGCCAGTGACTCTTGCGTTTGTAATTTTTTCCATATTCACCAGAGTTCTCCACCTCGTAGGTCTTGCCGTGGAAATCACCGGTGTAGTAGTGCCCGACATCAGCTGAACGGGCACCGTAAGGACAAGCAACGAGGCAATAGCGGCAGCCGATGCACTTTTCGTAATCAATGACCACAATGCCGTCATCCCGCTTATAGGTAGCTGTGACCGGACAGACCGGCGTGCAGGTCGGAGAATCACACTGCATGCAGGGGCGCGGCAGGAAGCGCATGCCGGTATTGGGAAACTCGCCGATTTCCTCTTCTTTGACCGGGCGGTAGTGGATCTCGGGTGGTGTCAGGTTTTCAGACATGCAGCCGGTGGTGCAGGCATGACAGCCGATGCACTTCTTGAGGTCAATCGCCATAGCCCAGCGCCGCTCCTTACGCGGTTTTTTCAGAGCGCGCTGCAGATCAGCGTGCATGATATCCAGAATATCTTTACCGTCAAACTGTTCCATTGTCAGTGGTCCTCCTTGATGTTCCTGGCCTCAAAAACGCCTGAACGATTGAAAACAATGTACAGCACCATCACGAGTGAAGCGGATGCCACGACAACAAGATACTCGTACATCGATGGTGTGTAGTGAACCACCTCGGGCATATCATAGACCCGGAACAGCGGGATCTTGAATGCGCCGATTACCAGATCGTTACGGGCTTTCAGCTGGGTGCCCATGATGAAGAGTCCGACAAAGATCAGCCAGTTGGCACTTTTCCCCATTTTTAGCAGGATGTAGGGAATGATTATAACCACCACAATACCGAACAACACACTGTTGATCAACGTCAGCGAGAACACCTCGGAACCCTCAAGGTGGGCGGAAAGGCCGATCATGGTTCTCCAGAAGGTGATCAGCAACGCCAACCCCAACCCGACCTTGAGCAAAGTTACAAACGGATGAAGATGGTAGTTCTCATCCAGTTTTTTCTGTTTGACCGTCATGGCGGCAATGATCGTTGTCAGTGAACAGCCGGTCAGGAAGGCGATAAACAGGAAGTAGATCGGCATCAGTGCGCTGTAGTAGTAAACACGTGAACTGACCGATCCAAGAAGGCTTCCCAGGGTACTATGGGTGAAAATAGCAACAAAAAAAGCTCCCCACATGACCCTGTTTGAATGCCTGTTCGTCTGGATATTGATATATTCCCACGTAATGGCGATCAGGTAGGTGGTATACCAGATAGCCATCCAGAACATGGGAGACTTCGGGTTTGGTGACAGCAGGAAATTGTACATCCGCTCGATGTGTCCCATTTCGGTCGCCAGGGAAAAGAATGCCGATACGGCTGTTATTATGCCGACAAAAATGATGCGCGATGCAAACGGCTTGTACTGCTTTTCGAAGAACACGTGGCCGAAGAAATTGACAAAGGTGCAACCGGTGCTGAGAAGTGCAAAATAGACATACGTGGATATCTGCAACCCCCAGGGGACCAGATTGGAGGTGTTGATCGTGTGGGCGTGCCCCAGGATAAATATGGCTGCGACGGCGTAGAATCCCGCTGCCAGACCGAAAAGCGAGACGTACAGTGACAGGCCGCCCTTTCCTTTGACGACATCAACCACCGTTGCAATAAGCTGTTCCTTTTCAGGAATGAGAACTCCGAATAGTTGCATGTCAGGCCCCCTTCACAATCTTAACAAAATTTCCGCGCATAGCAGTACCGCCCATGATCGGGTCAATGACATATTTCGAAATCAGGTCATCATCCGCTATCCCCTGATTATTTGCCCGGGTCATCCCTTTTGCGTGAACACCGAAACCATGGTACATGTATACGGCATCATCACGCATGCGTTGCGTCAGTTTTACTTTGATTCTGCCGGATGCGATAACCCCGTCCTGATTGACAAGTGAGACGTATTCCCCGTTTTTCAATCCAAGCTCTTTCCCTTTTTTCGCATTGATCCAGAGTGCATTTTCCTTCTGCAGATCGGTCAACATAAAGTTGTTGGTTGTCCTGGAAAAAGTATGCAGTGACGACCGTCCGAACAACAGACGGAAGTGATCGGCAGGCGGCTGGGGATGTTTTGTGTATTGCGGCACAGGATCAAAACCCTGCTCTTTCAGCTGGCTGGAATACAATTCAATCTTCCCGGAAGGGGTCCCGAATTCCGGCTGATTAGCATCGGTAATATAAGGAGCCGACTTGTCTGTCTTGACAATGACGCCGTTTCTTTTAAGCTCTGCAAAATCGATACTACCCGCCTCACAACGTTTGGCCAGATACTCCTCCCCATCTTTCCAGGGGAAGTAGGCAGACAGGCCAAGCTTGCCGGCTAATTCCCTGGTTATCCACCAGGATGGTTTGGACTCCCAGAGGGGCTCAACCGTCGGCTGACGCAGGGATATTTCCAGATCCTTGAATTTGCCGATATTGAGGTTGTCATACCGCTCCATATATGTACATTCCGGCAGGACTACATCGGCCCAGGCAATTATATCGGCCGGAAGAACATCAATGGCAACCACGAGCTCAAGATTCTGGATGGCTTTGATGGTTTCCTGTTTGTCCGGCAGCGTTTTCATCAGATTGCACCCGTAAATGAACCACCCCTTGATCGGATGCGGTTTTCCGGAGATTGATGCATGCTTGATTGAGGTAGTCGTCTGCAGTGCGGCAAACGGGTAGGCGGCATCCAGTTTGGGTACGTCTTCATGAGGAGGGTATGCCGGAAGACCGGGATATTCCGGCACTCCACCCTTTGAAGGGAAGAAATAGCCGCCTTCGCGACCCCAGGAACCGAGAAGGGCATTGAGTATGGCAATGGCCCTGTTTCGCTGAGTGTCGTCACCATACCAGGCTGAGAAGCGACCTGCGCCGACACAGACATGCGGAGCATTTTTCCCCATCTCGCGTGCAACCTTGATGATAGTTTCACTCGGGATAGTTGTCTCGGATTCTGCCCATTCCGGGGTGTAGCGTTGTACTGCCGCCCGCAGTTCATCGAAACCGGATGCATATTTTTCGATATAATCCTTATCGTACAATCCTTCTTCAATGATGATCCGTATCCATGCCAGAAGAAGCGCCATATCGCTGGCAGGCTTGATCGGCAGCCACCGGTCGGCCTTTGAGGCGATATTGGAGAGACGCGGATCGACTACGGTCAACTGAGCGCCGTCGGAAAGTCCTTTCATGATATCCTGAACCTGGCTGTTATGGGCGTTCTCTCCGAGATGCGAACCAAGCAGGACTATATATTTACTTTTGCTGAAATCGTAGTATTCAGGCGACCCGACATCAGAACCGTAGGTCAGGTAAAACCCCATATCGCGGGGTCCTCGACATTGGGCAAACGAGGGGGCGGTGTAATTGTTGCATCCATATGCTTTGAGCAGGTGCTTCCAAAATGCACCACCGGTACCATGTGAGAACAACGCCATGGATTCTGCACCGTATTTTTGCTTGATACCCTGCATTTTCTGAACTATCAGATCTAACGCTTCATCCCAGGTGGCCTGTTTCCAGACCGGCTCTCCTCGCTTGCCGATATTGATCAGCGGAAACTTGAGACGATCGGGGTCGTAGAGCGTGCCCAGGGCGGCATTGCCCCTCCCGCACAATCTGCCCCGACCGCGGAGACTGAGAGGGTTGCCATCGATTTTGACAACCTTGTTGTTCTCTACCTTGGCAATCAAGCCGCAATTCCAGAAGCATAGTTCACAGAATGTGGGGATCTCCTTCAAATCGTTCAGAGCGGCCTCTTCTGCCCAGGAGAGATACTTCTTTGGGACGGTCGTTACTGTCGCAACACCGGCAGTCAAAGCACCAGCGGCTTTAAAAAATGTTCTGCGTGAGAATTTTGTCGACACTATTTACCTCCAATAATAGACGATGCTGAAAAACCCTGTTTTTTAAGTCCTATTCATTCTCCTGCTGCAGTTTGAGCAGCTTTTCAAAATACAGTTCAGGGCTGGTAAGCTTCTCAATCTCTTTAACGCCGTATCCCAACTCCTTAAAATTAAGCACGCCATTAACAGCGTGGCAATTGGCGCAGATCAGCGCCTTGTTTTTTGGAGTTACCTGATGACTGCTGGCAAAGTATATTGTTTGCCATCCGGGAACCGGTTCATAATCTTTAATGCCAAGTATTTTTGCGGCCGACGCAACACCGGCAAGTGCATCACCGTTTGCAATCGGCGGAGCAAAATCCATGGACAACAACTGTCCGTCCTTTTTGTTGAAATAGGCTTTCCCCTGGAAAATTTTGAAGGGATAGATCTTGCTTTTACCGTCCGCCCTGCTCCCCTTGGGACCGATGAAATGCGGTGTGTTGCTGACTGTCAGGTTGTACCAGGCATATACCGGAGCAGTTTCATTAACTTCGCGCTTCAATGTTGATGGTTCATAAAATCCGTTGGATTGTTTTTCCCATTTGGTGAAATCTTTGGAAAAAGCACCACCGGTTTTGGGAATGTGGCAGGTCTGGCAGGCAATAACTGCGGTGTGCCGGTTGTAGTCCGCATCCTTGTGCGGAGTGCTGCTGTGGCATTCACCGGCACAGGTCATATAGATACCGTCACTGGCCCAGTTATTGGGATCACGACCTGTGGGGAATTTATGGTTTTTCACCTGATGACAATCAACACAGGTTATGCCCATGGTTACGTGAACTTCAGCATTTTTGGCCATGGAAAATCCGCGTTTGACCATGGCTCCGCCTCCCGCACCTTCATGACAGACCATGCAATTCTTGATTGCCGGTCGGCCGATATTTGCTGCGGCCTCGGTGCTTCGGTCCTGGGTCATCACGACCTTGCCGTTTTTATCCTTGACCGCTTTTCTCTTACTGAAATCATACTTTGAGGAATGGCATATCAGACAATCTATCGACTGTTCCGCTTCGGGTCCGGTGCTGCCGACAACACTGGCCTGATCACCCGGATGGCAGGTGTTGCAGCCGGTAAACTTGGTTTTTCCCAGAGCGTTGGGTGGTACTTCCTTCAGGTTGTTGACGATATCATTACCGTTGCACATCGTGTAGATACGATTCTTCATGCCATATTCTTCGTTGGGGTTAATGTTGTCAACATGGTCCACTTTTGAAGCATGCTTCCAGTGCACCGTGTCAAGAAACTCTCTGGCCTTCCCGGGATGGCATGTTTCACAGGTTTTTGGCCCTTGGTATCCATCCTTGAGGATCTGCTCTTTACCCGGATGCTCCTTGGCCTGAACTGTTGTTGTCAACAATGCACAACCCAGAATAATCAATACTGTTATTTTCGACATTTTCATTTCCTTTCGACATTTGGCACATTCAATAGTGCACAAAAGCACGGTACATATCACTTAAACGCATGTTCCATTTATTCGTATTTATGCATATTTATTGATAAATAAAAAGAGTCCACAAACTAAAGAAGAAGCGTATGCACTTTCAGCCAATTGCTGAAAGTGCATACGCTACTAAATTCATTCCTTCGAAATAGAGTAGTTGCCGCTTTTATCAAATGCCACTTTGGCATTGGCATATTTGACGTTGGAGTAACCCAGTCCCTTTAGTGTGTTATATGCCACTTCAGCTATCGTACCGGTATTACAGTAAAACACAATCAACTTGTCCTTGGGAAACTCAGCAAGGCGATCCTTGATCTCATCGGCCGGAATCAGCCTGGCACCCTTGATCATTCCGGCTTTGCCTTCGGTAGCTGTACGGGCATCGACGAGCATGACGTTAGAAGGAAGTTCCGCTGCATACTTCCTGAATTCATCCAGATGTATCTCACCCGGCATCGGCTTGGGGATGTAGGTTGCTTTTACCGTCAGTTTACCGCTCACGACATCATATGTGGCCGACTGCCAGCCTTCGAACCCGCCGGTTAACAGCACGACCCTTTTGAAACCGTCTTTAATGAGCACCCTGGCGACTGTTACAGCATCCTTGCCACCCTTCTGATCATACACAATAATCGGGGCATTTTTTTTGACTTCGAGCTTCTTGACAAGCTTTGCAGCCTGTTTGGCAGGAAAAGATACCGCACTCTTGATATAGCCTTTACCGGCCTCTTTGGCGGTTCGAGCGTCAAGCAGTACATGGGGAATATTTTTGTCTATCCATGCCTCTTTCAGGAACTGGCTTGATATAACACCGTAGTTTTTCTCCTGCCAACCCGGCATGCCGTCTTTGTAAACCTTTACGTTAGTATACCCTAGCTTCTTTGCCTTTTCGGCCGCACCCGGGCTCATATTGCAGGATGTGCCAGCACAGTAGAATATTACGAGCGCATTTTTGTCCTTTGGCAGCAGACTATCTGCAAGCTTATCAAAAGAAGGGAATGGAAAATTGATGGCCGTGGGGATATATCCATCCTGAAAGCGGGGCAGAGGGCGTGAATCAAAAAGGTAATATTTCCCTTTTTCCGGCCCTTGCGCAACCAGTTTCTCAACATCAGGCGTTTTCATCAGCATTTCTTCTGAAACGGTGACCGGGGGCTTTTCAATCAGCTTCACTGCCGTCTTGACACCGTCTTTTTCCGTGTATTCCACCTTTATTTCATGCCCTTTTTTAATCAGGTTATCTTTTAAGAACTCTCCGTCGCCGGTCTTGCCTGCGCCGTTTACAACCTTGATTTCGTCTTCGTCAAACTTAAACTGTTCAACAGCACTATCAATCCTCACTTGAATAGTTTTGGCCTTGAACGTAACAATATCGAAATTTCCGCGTACGGCTCCCGGTTCGGCCGTATGACAGTTGGTGCAGATCTTTGCAATTGTAGGTTTCGCAGGTGTAACCGTCGGCGCGGGCGGTTCAGCCGCACATACTGCCGCTACAGACAGACATGCGGTCGCGGCGAAAAAAAGTATCTTATTGACCATGATGTACGTCCCTCCTCACTGAGTTTCAACCTAGCAGCCGGCTGTCTTCTTGAACATCTTACTCACATTTACATCCCCGGATTTCTCATATTTGGTGCGGATTTCATCGCCTTCAACAATTCGCTTGTCCTTGAACTTGTCGAGAGTGAGCTCATCAGTAACGGTAATTGTGACCAGTTCCTCTGTTTTGCTGTCTTTTAATACCGCTACTGCTGATTTACCATCTGAAGAAAGCGCCAATTTCGTGATTGTCCCTGTCATTTTTAACTCTTCTGCACTGGCGTTTCTGACAACAGCGAGTGAAGAAAACATTACAAGTGCAAATATCATAAACGTTGAGAGTATTTTTTTCATTGTTAGGTACTCCTTCCATGCAAATATTTTAAAGTACTCCTGACAGATAACCGGCATCAGCTCAGTTAGTTGTCTAAAAAACCGGGGAGTTTTCACACTCCCCGACAGCCTCTGGTTCTAAAATTGTACCTCAAATGTACCGTACACATTATGCGCGTACTTAACTGGTGCCAAAAGCATCATGTCAGTGGATTTAATGTCAGATATCTTTTGCGGAGCCCCTAACCAGTTATTGCTACCGGTATATTCAAAGTCGTAATACTGGTAACCAAGCTTGAAGAAAGCTTTGGCAAAATAGCTGGAAATCGGCTTCAGATTCAACTCCTGGATGACGTATGGTTCGTAGACATTGCCGCGTGTGCCGACCTTGCTGGTCCACATGTCGTCTGCTGCAAAAGCCATGGTAATCCAGTTTTTCGAACCATGATTGAACTCGAAACCGAACTTGGTTTTTGAAGGCAGATCATAACGCACCCCCGCAGACACTGCCCACCCGGTTTTATCCGTCGGTGCTTCCGGATCAAGGAAGCTGCCGGTCAGAAGCCCCTGAAATCCTGCCTGACCCGAGACATTGCCATTGGGATGAGTCATGCTCAGGGCAAAATCGGTGAACAGGTTTAATGAACCTGGTCCGACATTTTTAAGGGTGCTCAGGGCACCGGTACCGAGCCAGTCGATGTCTCCGAGATTTGTAGACGGGGCTGTGTTTCCGAAAGCAGTATCCTTCATAACAGGGAAATCCAGAAGGTTATACGCGTGGTTCCACTGCAGCCATACCCGCAGTGGATCAGTATCAATAGCGTTAACTATAACGCCCGTCATATCCATATCTTTGAGGCTGGTGGTAGATGTTTTGATGCCGCTGTCATAGCCGCGGCCATAACACAACTTGATATAGGCCCCTGACAGCGAATCAATATCAGGTGCATACCCTACAGTCATGCCGTCATATGCATAATTGACCATCAGTGAAGGCACACCACCGTTGCCGGGGCGCTCCTTGTTGAGCCTCAGGTTACTGGGAGCGCCATCGCTGGAGGGACGACGGCCGACAGAGAACCAGAGCGGCTGATCGAGAATATTGCTCCAGGTAGCATACGCACGATCAACATTAAGCAGACTTTCTGAGGGGATATGACCGAGGGTTCCGTCAAATACACCCACACGGTCGGAAAAATAATTGCCGGTTACCTGGGAATCGTCCTGGGACCCGAAACTCTTGTACATACCCAGTTTGGCATGGACGGTGATATCCTGAGTGGCCTTGGCCGTCAGGTCGAGACTGAACTTATTCGTGTAAAGTGTCTCATTTTTGGGTTTGGATTCATCGACAGCGCCATAGGTGGAAAGAGTACTCATGGCACCGACCAGTGGATTGGTCACAGGATTAAGAAATGCTTGTGCCCCTGCATACGTATTTGTGTTCTTCATCGTGTTGCCAAAAGCCATGAACGCTGCCAAAGCCGGACCTGCCGGCATACCCAATGAACCGATACCGGACCCGAGTGAAAATGCCTCTGATTGGAGAAGACTGCCAACAGTTGAAAACATGAGGTTCGGATCTGTATAAGCAGAGGTCTTACCATGCATTGAATCGACCCGAAAGCGGTACTCGCCGCCGATTGTCAGCCATTTGCTGATCGATTTATCTTCGACCTTTTTGACCGATCCTTTAAGGTCGGCAACCTCTTTGCTTAATGTATCGATTCTCCGCAGTAAATCAGAATCATCTGCGTGAGCAGCCAGAGGAAACATCAATCCTACAAACGTGATACAAAGCAGTTTTTTCGTCATTTTACGTTTCATACTACCTCCAATTCAGTTTTTTTACTGCCACCCGGATACATTAAATGTTCATAATGGCACGTTATTACAGACAAAAACTCAATTCACCTCCTTTAATCGTGTTTTCCGCTGTATTCATCTAACGGGTTTGCTGCAATATGCTTACCCGACTATTTTACTATTATAATATATGGTGTTTTGAATATTTATGGCGCAACTGCAGAAAATAGAACAGGCAGAATGTACCCTGCATGCATCCGACAAGGTAGAGCGTACTGCAGAAAAGCAGTATGTCAAGCGGGGTATGATATATTTTTCTATATAGATGGAGGTGAATATGGGTAGGAGGGCGATGTGCCGGGTTGAGGCGTGTTTTCATCTGGCAGGTCATAATACATTTCTAGCATTACGAACCGACGTTACAGCGTTATAACTATCTGCGTACTTAGTTTACTTCATCATCGCTGTATGGGAAATCCGTTGCGATACCAGCCGACAATACCGTCGGTCATGTTGTAGACATCCTTGTACCCCTGCCGGGCCAGAAAGGTGGCCACCGGCTTCGAGCGGGAACCGACTGCACAATACACAACAATAGTCCTGTTCTTCGGCACCTCTCTGATTCGACGTTCAAGCTCGCCGATCGGGATTAGAACAGAACCGGCTAACTTGCCCTGGCTGTATTCCTGAGGGGTACGAACATCCAGCAGATAAATACTTTTATTCGAATCCAGTAACAGCCTGGCGTCACGGGATGAAATATCTCTTTCGGCAGACCAGACCTGCGTTACCGTCATTGCAATCATCAACAGAGTCAGCAAAATATTTTTCATTACTCAAATCCTTTTCGATCTAATTTTCATACTTCAAGAGTATAGCCAACCATGGCCATCTGAAATTCCTTCGGCATTTCCCGTGACAACCTCGCAGATGCAGCAAAACCGGTGCAGTGACTGACGGCCAGCTTTTTAATCCCGAGAGTTCGCAGCGCATAAATCGACTTACTAATCTGCTCCTGGCTGCAGAAACCGAGGTGAGTGCCGCCGATTACGGCATAAATGTCGCGGCGTCCGGTCATATATGCAACATGTTCAATTGTGTTTACCAATCCGGCATGGCAGCATCCCAGGACAAGAACCAGGCCTTTCTCAGTTTCAAGCACCAGAGACTGGTCGTCCGGGGTTGTATCAAGTTCCTGTCCGGTACAATCACAATACAGCCCCTGATCTCCTGCTTCAAAATCAGTCACGCGAGGCACTTCACCGGTCAGATAGATTCCGGGAGCTATGACGCAGAATTCTTTTGAGAGATTGAAATGAGCTCCCAGGGCTTCTAATTCCGCACGACTGGCGGGGAAAGAAATCGGATAACACTCACCGGTGTCTTTCACCCGATAGCGGGAACGGAAAACCTCCGGATGGCTATACACCTGTTGTACTCCGTACTCTTCCAATAACGGCTTCAAGCCTCCGGTGTGATCATAATGCCCGTGAGAAATGACAACCCGACTGACTTTAGACAGGTCCTTGTTCATACGCTGTGCGTTGTGCAGCAGAGTCAGCCCCTGACCGGTGTCAAACAGCAATGGATCACTGCCTGACGGCTCGATCAATGCTGAAAATCCATGTTCACCCAAAGATCCTGAGATCGGCCCCACAGAGTTTTCACAGAGAATGGTAATACGGAAGGTCACTTGCAGCAACCGCTCTTCGGAAAGCGTGGAACACCCATTTTTGCAAGAATGTTAAACATGGGGCAGAACTGTGTAAATCCAGACTGAAATAGGTTCAGGCCGACAAAACCGGTAAACCAGAGCCAGTTTGGTGAATGGAAATGGGCCAGAAGCAGCGAGATCATAACAAATGCTCCTGCCACAATGCGCACGATACGCTCGATGTAGAATTCATCTTTCATGGTGTATCACCTTTGATTCCTTTTTTATTGTCATGAGTTTTTTCGATGGTACTGTTCGTGCCCCGGTCCCCGAGGTCACATGAATCAGACATTCAGGTTCGCACCCCGAGACGGGGCAGAATGTATTTCTGAAGAACTACCCAGAATATCAGTATTCCAACCAGCATCAGTAGATCATTCATATACGTTTCCTTTCACGGATTTTTTCTTCCCAGCATTTCAGCGACCTTTCCCGCTACTTCACCCGTCAGCACCGGGCAGACACCCTTGTGGTTCTGACGGATGATTTTGCAGCATGTCACTCCGTACTTTTCCTTAAACCAGGTATGCAGTTCCCTCGTAAGATGAGAGGTTTCCTTCTTATCCGCCAAAATCAACCCGAGTGCAACGGTGGCGCCTGAAACTGCCCCGCAGATACACCCAGAACCGGAACCGCCGCCGAAACCCGATACGGTGCCGACTATCGATTCCGGCAGGTCTGCCGCGAAATGCCGCCGCACGACCTCCAACACCGCTTCCGCACAGTGATATTTCCCTGACCGGTACAACTGTTCGGCTTCTGCCCGGCATTGCCCGGCCAGTTCCTGACCTTCTACAGGCAGCTTTGTTTTTTTCGACCAGAACATGTTTCCTCTCTTTACGGGGTGACAACTTCGACGGTGCGCGGTGCTTTTCTGCGTTGTACCAGAAAATACAAAATCGGAATTGTAATCTGAGACAGGGTTGTCGCTGCGATTTCACCACACATCATGGCGATAGCCAACCCCTGGAAGATCGGATCGAACAGGATGACAAAACTCCCCACGACAACAGCCGCTGCGGTTAAGAGCATCGGTCGAAAGCGAACTGCCCCGGCCTCGATAATAGCTTCATCCAGCGGCAATCCCTGCTGCTGGCGCAGTACTGCAAAATCAATAAGAATTATCGAGTTACGAACGATGATGCCGGCCAGCGCAATGAAGCCGATCATGCTGGTGGCGGTAAAGAATGCCCCGAACATGGCATGCCCGGGCAGGATACCGATAAGGGTCAGCGGAATCGGAGCCATAATTACCAATGGTGTGGTAAAATCTCTGAACCAGGCAACCACCAGGATGTAAATCAGCACCATGACAGCCCCGAAAGCGATCCCCAGATCACGAAACACTTCAAAGGTGATGTGCCATTCGCCGTCCCACTTCATGCCAAGATGCTCTTCGCTCCATGGCTGACGTGAGGCAAGCACCTCAATCTTCCGCCCGTCTGATGAAGAAATGGCATCAATCTCCTTCTGCATCTTCAGTATGGCATACACCGGCGCCTCAATCTGTCCTGCTACATCGGCAGTCACATACACGACATTTTTCAGGTTTTTACGATAAAGGGTCTTATCCTCATTAGCCGAACTGACGCGTACAAGTTGTGACAACGGGATGTTTCCCTTCGTTCCGGAAACATATATTGATGACAACGCGGCAGCGGAACTCCGCTGACCGGCGGGGAGCCGAAGGTTGATGGTCACCGGTTCCTTCTCTTTTGCCAGGTGCAGCAGTCCGGCATCCTGACCACTCAGGGCGATACGCAGGGTTTTAGCAACGTCATCCACGGCGACGCCGGAAAGCGACGCTTTCTCGCGATCAACGGCAAAGGTAAGCTTGGACTGGTTATCCTCCCGGTACCAGTCAACATCTACCACACCCTCGGTTTTGGCCATGATACCCTTGACTTTTGCAGCTGCAGCTGCACGCGATGCGTCATCAGGCCCATACAATTCAGCCACCAGAGTTGCCAGCACCGGAGGACCCGGAGGGATCTCGGCCACCTTTACCCGTGCACTGTATTTATCTGCAATTACCTTCACCAGGGGACGGATGCGTTTGGCAATCTCATGAGACTGTTCCTTACGTTCCTCCTTCGGGAGCAGATTGACCTGGATATCAGCCAGACTCGATCCTTTACGCAGATAATAGTGGCGCACCAGCCCATTGAAATTGAACGGTGCATTGGTGCCGATATACTGTTGAAAATCTGTTACCTCCGGGACGGTGCGGAGCACATTCCCCATTTCACGGGTCATACGAGCGGTCTGCTCCAGCGGAGTGCCGTCAGGAGAATCAATGATAATCTGCAGTTCGTTTTTATTGTCAAACGGGAGCATTTTTACAGTAACCGCTTTAAAATAGATCAGTGAACAGGAAACCAGCAATAACAGAACAACACCACCCAGAAACGCATTCCGCATTTTTGAGTCATGCAGAAACCTTCCCATCAAGCGGCGATAGAAGATCGTCAGCTTCGATACCTTTATTTCATCTGCTGCACTCTGATGTGACGTCCCTTTCATAAACCGGAAGGCAAAATAGGGGGTAACAATGAAGGCGATGAACATGGAAAGGAGCATGGCGGTACTGGCTCCGACAGGGATCGGGCGCATGTAGGGGCCCATCAGACCGCCCACAAAACCCATCGGCATAACAGAAGCGATGACGGCAAAGGTGGCAAGAACCGTCGGATTACCGACCTCATCCACCGCACGTATTGCCGCCTCCAGGGGATCCATTATTTTAGTGGTGAAAAACCGGTGGATATTTTCCACAACGACAATCGCATCATCAACCAAAATCCCGATCGAAAAGATAAGCGCAAAGAGCGTGATGCGGTTGAGGGTGTACCCAATCAGATAAATCACCATCAACGTCAGCGCCAGAGTGACCGGAATTGCGATCGCCGCCACTGCTCCGGCCCGCCACCCCATAAAGAGAGCGATCAGGAGAGTGACCGAGATGGCAGCAAGAAACATATGGAAAAGCAGTTCGTTATTCTTTTCACGGGCGGTCTCTCCGTAATTGCGCGTGATGGTTACATGGACATCAGAAGGGATAATCTTCCCTTTCATGAACTCAACTCTCTTCAGCAGGTCGTCTGCAATCCAGGTGGCGTTGGCTCCAGCGCGCTTGGCAACGGCGATAGTTACTGCAGCATAATCCAGTGTGGAATTTCCGGTAATCCCCTTATGTGCAGCTCCCGGGCCCATACCGAAAAAAACATAGTCCACCGGTTCACTCAGGCCGTCCTCCACCCGTGCCACGTCCGACAGATACACCGGTTTACCGCCATACACCCCGATCACCAACCGCTTTACCGCTTCGGCACTTTCGAGAAATCCGCCGGTTTGTACCAATATCTCACTGTTATCGTTGGAAAAGCTACCCGATGGCAGTGAGGAATTGCCCTTCTGTAATGCACCCGCCACCTGCAGCGGCGAGAGACCGAACCCGGCAAGACGCGGTGCATCCAGAGTGACCCGCAGCTGTCTGGAGAGTCCGCCGGTTATGGATGTTTCAGCTGTATTTTCGCTTTTTTTCAGTTCATCGGCAACCTCGCGTGCCACAGTCCGTAACGTCCCGTGATCGTAACGCTCCGACCAGAGAGTCACTGCCAGAATAGGGACATCATCAATAGACTTTGGTACCACCAGAGGTTCGTAGGCGCCTGGAGGGAGCAGAGGGCGGTTGCTCATGACTTTGTTGTAAAGCTTGACCAATGATTCTTCCATAGGCTGTCCCACCTGAAAGCGGACAGTAATGATACCCATGCCGGGACGGCTCATGGAATAGAGGTACTCAACCCCCTTGATCTCCCACAGCTTGGCTTCAAAAGGCTTGACTACCCGTTCCTGGACCTCCTGCGGAGACGAGCCGGGCATCGGAAGGTAAATATCCACCATCGGCACCACAATCTGCGGTTCCTCTTCGCGAGGGGTCATCTTGACGGCGAAGAAGCCGAGCAGCAGTGAGGCCCCTACAATCAGCGGAGTCAACTTGGAATTGATGAAGGCATGGGCAATTTTACCGGCAAAACCGAGGTCTCTCATGTTCTACTCCACCTTTGCCGCTTCAGTGATCTTCTCAACACCAGTGATGACCACACGGTCACCTTCGGACAGTCCGGAAAGAATTTCCACTCTATCTCCGGCTTGCCTGCCAACCTTGACGATCCTCATACGGGCAATGTTCTCTTTGTCCACCGTCCAGACCGAAGTCAGTGCGCCGTGAACAACAACGGACTTATTCGGCACGGTAAAACCGTTAACAGTTGTCCCGAGGCTGATCGCGCCCCGGCCAAACATACCGGATTTCAAACCCTTCTGGTTCAGTGCAATCTTGGCTATAACGGTACGGCTGGCCGAGTCGGCGGCCGGAACCATTTCGGCTATTCTGGCAGCGAATGAACTCCCGGTGGCATCTATTGTGATTTGAAGCGATGTACCAGGCTTAACCTTTGACGCCATATTTTCCGGCAGAGCCAGCTCCAATTGATAGGTCCCTTCATCTTCTATCGTCATTAACGGCTGCCCCGGGAATACCGTCGCACCCAGATCGGCCTGTTTGCTGACGACAACTCCGGAGACCGGAGCGAGGATCCGGGTATAATCAGACATGGTTGTGGCAGCCTTTGCTCCTTCCTGGCTCTGCTTCAGCCTTGATTCGGCACGTGCCAATCCTCCGGCGGCGATATCTTTTTCGGTCTGTTTGACATCAAACTCCTGGCGGCTTATGGCCTGTTCTTTGAAGAGGTTGTTGTAGCGTTCGAAGGTCATATCGGCCAGTTTTTTCCGGGAGATCGCTTCGTCAACTCCGCGTCGTGCCTCATCAACTACAGCAGTTGCTGCTGCTGCTGTTGCCTGGTTTTCCTGGGCATCCAGCTGCGCCAGCAACTGTCCCTTGCGCACTCTGTCACCTTCATGGACACGGAGGACGCTGATGCTGCCGGGAATGCGGGTCGATACAACCGCACTGGTGCGGGCACGTACGCTTCCGACTACATCCAGCAGTTCCGGCATGGCAACGTTCTTGACGGTTTCCAGAGACACACCCTTAATGACCGCAACCGGCGCATTTTCAGTTTTTCCCGCCTCCTGCTTCTTTGAACACCCCGCAGCGAAAAATACGGCCGGCAGAAGGATCGTTATTACCAGTTTAAAGTTCATCATTTCAGCATCTCCTTCACAAAAGTTCCCGTCATATAATAAACCCGTCCACCAGCAAGGGCATATTCTGCCTCGGTTTCAACCAGGTTTGCCCGTGTCTGGTTAAGCGCCGTCTGGGCGTCAAGTAATTCAACCATCGTTGCCAGTGAATTTTCATACCGTTTGGTAAGAAGCCTGACTGTCTCCTCGGCATCCAGAACCGCGTGCCGGGTCACCTCAAGGCGTTTACCCGTTTCATCACGACGGACGTAACTCTCCTTAATCTGGTATCTGACATTCTTTGTAGCAGACTCCAGCATCTCTCGAGCGGCTGATTGACCGGAAACCGCCTTTTTACGCTCGCTGCCTCGACGGAATCCATCAAACAACTGCCATTTCAGTGAAACACCCGCAGTCCAGGCGTCATTATCTGAAGAAAAAGGGGAATCCTTGGCGTTCAACTGGTATGAAGCAAAAGCTCCGACTGTCGGCAGATATTCCCTTCTGGCGAGCCTGAGTGATGCATCTGATTTTTCAAGATCTGTACGGGACTGCCTGATTTCAACCCGGTTATCAAGAGCCTCCCTGACCACCTGATCGCTCATGACGGGAACAGTAATACTGCCGGGAACTCCGGTAATTTCAAATGTACTTTCATCAGGCAGTCCGATCAACATCGCCAGCTTCATCCGAGCAAGCGTCACGTTGTTATGGGCGGAGATATACTGCTGCTCAACTGACGACAGGTGTGTGCGAGCCCGCAGTTCATCTGATCTGAGGCCGACTCCTTCTGATGTCCTGACACCTGCCAGCCGCATGTTCTCCCTGGCATCCGCCACAGCTTTATCAGCTGACTTGAGTTGGGCATCACTCTTCTGCACCTCAAGGTACGTTTGAAAAACCTGGAAGGCAATACCCTGACGGGCAGATTCCAATTCCAGTTCAGATTTCTGCGCATCCTTGACGGCCATCTCTTTAAGCGGGGAGAGAGAAGGTACAAATAACGGCTGCTGAACTGATAGGATGGTTTTGAAATCATGCTGAGAAGCCGGATTATTGAGATTACTGATCAGAAAATCGTTCTGGGTAAAGCGGCCCTCATCGAGTTTCATCATAAACGTATTTATCGGCGAGTTTGACGCAACCAGTGATTCCTCAAAAGAAACAGCAGGCAGATATCGGGAATTGGCGATCTGAATTCCCTGTGAAGCAGTCTGGGAATTAAAACGGGCAGCCTTGATTTGACTGTTGTTCTCAAGAGCCATGCCCATTGCATCCTTGAGCGAAAGTTTCAGCTCCTCGGCCTGGGCAGCGGCAACCGAAAGAAGCACTACGGCACCTGTAATAACTATTCGAAACATATGTCCTCCGCACTTTTATACAATTTATAATATATATAATATTCTATATGTCAATATGAATTTTCATTGTCATAGTTAACGTAGCAGATAATCGGGAAAAGTAAACTCGGAGGGATAACGGTAATTAGAACGTACAGCAGTCGCTGATACTGCATCTGTAGAATCAGCGTTGGATTTTCTGTTCCAATTCAGTGTCAAGAGCCTTCATCCGTTCGAGGATCTGACGCAGCCCACGTACGTCCTTGCTCAGGGACAGGTTTTTATCATGCAGGTCATTAATTTCTTTTTCACGGTTTCGGATGTGCTTTACATTCAGCAGATATAACTGAAGCGGCGCTGCCTGTTTTGTCCATACACTTGCCGGATAGTTAAGCCGTAGTCTCGCAAGGAGAGCCGCGGAGCTGTTCCCGCCTCCCAGGTCTCCGTCGTTGAGTTTCAAGACCGCCAGGCGGAAAAGCGCCTCGTCCGTAACCCCATCCTCGCGGGAATAATCTATGACCAGCTCCAGGTAGTGGCGCGCCTCACTCTCCAGACCTGATCGAATCATATTGAGAGCACTAGTAAGATTCTGTTGCGGCTCTGAAACCTTTCGCACAGTACCATTGCTGAAGATTCCGCTGCATCCGGCGAGATTCAACAGGAGCGTGCAGAAAAGCACCATGTATGTGAGATTACGCCTCACCGATATTTCCCTTTTCAACTATGATGTAATTACTTCCCGATGAACTTTTCACCTGGTCTTTAATCTTCGCAGCGGTGGTTGCTATCTCGGCGGCGGATCCGTAATTGCCCGGTTTGCACGCAAGAGCCGCAATGGAAATGGAAATGAGAGGAAACCTGCGCTCAACTCCGTACCTGTCTACCCCGTCAATATAACCGATAGTACGGTCTTCATCGGAATAGTATTTCGGAATCATGGAATCTATGCCCCGGATTATTGCCTGACATGCCGCATCGGCATCCTCTTCATCAACTATCACAACAAAGTCATCGCCACCGATATGGCCGACGAAGGTGTCCGGTTTTCCAAGCCTGGTGACCGCCTCGTGTATGACCTGCCCCGCTTCCTTAAGCAGCTCGCTGGCCTTGATGTAACCGTAGTGATCATTGTATGACTTGAAATTATCAAGATCCAGATAGCACATTGCAAACGGCTTCTGTTCCTTCAAATGTCTGTTTATGAAGCGTTCAATAGCAATATTTCCTGGCAGCCGGGTAAGCGGACTTGCGTCAAGACTTATCTGCTCCAGCTCTTTCAACCGGGCGGCCATAACCATGAAATCCTTTGCAAGGTCACCGATTTCATCTCCCTGAGCAAGTTTTGGATCATGATCAAAATCCCCTGCTGCTATACGGTGTGTTGCCCTTTTCAGTTTTGCAATGGAGTTGGATAGTGAGTACACAAGAAAAACTGCAACAAAAATGGCAATAACAACGCCGCTGAAGGCAAGTGTCATAGCTGTTGATATTGTATTTGATTCTTTCTCTCTCGCCGCGACCAGCTTTGATTCAAGCTGAAGGTTTTGCTGGTTCTGTACGGTTTCAATCCCTTTTTCAACTCGTTTAACGGATGATTTCATTCTGCCTTCAGACACTAACACCCCGTCAAACAGCCCCTGAGCGGCTCTGTCAAATATTTCATATTCAACCCGCAGAGAAGGGAGAGCACTCAGACCTGTTTTTTGAAGAGTTGACAGGGAGTTTCTGAACTCAATCCCCTGGGCATAATAAAGATCTTTGTATTCCTGCCCCGGCATAATGGAAAATCTGCCTACCGCCCGATGCTGTGCCTTTAGTGAGTCTCTCAAGGAATCCACAGCCGCTGCTGCGGGAAGATCGACACTTCCGATTTCGTTTGCAGTTTTGGAGATGCTTCTCAAGCCGTTATTAGAGTAGAGGAGTGCCGCCACCAGACAAAATACTATGATGGCATAGCTTATGATCAACTTCTGGACGAGAGTCGGCTGTAGAATTCTTCCGGGCATGAGCAGCATGACCTTTAACCATGAAGTTAGTGCAGATACAGGAGGGTAATACAGGATTTGATTAAATGCAACTATATGATACCATTTTGAAAAGCGCCACTACCATAACGTGTCGCGTAATAATCACAGAAGTATCAGAGAAGGACACATGGATTCAGGAACAACAGTTCCCCCCGCTCGCACTCCCAAGATTGTGTTTCTGCAGCCATTCGTTGATCATACCGGAGGCACAACCTACTCCGGCATCGACCGAGATAGCCCTGACCGGGCAATTCAGGGCGCAGGCACCGCACTCCATACAGGCGTCGAGATCGGCAAGCAGGACTTTTTGCCCGTCCGGTGCAAAAACCTGGTGCGGGCAGACTTCCAGACATCGACCACAACCGATGCAGGTTGGTCGATCCAGTTTCAATGTGGCTACATTTTTCAGATAGCGAAAGTTTTTCATTTCAGAAACCTTCCCGCCAGCAGCAGAATTGTGCTGAGAATCAATGCGCCCCCCATAGTTGGAAGAGCGACAAGCATCTCCTTTTTGACTCCGGAACGGGATGTATAGGGAGTACAGCCGGTAAAATTAAGGGTATGGAAAGCACTGACCGCAGGCAGAGCCAGGAAAAGTGCGGCGGTGACGGTGCCATTCCAACCGGCTCCACCCGACATAGTGTAAAACAGCACGCCCCACAGCAGGCCGGCGACAGCTCCTTTGACTGCAAAACTGCGGCCGGGAAGCCAGGGGAGGAAAATCGGTCCAAGCACAATCCCGGACAGGCACGCTCCCAAATAGGCATATACGCCCGAAATACCGACAGAGAAACCACTCAGCACCGACAGCAGCAGCAAAATCACCGTTCCGATGATGACGATCGATTTCAGGCCCGTCACCAGTTCGACCGGAATCAACACCAACCGTTCGTAAAGGGTAAAAGTCAGCTGACTCATTCCAGGCGTGGTGACCATGCCGTTATCCAGATACTCCGGCAAATCGGCTGCGCGTATGGCAGCATAGCTGATTTTGAAGCCGCTGCGGCGCGCCACTTCGTGGGCGGAAATTCCTGGCGCTCCGAGAACCGGCAGGAGCAGACGTCGATGGGTGACAACTTCTGCAAGCCCGGATGTCTTGATCCGCCGGACCAGCTCGCCGGTGCCGAAAGTCCCCTTCCCGGCCGCGCACCAGACGTTAATACCATACGTTTCCAGCACCAGCAGCCAGATGTTGCGCCCTGGGAGTGACTGGCGAACGAGGTCGTAACTCATCTTATAGTTTGCCGTCACCAGTACCGGGTCTGTTGCCAGAGGGTGACCGATGGCGTACAGACCGGGCGGCACCATGTATTCCATGCGCCCGATGCCCCAACGGGCTTTGCAGGCCCCCAGATGATCGCCGATGCCGAGTTCCGACGCGATGCGCGGCACGGGGCCGGCCGGGGTATCGAGCCATTCGATGAAACCGGGAACCTTTTCCGTGATTTCTCCGCCACCGGCGGAGGTTGGAGGGCCTCAGCAGGGGGGCTTATCGTTCCCGTTTCCCGGTTCTGAAGGACAGTTCGCACTCTCTTTTGACAGGCTTTTTTTCCGGATACTTTTAATTTTAAATTTGCCCGGTTCACAATTCTTTACTTGCAACATGCAACAATACCTCCCGACTGTGCGTCGGTTTCTCCGACTTTAGCAACGACCTCATTCAACAGCCTCAGTGACCTGACCACGGTTTCGCGCTCAAAAGGAGTCATATCATCAAATACCCTTTCAAACCGGACCGTCATGTAGCGATCGATTTTTTCCAATACCTGCCTACCGGCATCGGTCAACCCCAGCAGAGTCACGCGCCGGTCATCAGGAGATGCCGAACGGGAAATAAACCCTTTGCCCTCCAGAGCCTTTGCCTGCCGACTGAATGTGGTCACATCAACACCAAGCCCCTCCGCTACCTGCTGCATTGAGGGCCTCACCAGCCGGCGGACTTCGAAAAGAATATGACTCTGGGCCATGGAGACCTGTTCGCCGCAGCATTCGTCGCAGCATGATGCGTTCAGCAGACCGAAACGACGGGTGAATAGTTGTAATTGTTCACTGACTGATTCCATGGGAGTCACAGTATCACAATTTATTTGCATATTGCAAGTATCTGTGAAATCCAAGTCGCCAGGTGCCGGCTGTTTCAGCGGCATAAGCATCAAGCAGGCAACGGCACAAATCTTGACCTCTCAGTTTCTCTGCTTTATACATGTCATCCATGAAACATCTTGCCCAAACCATCAAAGCCCTCTCTGACCCGATTCGACTACGCATCGTCCTTTTATTGCAGGCAGAAGGTGAGTTGTGCGTCTGCGACTTAATAGCTGTACTCAAGCTGCCACAGTCCACTGTGTCACGCCACCTGGCCTACCTCAAACGCAGTTGCTGGGTTGACATCCGCCGCGATGGTGTGTGGATGTACTACTCGCTGAGCCGGGAGAGCTGCGCTATCTGCAAAGAATTGCTACAGACGCTCAAGCGACACGCCAGTATCCTTCCCGAGGCTGCGTCAGACCGGGATACATTGGTTGCTTTCCAACAAAACAAAGACAATCCAACCTGCCAATAATAAAAATTACAGCTTGAGATATCCGCAAAAGCGGATATACTCTGCTGCATGAAAAGACAAATCCTTTTCCTTTGTACCCACAATTCCTGCCGCTCCCAGATGGCCGAAGCGTTGGCTAATCATTTTTTGGGTTCTCATGTTCAGGCCTATTCTGCCGGAACCGAAGCAACACGGGTCAATCCGCTTGCTGCCAGGGTGCTGACAGAGCTGGGCATCGACACCGCATCCCTACGCTCCAAGACAATGGTTGAATTCGCAGGTCATAATTTTGATCATGTTGTAACCCTTTGCGGTGATGCACATGAGAGATGCCCCCTCTTTTTGGGCGGTGTTCAGCGAATCCACCACGGTTTCGACGACCCCTCACGATTGCCCGGAAGTGAAGAGACGGTTCTACCCGAATTCCGCCGGGTTCGGGACGAGATCAGATCCTGGATCATACGTTATTTTGGAGGTCCTCCATGAGTGAACATATTACCCGAAAACTTTCCTTCCTTGACCGCTGGCTAACCCTCTGGATTTTTGCCGCCATGGCTCTCGGTGTCGGCCTCGGATATGTGGTCCCCGGCACTGAATCATTCATTAACTCCTTTCAGGTCGGCACCACTAACATACCTATCGCCGTTGGTTTGATCATGATGATGTATCCGCCGTTTGCAAAAGTGAAGTATGAGGACATGCCGGAAGTCTTTCAGAACAAAAAAATTCTTGGCATTTCGTTGATACAGAACTGGCTGATCGGCCCGGTCCTTATGTTCGTTCTTGCGGCCCTGCTGCTGCCGGACAAACCTGATTATATGGTGGGCTTGATCATGATCGGACTGGCACGCTGCATCGCCATGGTGATCGTATGGAATGAGCTGGCCAAGGGCAACACCGAATATGCCGCCGGACTGGTGGCCTTCAACAGCATCTTCCAGGTCCTCTTCTACAGCGTCTACGCCTGGTTCTTCATTACTGTACTGCCTCCGTTGATCGGGCTTAAAGGGGTGGTGGTGGATGTCAGCATCCGCCAGATTGCCGAAAGCGTCTTCATCTACCTGGGTATACCCTGTATCACCGGCGCACTGACCCGTTTTGTCGGAGTGAAACTCATGGGCAAAGAGCGCTACCACCGCGAGTTTGTACCGAAAATCAGCCCGCTGACGCTGATCGCGCTGTTATTCACTATCGTTGTCATGTTCAGCCTCAAGGGAAACCTGATCGTTCAACTGCCGATGGATGTGGTTCGCATAGCCATCCCGCTGGGCGTCTACTTCATCCTTATGTTCCTTGTCTCATTCTGGATGGGTAAAAAGATGGGTGCCGACTACAGCAGGACCACAACTCTGGCCTTCACCGCTGCCAGTAACAACTTCGAGCTTGCCATTGCCGTGGCAATTGCGGTTTTTGGTCTCAATTCCGGAGCTGCTTTTGCTGCAGTTATCGGCCCTCTGGTTGAGGTGCCGGTCATGATAGGGCTGGTACATGTGGCATTCTGGTTCCAGCGACGCTGGTTTGTAACTGCTCCGGACAATGTGTAGAGGTATGACAGCGGCCCAAACATTCAATTGTTGACATCCAGCACCTTATCGCATATATGATTATATAGTCATGTAATTCCGGAGCGTGCCATGAACGTTACTCACTACCAGGCCGAGATCCTGAAAACCCTCGGCCAGCCAACCCGACTCAAAATCATTGCATTTTTGCAGGATGGCGAACGCTGCGTCTGCGAGATATTCCCCGCCATTGGCGAGGAGCAGTCCAACACTTCGCGCCATCTGAATATGATGGTCTCGTCCGGCATACTCTTTCGTCGCAAAGAAGGGGTCAAAATTTTCTACGCACTGAAACATCCGGAGATTCTGGAGATTGTCGATCTGGCAACACGGATCATGACTCAGGAAATTACCGGTCGTCACAGCCTGTTACAAACGGCATAGTTTTTTTTGCTCATTTATATGAGCGCACGATCATATGGTCATGGAGTATATCATGCTGAAAAGTTTTGCCGACTACATAGTGTTCACAACAATAGGGCTTGTTCCCGGCTCCCACTGGGGCGAGGCACTTGATTTCTTTATTTATGACACAGTGAAGATTTTCCTGTTATTGACAACAATTATCTACATCGTGGCAATCATTCGTTCATCCTTTCCACCTGAAAAAACCAAACGACTCCTCTCTCACAAGCGGGAATACGTCGGCAATGTACTGGCAGCACTTCTGGGAATAGTCACTCCCTTCTGTTCCTGCTCAGCAGTGCCTCTCTTCATCGGGTTTGTTGAATCCGGAGTGCCGCTGGGCGTGACCTTTTCCTTTCTGATTTCGTCACCAATGGTAAACGAAGTTGCGCTGATTATGCTCTGGGGGCTGTTCGGCTGGAAGATCGCCCTGATCTACATCGGTTCAGGTCTGGTGGTGGCGATTGTCGCCGGAATAGTCATCGGCAAACTGAAGATGGAGAAGTACGTGCAGGACTACGTCTGGAAGATGCAGGTCGGCACTGCTGAGATAGCACAGCAGACCTTTCGTGAAAAGTGTGACTATGCCTGCGGGTATACACGTGAGCTTCTGAAGAAGATCTGGCCCTATGTGGTGGTCGGGGTCGGGCTGGGGGCTTTCATCCACGGTTTCGTGCCGCAGGACTTTCTGGCGCGCTGGGCCGGGCCAAACAACCCCTTTGCCGTACCGGTGGCTGTCGCACTGGGAGTGCCGCTCTACTCCAACGCAGCCGGCGTGATCCCCATTGTCCATGCTCTGATGGAAAAAGGAATGGCGATCGGCACCGTACTGGCATTTATGATGGCGGTTACGGCACTATCGCTGCCGGAGGCTATTATTCTCAAGAACGTACTGAAGAATCGCCTTTTGGTGGTATTCTTTGGGATAGTGGCGACAGCCATTATCTGTGTCGGCTATCTGTTCAATGCAATCCTCTGAAGGACACAAAATGAATGCAAAACTCTACGCGCGAGCTAATTACCTGGCACTTTTCACTATCTTCTACAATCTGGTTGAAGGCGGTGTCTCTGTGTGGCTGGGAACCGCCGATGAAACGCTGGCTTTGTTCGGATTCGGCGTGGATTCATTTATCGAAGTAATTTCGGCAATCGGTGTCTGGCACATGCTGCGCAGAATCAAATCAAACGATGGAGAGACACGAGACGAATTCGAACAGCGGGCGCTCAGAATTACCGGTTCGGCCTTCTATCTCCTGTCAATCGGACTGTTTCTGACTGCCGGTATGAATCTGTACTCAGGGCACACGCCGGAGACCACTCTATGGGGCATCGTCATCTCACTTCTTTCAATATCCTTTATGTGGTATTTGATCCACCAGAAAACCAGAGTGGGCACCGCCCTCAACTCACCGGCAATTCTGGCAGATGCTGCCTGTTCACGAGCGTGCGTCTATCTATCGATTGTCCTCATGCTTTCGAGTGTCGGGTATGAGTTGACCGGCTTTGGCAGCCTGGATGCCATAGGGGCCGTTTTTATTGCCTGGCTGACTTTTAAGGAGGGGCGTGAGGCTTTCGGGAAAGCGAAGGGAATGAATTGTTCATGCTGCTGCAGCGCCAACCGGGCGGAAACGTTATGACATCCATCGACACCACCATATCAAGACGACTGATCTTCGCAATATCCTTGACTGCAATCACCCTGGTGGCTGAGATCATCGGCGGCATCTGGTCCAACTCTCTTGCACTCCTCTCCGATGCGGGGCACGTTTTCCTGGACCTGTTTGCGTTGGTGCTGTCTCTGGGAGCGATCAGACTGGCCGCCCATCCTCCCGGCGAGCGGCACTCCTACGGCTGGCACCGGGCAGAGGTGCTGGCGTCACTGATCAATGGCCTGACTGTCTTTATAATGGCGATCGGCATTCTCTATGAAGGGAGCAAGAGATTGATTGCACCGGAAGCGGTGCAGACAACTCCGATGCTGATCATCGCAGTGCTGGGACTGATTGCCAATCTGCTGGCGGCCAAGGGGCTGCACGGCCATTCAAACGATGATTTGAATGTCAGAAGTGCATTCCTGCATGTATTGGGTGACGCCGCCGCCTCGGTGGGAGTCATCGCCGGTGCCGTTCTGATGCGCTATACCGGGTGGTATCAAGCAGATCCGCTCATTTCAATCGCCATCGGCCTGTTGATACTGGGTGGAGCATTTCGGGTGCTGCGCGAAGCGGTCCATATCCTGATGGAGGGGGTGCCGCGCGGCCTGAGCGTCGAGCAGGTTGCGGCGTCCATCCGTAGGATTGAAGGTGTGCTTGATGTACACCATCTCAATCTCTGGGCGGTCTGTTCTCATATTCTCGCCCTCTCTGCACATGTTGAAATCGAACCGGCATATGACGGGATTCGCAGTACACTTTTACATTCGATTGAACACGAATTGCAGCATCACTATCATATCACTCACACAACGATCCAGTTTGACTGTTCCGGCTGCAGCGGCGGGCCGCTGATCAAGGAGATGAGTCATTCTGAACGGCAATCAGCCAGTTGCGGGCATGACCACTAATCAAAAAGGAGAATGAATCATGAAGATTGAAGTGTTGGGCACCGGCTGTTCAAAATGCAAGACCCTCTACGAAAACGTAAAGAAAGCGGTGGAAGAAAGCGGCAAGAATGCGGAAATTATCAAAGTTGAAGAGATACCTAAAATCATGGCCTACGGAGTCATGAGCACCCCGGCACTGGTGATTGACGGCCAGATAAAGTTTTCCGGCAAGGTTGCCTCGGCGGCCGAAATCATGGGAATGCTGCCATGAAGCTGTTTTCGGCATTTTTGTTTGTCTTGTTCGCAACCACCGCCCATGCCGAACTTCCCGGTGCAACGGCAGCGGTAATAAATCAGGCGCTCTCTTCCGGTAAGCCGACGGTCATCGACCTGGGTGCCCGCACCTGTATCCCCTGTAAAAAAATGGCGCCGATTCTGGAATCTCTTTCCGGAGAATATCGCGGGAGAGCCAGTGTCCTTTTCATCGATGTCCATGGAGATCAGGCTGCCGCTGAAAAGTTCCGCGTCCAGATGATCCCGACCCAGATTTTCTTTGATGCAAAAGGGAAAGAAGTCAAGCGACATATCGGTTTTATGGACAAGCCTGAAATCGTAAAAGAGCTGAAGGCAGCAGGGCTCAAATGAGTTTTCCGGATGACATTGAACAAATCATAACGCTCTATCCACTGATTGCTTTCGGCGCGGTTTTTCTTGCCGGGGTTGTCTCTTCCGCTTCTCCCTGTGTGCTGGCCACCATCCCGCTGGTGGTCGGTTTCGTGGGTGGCTACAGCGATGGCGATCGCGGTAAAGCCTTCCGGTATTCGTTGGTCTTCATTCTTGGACTTTCCCTGACCTTCACCGCCTTCGGTGCGGCAGCAGGACTTCTGGGAACCATGTTCGGCACCCTGGGAGGCCCGTGGTACCTGATTGCCGGAGCAATTGCACTGGTCATGGGTGGTCAATTGATGGGGCTGTATGAGATACGCCTTCCAATAAAGCGGGATTTCAAACCAAAACGGGGCGGCATTGCCGGAGCCTTCCTGCTGGGTCTCTTCTTCGGGGTGGTATCCTCACCCTGTGCCACTCCGGTTCTGGTGGTGCTGCTGACTCTGGTGGCCGGCAAAGGTCAGGTACTGTACGGCATCGCCCTGCTCTTCTGCTACGCCGTCGGACATTGTCTGCTGATGCTCTTCGCCGGAACATTCACCGGTTTTGTGGAAGGGTTCGTCAAGGCACGCGGGGTGGCCAACTTTTCACTCTGGGCCAGGCGTGTCAGTGGATTGGTTGTCTCGCTGGTGGGTGGGTGGTTTGTATGGCAGGGTCTCCCGTAGAATCCTCCTCGTTTCATCCCGGCACTTTTTCCCCTTGATTATATTGATGTCGTCATTCTTGATGTGAGTCAAAGCTCTTTTCCATAATCAGGTGTCTTATTGAGTAACAGAGGCACCGGTGAATGCCGCTTGCCGCATAATCCACAGGAGGAGAAGACCATGTCGGACAAAGCAACAGGGAACACAACCATTGGCGGGATTGTCGCTGCAGATTTCCGCACCGCTGCGGTTTTTGAACATCACGGCATCGATTTCTGCTGCGGCGGCACTGTTCCCCTCGCGGCAATCTGTACGAAACAGGGGCTCGATCTTGCCGCAATTACCGGGGAGCTTGAGGCGGTGAAGGGTGATCCGGTTGATCGTAGTCAGAATTATTCATCGTGGGCACTGCCGTTCCTCGCCGACTATATCGTTAACACCCACCATACCTATCTCAAGGAAAACGACGATCAGATTGCCGCCTACGCACGGAAGATAGCCGATGTTCATGGCGCTCACCATCCCGAGGTGATCCGGATCGCCGCCATCTTCAGCAAGGTTGCATCCGACATGTCGATCCACCTCAAAGAAGAGGAGGAGGTGTTTTTCCCTGCCATCAAGCGGGTCGATGCGGCCAGAATAGCCGGCATTACACCGGATGCCCACGACCGGGAAACGATCCGGCAATCACTTCTCACGCTCCATCGCGAGCACGAAGAGATTGGCGACGCCGTCCACACGGTCAGACATCTCTCCAGAGGATATGCACTACCGGACGGAGTCTGCACTACCTATATGGTCACGTACCGGATGCTCAAAGAGTTCGAGGATGATCTCCACAAGCATGTTCACCTGGAGAACAACATTCTCTTCCCGAAAGCGTCAGAACTCTGAGCCAACCGTACAGACTGAATTAACGTGCCTGAACCACGCGGGACGATGGTATAAAGAAATCTTCTTTAAAGATGGAAGGGGCCAATATGCGCACGATCATCGCCGGAATTGTTCTATTGTCGTTATTCGTGCTGTTACCGCCGCACCCGGTAAGTGCGACCGAGGAGTATGCCGGGCAGACCGGCCAGGCATGTGCTGTCTGCCATCTCGCCCCGGGCGGTGGTGGTGAACTGACTGCGGCCGGCAAATCCTTTGCCGGATCGCGTCATGCCGCAACAGAAAGTCCCGGAAAGACAAACATCGCCAAAGGGCTCCGGCTGGCTATCGGCTTCATCCACTTCCTGACCGCCGTTTTCTGGTTCGGTACGATCCTCTATGTGCACCTTATTCTCAAGCCTGCCTATGCGGTCGGCGGACTTCCTCGCGGTGAGCTGAGAGTCGGCATTATTTCGATGATCGTCATGGGAATAACCGGTGCATTTTTGACCTTCTATCGGGTGACCTCGTTTGACACACTCATTCACACCCGCTTTGGTATCCTCCTGATCATCAAGATTTCCCTCTATCTGGTCATGGTACTCTCTGCCCTGTTCGTCATCACCGTCATCGGACCGCGTCTCAAAGCAAGAAAGAAGGAGTTGCCGCCGACTGACGCCACAGGTGAATTTACCCGTGAGAGTCTGGCCTCTTTCGACGGGAAAGAGGGTCGACCGGCCTGTTTCGCGTTTGAGGGAAAAGTCTATGATGCGACTCAGAGCAGCCTCTGGAAACAGGGGGTTCACATGGGGAGGCACAACGCCGGTAACGACTTGACAGAGGCGCTGAAACTGGCGCCGCACGGACGGGAGAAAGTGACCGCAATGCCGTCAACAGGAGCGTTTCTTGCCGCTGCCCCCCGAAAAACGCCGCTGCACGAACGGGTATTTTTCTTCATGGCACACATGAATCTGGCGATCGTCTTCATTATCATCCTGATCCTTTCACTCTGGCGGTGGTGGTAGGAGTACTACTGCCGCACCACCGTTTCTGCCCACACAGGTATTATAACCGGAACAAGGGATTTTTATGCGACACACAACCTGCAGCAGCTTCCATTTCACTCTTTTTTTTCTCCTCATGCTTCCGATGCCGGCACTGGCCGTGCCTGCAATTACCTGTCATTGCTTCACCGACCGCTCCTATGAAACGGCGCGGCCTGCGGCAGCCGACCCTTACTTTCTGGCCACGACGCAAAACAGTTTTTTTGCCCTCGCCTTTACTGTCGACAAGAGAACCATCGTATTCAAAAAACAGCAGGGGGCCGCTGCTGACGACCTGTGGATCGCCTATTGGATCGCTTCCAAATCGGGGGCGTCGCCCGATGCCCTGCTTCAGGCAAAGGGTGAAAAGGGTGAGTGGAGAGACGTCATTGGGCCGCTACGACTTAGCGCGAACGCCTTGGGTACTCGGTTCACAGCAGCCCTGAATGCAAAGTCATCAACGACCCGGCTGGCAGAAGCTGTGGTGGATGATTTGTTTGTTCGCAAGCGTTTGATGTCGGAAGGTGAGGTGGCTGCACTGCGTCAGGCAGGAGCATCGAACCAGGAATTGATTATTGCCGCCGTTATCGCCGTCAAGACCGGACAGCCGGCACAGCAGATCTATCATGAAGTTAAAAGCGGGGTAAAAACGTGGGGTTCACTCCTGCGGTGGGCGGATATTGATACGAAAAATATGCAGCACGAAATTACCGGCATCCTGAAGGTGCATCCCGGGTAGTTTCAATCCGGAATCTCCCTGTTTCCATTCACCGGCATTCACAGGGTGGTATCTCTATAAGTGCAACCTTAATATTTTAGATAAGGCACAGTAATACCAAAAAGTTAACTCCGTTTTTACGCCTTCAATAGTCCAATAAAAGCCATTCAAATCTACCTCACTATAGCCAGATTAGTGAAAGCCTGGTGAAAGCTTTCTGCATAACGGCCGGGGAAACAGTGGAGGTTTGAGGTCGGTGCTTCTATCTTGCCGGGCACTCACGTTACTTTTGTCCCGTATCAAGAGTTGACCCCTCTGGGACGCTTGAAATATCGTCATCTCCTCAGAAATCCCTCCGAAATTACGTTAACACTACCCAGTACCGGGCATATGTACCAACCAGTTAAAAAAGCGATTTTTATCCTTTTTTATCCTTATTTGTCTAAAATCCTTTAGGATTTCAGGGTTTATATTGGCGCTGGAGGTAATTTGAGCTATTCTCCGCTTTCATACGGAGGTTGCATGGCACTATTTTTTGAAACAATCAGAATCGTTCTGCCGGTTTTCCTGGTGATCGCTTTGGGCTTTCTGCTGCGACGCATGGGGCTGTTTGACGATGCCTTCACCCGCCAGACCAATCGCCTGGTCTATTTGGTTTTTCTGCCGATCCTGCTGTTTTACAAGATATCGCAAGCCGATTTCGTCACCGAATTTAACGGCCCTCTGGTCGCCGGGTCGTCGCTGGCGATCGTCTGCCTGTTCGCTGTCAGCTACGCCTACGGCCATCTGCGTAAATACCCGCCCGCAAGTCTCGGCAGTTTCAGTCAGGGGAGTTTTCGCGGCAATCTTGCCTTCGTCGGTCTGGCGATCTGTCTGAATGCCTACGGTGAATCGGGGCTGACGCGCGCCAGCATTCTGATGGGGTTTCTGGTGCCGGTCCTGAATCTGTTCGCCATCATCGCCCTGATCTGGCCGCAACGACACAACGATTCAGATGGACCAAAACAAAACTGGCTGCGTGAGATCATGCTTAACCCCTTAATTATCGCTTCATTCACCGGGATCATCTGGAGTTATTTCAGCCTGCCGGTGCCGATCATCCTCAAGAGCAGTCTCGGCATTGTCGCAGGTTTAACCCTCCCCCTGGCGCTGTTAGCAATCGGCGGCTCCTTTTCATTACAACGCCTCAAGGGAGATCTCAAATCGGCCGGCATCGCCACCCTCTTCAAACTGCTCGGCATGCCGCTGGTGGCTGGCTTGCTCTTGATTGCCTTTGGCGTCCGGGGGGTCGATCTAGGTATCGGAATTCTGCTGGCCGGCACTCCCACGGCAACCGCTACCTACATCATGGCCCACCAGATGAAGGCTGATGGAGAGCTTGCTGCTTCCATCGTTATGCTCTCGACCCTGACGTCAGCGGTCAGCTACACCCTGCTGCTCCTCCTGCTGCGGCATTACGGACTATGACAGTCATTGGAATAAACAGGGACAATCCCCGATTTTTTAAGCCGGAAAACAGGGAAGCGTCCCTGTTTTTACTCTCTACATCAATTGGCAAAGCCACCAAAACGGATCTCTGAAAAGATACCGTTACGGAATATCAACGTATGTGATAAACCCTGATTGTAAGTCCACTCTTGCACCTCAATATAGATGATTTTAGTTCCTGTCCTGCTGTCTGTTCTGTTGTCTTCAATCATCATCGGCTCCTCTCGCTTGAACATGAAGGCAGGGTAATCACATTTGGACGCAACAGTGGAGATGCTGTCTCCGGTGGAGACAATATTGTCATTGGGACAGCGGAAGTTGTCGGCATACGCATGCCCGGATGAAAACGCTATTCCAATGGCAAAAACAGTAAAAATCCATTTCATAAATTATCCTCCAAGCTGGTTTTTAGGTCTTGCTCCTTAACGGCCCGGGAAATGACCCGCCTGCCCGGTTTCTTTGTTCGGCCTGTGTCCATATTCTTCGTTGGAAATTCCCGTATCTTGTCAATGCTTAGACCTGGCACTTTCCGTTGCTGCATTTCAAAGATTGGCCGCCTTTGGCTTTTTCTTTGACTGCTTATTTAATGTCGGCAATTTGCCTCTGGATACCGTTTGGCTTTCTACCAGAACTTTACCTTTTTCAGAAGCCATGGCACTGAATGGCAGCGGGAATGACACAGCATCAAAACCTATCTGTTGGGTGCTGATCAACAAAGAGGTACCAGCCCGTGGCTCCGGTCGCCAGACTGTTAACTGCATGTACGCATCTCTGTTGTTTTCTGCTGTGCCGGCGATGCCAATGACATCCTCGGTTGTCACAGTTTTCCCGACAGTCATGTTCCCGGCAATGGTTTCGAGGTGGCTGTACGTTCCGATTGTGGCGTCTTCGTGCAGGATGTCAATCTTGCCGTCCGGATCGCTACGAACTATCGTGCCTTTACGGGCAGCGAGGACAGCTGTTCCCTTCGGCACAGAAAAGATGACGGCATAGCGGGCGTAGGGAGAGGAATCTTTCCCATCGTTCACCTGGGCATATGCCCGGATCTTCTTATCGAACGGGAACCGATAATGTTCCATGCAATTGTGGCGTGCGGTATAGTCCCCGATAGTCCATTGAAAGCTGTAGCGGAAACTGATCGGCGTACCACTTTGCAGAGGTGACAGTTGCACCAGGGAGTTGTCGGTATTGGCCGGCACGACAGCATAATAGGGAAGGGTCTTGTTAGCCGAAGTGTTGTGTGACATGCTGCTATCGATATTGATGACTACCGACACCGGGGCACAACCATTATTAAACGCGGTTATGACTTTGCCTGCATTGTAGGTGTTGACCGGGTGGAATAGAGCGGATAAAGAGTTCTTCTCCCCCACCCTGAAGTCGTAATCCTTGGCCGGAGTTGCGACGACTTTGTCTACTTCTACGCCCATCCCGGAGGATGCCCCGGTTCTGGTTGCTGGTGATATCGTGATAGCCGACCGTGCTTCGGGAGTCGATGAACCTATGGCCTCTGGAGTTACTGGTTTAACAGCCCGTGGCGGTTCACCGAAATTGGCAATCCCTGCGCGGAATGAGACATAATCAGGAATATTGGGTTCGCCCTGCCCCCTGCCATATTCCCAAGGCCACGCATTTTTCTGCTGATCCGGCAGTTGTACGCATCCTGACATGAACCAAAGCGTTAGAAGCGGGAGCAAACTAGCGTATCGAGTCAATGTTTTTGCTATTCGCATAGGTCAGATACCGGGGAAAACCGCCCGCACATAAATTCATCCATGATTGCATTCACTTGTGTACTTTAAATTTAGAGTGGGCATGGTGGCGTTTTAACCGGGTATTTTTCAAAAAGTACCGCCGATGGTAAGGCCGGGAAGTGCAGATAGAATGTTATCGGTTCTGTTTCCATAAAGCCCGGTTAGTTTTTCCTGTTCGAATGTTGCCGAGAGGCTGAGAGTCAGGTCAAGATGATCCCACCACCGCCATCTATAGCCAAATCCAGCTCCGGCATATGTATTGATTGACTCATTGTAGGGGATATTGCCGACTGCTTTCTGCTCGTCAAGGCTGAAACGCATGGCGTGGATCCCAAAAAACCAGCGGTAACCCCTTTCATCCGGATAATATTTAAACCCGATGCATGTAGGGATTCCCAGCGTAACACCATAATGCCCTTTTTGGATTTCAGCACCAATGATTCCGGTATACAGGCTGAAACCAATATGCGGGCCACCATGCCATTCCTGAATTGTTTGTGGTTCCTCCGCAAACGCCGGAGCCACAAACAACAGGGCCAAAATAAAAGCAGTAAATATTCTGATTGATTTCCTGCGTGTCATCATTACTAATTTTCTCCTTATTATGTACAACGGGCATAAAGTTGTCCCACAAGTTTCGGGTTTTTGCGGGTCTAACTTTCTGGTTGGATATTTAGTGCTCTCGCCGATTTTTTTCAGGGAAATAAATAGAGACACCCCCCTATTAAAGAGTAAAGCGGTGAATGTCCCATTTCTTCCCTTATGATTTTATGGGCATCCCCTTAGACACTTCCTTTGCATTCGGGACTTCGCTTAGGCCTTACACACGGAAATCGACTTACTTCCAGTCTGTCACAAAACAGTTCTCGCCATAATTGACAAACAAGGCTTTATTCGCTCCATCGGAATCCATGAAATAAATATCGAACTTCCCAGACGAGTTATTGCTGTAAGCTATTCGAGTTCCATCAGGAGAAAATACTGGCATTTCCGACATGGCTAAAGGGCAAAAATTCGTTAAACGCGCTCGATGATCACCCTCTCCATCCCCATCAATATCCCCTGCGTCCATCAAATAGATTTCAAGCTCGTTGGAGAGTGGATTGTGGTGGTCGCTGGCATATACAATCTTCTGCCCATCTGGCGACCAATAGGGGCCAGAACAAAGACATGGCGATGTGGTGAGATTCCGGGCGTTACTGCCATCAGAGTGTGCAACGAATACGGCGCGTCTTCCGCCGCCGAAGTCGCGTATAAATGTGATCCTGGTTCCATCGGGAGAATAACGTGGTGACCACTCCTCAAGCCCCTCCCCCGCCGTTGGGACCTCGGAAATCGAACTGCCATCAGTTGATGACATTGTAAAAAGCCTGGCCTCTGGCCGTTCTCCAGCAAAGAGAATCTTCGTTCCATCCGCCGACCAACATGGAGATGAGTCGTAATCGCTGTCATTCGTAAGGCGAGTTACATTGCTACCGTCTTTTGCCATTCGATAAATCTCAGAGGTATTGTTATTTCCCGGATCTTCACGGTTTCGCATAGTTGCGAAGACTATTTGTGTGCCGTCCGGCGAAAAAACCGGAGAAACACTGTCAAATTCTTTTCCTGCGGCGTGGTGAGTGATTTGAATCAAACCTGTTCCATCAGCATTGATCAGAAAAATATCGAATATGTCATGGCCATTCGGGAGGGTCGCTGTTACCCGCTGAAACGCGATTGTGTTCGTCATATGTTACCTCGATCGTTCTTATTGGTCCGCTCTTCATATATTTGTCCGGTAATGTTCCGGTAAATTGTGGATTTTCATACCATAGTAACTCAAAACAATAAACGTATTTAATCCTGGCCCACTAGCCGCGGATAATACCACCCGACATTCGCAGTGGCGCGTCTATACGTGCAGCGTGGAGTGTGTACGCTATTTGGCAGGGATCGTTTGAGGTTGTACAAGAGGGTGCATGCAAAGAAAAAGGACGTAAACTATAGTTCTGAGGTTAAAATTACATTATATCAACCAGAACTGTAACTATTTGAGAACTAAAACAGTGCCGCCTGGAGGCTCATACTTCTACCCCGTCATCGATAATAGCGAGTACCCATTCCGTCAGCAGAACCAGTTGCTCCAAAGGGATCCGCTCCGCTGATGTATGAACCTTCTCATAACCGCAACTGAGCACCACTGTCGGTAAACCCCGGCTATTGAAATAATTAGCATCAGATCCGCCACCGGTTGCTTTATAGCAGACTGGCACCCTTATAGCGGCAGCTGCCCGAGCCGCCCTGCATACCGGTTCGCTTTCCTCCCGCAACTGGTATGCCTGGTAGGATGTCACAGTCTCGATAGCTGCCGACCCTCCGTATTCGGCAGCAGCAGCCTGCATAACGTCTGTCAACGTTGCCATATGGGACTGAACTTTTGACGGGACCAGTGATCGGACTTCGCCTTGCAGTTCACATTTTTTTTGAACGATATTGGTCGGGCCGATCGCAGAGATGCTGCCGATATTGGCAGTTGTTTCTGAGTCAATACGTAATAATCCCATCCGGCTGATGGCCGTTGCCGCGATCTGTATCGCCGAAATTCCCTGCTCCGGAGCAAAACCGGCGTGTGCGCTGACTCCATGAAACACAGCTGTAAATTTAATGTGCTCCGGTGCTTGAAGTACGATTTCCCCTACATTCCCGCCAGCATCCAGAACAAAACCGATCCGTGAGGTGACCTGAGTTGTGTCGAAATGTTTGGAACCGACCAGAGACAACTCTTCTGCGACAGTCAGTACCAGCTCAATAGCCGGATGATCTTTCCCGTTTTGCTTGATTACCGTGATCCCCTCTATCAGAGCGGCCAAACCTGAAGCGTCGTCAGCTCCGAGCACTGTAGTACCATCGCTGACAATATAATCCCCTTCAATACGGGGCTTGACATTAACACCAGGTACAACCCGGTCCATATGACAGGAGAAGAGTAACGCTTCGCCGGCAGCGGTACCTTCCAGGCGGGCGTAAAGGTTTCCGGCACTTCCACCGATTTTCTTTCCGGTATCATCTTCCGAAACAACGAAACCAAATGATGTCAGTATCTCCGTCAGCCGGTCAGCCATGAGTCGTTCACATGTTGGTTCTGAATCTATGGTGCAGAGTTCCATGAAAGTATTGAAGAGTCTATTTTGGTCAATCATATGGTGAATCGCCTTAAAATCAAATGAAGGATTTGGTTTACAGCTTTTATTGCTTATATGAAGCGTTTCAACAGAAAAGACCGATCATGTCAATACCGATAGCAAGGGTAACTGCCAGTCCCATAGCCAATCCGACGACTATTCCAAAACCAGCGCGGCTCTCTTCGTCCGGGACTCAGAAGTAAGGTTGACTATGGATAGGCGCCTTGAAAAAAATACTTTTCCTGGCTTACCATATTAGGGCCGGTATACCATTTCTGGCATCATCAGGTGATTGTATCGGGCACTCAAATAACTGCGCCAAAGAACTTGCCGACTCCGGCAGTTAGTCCCATTGCGAGCACACCCCAGAATGCAACACGAAGAGCACCTTTAGCAATGGGAGCACCACCGGCGTATGCTGCTGTAGCCCCCAAAATGGCGAGAGTAATCAGTGCGGTTGCAAATGAAACCTCAGTAACCAAGGCTTTTGGAGCGAGTAATACAGCAAGGATTGGAACTATTGCACCTACAACAAAAGCAATTGCAGATGCAAGAGCTGCCTGAAGCGGTCGAGCCCGTAACGTTTCCGTAATGCCAAGTTCGTCTCTGGCGTGAGCTCCAAGAGCATCACCGGACATCAGCTTTTCTGCAACCAGGCGGGCCAAAGGGTGGCCGAGACCCCGGCTCACATAAATTGAGGTGAGTTCATTTAGTTCGTGTTCCGGTTCAAGTTCAAGTTCAAGTTTTTCTCTCTCAATATCAGCATGTTCAGTATCTGCCTGCGATTGAACCGAGACATACTCGCCGGCAGCCATTGACATCGCTCCAGCGACAAGACCGGCTATACCAGTGAGAAGAATGCTATTTTGTGTTGCTCCGGAAACGGCAACTCCAACGACGAGACTTGCTACCGAAATTGTTCCGTCGTTAGCGCCAAGAACTGCTGCTCGAAGCCAACCTATTCTATCTGACCTGTGGGATTCGCTGTGAATCTGTAGCATTAACTGAATCTCCTTGAGGTCCAACTTACCACCGGCCGGTTACTAAGAGTCTGCCGATATGTCACTCATCACTCACCCCATAAATCTAGACAATATCTTCATTCCTAAATCGCTTGAAAAGCAATGCACCGAGAATAAGGCAGTAAACAAGAACATTGATGAGTGGGTAGACAGGACCGAATCCATGGATTGATTCGCTCTCAATCAATGAAGACGCCAACTGTTGAACGCCCAAGAGCTTCGGCCATAAAACATATACGACTTTCCACCATGTTATGTCTGACTGTGGATGGCCGGCCGATTGCTGCACTATCGCCTGAGCAATCTGGCTCTGGCTGGCTGCAGCTATGCCATCAGCTACAAAGCCAACGATACCGACACCCAGAACACAAAGAAAAGCGATAATATCTGACATCAGGACTGATAATAGAAGTACGGCAATAATCACAAAGAGCAGGTTGATAGAACAGAGCAGAGAGGCCATAAGGTATCCAGGCATGAATACCTTCAAATTTATTGATGTAATCAAGAAGACAATACTGTGCAAAATGAACATGAAAAGTGTTGATAAGACCCATAATCCAAGGATCTTACCCATAACATACTGCCACCGGGCTATCGGTTTGGACAAAATACACGACTGCATACCCTCATTCCGGTCTCGCCTGAATATTCGCATCGAAAGCAAAGCCGTTATGACCATCACGCCGGCACCGATGACGTGGAAGGTCGCTTTCGATAACGTTCTGACAATGGTTTCGGCATCAAGTGACTGTCCGTTCACAATGTAATTGCCTTGATAACAGCCACGAATAAGAAATACACAGAGCGCGCAGAATACGAACATGACGACAAAACTTCTCTGCTGCATTTCGTCAATGAGCGTAAATTTAGTAATCCTTGTAATGGGAGGGAGTGCTTTTGAAGTTTCCATGTTAACCTTTCACCAGTCTGACAAACACATCTTCCAGCGTTTCACCATCTTTGACAATGGCTGAAATTGTGTCTTTTACCAAGAGCCTGCCACGATTGATTATTGCTGCGGTATCGCAGATTTTTTCAACTTCTGACAATAGGTGTGAATTTAAGAAGATCGTCATGCCTTGACCTTTAAGCGACTCAAGGAGTTGGCGTATCTCCCTGACGCCGATGGGATCCAAGCCAGAGGTGGGTTCATCCAGAATCAACAGTTTTGGATCTCCCATGAGAGCAGCGCCTAATCCAAACCGTTGAACCATGCCCTTGGAATATGTGCCGGTCTTTGTATTCTCCCGGCCTTGCATACCAATCAGCTCAATAATGCGCCTGCACTGATCTATAGCCTCCGACCGGTTCATATCCAATAACTCAGCACAGCGCAGGAGGTAGTGCCACCCTGAAAGAGATGGTGGGATGTGGTGGTTTTCAGCAAGATAACCGACTGATTGTCGGCATTCTGCCAGAGTACTCGGGATGCCGTTTAAGGACAAACTTCCCGATGTCGGTCGTGTAAAGTCGAGCAGCATCTTAACGATAGTCGTCTTCCCGGCGCCATTGGGTCCAAGCAGGGCAAAACACTCACCTGATTTGACAGAGAAGGATACATCGTCAACAGCTATAAGCGATTCGTATCGTTTGGTTACGTTATTCAATTCAATCATATAATGGACTCGTTTTAGATTCGTGGAGAGACGTAATACCAACTCCCGAGTGTTAGAATGGCCATATACTCAATGCACTACAACAATATAGATAGTAACAATATTAAGCTGTTATAGTTTATAAGTGAACTATTTTAAGTTTTCTTGAGACCTCCCGGTCGATGAAAAACATCATACCAAGAGTAATGAGCATTGTACAGGCTGTGACATAGCCGACAGTATCAAAGTGCCGCAGTGGAGCATTTTTAGCTGGCTGATAAACGATAAGCCCCGCCACAAATGCGGCAATGCCTCCTGATACCTGCTGAATAGAAGAATTTATCCCCATAAATGCTCCCCGGTCTTTCACATCAGGCACGCCCGAGATTAGTGCCGAAGATGAAAACATTCGTGATGAAATCCCTGTGTACAGGATGATATTGATCAAGATTACGATCCAGATTGGAGTAGAACCAGGATGAGTGTAGATCATAACCATGATTAGCCCCAAGGGGAGAAAGAACCATGAAATCGAGAACAACCGTGAATTTAAATAGAGCGAGAATGGCGATGACAAATTTTTCGTAGCGGGTAAAGATTGTTTTAGAGTTATCCAAAAGGTGGCCTTTTCAATGCGCTGGTGAGTAACCTTGTGTCTACAACCGGTTGGTCGAATTTATACCGGATCGCTGGTTGTCTTTTCCTGGAAGATTGACAGCCTGAATTGGGTTTTCTGTTCCGGATATTCCTGTATTTGTAACCGTGCAAGAGGCGTTCAAATATGTCCATCCCATCAGTTTTCATAGCCGCTGCCGATTGCCGTGAATGGGAGATCAAGTTCCAGTCCCGGCACCTTCATGGCAATCCAGGCGATAAAGGTATTGCTGTTCGGTCCCGGAAATGCCTTATAGGTGTCCGGCCATGGGTAGCTGCCAGCAGCCTGATTGATGGCTGGAATCAGCTTCTCAGCTTTGTCTCCCCGGAATTCCTTGAGCAGACGCGGACGCTCGCCGAACCAATAGCGGTCAGGAAGGTCCCTTTCAATACGTATCAGTGGAAGACCTCGATTTTGTCTCCATCCGATTAACTCGTACACAGTATATGAAGTTTCGTTAGCAGGTTTCACCGATATCCAGGTATGTACGGCGAACCACCCGCGCCATCCCCATGTGGGGGCTGCATAGGCTTGCACTACAGCTTCTTTTGTTACTGCCGGATCAGGAGCGATTCCGGCTGATTCACGGCTCGCGGTGCGCCAGTCCTTGGCGGCACACCCGGATATGGTTGCAACAAGACATAACAATATCAATAATCTATTCATATTCGCTGCTCCGACACGGATTACCTGCAGTCCTTTCCGTTCGGCCTTTTTCAGCCAAACGTCCTTTTGGGCACCACCACCTACAGTAAGTCCTGCTTCAAGAGCTGCAGCGTCACTTTTAGCAGTTACCTTTGCCACTACGGTTGCGGTTGACATTGTTATCCTCTTTTTTCGTGGGCTTTCTGGCCGTGAACCCGTTCATACGCCTTACAGAAAGGGCAGATGTCTGTCTCAATACTCTTCACAAAGTTGAACACGACTCCCTGTTGGTGGTGACGGGCATGGAGGCAAACCGGGCAGAGTTCGCAGACTTTTGCCAGTATTTTATCCAGTGACGAAGATTCTGTACTCATAATGGAATCGCAGCAGCTTGCCTTGCTCCAATGACAAGTTTGCCCCCCAGTTCGGACGCTTTTCGGCAATCTTCCGGGAATACGTCGATGCGCCGCTGTTTCCGTTCTTCCGGGTCAAAGTAGTTGAACACCACCTTGTCGTAATCCTCAAACTGAAGGGTTTCATTGCAGCAGAGCGTTTCGCATTGTCCGAATATCCTGGTAAGGTAGTTTTCGTTTGATCCAAAATGAATCGGGTACTGATATTCATTCATCATCTCTGCCGATATGTTCATGGTGTAGATAAAGGCCGTCGGCACCTTTCGGTCGAAAAGTGTGCAGGGTGGTATGGTGTAGGCCAGATACTGGAAGAGAAGTCGCTCCATGAAAGAACGCATCTCACCGGTCACTGTGCCGAAGTAGATCGGCGAACCCAGGATAAAGGCATCGGCAGCGGCCAGCTTTTCCAGAACCGGAGTGAGTTCATCCCGCATGGCGCATGTACCGTAACTTTTCCCGCCTTTCAGTTTGCAGCCAAAACAGCTGGTGCATCCCTTGAAATTCAGGTCATACAGATGGACCAGCTCTGTTTCCGCTCCCTCTGCAGCCGCACCTTTCAGGGCATTTTCAAGGAGCATGACGGTATTCCAGCTTTTTCTCGGACTACCATTGATTGCATATACTTTCATGTAAAGTTTCCTTGAAGCATGTATATCCAGAAATATGAGTGCTGCCGGTAAAAATTGCGGCCTTGGGTTGCTATGCAGTTGCTTGCATGTTCTCAAGAATTTCGTCAACTCCCATCACCTGGGCAAACACCGCACCAAGGGCTGACATGTAAGAGGCATGGACCTGCTCTGCCGATACGGTGACGCCTTTAAACGACAGCTCTCTGGTTGCGCAGGCGTCATGGGTAACGATGCAGGAAAAACCGAGGTCAAATGCGGCCCGCACGGTTGTATCTACACACATATGGCTCATCATGCCGCAGATCAAGAGCGTATCGACTCCTGAAGACCTGAGTTGATCCAGTAAGTCGGTGTTACGGAAACTGCTGGGGTAGTGTTTGGTGATGATCGGTTCGCCAGGCATTGGGGCAACGCTGGCATGAATATCTGCCCCCGGTGTTCCCGGCAGAAAGAAGGTCGGGTTTGGCTGGGCAGCGACATGCTGAACATGGAAGATTGACCAAGCCAGTTTTCTGAAAGCGGCCAACAATCGAGCCGCAGCTGCCGCAGCTTCTCTGCTGCCAACCAGTTCCATCTTACCGCCGGGGAAGTAGTCGTTTTGTATGTCAATGATGAGTAAGGCGGTTTTCATAGGAATCCTCATTTATGATTTATCGCTGCCTAAACACTGGAAATACTATTACAAGTTTTGGCAATTTAGCAATATTATCCGGCTTTCCTCACATCATAATTCAAATTTAAATCCACTACACTCAATTTGCTAAAACCGCTAAAGTTGCTAAATATTCATAAACAGACATAAAATCAGTGAATTTCTGGTTACTTCACAAGTACGTCACATTCGGGGTAAAAAAGGCATGAAAAAAGGACTTAAGCAATTAAGCTTAAGTCCTTGATTTCTAATGGAGCGGGAAACGGGATTCG
>CAVYYZ010000017.1:0-17347 GCA_963772835.1 uncultured delta proteobacterium | reverse complement strand
CAACGGCCAGAATTTCTGACAGGTTGCGGGTCGAGAAATCCGGTTCCTTGCTGTTCGTAATTCGATGGCGTTGGTTGAGAAGCGACTGGATTTCACCTTCAGCTTTGTCGATCAGTTCTTCACTCTTTGCCTTGACGATAATGGCACTGACCACGCCGGTACGTTGCGATCGGACAAGGTTACGCTGAGCGGTGCGTAACGGCACAAAAACCGCATCATCCTGATCCTGTCCCTGAGGTGACTGCCCTTTGCGGTCAAGGACCCCGATGATCGTGAACGGAATTTTTTTTATCCTGATGATATTCCCTACTGGATCGGCGGAACCGAAAAGATTATCGGCGACCGTCTGACCCACCAGACAGACTTTGACGGCACCATCCACATCCTGCTGGCTGATTGATCGACCACTGACAACCGGCCATTCGCGAATATCGAACAGTTCGGGAGTCGCGCCCATGACAACTGACGACCAGTTCATATTGCCATAGACTAACTGCCCCGAAGTTCGTACGGTCCCTGCCGCGTATTCAACTGAAGGGCACTCGGTCATGATCGCCCGGGCATCATCACTGGAGAGCGTCTGGGCTCCGCCGCTTCCGGTGCGAAGACCGCCGCTGGTCGTAGAACCGGGCAGCACCAGAATGATGTTGCTGCCGATGCTGGCAATCTGTTGGGAAATGACATAGCTTGCCCCTGTGCCGACCGCCATCATGGCAATCACGGCAGCAATACCGATGATGATGCCGAGCATGGTGAGGAACGAGCGCATCTTGTTGGTTCGCAGGGCCCGGAGGGCTATTTTGAGAGTCTGAAGAAAGTCCATGGATTACACCGGCTGGCCAGTCATACTGCTGTTCAGAGTATCGGATATGATGAGGCCGTCACGAAACGTTATCTGCCGACCGGCATAGGCAGCCACGTCATGCTCGTGGGTTACCATGATAATGGTGATCCCCTGCCTGTTCAGGCTGGTAAAAAGCCCCATAATTTCTTCGCTGGTTCTGCTGTCAAGGTTTCCGGTCGGTTCATCGGCCAGAATTACGGCAGGATTGTTGACAAGGGCGCGGGCGATTGCAACCCGCTGCTGCTGCCCCCCAGACAATTGGCTCGAGTGATTGTTCTCTTTGCCGGAGAGGCCGACCTGTTCCATGGCAATCAGGGCTTTCTTACGCCGTTCTTTGCCATGAATACCGGTGTACACCAGCGGCAGCTCTACATTTTCAATCGCGGCGGTACGAGCCAGCAGGTTGAATCCCTGAAAAACAAAACCGAGTTTATTGTTGCGAATATCAGCCAGCTGATTGGGTGACATACCCCCCACGTCAAGGCCGTCCAGAAGATAACTACCGGAGGTGGGGCGATCAAGACAGCCGAGGATATTCATGCAGGTCGATTTTCCGCTGCCTGATGCACCCATGATGGCGACGAATTCACCGGCGCCGACATCGAAGGAGACCCCCTTGAGGGCCTCAAACTCCTGATCCCCCATGATGAAGACCCGACGGATACCTGTTAAGGAAATGACGCTGTTCATTTAGAAGCGTGGACCCATCGGCGAGCTGCTCGATCCCGCTTTTTTCTTCATATCGCCGCCAATCTGCTCGATGATGACTTCATCACCTTCCTTCAAAGTGCTCTCCGTCAGTTCGATGCTGCTGTTATTTGCAATCCCGGTTTTTATCGCTGCGGCAACCGGCTTTCCTTCTACAAGCTGGTACACCTGCAGAGTTCTCTCCCGGGCTTTTCCGGAAGTGCCTTTGCCCCCACCGCCCGGTCCGCCGGCACCGGCGGGTTTCTGGGAGGAAGCGCCATTTGTCTTCTCTTTCTGATCATCACCCTTTGCTTTCGGCTTGAAGCGCAGGGCGGCCGGTGGCAGCTTAAGGACATCATCCTTCTTTGCCACTACTATCGATGCGTTCGCCGTCATACCCGGCTTCAGTTTCATGTCACTGTTATCAACACTGACGACCACAACATAGGTGACAACATTCTGGGTGATAACCGGAGCGCTACGAATCTGGATGACTTTGCCGCGGAATGTCTGTTCCGGGTATGAGTCAACGGTGAAACTGACGATCTGCTGCATCTGGATCCGGCTGATGTCGGCTTCATCGACACTGACCTCTATCTGCATCTTGGTCAGATCCTGAGCAATGGTGAAAAGCGTCGGAGTGGAAAATGAGGCGGCAACTGTCTGACCGACATCTATTGCACGGGAGATTACGACTCCATCAACCGGCGAGCGGATCGTCGAGTAGCGCAGGTTGGTTTTGGACTGCATCATCGAACCGCGAGCCTGGGCAAGAGCCCCCTCCGCCGCATTAACGGATGCTTTGGATGATTGCAACGCCGTCTCGGCCGCATCATAATCCCCTTGAGAAATTATCCCATCCGCCAGCAGTTTTTTATTGCGGGTGAAGGTGCGCTCCGCATCGGCCAGAGCAACTTTGCTTTTTTGCAGATTGGCTTCGGCACTGAGATAATTTCCGCGGGATTGTTCCACCGATGCATTAAACAGTGAAGGATCTATTTCGGCTATGGCCTGCCCTTTTTTGACACGTGAATTGAAATCAACATAGAGTTTCTGGATCGTCCCGGACACTTGAGTACCGACCTGAACTGTGGTTACCGCCGAAAGGTTTCCGGTTGCTGCTACTGCAGAAACAATCGTGCCGCGTTCGATCCTGGCGGTCTTGTAGCTGACTTCGGGTGTACGTTTATAGACTGAAAAACCGGCAATACCGGCGATACAGACAACTACGGTCAAAATGACAAGATATTTTTTCACTCTAATCTCTCTCTATGCCTTGGTGGTTGGGACTTTTGGCGGTGATCATAACAGATAACAGGCGCCGCGACAAAAAAAAACCCCCTGTCTGACGACAGAGGGTCATTTTTTTCCGGGCGCCCGCAACCGTCGGTGGCGGGCTAAAGAGGGCAACCCTCTTTGCAGTGGGAAACCGGACGAATCCTAAATCTTGCAGTCCACATTGGCAGGGTCTCCTTTCGATTTATTACCTAATTCCTAACAGGATTGATTTTATCTTAATACTATTTTGAAACTTGTCAAGAGAGAAATTCAAAGAGCGTTATTTGATTGCATTATCTGATGCAGATGGCAGAATGACTACTATGCCGCGACACACTTCTTTTCTGGAAATAGCCTGCCAGCAGGTAATCGTTGAAGACGCTTCGGTTTTTTCCGTACAGTGGGCCGATCTTCCCGCCTCGCTCGCAGAGGAGCTATCAGCAAAAGAGCTTCTTATCCGCTATACGGGGTATATTGAAAAATGTACTTTTACACTGATACGTCCCGTTTTTTTAGAAGGGGGTATTGAATTCCGTTTCATTGGGACGAAACAAAGTCTGATAAGTTTTTTGCCGCCGGTTTACTCGGACTGCTTCGCGACGTTACGCATATGCGGCGGTTTTTTAGTGCAGTCTCACCAGTGTGATCGGGGAGAACTCCGATTCGGGGTGGAACCGTTCCCGAAAGCCGTACGTGTTTCGCTCCAGCTCAGTGACTTCTGCCCTTTGATTCTTGGCAGCCGTTCTCCGTCACGTGTCCGCTTTTGGCTCTACCGCGTTACCCAGGCCGCAATACACCGTCTGGTGACGGTACGTTTCCTCTCCCTGCTCTATCACGAACTGGCGGGCCCTTCTGCAGGGGTGCGGATTGTGAACGTATCCGTCCGGGACGGAAAGCCTGTCTGAGGCTTTGCGTGTAACCTGAAGTATGCTATAATCCACCCTGTGTATTTCTGCCTGCTGCCGTATATCACGTTATAAACAACATATGAAAAGGACATCAGAAGATGCCGCACACTACTATCGAAATACCTTCAAGATTGCCGCTATATACTCAAAAGGAAATTGTTGTATTTCCCTATATGCTGTTTCCTTTGTATGTCAGCGAAAAAGACACAGCTGTTTTCCGGGCGGCGGATTCCTATGAAAAATATGTTGTGCTCGCATTCGAGCGTCCGGATAACCCGATAAGCGAGATTCCCGGAGGCAGGTGCGAGATTGCAACACTCTGCAAGGTCATTCAGATTAATAATCTGGATGACGGCCGCTCTAAAGTTTCTCTGGAAGGAGTTACGCGTCTGAAAATTCTGGACACCGAACCGTCCGGGGTGGTGACCCTTGCTCATTGCGAAATTGTACGGGAGTTCGTTGAAAAAAATCTTGCATCAGAAGCGCTGGTTCAGAGTCTGAATGCCCTTTTAAAAATAGCTCTTTCGCACGGGAAACCATTGCCTGACGATGTCATGAAAATGATCGACTACATCGATAATCCGGCCCGGTTGTCCGATCTTGTAGCACTGTATGTTAACCTGCCGGCCGTCGATCTTCAGGAACTGCTGGAGACGACCGATCCCCTGGAACGCCTGAAAAAGGTCTACGTCCACCTGACCAACGAAGTGCAGCGGATGCAGGTTAAAAACGAGGTCGCCGGCGAAGTCACCAAGCGGGTTGGCAAGAACCAGAAAGAATATATTCTCCGCGAACAGATGAAACACATTCAGGAAGAGTTGGGTGACGAAGATCCTCGTTCGTCAGATATGAACGAACTGCGCCGGAAAATCGAAGAAGCCGGACTTCCGGATGAAATCAAAAAAATAGCCGATAAAGAGCTGAAGCGACTGGAGCGAATCAACCAGGCATCACCGGAATACAACGTAGCACGCACGTATCTCGATTATCTGGCCGGAATGCCGTGGAACACCGGCACAACAGACAGCCTTGACATGACACGGGCCGAGGAGATTCTCGACGAAGATCACTACAACTTAAAAAAGGTTAAAGAGCGTATTCTGGAATTTTTAGCCGTGCGCTCGCTCAAGGAAAACATGAAAGGCCCGGTGCTCTGTTTTGTCGGGCCGCCGGGTGTCGGAAAGACCTCCCTGGGCAAGTCGATTGCCCGCTCAATGGGTCGTAAATTTGTACGCATCTCTCTGGGAGGCGTGCGGGACGAAGCAGAAATTCGCGGGCACCGACGCACCTATATCGGAGCACTCCCGGGTCGAATTATCAAAGAGCTCTATCGCTGCGGTGTCAATAACCCGATCTTCATGCTGGATGAAATTGACAAGCTGGGCAATGACTTCCGCGGTGATCCTGCCAGCGCTCTCCTGGAGGTGCTTGATCCTGAGCAGAACTTCAGCTTCAACGACCACTACCTTGACGTTGCGTTTGACCTGTCAAAAGTCATGTTCATAACCACAGCCAACCAGCTTGACCCGATACCCGGGCCGCTCAAAGATCGTATGGAAGTCATCCGTCTCGCCGGCTACAGCAGCCAGGAAAAGCTGCATATCGCCAAAAATTTCATTGTCGCACGTGAGTTGGAGGAAAACGGTCTTACCGGCAGGGGACTTTCCTTCAACGATGAGGCACTGGAGAGCGTTATCAGTGATTACACCCGTGAGGCCGGTGTGCGGGGTATGCAGCGCACGATCGCCTCGATATGCCGTAAAATAGCAAAGGAAATTACCCAGCAAAAGGCCACACGAAGCGGTATCACCGCTGAGATCGTATCTGAACTGCTTGGCCCGAAAAAATTTCACAATGAGGTGGCAGCCGAAAATGACCGCATCGGCGTGGTGACAGGGTTAGCCTGGACTGAGACCGGAGGAGATATCCTCTTTATCGAAGTAACCTCCATGCCTGGCAAATCAGAGCTGATCCTGACCGGCTCGCTGGGCGATGTGATGAAGGAATCTGCCCGGGCTGCGCTCTCCTACATTGAGGCACATGCCGACGATTTCGGAATCAAACCGGAAGCGTTTGAAAATCGAATCATTCACATTCATGTTCCTTCCGGGGCAATTCCTAAGGATGGTCCTTCAGCGGGGGTCACCATGGTTACTGCGCTGGTCTCGCTCCTGACAGGAAAACCGGCGCGAAGAAATGTCGCCATGACCGGAGAAATCACGCTGACCGGCCGGGTGCTCGCAATTGGCGGCTTGAAGGAAAAGGTGCTGGCAGCCCATCGGGCGGGTGTCGATACAGTCATAGCTCCGGAGCGCAACCGTGATGACCTTGAGGACATCCCGGATAACGTCCGCAACGAACTGCAGTTCATCTTCGTACGTGAAGCGTCTGAAGCATTAGCTGCGGCGCTCTAGCTACTTATGAATGCAGCGGTTATTGACAGAGTGCTCCTGATTTTTTTTCACGGGCTCCAGAATTATTTTGCTCTGGCCGGGCGTGCCGTTGCGAGAATCTTCCGGCGCCCCTTCTATTATCGTGAATTCACTATCCAGTTCGATAAATTGGGGTTCTCTTCACTTTTCATCTGCGTGCTGACCGGACTTTTTTCAGGTATGGTCATGGCGCTTCAGTCGCTTATCCAGCTCAAGCCATTCGCAGCAACCAGTTATGTCGGCGGCATGGTGGCGGTGACGATGATCAAGGAACTTGGTCCGGTGTTGGCCGCTTTGATGGTTGCCGGCCGCGTGGGATCGGCCATTACCGCTGAACTGGGTACGATGGTCGTGACGGAGCAGGTTGACGCCATGCGGGTGGAAGGCACGGATATTATCAAACGCCTGGTAGTTCCGCGGCTCAAAGCAATGGTTCTGGCGCTCCCGCTCCTGACAGTAGTGACTGACATGGTCTCAGTTTTTGGTGGGTATATCATGTCGGCCGGGTATAACATCAACCCGGTCATGTACATCAGCGGGCTCCCGCAATTCATGGTATTTCAGGATCTGGTCGAGGGAGTGGTGAAACCGGCGGTGTTCGGCGCTATTGTTGCCATAACCGCCTGTTACGTGGGCCTCCGTACAAAGGGCGGTGCCGCGGGGGTCGGCGCTGCAGCAAAGCAGGCCGTGGTGCTTTCTTCTGTTTTAATACTGGTCTGCGATTTCTTCCTGGCGAAGGTTTTCGTCGTTTTCAGAGGATAATATGGCGTACTGGCTTTTCAAAACCGAACCGGGCTGTTTTTCCTTCGATGATCTGAAAAATCGTCCCGGCATGACAGAACCATGGGATGGTGTCCGCAATTACCAGGCTCGTAATTTTCTGCGGGATCAGGTCAGGGTCGGCGATCAGGTACTGTTTTATCACAGCAACATTCCGGAACCGGCGGTGGTAGGTCTGGCAGAGATAGTGCGGGCAGGCTATCCCGACATAACAGCTCTGAACCCGAACGCCGGACATTTCGACCCCAAGGCTTCTGCTGACAATCCGATCTGGTATCAGGTTGATCTCCGACACGTTACGCCGCTGTCACGGATTGTGACCCTGGGGAGCATTAAGCAAAACCCGCTGCTGACGGACATGCCGCTGGTCAAGCGGAGCCGTCTCTCGATTCAGCCGGTAACGGAGCAGGAGTGGCAGATTATACTGATCATGGGAGGGTGTATGCAGGGAATGAAAGATCAATGATCTCAAGCGACTCAATCCGCATAGAAAAATTGTGTTATTCAGTCGGTGGGCGCAAGATTCTGGAAGATTTTGACTTTCATCTTGAGCGTGGCGTCAACCGCACGATTCTGGGGGTCAGCGGCGCCGGGAAAACAACCATTCTCAAGTTGCTGCTCGGTCTTCTCGATCCTGATTCCGGCAAGGTCTTTATCGGCGATCTCTGTATCACCGGAATGCCGGAAGTTGACTTTATGCAGCAGCGCAAGCGAATTGCGATTGTATTTCAAGGGGGCGCACTGTTTGATTCGATGACCGTTGGAGAGAATGTCGGCTATCGCCTGTTCGAGGAGGGGCGGCTTTCTCAGGCCGAAATAACGAAGATCGTATGCGAAAAGCTCAGTTTCGTAGGAGTGGAAGCGGCCCTTAACCTGTATCCGGCTGAACTTTCGGGCGGCATGAAGAAACGGGTCGCTATCGCCCGTGCCCTTGCAGCCGAACCGGATTACATCTTTTTTGACGAGCCGACCACCGGACTTGACCCGATCGGTGTGTATAATATCTGCAACCTGATGCAGCGACTCCAGGCCGAGGGTAAGACAACTCTGATGGTAACCCATGATCTTGTCACCGCTTTTGCAACGTCACAGCGGTTTACCTTTCTGCATGATGCGCGCATGCTGTTCGAGGGGAATGAAGAAGACATGAAGGCCAGCAGCATCCCGGAGGTTCGTGAATTTCTGAACCCGACGGACCGGTCGCTGTTTATATGATAGTCAGGTCAACAGAAGAAAACGACTGGAACAGGTGGCATTGATATGAAGCGAAGCAATCAGATCGGTTGGGCTCAGGTGCGGGGAGGTGTTTTCATCTTTCTGGCTCTGGTCTTTTTTGCCGGCGGTGTCCTGCTGATGGGACAAAAAACCAAAATGTTTGTCAATAAGAAAACCATGCGAGTCGTCATGAGTGATGTCGTCGGTCTGAAAGTCGGCGCTCCGGTCTGGCTTGCAGGGGTGGACGTTGGCCTGGTGACCGACATTCTGTTTGCAGATCCCAAAAACAGTAACGAGGTCAGCATTGATATCGACGTTGATATCGATGCCATGAAAAAAATAGGCACCGACTCGAAAGTTACAATCAAAACACGCGGGCTGATGGGTGAAAAATATGTCGACATACTCCCTTCAAAACAGTACTCCGACACCCCTCCTGCGGTACTGCAGGGGTCAGCAGCAGCCAAACTGGATGACGTCATTCAAAAGGCCGGAGACGCCTTTGACAGGGTCAACGGCATCATAGATAACATCGATAAAGGGAAGGGGACACTTGGAAAACTGAACAAGGACGAGACGCTCTATAGTAATGTCGCGCGGCTTGCCATCGAAATGAAAGAACTGGTCGTCACCATAAACCGCGGTGAAGGCACCCTTGGCAGGCTCAACCGCGATCCGGAGCCGTATAATAAACTGATCAGCATCCTTACCCGTGCCGACCGCACACTGCAGGACATTCAAACCTCTGACGGGACGCTCAACAAGTTAATCTATGACAAGACGCTCTACTCCAAGTTGACATTACTTGCCGACAAGAGTATCAAAGCTGCCGATGAAGTTCGGGATCTGAATAAAAAAATTATGTCAAAAGAAGGAACTGTTGGTCTGCTCCTTAACGACCGTGAATTTTATGACAGAGGCATCTCCCTCCTTACGAGAGCAGAATCATCGGTCAAGGTAATCGAAGAAATAACTGCAAAAGTCCGGGGTGGGGACGGAACCGCAGGAAAATTGGTGAATGACAAAGCGCTGTATGACAAAATGAACAAAATGGTCGACGACCTGGATGCGCTGGTAAAAGACTTCAAGGAAGATCCACGGAAGTATATCAAGTTTTCGGTGTTTTAGGGGAGAGTTGGAGATGAAGCACATACTGATGGTCGTAACCCTGCTGGCACTCTGCGCCACGGGATTACATGCAGCAACCCTTGATGAGAAGGTCGTCGAGTACACGATGAAAAACGGCATGAAACTTCTGATGGTGGAGCGGCATACCTCACCGACGGTTTCGGCATGGATCCGGTTCAGGGTCGGCAGCGTTGATGAGCGCAGTGATGAGCGAGGCATCGCCCACCTTCTGGAACACATGCTTTTCAAGGGCACGACTACGCTCGGGACAAAGGATTTTGCCGCTGAGAAACCGCTCCTTGACAAAATTGAGGAAGTCGCCCAGAGGTTGACGGCTGAAAAAGCACTGAGAGACAGAGCTGATTCTTTAAAAATAGCCGGGCTGGAGAAACAGCTCGCTGCTCTGGAAGTCGCTGCGTCTAAATATGTCATTAAGGATGAGTTTTTCGAACTTTATTCAAAAAACGGTGGTACCGGATACAACGCCTTTACGAGCCGTGACGGCACAACCTACCTGATCAGCCTGCCGTCCAACAAACTTGAATTGTGGGCCGCCATCGAATCTGACCGCCTGCAGAATGCGGTCCTGCGGGAATTTTACACAGAGCGGGCGGTGGTCATGGAGGAACGACGACGATCATATGATGCGGACCCGGAAAGCAAGCTATGGGAAACGTTTATCGCCTCCAGCTTTCTGGCCCACTCATACGGTCAGCCGACAATCGGATGGATGTCCGATATTGAAAATCTGACCCGCAGCAAAGCCGAACAGTTCTTTCATAGTTACTATACTCCAAATAATGCCATCGTGGCAATTGTTGGGGATATCGATACCAAGACGACAATTGCTCTGGTCGAGCGCTATTTTGGCGCGATCAGACCCGGGAAAGAACCGCCGCCGGTTACCACCCAGGAACCGAAACAATCGGGTGAGCGGCGAATTGAGCTGATTGCCGAGGCCGAGCCCACGGTTATCATGGGTTTTCACAAACCGGCTATCGGTGATCCGGATGATTATGTGTTCGACGTCATTAACATGATTTTGGGAAGTGGCCGGACCTCCCGCTTTTACAAAAGTCTCGTGATTGAAAAGCAGATCGCCTCTGAAATCGGAACGTTTGATGCGCCGGGCTACCGCTATCCGAACATGTTTATAATCAGCGCCAATCCGCGGGCGCCGCATACGGCCAAAGATGTTGAGGAAGCCGTTCAGGCGGAACTGGAGTTATTGAAAACGACACCGGTCGCCCAGAGGGACCTGCAGCGTATCCTTAATAAAATTGAATATGAGGAGGCGCGCCGTATGGGCACGAATGGCGGTCTGGCGCGAAATCTTACCGAGTACGAAGCGACGACCGGCAGTTGGCGCTATATGTCTCAGCATCGCGGTAAAATTGCCAGAGTTACTCAGGCTGACATCATGCGGGTAGCCGGTGCCTACTTCACCCGCGAAAACCGTACCGTTGGATTTATCTCAAAAAAAGTGGGTGACAAATGAAACATCTGATACTCTCCCTCTGTTTCCTGCTCACCCTGTGCGCACCGGCGTGCGCCGTAGATGGACATCTGGCTGATCCACGAACCATGACTTTTCCGGAATTGAATTTCCAGATACCCAAAACCGAACGTGTCGTTCTGGAGTGCGGGATGCCGGTGTATCTCCTGCGGGACACCGAACTGCCGATAATCAATATGACGGCAATGGTGCGGACAGGTTCGGTCTATGAACCGGCAGCAAAATCGGGACTGTCCGCCATGGTCGGGGCGGTAATGCGCAGCGGCGGCGCCGGAGGTGTGGCACCGGAAATGTTGGATGACGAGCTGGAGTTCATGGCTTCATCTGTTGAAAGCGGCATCGGCAGCGACATGGGAACAGTCTCTCTGACGACACTCAAAAAGAATTTCATCCGTACACTGCAGATTTTCAGCACTGTCCTGCTGCATCCCGATTTCAGTAATAATAGGGTTGAAATTTCCCGCAAACAGACCATTGAAAGCTTACGGCGTCAGAACGATGACCCTAAGGAAATAGCAGGTAGAGAGATTAACCGGGCGATATATGCCGGCCACCCGCTGGGTGATATGACAACTTATGAGTCCATCAGTACCATCACCCGCCAGGATCTGATCGATTTCCATCGCCGTTATTACAGGCTTGACAACATGATTCTGGCAGTCTCAGGCGATTTTGACCGAACCGTTCTGCTCAAAGAGCTGAATGCGGCCTTCAAGGCCGAAAAAAAGCTGCCCGCCCTGATACTGCCCGAGATACCCCAGCCGAAGCAGCTGTTTCAAGCTGAAGTGCTTTTCGGTAAAAAACAGGTTAACCAGACTGTTATCCGCATGGGGCATCTGGGCTTGAACAAGGATACTCCGGATATCTATGCTGTCAGGGTTCTGGATTACATTCTGGGGGGGAGTTTCACATCACGGTTGACGACGGAGATTCGCACAAACCAGGGTCTGGCCTACAGTATCGGTAGCCATTTCGATATCGGCCGGCGCTTTACCGGCAGCTTTGTCGCCGAAACGGAAACCAAGGGGGAATCAACCGTTAAAACCATCAATCTGATGAAAAACATTATCACCGAACTGACGAAAGTGCCGGTAACTGACGGTGAATTAGCCGCCGCCCGTGAATACATGATTAACTCATTCATGTTCGGCTTCACCAGCCCGGCTTCGATTGTAACCCAGCGAGCCAGGCTCGAATATTACGGTTATGCTGACGATTACCTTGAACGGTATCGTGATAATATTGCCAAAGTGACCAAAGCAGATGTGCTGAATGCCGCACAAAAATACCTTCGCCCTGACTCATTCAAGCTGGTTGTTATCGGTGATGCTGCAAAGTTCGACCAGCCGCTTGCCTCACTGGGGGTTGTGCGGGAACTGGACCTGAAGGTGAATATACCCGGCCCATGATGAGACACAGAAGATATTTGAACGTTACTGAGGTCTCAATCTCGCTGCTATGGAGTCGGCAATCTTTATGCCATCTACGGCGGAACTCATGATTCCGCCGGCATAACCGGCACCCTCGCCGGCCGGATACAGTCCTTTGACGCCAACGGATTCGAAACTGCTGTCACGCAGAATACGTACCGGTGATGAGGTGCGTGATTCGATGCCTATCAACGTCGCCTCAGCGGTAACGAAGCCCTTCAGCTTGCGACCGAAATCAACAATCCCTTCACGCAGCGTGTCGATGACAAAGGGCGGCAGGACAAAATCGAGTTCCGTTTCGCAGATACCGGGACGGTAGCTCGTTCTGGCCGCACCTTGTCCCGGAAGCCGCAAAAAACCGAGCAGATTTTGGGCCGGAGCCCTGAACCCTCCTCCACCGATTTCAAACGCCCGGCTCTCCCACCTGCGCTGCAGTCTCATCCCGGCCAGAGGACCAGGCCCGTCGAAATCATCTTCCCGGACATTAACCACAAGAGCGCTGTTGGCGTAGGGAGAATTACGCAATTGACCGCTCATGCCGTTGGTAACGACCCCTCCTGCTTCAGATGATCCGCCGACAACCACTCCGCCTGGACACATACAGAAGGAATAGGCACTGCGACCACTGGAGCCGTTGTTCCAGGCAAGGGCATAGTCAGCCGCCTGCAGGGTATGCTGTTTCTGGGCGCCGTACTGGATCCGGTTTATAAGCTCCTGCGGATGCTCAACCCTGAGCCCCATTGCAAACGGTTTCCGCTGTAACGGAACTTTCAGCCGTTCCAACATCTCAAACGTATCCCGTGCGCTATGTCCACTGGCCAGAATCAGGTGATCACACGGGATTTCCTCCGAATCATTAAGATTCACGGCGGCGATTCCGCCCCCTGTGATATTCAGGTTGGTCATTCGGCATCCGAAACGAATCGTAAATCCCTTTTCAATAAGATCCCTGCGGATCGCACTGATGACTGTCCTCAATCGATCCGTACCGATATGCGGCTTGGCGAGATAGCGCACCTCGGCCTGGGCGCCAAATGCCACTAACTTTTCCAGTACCCATGGCACCAACGGATCTTTGGAACGGCAGGTCAGCTTGCCGTCTGAAAAAGTCCCGGCCCCGCCCTCTCCGAATTGGACATTGGACTCAGGGTCAAGGATTCCGTCTTTCCAGAAACGCTGAACAGACAGCGCACGCTGTTCTACCGGTTCACCCCGTTCAATGACCGTCGCAGTCAGTCCATACTCTGCGAGACGCAGGGCGGCAAACAGGCCGGCCGGGCCGCTGCCGACAATGACGATGCGTTTTGGTGAATGAATCTGCACCTGAACCGGTGCAGTTTTTTCGTCCTGCCACTCCAGGGCAGGATCGTTTTTCAGGCGTAAACTGATTGCATCATCAACGGTAAAGGAGAGCGTGTAGATCAGTTTAATGTTCGGTTTTTTTCGGGCGTCTATCGCTTTACGGATGATCAGGACATCGTGCAGATATGCCTGAGGAACGGAAAGCTTTGCCGCCAGTAATGCAGGCAGAGCCTCTTCATGATCATGTAGAGTGAGAGAAAGATTGCGATAAATAAAAGGCATGTATTCAGTTCTGCGGGTACGTTCTGCGCTCAAGGAGCTGTTCAATGATGATAACGATATCAACGGGGGGGGTCGACTTGGGGATATGTATCTTGGCACCCATCTCAGGTTCGTCGTGCTCATGGGGTGATTCCTGAAACATGGATGTCAACAGTACAATGACTGGCGGATAATCACCGGCCAGCCGACTGATCTCCATGCAGGTGCTGACTCCTCCCATGCGCGGCATTACCAGATCGGAGATAACGACATCGGGCCGTTTTTCAAGATACGTATTTACCCCTTCAACGCCGTCATTGGCGTTGAATACGGTAAACCCGTTGTCACTGAAATTGTCGGTCAGTACTTTCAGAAAAAAGGGGTCATCATCAATGATGAGAATTTTTTTGGGCGGTTCGGGCATGGCGGTACACACTATTAAAGGATGAGAAACAGTTACCGCTTTTTTCTGCGGAATAAATTTCGTCAATACACGTATCCTGTTTATCAGGATCAGGGAGGGCTATCGACAGTTCCGGCATACTACACCACCTCAACCGGAAAAAGAAAGGGCGAAATTTCAGGAAGAGACCGGAAATTCCAGGCGGAATGTGGTGCCCATCGATGAGGAGTGTTCAACCTCCATTCTTCCTTCGTACATACGGGCAATCCGCTGGGCTACCGGGAGACCCATACCTGTACCGCGACTTTTCGTGCTGAAAAAAGGCTCGAATATGCTGGAAAGAACATTCTCCGCAATTCCGGTACCGCTGTCACTCACTCTGACAATAACCCTGCCGTCATTTTCAAAAACCTCAATAGCGAGGCGGCCGCCCCGGCTCATGGCATCCAGTGCGTTCAGGAAAAGATTGGTGAAGATCTGCTCTAACTCGGTCGGGTCTGCAGTAATGGGGGATGGTACGCTGTGGTACAGGCGGTCAACTTGAATTTTTCTGGTCTCTATCTGGGGTGAAAAGGCTTCAATTGCATTATCTATGACCTGGTTGATCTGTACATTGGTCGATATGACACGTGTCCGCCGTGAGGCATCAAGCAATTTTCGGATAATAGAATCTATACGGTCGACTTCTTTGAGTATTTTAGCCTGATGTTCAAGTTGATCAGGCTCGGTTGTTGTCTGGCGCATGAGTTGGACAAACAGAGAAATCGAATTGAGTGGGTTGCGGATTTCGTGGGCCATGCCTGCAGAAAGATATCCAAGCGCCGCGAGCTTTTCAGATTGGGCAATCTCTTCCTGAGCGACTTGAAGCGACTCGGATTTTTCGCGCACCCTTTTCTGAAGTTCCAGATTCCACTGCTCAATTTCAGAAAGCAAATGTTCCTGTTGTTTTTGCAGATCCCGGTTGTGAAGTTCGATTTCCCGGATTCTCAGCACATTTTCAAGCCGTTCAACAAGATTACGATTATTAAACGGCTTGAGGATATACTCTGAAGCACCGTTTTTCATCAATTCAACAGCTATCTCTTCATTCCCCTTGCCGGTAAACATCACGACGTACGTGTCAGGAAAGCGGCTTTTTATCTGCTGAAGTGCAGACAGGCCATCCATCTCCGGCATCATGTAGTCGAGCAGGACCAACTCCGGGGAAAAGCGGGCAATAAATTCAATGCCCTCGTGAGCACTATCAGTAGCATACGGCTGGAAACCATTCTTTGAAAGTATCAGAGAGGTCAATTCAAGGATATTCCTGTCGTCATCAATAATAACGACCGTTTTTCCCGGAACATGCAATTCAGATGTAGTCACCATAGGGGCATACTTTTTTTCATGGCCTTTTCGGGTCCACCCCTAAACCGCCGGAAGCCTGACCGTCAGGACGGGGCAGGGTGCAGAACGTACGACACGTTCTGCCGTGCTTCCGAACAGGAGATGATCAAGACCGGTCCTGCCATGTGTGCCCATTACAATAAGCGATGCATCGAGTTTTGCGGCAGTAGCCGTGATTTCGTCATACGGGATGCCGGTTACAATTGTTGATTTGTAATTAGTAAACGTTCCCAACTTTGAATTACAGAACGCTTCCATCATCGTTACGGCACCCTCTTCGATCTCTTTTTCAAGCTGCTCAAAAGAGATATGCGGTACATAGAAACCGCGCAAATCAACCGGTTCATTTATGACATGTATAATCGTGAGCTCGGCATTAAACTGAGTTGCAAGTGTCAGGGCATACTCAAATGCACAATCGGAATTTTCTGAAAAATCAATGGCGGTCAGTATTTTTGTAAATGGTTTCATATAATCCTCCTGGTCCTGTTTTACAGGATATGTTCGGTAATAAAATAACGTGGTCCGTACTGACCCGCCGGCCGTTTACATTGTTTTGAAAATCTTGTTGATGACTTTTTTGAGATCTTCATATTTGACCGGTTTGTTAATATATTCAAAAGCGCCCAGCGTCATTGCTTCAAGATATGACTCAACTTCGCCGTACGCGGTAATCATAATTACGTTGCTGGCAGGGTGGCTGCGGTTAAGCTCGCGCAGAAACATTAATCCATTCATCTCCGGCATATTAAGATCGGTAATAATCAATTCGACGTCTTTGCTTCGCAGGCAATTGAGAGCCTCTACTCCGTTCCTGGCGGAGATCACATCATAGCCTTCATGGGTAAGGATTTTGGAGAGTGCAATACGGGCATTATCCTCATCGTCCACAACCAGTATCCTTTTAAATCCATGTTTCACTCTGATTCTCCTGCACGGCTTGAAGTACAGGAATTCTAGCATGGAGCGGCAAACTGTCAAGACCCGGAACATCTTTTTTTGTTTACATGTATGGAGGAAAAAATCGGGGGAGAAAAATAATTCCGTCGAGCCACTTTAACGGGTTACGTATGTTCACATTATCTGTTCTAACAGAATTACAGAAAAGATTCTTTCGAGCGAACGGTTTAAAAGAACGTATAACTTACGGATTACTGTTTGACACCACTGGCATCAAGTTCTACGTAAACCGGCTTACCGGGTGGACCGAGCGATCTGTAAGGCGTGCCGTTCAACTCGACTTCAACTCCACCGGCATTGCTCAATTCCAGAGTGACTTTATTTTCTGCCTTCCACTCGATAATATCTCCGATTGCAAGCTCATACAGCTGGGGCCCGGAGCCATCAACCGTAGCTGTCAGAGTACCATTTTGGGTAACCTTTACTTTAAGGATGAAGCCTTTACCGGCCGGTGGTTTCAATAGATTTGTCACCTCTTTTTTTTCAGCCTCAGGAAGCTCTGCAGGCCGTCTTTCAGTCTTGAGAGCGGGAAGGGCCTGTTCTGTTTTCCTGATACGTACGGAGCTTTGCACGTTTTGGACGACACTGTTTTGTACAGGCGGTACAACGGCTACAGCAGGTTGCGGCTGGCTAACAGGGGGAGCAGAGGGACTTTTTAAGAAGGTCGCGGTAATCAGAATGAGTGCAAGCAAAAGTGCAGGTAACAACAATTTTTTAAATGAAATGAGACGTCGTTGAGGATTGTCAGGTCTGACCAATGGGCGGGAAGGATCTGTTTTTTCACTACGAACGCCGAAAAGCTTGTCATACATCCGGG
>CAVYYZ010000016.1:0-8569 GCA_963772835.1 uncultured delta proteobacterium | reverse complement strand
ACCGTGAAACAACCTCATCGATACAGGTCGCAATCTGCCGGAAATTATCCGCATTGAGCGTTTCAAACTCATCCTTGCCAAGCTCCTCGTTGATATTACAGATCACGCTCTGTAAAGCGGATCAGGGTCTGTTCCTGCCCTGAAAGTTCACACTTGGCCTTTTCAATTGCCTGAAACAGGAAAAAACCGAAATTGTCGATGATGATATTTTCCAGATGCTCGATAGCCCGGCGGTCATCGGTGGTCCCTTTGATCACCCGGATAAGCTCCCTGGTTTTGCGCGCCCGCAACAGCGGGATGCGATGCCACTGACAGAGGGTATAGATGATGCTCTTGGGAATACTGTTCCACTCATCCTTCCCCATGGTCTTGTAGCGGGCATAGCGGCCGAAATGGTGCGCCACCTTATCCCACATGATCTGTGAATCGAACTTGTCTCCGGCCACATAGACACCCCCCAGTGAGAGCACATCACTGCGCCGGTCGGAACGGGCAAAAGCGCCCCCCTTGACGCGGATTACCGAGAAATCCGATGTGCCGCCGCCGAAATCGCCGATGAACACGATCCGTTCCTGTCCGGCCTGCAACGTTTCTTCAAAGGCCAGAGCCGCCGCTACCGGTTCATACTGGAACCAGATATTTTTGAAGCCCGCCTTGCGGGCAGCCTTTTCAAGGCGCTGCTCGGCCACGGCATCCTTGGCGGCATCGGTCGAAAACACGACCGGCCGCCCCAGGACCACACTCTCCACGGCACACCCCACATGCGCCTCTCCCCGGGCCTTGATCTTCCTGAGGATGATCGCCACCAGGTCATCGATTGTGTAACGCTTGCCGAACACCTCGGTACTGTCGAAACTGGTGTTCGGCAGAAAGGTCTTGATCGACTGCATAAAACGCCCGGCTGCCCCATCGCCGACATACTGGCGAATGGCCTCGTGTCCGGCAAAGATCTCGTTTTCCTCGTTAAAATAGAGCACCGAACGCATCAGTTCCCCGGCATGGTCGTCACCATCAACGGCAACCACCTCAACCGTGCCGTTCCTGTATACCGAAAGCGCCGAATTGGTTGTGCCAAAGTCGATACCGAATACTATCTGCAATTACAAATCCTCCATCGGCTCAAAAGCCACATCACTCCAGGTCAGTTTCCCAACGCGGCTTCGGTCCGGATTGCACGTGCCAGATCACGGCTCACGGCAAGGAGGGCACGTCCGTACGCAGCCACCAGGGGATCGTACCCTTCTGCAGTTACAGGCTCGCGTACCAGTGAACGGCCGCCCTTCGGAGCTCCTCCCGATATTCGACGCAGGGACCAGATGGCCTCGACGGTAACAGCCTCCCCCGGTGTCGATTCAAATCGTTGTATGTCCACCAACACCCGGTATTCTGCATCGGAACCCGCATGCTGAAGATTGGATGACACCCAGCTTGATCCGAGCAGACGTCTCAGGTTTTCCGCAATAAGCCGCGGAATCTCACTCTTGAGCGGTTCGGCCCAGCGATGCGCCTCCAGGATCTCCACACGGTTTGCGGCAACGCGTACCACGAGCTGCGGCCTGTCCACCACTTCCGGAAGCGTAACCGGACCAACGGCAATGGCCGGAACAGATGATTTTTCGGCGACACTCTCGACCTGAGCAGCAGGTTCCAGAGTATAGAATGAAACTCTCGGTGATCTGCTGCATCCGGCTAACGTTACGGTCAGGCAAACAGCCAGCACCCCGAACCGGACAAAAAAGGTACGGGGGTTATCAACAACTTTTCCCGGCAGAAGTGCGCGGTATGCAGAATTTAACTTACAGACAGCAAAAATGCGCATCATTGTTTGTCCTCTCGCTTACCGCGGATAAGAGATTCCGGGTGTTGTTCCAGGTAATCGCCAAGCACCCGAAGCGACTGGGCAGCCCGCGACACTTCACGCAGGGTCTCACGCAGGTCCAGCTGTACCGGCGCATCGCCGGCAAGAACCTGGTTCGCGCCGCCAAGAGTCTTGCGCGCCTCTCCCAACGTTTTCCGTACATCCTCCAGTGATTGCCTCGTCTCCACAAGTACCGAGCGGGCTTCAGGGACGACCGTACCGTCCACGTTCTTCAAGAGCTTCTCCGCGCTCTTCAGAGTGACATCAAACGACTGAATCGTCTTTCTGGTATCACCGGCAAGCTGCTCGAACGGAATTTTTTCGATCTTTTCTACGATCGTCATCAGTTTTTTCTGCAACTGCTCCATGGAACCGGGAACGGTGGGAAACCTGGGCGGATTTGCGCTCCACTCTATCTTTGCCGGCCGCGCCTTTGGATAGAAATCAAGCGCAACAAACAGATGCCCGGTCAACAAATTCCCGCTTTTGACCTCTGCACGGAAGCCGTTCGCGACGAGGGAGTCGAGGAAGGCCCGGGAATTCACCGCCTTACCCTGCTGCAATTTATTGCGGTACTCTGCACGCAGGCGCTCCGGATATAACTGTATTTCGACCGGGATCGAGATCTCCGAATTACTGGAGTTCAGAGCCACGTCAATCTTCGTCACCTCGCCGACGGTCACACCTCCCAGATCCACCGGCGCTCCAACAGGGAGACCGCGCACCGATTCCTTGAACACAAGGAGGTAGGTCTCGACCGTTTCCGCGTGATTCAACGCTTCCTCTTTGGTCAGGTACAAGGGAAAAACACTGTTGGATGAGGCTGGCGGTGTTTCCAGCCGGTCCTGCGGAGTCTGGAAAGAGATGCCTCCCAGAAGTATCGAAACCATGGATTCCGTGTTGATCTTGATGCCGCTGGCGTTGAGGGTAAGGTCAACCCCGCTGGCGTGCCAGAAAATGGAGTTGTTCTTGACATACTGATCGTATGGAGCCCGGATAAAGACCTTTATGGTGACCCCTTTGCCGTCCCGGTCCAGATCGGTGGCAATGACCTGGCCGACCGGTATGCGGCGGTAGAAGACCGGCGAGGAGGTGTCGAGCGAGCCGACATCTGCGGCGTGCAGAACAAACTGGTGCCCGGGAACGTCAAGGGATATGGCGGGCGGCGCTTCGACTCCGATGAATTTGTCCCGGCTTTCTTCCGAAGTACCGGCATCGACACCGATGTAGGATCCTCCTATCAAGGTGCTGAGGCCGGATACATTGCCGCCGGAGATTCGGGCCCGCACAACCCAGAATCTGGTATCCTTCACCAGGAGTCCTCGTGCATCCTTCGACATTTCCGCGGCCACGATCACATGAGACCGGTCCTTGGAAATGGTAATCCCTTTGACCTCACCGATCTGCACGTCCTTGTACTTGAGCTTGGTCTTGCCCGCCTCCATCCCCTCTCCGGTCTTGAAGGTGATCGTGATTGTCTCTCCACGATCCACGTATGCCTTAACCGCGAGCGAAAGGCCGATGAGTGCCGCGACAATGGGAATGATCCAGACCAGTTGGATCGAGAAGCGCCGTTTCGGTTCGCTGACAGCGTCTGGAATACCTGAAAGGTCAGGCTTTTGAGGCATATCGGTCATTGAGTTTCTCTTTCTGAAGGGGGTCCCAAATCAGGCGCGGGTCAAATTGCATGGATGCGAACATGGTCAGTACCACAACGGCGCCGAATGCCAGCGCTCCCGGCCCCGCTTTTACCGTTGCAATGGAGCCAAACTGCACCAGAGCAACCAGAAGCGTTACTACGTAGATATCAAGCATGGACCAGCGACCGACAAACTCTACCAGTCGATAGAGACGTGTGCGCTGGCGGGGGTGCCAACGGGAGCGGAGCTGCACCGATACCAGCAGCAGTGTGAGCGATATCAACTTCAGAAGCGGAATCGTGACGCTGGCAATGAAAACTATTATCGCTATTTCCCATGATCCAGATTGCCAGAGCTCGACCACGCCGCTTATGATGGTGTCTTTGCGATAATTGAACAGCGAACCGGTCTCCATGATGATCAGGAGATTCGCGGGAATATACAGAATATAGGCGGCAATGAGCAGCGCCCAGCAGCGCGCAACACTGCCGGGCTTGCGGAAATGCAGAGTGGCACCGCACCGGGGACAATGCGCCGGATCCGATACCCGTTCCCGCCTGGAGACGAGGTTGCAGACATGGCAGGAGCAAACCCCCTGAGATGCGGCGTTTTCCGTCAACTCCGTCATAAAGGCGCCTCCGGGTCGGATTTATTGTCCAGACGGGCCCAGACATCACGGAGGCTGAACGACGACGGCGACGGCCGCCAGCAAGAAGGTCAGGACCCCGAAAGACCAAAGGGCGATACCGGGAATAACTTTGAACGAGCTGGTGAGCTTCACCAGAGAAACCAGCACGCCAAGCATCAATACTTCCACCATTCCCCACGGTTCGATAATCCGAAGCATGCGCAGCAAGAAGGTGTACCCGGCGGGAACGCGACTGAGCCTGATCGGAAGCAGGAGATAGATCATCGTGATCAGCTCCAGGGCCGGGATCAGGATGGCGGTCAGGAAAACAACTGCCGAGATAGGCTGCATCTGCTGCCCCCAGAGAAAACGCGCTGCTCCTGCGAGGGTGATTGAGCTGCGCCCCCCCTGGGCTTCGATCGAGAAAATGGGGTACACGTTGGCTATTACGAACACGACAGCTGCGGACATGGTGAAGGCAAGCGTGCGGTCAATGCTGTCGGTGGCGTTTCGGTACAGTACCGCGCCGCAACGGCTGCAGCTTGCCGCACACCCCCGTTTGAGGGGAATTTCCCGCTGAAGCAGGTCGCAATCGTGACAGACGATTGGCTGTGCATGATTATGGGACATCCGGAAAACCGCTCCTCATCCGTGCGATACGTTCGAAATTGCCGGGTCGGCCCACCGCTTCGAGTCAAACCTGAAACGTATTACCCAAAAAATAAACGTTTTTCATAAAATGACAACGTTCTTCTGTTTTGCCTGCTCAAGGGTTTGCGTTCCACCGCTGCAGGAGTTACTACCGTTATTTTTCGCCTGCAGCGGTTTCCAGAGCCCGCGCCAACTGATCCGGGCAGGATGTATCCCCCTGGCAGGCGATACCCTTCAAGCGCCGCACCGCCTCGACAACCGGCATTCCCTTGACCAGCGCAGCCACCGCCTGGGTATTGCCGGCGCAGCCGTCAATAAATTCGACCTTCACGATAATGCCTGCTTCGATTTCAATGTCGATCCGTGTTGCACAGGAACCGGCTGTTTCATAACTGAATCGCATTAATGAGCACCTTCCACTGGAATCACTACCCCGCCCGAAACCACAAACTTAACCGCATCTTCAACCGTCATGCCGCTCTCGTACACATCGTACTCGCGAAACCAGAGAGCAAACCCGGAAGTCGGGTTCGGCATGGTAGGAATATAGACCACAATAAAGTGTTCACCATCCCGTTCCACCTCGGCCGTCACGAATCCTACGGCGCGTACACCGGGACGGGGCCACTCAACGAACACCGCACGTCGGTAGGATGCCCCCCCTTCCTTGAAAACCTTGATCAGCTGCTTGCTTGAGGTGTAAATCGACTTGACCAGCGGGATGCGCGTCATCATATCATCACCCAGCTTCAGCAGCCGCTTCCCGAGCACGTTGGTAGCGATCAGGCCGGTCAGATATATCACCACCGCGCCTGTGATCATACCGATGCCGGGAATATGTCCCTCGCTCCGACCGTAGAGCACCATCAGGCTGTCCAGATGGCTCCCCAAAATGCCGTCAGCGAAATTGAAGAGAAATTTGAGGATGAATATCGTGATGCCGAACGGAATGATGATGAATATTCCCGCCAGGAACGTTCCTTTAAGATGCTTGAAAACTGTGTTCATACAACCGGTACCTTGTCTTTCAAATAGTCTGCGGATGGCAGTGCAACCGTACGCCGCAGATTATACGGCAATTCCTGCGGCAGAGTACATCATTTCAGAATATGGCTGGCCAATACCTTCTGTACCTCGTAAACGTTCACATCTTTACTGAACCTTTTCTCCATCGGAATCGAGTCACTACCGATCCAGAGCTTTAATTCAGCGTTAAGATCGAAACTCCCACCGGTCTGTACGCTGAACTTGGTGATTCTGCTGTAGGGTATTGACAGATATTCTATCTGCTGGCCTGAAATGCCCTGAATATCAACAAGAATCAATCTCTTGTTTGTAAACAGGAATGTATCCCGGAGCACGACAAATCCGACCTCAATAATTTCGCCATCAACCAGCAACTGCCCATAATCCGAGGAAAACTTCCTGGCTTCCGTCGAGCCGGTATTTTTCGCTGCTCCCGTAAAGAGACCCATATTCCCTCCTGTATCCATGAATGACTGGGTAATATACATCAAAATACCAAGGTTTGGTTGGAGTTTCGTGTTTTTTTGTGAACATCGCGTTCAGACACAATTGACCATTTCTTCTAGCCGAAGCGGATCAGACAGATCCCGGCAAGAATCAGCAGTGAGGCGATGAAACGGATGCGTCCGCACGATTCTTCGAGGATGAAGGCACCGATCAGGACTCCGGCAACGATGCTTGACTGGCGTACCGGTACGGCATAGCTCATGGGGGAAAGGGCCAGTCCGTAGCGAAATGAGATGAACGAAGCCATCATCAATGGTCCGCCGGTCAGGATCAAGCGGCGGTAGTTTTGCCACTCGGAGATGATTTGGGAACGATGGCAGGGGCGGAGGATGTTGAGTGTCATCAAGGCCAGCATGGAGACGACCAGGAGATAGGTGAAGTAAAGCGGAGGATAGGAGGTGACGCCGATCTTATCGACAACCGCCCCGAGCGAATAGATGAAGCCGGCGGCAAGCGCTGACTGTACGGATGGTTCGACAAGGCTGCCGAAGGGACGCAGCAACTCCTGCACGGTCACTCGCCTCATCTGGAGGAGGTAGCCACCCGTAAGGACGACCATGATCCCCACAAGGCCGATCCGGCTCAGCTGTTCACCCAGCGTCATGACACCCCAGAGCGGGACGTAGATCATGGAGGTCTGGGTGAGCGGGTAGCTCAGCGAAAGGTCGCCGGAGTGGTAGGCACGTCCGGTGAAGAGGTGGTAGAGTACGAAACAAAAGGCACCTGCCGCTGCCAGTATTACGATGTCGGCACCCGGCCGTGGGAACTTCCCCGGCAGGAACGGCATCAAAGCGGTGAAGAGAGCTGTAGAGCAGGAGAACATCCACCAGATAAAAACGGTTTTGTTGCGGCTCTTTTTGATGAGGAGATTATAGAGGGCATGCATGATGCCGGAAAATGCGATCAGGAAAAAGGCGGAATAAGACATTGAACAATAGTAGTATAAAATATTTTTTAGTCAAACTAAATATACGCAGAAAAGCCTACAGTGACACTTATTTCAATAGAAAATCAAACAAAAAAATGTTGGTTTTCTTTACATACCTATACCTAACAAATATATAACAATTACAGGACGACTGTTGTCGGCGCAGTAAAGACTTCTGACTTTCTCTCGAATAAATCCGAAATCTATTGCCTTGTCGATTTTGCGCAGCAAATGATCCTTCGGGACCAATTCCTCGATACTTACAAACTCCATGGAAATCTGTCGAGTGTCTTTATCTATAAGCATGGACGCATAATAAAAAGTCCTCGCAAATTTGCGAGGACTTTTTCAGCAGCCTGAGGCTCTGCATGCGCACAGTTTTTTTGTGAACTTGGGATGAGTACCTGAATCAGGCGTCTTTGTTCATTCGGCGCTTGCCGTAGACTGCAAGGCCGAACATGCCTAAACCGAGCAGCATCAAGGTGCCGGGCTCCGGAACAGGGGTAGTTGAATTATTAAATTCGACGACATGACTAAACTTTCCAACATTTGCAATTGTGTATCCATTACCAAAGCTATCTGACAGATTCAAGACAGCCCAATCAAGGCTGGCAACATTATCAAACAGAAAATGATCATTCCCTCCTCCATTAACGTTACCAGTTTTGACCATATAATACTCCGGGGTTCCTTGAAGATCCATTGCAAATGTCCCAGCTTCATTGGTTAAATGCCAATTAGTGGCGAATGTATCATACTTAATTTCCCAATCGGTACTCGACCCCAAAATTGTCTTTACCCAAGCAAGTTCAGTTGCGTTGCCGGAATTGCCAAGATCACTGGAACCTATTAAGACATCCCTTGCCCCTACATCAATTGAACCGTACATTATTGCCGATGCCGAAGTTACAGTGCCAACGATTAATAGCGCCCCAGCCAACAACGTTACAATTTGCTTTCTCATGGCTTATTCTCCTTTGTAAAGTCGACTTGCAATGTTGCTTTTTCAATTAATTGCCGTAGCAACAAGAAAGCATTACCTGTGCCAACATAATAACTTATTAATATTTTTAGGTTTATTTTAAATATTTATTAATGACTTTGGGATATGTAAATAATTTCGACAAGTTCATTTCGAAAACAGCAGTTATTTGTATATTATCTTTGTTCGGCTCAATCTTCACTTCGTATACTTTGAGGTATTCAGCCGGTTTCGGCAGTCTTCCCAGCAGGGCATCTACCGCATCCAGCTCAGGTTAGCTGATATGTGATAACGAATAGTACCAACTCCCAGCGAAAAAGCCCCCCCCCGAAACTCACTCAAATGCAAA
>CAVYYZ010000015.1:0-95890 GCA_963772835.1 uncultured delta proteobacterium | reverse complement strand
ATGCTGTCAGCTGCCTCCTGCGCAGTTCTGGTTGAACCGGGTAATTCCTTAACCTCATATGAGAAGCCATTTTCTAAGAGGAATTCTTGAACACGATGTGCACTATCACGTAATTTTGATGGCATTAATCCCCCACCTTCCCAGAGACGCGTCATTGGCCCGTATGACACATTCACAACAAATGCCTGGCTATTGTGCCAAATTTACAGCCATTCTGATTGCTGCCAGGAGGCTCTTTTCAGAGGCAGTACCGCTTCCGGCAAGGCTGTACGCAGTGCCATGGTCAACTGAGGTCCGGATAATCGGTAGCCCCAGGGTTATATTTACCGCATCATCGAAGTGCAGCAGCTTAAGAGGGATCAGCCCCTGATCGTGATACATGGCCACTACGCCGTCATAGCCGCCCGTTTGGGCGAAATGGAACAGGGTATCGGCCGACAGCGGCCCCTCGGCTTCGATACCCTCAAGTCGGGCGGCTTTTATCGCCGGTCCGATGATCTTCGTTTCGTGAGAGCCGAATTTACCCGCTTCGCCGCAATGGGGATTGAGAGCCAGGACTGCCAGCTTCGGCGATCTCTTTCCGGTCAATCGTGCGACTCCTTCTGCAGTAATGCGAATTGTCTTAAGAACCTGATCAAAGGTAACCAGGCGCGGGACATCATGCAGCGCCTCATGGATTGTCACCAGACTGACCCGCAGGATATCTCCGGCAAGCATCATGACGAAGTTATCCGTCCCGCACAATTCGGCGAGCAGTTCGGTATGACCGGGATAGTCGTGGCCGGCCCGGTGCATCGCTTCCTTGCTGATCGGGGCGGTTGCCATGGCAGAAACCCGGCCGTCAAGACAAAGCCGGGCAGCGTGACAGATGTAACGGTAGACCGCATCACCTGCAGCCTCAGAGGGAGCGCCGTACCGTACATCAGCCTCTGTCAGATTTGAAAGTATCTGCAGTGGAATCGTGCCCTCCGTGGATATTCGGGCATTTTCAGCCGCATCCACCTCCCGGATCTTTAGAGAAGTACCGCAGACGGAAAGTGCCCGCTCCAGCGCCAATCTGTCGCCTATCACGAGAGGTACACAGATTTTTGCGACTTCCGGTGACTGCAGTGCCTTTATGATGATTTCCGGGCCGATTCCGGAGGGGTCACCCATGGTGATGGCTATAATCGGTCGATTCGGCATAGGTAACTATCCTTCCTTGAGTTCCGCCACAGCCAGGGTGACATTCGCCGACTTGACTTTTTTCAGCAGCAGTCTCCCGCCACCGGAGGCAAGAATCGCTGCCGGCTCAGCAACACCGGAGACACCGACCGCTGCCAGGGCATATTTCGAAGGGGGAGAGGGAAAGGGTATACGATTCAATTCATCGCATTCATAACAGCGCAGTGTAATTCCCAAACGCTCAGCAAACTCAACCAGGCCGGGTTCACTGCGCTTGGCCGCTACTGAGGCGATGACACTGACGCTTTTCCGGGAAAGGAACAGCCGCCTGAGGTGCAGCGCAACGAATTCATCGATTTCATCAGCCGGTGTGCCTCGATTGCAGCCGATGCCGAGCACCAGATTGCGGGGGCGCAGGATCAGTAATTGTTCAGGAGAGGTTTGCGGGGGGAGGCGCCGGTTGGTGACGAACACATAACCTCGTGCAGAACTGCAGGCAGCTTCGGCAAATGTTTCATAAAAGGTGATTCTGCCCCGGCCATGCAGCCAGCTTCGGGTCTGCCCGGTCGGGTCTACGACTGCAATCTCTTCGTTATCGAGCAGCAGGGTGTTGAGTTGTTTGACCCGGCTGATATCATCGATGAGCCACCCATGTTCCTTGGCCAACATGTCGAAGGAGGGGAGGTCGTTGGAGTCGGTAGCAGTGGTTATGACCGCTCGTGCTCCGGAGACGAAGGCGCAGCGTTCCGCCAGTTCGTTGGCCCCTCCGAGATGCCCGGATAAGAGTGATATTGCGAATCGGCCGGCTTCATCCATAACCACAACTGCCGGATCAGTTTCTTTCGATTCCAGCAGAGGCCCGACCAAGCGCATTACGATGCCGGTTGCCATGATCAGTACGAATCCGTCATATTTTTTCCAGAGAGAAGCTATCAGGTTTTTCAGTTCGGTTGGTTCAAAGCGGGTACATTGGCTCCCGGCCTGACCGGCGTAGCGGCTGGATACGTAAAAATGACGATCTGCCATGGTACTGCAAAGCTTCTGCCCCAGCAGGGTTCCCCTTCTGGTTATGGCAATGACCGCGATCCGCATGTCAGGCAACATGTCCTTCGCGAAAGCCATGGGTAAATTCTCCGTCGTACAATAAGGACTTGGCCTTGATCCCTTCACGGCGCGCAGCGAGAACATCGCCGACAATGATCATCGCCTGGCGGTCAATGCCTGCTTCGTGCACCCGTTCGGCCAGATCGGCCAGGGTGCATTGAATAATCTGCTCATCATCCCAGGAGGCCCGGCAGACGACCGCCGCAGGAGTCGTCCCTGTATAAGCACCTTGAAGTAACTGATCAACAACCTTTTCGATCATGCCGACTGAAAGATAGATTACCATGGTGGCGCCGAGTCCGGCGATCGCACTCAGCTGCTCACGCTCAGGCACCGGTGTACGCCCTTCGATACGGGTGATTATGACCGTTTGGGAAAGTTCCGGCAGGGTCAGCTCCTGCTTGAGAGCGGCTGCCGCAGCAAAGGCACTGGTGACGCCCGGTACGACCTGATAATCGATATCCAATCGATCGAGTGCTTCCATCTGCTCCTGAATGGCTCCGTAGATGGAAGGGTCGCCGGTGTGCAGCCGGACTACGTTTCGCCCGACGGTAACGGCATCCGTCATGACGGATATGACCTCAGTGAGCGTCATTCCGGCGGAATCAAAGACATCCGCTTTGGTTGCATACAGTTGCACCAGTTTCCGATCAACCAGACTGCCGGCAAATATGACGACATCGGCGTGACGCAGCAGGCGCGCGCCCCGGATAGTGATCAGGTCGGTCGCTCCCGGACCGGCGCCCACAAATGATACTCTGACTGCCATGCACTCTCCATCTCTTCATTATTTCAACTGAATCGTGCATTTCTTGTAAGCTTAAAGCACCGTCATGTCAAGCGGGCGGCGGTTTTGTAGCATCGAAACTGCATGAATAAGCATAACAGTACGTGAGTAATCCTTTTCTGCAGTATGTTGCTGATAACAAATGTGCGTTATCAAGTAGATTACAATGAATCGCGATTGCTGCCATAGCATCGCTCATGCATGTATCTAATAATATATATGCTTAGGCAGTATCAAAAATGTGGATAATATGATACAAGGGAAAGCTAGAATATCTTTGCAGGAGGTAGGATCATGATTAAACGTATGCTTGTAATTGTACTGGGTGGCATGTTTTTGTTGTCTGCCGGCGGTTGCCTGGTTGCGGAAAGTACGTATTTGAAAAAAGTTGAAGAAGCCGATGTGCTGTCTAAGGAGCTGGCCGAACTGCAGCAGACGCACAAAAAACTTGTCCTGGAAAATACCGAGCTCAAAACCAAATTCAAAAGGCTCAGAGAGGATGCGGACGTCCTTACAGACGATAAGAAACAGCTGGAGGGTATTCTCAGGTCAAAGTCGGACATATTGTCGAAAAACATCAGCGAAATGCGACAACAGGTGGCAGACATGAGGGTGGAAAACAGCAAATTGAGCGATGATATTTCCGAACTCCAGAAAGCCAAAGAGGAAAAAGTTAAGGAAGTCAGCGGAACCTACGAAAAACTTCTTGCCAACATGAAGAATGAAATTGCCCAGGGGCAGGTGACTATATCTGAGTTGAAAGGCAAGCTGACGGTGAATATGGAGGCAGCTATACTGTTTGATTCCGGTCGGGCCGATGTCAAGCCGGAAGGGCTGGATATTCTCGGCAAATTGGTAGAAACACTGAAAAACGTCAATGACAAGGCTATCCGGATTGAGGGGCATACGGATGTGGTTCAGATTACGGGCGCGTTGGCCCGTACCTTTCCAACAAACTGGGAATTGTCCGCAGCACGCTCAATCAATGTCACCAAATTTCTACAACAGCAGGGGATTGACCCGCTCAATCTTTCGGCTGCCGCCTTCGCAGAATTTAAACCAGTTGCTGATAACAGCACTAAAGAAGGCCGGGCCAAAAATCGTCGTATTGAAATAACGTTAGTGGCGAAGGATTAATGTCGTGGCAAAAAAAAAGGAACGGAACCAAACTCCGGCGAAACCAAAAGAGTTTCATGTCACTCCCTTTGGGGCTTTGAAGGGGGTTGCCGTTTCAGCACCTGCTGAACCGGTTGTTCTGCCGAACGTAAAAAAAACGATAGAGTCGGCTGATAACGGCCTGGATCTGTTCCTTGAGGCGGTGGCGGATGTGCGGCCGTTTCAGCCTTTAGCAAAAAAGCCGGCTCGGGCAGGCTCGCATCCTCTGCAGAAAACAGCCAGGATAGCGGGGGAAGAATGTAAGGTTGCCGAAGAAGGTGCTTTTCTTGAAGAAATCGCCAAGCTGAAGCTGGATACCACATTTAGGGATTCTGTCCCAGATGAAGGCGAGTTGCATCCACTGGCCGGAAACAGGCTCCGGCAGGTGAGGCGGGGCGTAATTTCAGTCAGTTACCAGCTTGATCTGCACGGACTGACGCGTGAGGAGGCGCTGGAGGCGTTACCCCGGTTTTTACAGTCCGCTCAAAAAAAAGGACAAAAGGCCGCACTGGTGATCACCGGCAAGGGAAACCACTCTCATGAAGAGCCGGTTCTTCACCAGGCTGTTGCGTCATGGCTCCGCGATGCCGGGAGGGGGATTGTCCTTGAATTCGCTCCTGCTCCCCGTGAGATGGGCGGCAGCGGTGCGTATGTGGTCTTTCTGCGACAACTCCCACACTCTGCATAAACGGCTTTCAAATTGTTATAATTCCGCCTCATTGACAGCTCCATGAAGGCAATGTATACAGAGAACCCTGATTTCATACTCTCAACCGTGAAAGGACAAATCCATGATCACCCATATCGTGCTATTCAAACTGGCAAATCCCTCATTGGAAAATCTGGCAGCCACCCGGAACAAGCTGCTCAGTATGGACGGCAAGATTGACGTCCTGCGCCATCTGGAGGTTGGTGTCGATGTGGTTAGATCTGAGCGTTCATACGACATCGCGCTTACGACTCGTTTTGATTCGCTTGAAAACCTTCAGGCCTACCAGATTCATCCGTATCATGCCGGAGAGGTAGTCCCGCACATGAAAGAAGTCTGCTCATCGATTGTAGCGGTTGATTACGAAAACTGACAGACTATCCTGTATACGTTTTTAGCTTGACGAATCATGAGCTAAGTGAGTAGAATCCGGTTCTACTCGGGCTCGTTCGGGTTATATGGCGTACACGCCGGTATGATTACACAGACCGCCTTTCGGGGCTGATACCGCTTATCAACACAGGTTATTTGCCTGTAAACACAAAAATAAACAGGAGGTAGTAGATGTCAGATTACGGAACTCTTCAAGACCGTGTACAATGCAAATCACTTATGAGTAAGGTCATGACCGCCGAGCAGACCATCCCTTTTTTCAAGTCCGGTATGAATCTGGGCTGGTCAGGGTTCACTCCGGCCGGATATCCCAAAGTTGTGCCGATAGCTCTGGCAGAACATGTCGAAAAAAATAATCTGCAGGGTAAGCTGAAATTCAACCTGTTTATAGGAGCTTCAGTCGGAGCCGAAACCGAAGACCGCTGGGCGGTCAACGACATGATCGACCGTCGCTGGCCATACCAGACCGGTAAGAATATTGCCGCCGGCATCAACGAGGGGCGCATCCGTATGGGTGACAAACACCTCTCCCTGTTTGCGCAGGATCTGGGTTACGGTTTCTACACCAAGGACACCGAGAGCGGCAGACTTGACCTGGCAATCATAGAAGTATCCGCCATCAAAGAGGACGGCAGCCTTGTTCCAACTTCATCCTGCGGCGTGATCCCTGAAATCCTGATGATTTGCGACAGGATTATTGTAGAGGTCAACACCGGACAGCCTTCTTTTGAGGGGATTCACGACCTTCTTACTCCGGCAATTCCGCCAAACCGCCAGCCTTTTAACATTACCAAGGCCGGATCCCGGATCGGATCGACTTCAATTCCCTGCGATCCGAGCAAGATCATTGCCGTGGTCGAGTCCAAACTCCGCGATCAGGGTCGTGCTTTCGCCGAGCAGGATGACACTTCGGATGCCATTGCAGGACATGTAATCGAGTTTTTTACCCAGGAAGTAAAAGCCGGCCGTCTGCCGAAAAATCTCCTGCCGATCCAATCAGGTGTTGGTTCCATTGCCAATGCCGTAATCGGCGGGCTGGCCAAAGGTCCTTTCAGCAACCTGACTGTTTACACAGAAGTACTCCAGGATACTATGCTTGACCTGTTCGACTCCGGTAAACTCGACCACGCCTCTTCCTGCTCGCTTTCGCTATCAGCGTCACCGGGTTTCCCGAAATTCTTCGATAATATGGACAAATATTTCGACAAAATTACACTGCGTCCTCTTTCCATCTCGAATGCACCTGAGCCGATCCGTCGTCTGGGGTGTATCGCTATGAATACTCCGGTGGAAATTGACATCTATGCGCACGCCAACTCCACTCTGGTCGGTGGTACCCGCATGATTAACGGCCTGGGCGGTTCCGGAGACTTTCTTCGCAACGGCTACCTGAAGATGATGCATACCCCGTCTTCACGTCCGTCGAAGACTGACCCGAACGGCATTTCCTGTGTAGTGCCGCACTGCTCGCATATTGACCATACAGAGCACGATCTTGACTGTGTTATCACCGAGCAGGGTCTGGCCGATCTCCGCGGCTTGGCACCGAAGGACCGTGCAAAGCTGATCATAGAGAAATGCGCTCATCCTGATTACAAACCGATTCTGACCGAATATCTGGAAATGGCAACTGCTGACTGCATCAAGCGGAAAGTCGGCCACGAGCCGCAGATGTGGGATCGTGCCTTCAAAATGCACATGAACCTGGCTCAGAACGGCACCATGAAAATCAAGAGCTGGGACGTCAAGGTCGATCTCTGCGAATAGAAGCCTTGTCTTTAGAATTCATCCAACCCCGCCGGGCAACCGGCGGGGTTTATTATGTGGTGCATGACTTTCCTGCTTGAACTTGTTTCGCGGTTATGGTTTATATAGCAACAGTTATATGAGGGCAGTATTGGTGTTATCACTCCGACAGGTTGGTACAGATGTCTCAAAGCGTTAGCGGTTTTAAAGGTGCAGTGGCCGGGCTCTCTCTGACTGATGTTATTCAGCTTAAAGGGCACAATAGGTATACCGGGGCGATTTCTGTAGCATATGAAGACGCCCAGGGTGTGATTTATTTTGTTGACGGTGAGATAATACACGCCGAACAGGGTGAAGAATCCGGTGAACATGCGATTTACGAAATCATTAAGTGGCCGGGCGGCACTTTTGATATTCACCCCGAAATGACTTCCAACGTCTGTACCATTCATTACCGCACTGATTTTCTGCTGCTAGAAGCTCTACGGCGACTTGATGAAGAAAATGCTGGTGCAACTGCGAATAAATCCGCCGGACCCTCCGTGACGCCTCGCCGCACAATGAGTAAAATTGCTGCTCGCCTGCAGGAGATTAACAATATCACATATGCCGTTTTACTTGATAAAAAGGGTTCACCGGTTCAAGACTCCAGCATTGAAGCGGTCGCACTGGCCGCCAAAGGCATTTTTCTGGCCAAAACCGGTAACCAGTTTGGTGATTTGATGGGCCTCGGGGAAATCAAGGCCGCCGCAGTTCACACCTCGAATTATGATCTTCTTATGTATGATTCCAAGCAACACTATTTGAGTATTGCGGTCAAACCGGACTGTAACCTTGACAGTGTTGAAGGTGAGATCAAAGCTGCATTTGTGCCTGGCAAGTAGGGGAGTGGTTTCATGAAGAATATCCTGCAGCACATAAACGGTGTTGACGGAGTGATTGGCAGCGCACTTTTCAGCCGCAAGGGAGATGTGCTGGTTCACTCATTTCCTGCACTTTTTGATGCGGCGTCACTAAAGAATGCCGCTTCGTTGACCCTGGAATGCTCGCATGGTTTGAAGATATCACAATCGCTGGATCTACTCGATTTACGATACTCAGATGGCCGCATCCTCGTCAAAGCATTTCCGGAAGCTTTGCTCTTCCTGTTATGTGCAAACAGTATAAATCTGCAGGTTTTGTCAATAACATTAAATCTTGCTGTAAAAAAACTTCAGGCAAAGATTCCAGACGAAGCTCCCGCAGCACCACAAAAATCCGCAGCTGAAGATTCTGTGTCAGCCGATGGTCTGCTGCGTATGAATATCAGTCATCTAGCCAATAAACAGACCAGTGCCAGCTTCGATTCACTTGGTATGATTGCCGTCAGCCAACCCACTTTTCAATATATCTCAGACTTTTACAAGGCCCCGTTCAAAAAGCTGATTCTGACAAATACTGTGGCAGGTACAAGAGGTACTTTTCCTGTAATTGTCATGAAAGATATGGACCAGTTGTACGACGGCACCATTGTCGTCGGTCCGGGTATCGAGAAAAAACTCAAGGTGAACGCCGGGGATAAGGTCGAAGTCGCGATCGGGTAATTGAAAAAGCAGCAGCAGGTGAAGCGGGGGATGAGGCGACTTATCCCCCGCTTTTTGTATGGGCTTTGGGATGGGCTTTATCGTAGACCTCCATCAGGTGGTCGATGCTGACGTGCGTGTATTTCTGGGTGGTGGAGAGTGATGCATGACCGAGCAGTTCCTGAATTGCCCGCAGATCGGCACCACCTTCCAGCATGTGTGTAGCAAATGTATGCCTCAGGGTATGTGGAGAAATTCGTTTGAAGGCAGCAATCTTTAAGACATGGGCATCGATGATGCGCGCCACAGTGCGGCGATTGATGCGCCCGCTGCGGGTGTTGAGAAAAAGGGCATCTTTGGATGTATTGTTGCCCCGCAGTTCAAGATACATCTGGATTGCTTCCAGTGCGCGGCTGCCAACCGGGACGATGCGCTCCTTTCCTCCCTTCCCAGTAACCCGGACCATGCCGCCCGCCGGATCGAACTCGCCGATATTCAGGTCGGTTAACTCAGAAACACGGAGACCGCTTGAATACAACAGCTCCAGAATTGCCCGGTCACGCAGTGCGTATTTCTGTTCAGAGTCAGGCGCCTCCATCAGAGCCGTGGCTTGGTCGATATCGAGATGAAACGGGAGGCGCTGCTCTTTTTTTGGTGTAGCGATCAGTTCGGCAGGATTCTTTAGTATCCCTCCCCGCCGCAGGAGGAAACGGAAAAAAGATCGAATAGCCGCCAGCTTTCGGCCGATTGAACTTTTCCTGGTGTGAATTGACAGTCCAGCCAGATAGCGCCTGAGGAGTAGATGGTCAATATCCCGGGCGGAGACGGTTTCTCCTTTTTCACGTACTGCGTACGTTAAAAACTGCGCCAGATCGCTTCGATAGGCCGCCAGAGTGTGTGGTGAAACATCACGTTCAGTTTCAAGGTACGTTGAAAACTGATCTATCTGATGGTGTAGTAATGTCATGACGCTCTATTCAAATACCGGTAATCCGCTTTTTAGCTTCCAGCTGTTGACACTCTCCATATAAAACCAATCCTGCCGATATAAAATGGTTTTAACTCTGTTTGACGGCAGAACGTAATAATCGAATTCTGCAATCACATCCCCCGATTTCTTATCCGGAAGGTACCGGGAGGAGAGTATACGGTAATCAGTAACGGAGAGTCCGCGTTTTTTGAGAATGTCGGCCTGTTTCATATACTCATCCTGAATTTCCGGATCAATGTAGGTTATACCGGCACTTTCAATTTCATGCCATCGCAGCAAACGGTTATACGCTTTCGCGCTCCGGTCAAATTCTTCACTTAAGCCTGTACGGCTAGAAGCGCATGCAGTTAACGTCAGACACACAATACATAGAATTACTTTTACCATTTTCTTCATGGTTGTTTCTCCCCTCAGCGGTGCCGGATCTGTTCGATCCATTCAATTATCCTATCTGCTGTTGCCCGAATGGTTCAGTTGAGGTATAAAGAGTTCCTTACAATATGTGACGGGAGTTTCTCACGTGATTCAAACACTTATTCAGTGGCTGCTGGATACAATCGGAGCCATGGGGTACCCTGGTATTCTACTCTTGATGGCTATGGAGAGCTCGATCATTCCGGTGCCGAGCGAATTGATCATGCCGCCGGCCGGTTATCTGGCGTATCAGGGCAAAATGAGCATGACGGTCGCTATTCTGTGCGGCACCGTCGGCAGTCTTATCGGTGCGTATGTCAACTATTTTGTATCCCACTATCTGGGGAGACCGTTGATTATTAAATATGGCAGGTATGTGCTGATCCCGCCTGACAAATTCGAACGTGTGGAACGATTTTTTCTGCGGCATGGTGAAATATCGACTTTTATCGGTCGCCTTCTCCCGGTGATACGCCATCTGATTTCAATTCCGGCAGGAGTGGCAGGGATGAATCATCTTAAGTTTTCCCTGTATACCGTCCTTGGTGCCGGAATCTGGTGCACCATCCTCACATTGATCGGCTATGCCATCGGTGAGAACCAGCAGTTGATCATGCAGTATTCCCATAAAGCACTGCTCTGGGTAATCATGTTCAGTGTCGCTCTTGCCGCAGTCTATATCTGGCGACAGCGCACCCGCGACGGTAAAGCCTAACACATGAAACGTGCGGTAACGAAGCTATTTTCTGCCAAAAATGCGCAGAAAACAACTTCTAACTAACTAAAATTGTCCCGGAAGGCATAAGTATTCTTATCAGAAGCAGATTTTGGAGGTAGTACAATGCAGATGAACCGTATAGGCCGTATCCAGTATGTCGCAGTAGATTTTCCTGGTTCATCATGCTCAATTCAAGGTTTTACCACCCGCCATGAAGGCGTTTCGCGTCCCCCATGCAACTCTCTAAACCTGGGAATGAACACGCAGGATCAACAGGCAAATGTTGAGGGAAATCGCAGCCTGCTCACCCGTGCATTTGGTATCAATCAGGAGGCTCTGGTTACCCCGCGCCAGGTGCACGGCAGTGATATTCTGGTCATCAACGAGCCGAATGAAGATTTCAGCCATTTCCTCTCTGTTGAGGGTGATGCTGTCATTACCAATCAACCGAATGTCATGATCGGAGTCTGTGTCGCGGACTGCGTCCCGATTCTGCTCTGTGACCCTGAAAACAAGGTTATTGCAGTTATTCACGCCGGCTGGAAAGGTACCGCTTCCAGGCTTGTTGTTAAAACCGTCTCCGGCATGCGGTCGGAATTCGGCACTGATCCGGCACGTCTTCATGCCGCTGTCGGCCCGTGCATACAAAAATGCTGCTATGAAGTTGACGAACCGGTCAGGAAGGCTTTTCTGCAGGGCGGTCTCGCCTGGGATTCGTGTGCAGAACTGAAGAGTCCCGGTAAATGGCATCTCGACCTGGGTGCTGCCAACCGTGAACTGCTTCTGATTGCGGGACTGCCGGAACATGCAATTCAACTCTCTGAACAGTGCGTCTGTTGCCATAGTGAGCAATTTTTCTCGTATCGCAGGGATAAGGATGATTCGGGGCGCCAGATGGGCTTTATTATGCTGAAAAGCTGAAGGCAATGTTGAATTCTGGATTTTGAATTCTAAAGTATCTTCAATTCAAAATCCAAAATTCAAAATCCAAAATTGGTGGTAATCCATGCTTGCAAAAGTTTTCAGCAGTGCCCTGATCGGGATTGATGCCATCCTGGTGGATGTTGAAGTTGATCTTGCCCCTGGATTACCCTCCTTTGCCACGGTCGGACTACCGGATGGAGCCGTGAAAGAAAGCAAAGATCGGGTCAAGGCAGCGCTTAAAAACTCCGGTTACGATTTTCCCGCCCGCCGTATCACCGCGAACCTGGCCCCGGCCGATATCAAGAAGGAGGGAGCCGCCTACGACCTGCCGATTTCAGTCGGTATTCTGGCTGCCACCGGTGTCATCAAGGGTGCGCGGCTTCACGAATATATCCTGCTGGGTGAATTGTCCCTGGATGGCGGACTCAAGCCGATTCGCGGTGCGCTGTCGATGGCGGTCGCCGCCAAACGGGCCGGTCTGGCAGGTCTGATTCTTCCTGCAGAAAATGCTGCCGAAGCGGCCGTCGTTACCGGAATTGATGTTATTGGCGCAACGTCTCTTTCCCAAGTGGTAGAGTTTCTCTGTGGTCGCGAGACTATCAAGCCCTGTCTGATTGATCTGCAGGCGCTTTTTTCAAGCGGAAGCGAATATGGTGAGGATTTCAGCGAGGTTAAGGGTCAGGAACATGCCAAACGCGCCCTTGAAGTGGCCGCAAGCGGCGGCCACAATATTCTTATGATTGGCCCGCCGGGATCCGGAAAGACGATGATTGCCCGTCGTATACCTTCGATTCTACCGCGAATGTCCTTTGACGAGGCAATCGAGACCACTAAAATATTCAGTGTCAGCGGTATGCTGGAAAAAGAACGCGCGTTGCTGGCCGTCCGTCCCTTCCGTTCACCGCATCATACCATCTCGGATGTCGGCCTGATAGGCGGAGGCACAACACCAAAACCTGGAGAGGTTTCCCTGGCTCACAACGGTGTACTTTTCCTTGATGAACTGCCTGAGTTTAAGAAGAATGTACTCGAAGTCCTGCGCCAACCGATGGAGGATGGTAAGGTCACTATTTCCCGCTCACTGCTGACACTGACCTATCCGGCGCGCGTCATGATGGTAGCAGCCATGAACCCGTGCCCCTGTGGTTATTTGTCGGATCCGACCCATCCCTGCACCTGCACCCCGGTTGCCATCCACCGTTACCGTTCCCGCATCTCCGGGCCTCTGCTCGACAGGATCGACATCCACATCGAAGTTCCGGCGGTCAAATATCGCGATCTGGCCGATCGAGGTGAGGCCGAGAGTTCCGCTGCAATCGCCATGCGGGTGGAGCGTTCGCGTGAAATTCAGCTGGAACGCTATAAAGGAACCAAAATACATTGTAACGCCCAGATGACCCCCCGATTCATAAAAAAATACTGTGAACTGGACGCCAGCGGCAACCGTATGCTGGAGCTTGTTACCGACCGTCTCGGTTTCTCGGCCCGCACCTACACCCGCATTCTCAAGGTTGCCCGTACCATTGCAGATCTCGATGGGAGTGCGTCCATTCATGAACAGCATATCGCCGAGGCAATCCAATACCGAAGTCTGGACAGGAAAACGGGATGAGCAGAATTCTTGTAACCGGCGCAGCCGGATTTATCGGTTTTCACCTCGCGCAGCGCCTATTGCGGCAGGGGAATCAGGTCACCGGATTTGATAATCTGAATGACTACTATGACGTTTCCCTGAAAGAAGCGCGGCTCGCTAACCTGGCGGGGGCGGAAGGCTTTACTTTTGTCCGGGGGGGGCTGGAAGATCGTTTATGCGTTGAAAAACTGTTTCAGGTCGGGAATTTCGATTATGTTTTCAATCTTGCCGCTCAGGCGGGCGTGCGATATTCTCTCCAGAATCCTCATGCATATATTGACAGCAATATCTGTGGCTTTCTGAACATACTGGAAGGGTGTCGACAGACGAACATCAAGCACCTGGTGTATGCTTCGTCAAGCTCCGTGTACGGAGCCAATGCAACGGTGCCGTTTTCTGAACATCATTCTGTTGACCATCCGGTATCGCTTTATGCCGCCACCAAAAAGTCAAACGAACTCATGGCACATACCTACGCACACCTCTTCGGGATACCGGCCACCGGTTTACGTTTCTTCACCGTATATGGACCATGGGGGCGACCGGATATGGCATATTTCTCCTTTACCAAATCCATTCTGGAAGGCCGCCCAATAGACGTGTTCAATCATGGCCGGATGCAGCGGGACTTCACGTATATTGATGATATTGTCGAAGGGGTTGTCCGGGTGATGGATCTTATCCCGCGGCCCGACACTTCCTGGAGCGCAGAAAGGCCTGACCCGGCAACGAGTTCTGCTCCATATCGCATCTATAACATCGGCAATCATCAGCCGGTCGAGCTTGGCCGATTTATTGAGGTGCTGGAAGAGTGTCTTGGCAGAAAAGCGGAGAAAAATCTTCTTCCGATGCAGCCTGGCGAAGTACTCACAACGAATGCCGATGTGGCGGACTTGGCAGATGCGGTTGGGTTCAGGCCCGATACGGGTATAGAAAAAGGCATCGCCCGCTTTGTTGACTGGTACCGCCAGTATTATGGACCATTTTGAAACCTGAGCTCGCTATACATTGATCATTTTGCCGCATATAGGGTATGACGTGTTGTGAATGAGGTAGCCATCGCCGCACGATAAAAAATGGATAGAGATTATAGCTATAAAAACAGTATGTTACTAATAATTTATTTTTGGCACGCAGCCTGCATTATCAAAATCAAACATATTCCATTTGGAGGTATTACCCATGAAAAAAGTTCTGTCCACAATCGTTGCCGCCCTCGTAGCTGTTTCCTTCTCCGCAGTAGTTTTCGCTGCTGATGCTGCTAAGCCTGCTGCTCCTGCTGCTGCTCCTGCTGCCGCTGCTGCTCCTGCTGCTGACGCAAAGAAAGAAGCTAAGCCTGCTAAGAAAGCAAAAAAAGCAAAAAAAGCAAAAAAAGCTGAGAAGAAAGAAGAAGCTGCTGCTCCTGCTGCAAAGTAATTCGCTACCAGCGAACAGTAAAAAAAGCCGCATCGAAAGATGCGGCTTTTTTTGTGCCTGCTGTAGTAGTATAAAAACAGTGCGCAGTAGATAGAGTTCACACCTAACGCATAATTTATTACGAGGGATCATTTCATATGGCAGATCAGATTGTTCGGGCGTTATGCCTGTCGGGCGGAATTAGAGTTCTTGTGTGTAATGCCGGCGGTCTGGCACGTGAAATCTGCGGACTACAACAGGCTTCCGCGACAGCGAGTATTGCCCTTTCCCGCGGTTTGGCGGGGGGGGCTTTGATGGGCGCTCTTCTCAAGGGGGGGCAGCGTACCGCCCTCAAATTTGAAGGGAACGGCCCGCTTCGCAAGATGATCATTGAAGCTGACAGTGATGGGGCGGTTCGCGGCTGTGCCGGAAATCCCGCCGCTGATCTTGAAGCGGTGAATGGAAAATGGAATGTGGCGGGGCTGATCGGCAGGGCCGGATTCCTGACCGTTTCCAAGGATCTTGGCGCCGGGGGGCAGCCCTATCAGGGGGTGGTGCAGCTGGTCAGCAGTGAGATCGGTGAAGATCTGGCATATTATCTGACTGACTCCGAGCAGACACCGTCCGCAGTCGGGTTGGGCGCAACTCTTGCCGATGACGGGCTGATTGCCACCTGCGGCGGTTTTCTGGTACAGGCACTTCCAAAGGCCGATGCTGTTGAAATAGATTCGATCATGGCCCGGATCGCAGGACTTCCCTCATTATCCGGACTTCTTGAAGCTGGAGGTGCTGAGGGGGTTATCCGGGAGCTATTCGGTGACATACCGTATACGGTCCTGGAATCTCACGAGATTTTCTTCCGCTGCGGGTGCGGTTTGGAGAAGGTCGAGCGAGCCCTTCTCACCCTGGGGAGAGAGGAGTTGCGGGATATGCGGGAAAAGGAAAACGGCGCCGAAGTGACCTGCGAATTCTGCCGTAAAACATATCATCTGGATGCGTCCGGACTTGACAGCTTGATTGAGTTGGCATCAGAAGATTCCGGAAGATAGGATGCCGACCGTATTATTGACAATTGCCTACGACGGCACGAACTATTCCGGTTGGCAGGTTCAGCCGAACGGGCTGGCGGTGCAGCAGGTTGTTGAAGACGCCCTTGAGCAACTGCTGAAGGAGCGTGTACAGATACGCTCTTCAGGACGGACCGATGCCGGTGTACATGCCCATGCGATGGCGGCCTCCTTTACAACTGCCAAAAACCTTCCGTTACGGGCCTTTGTGGAAGGAGCGAACCGCTTTCTTCCCCCCGACATAGCCGTCCAGAATGCCCGCATGGTACCGGAGGGATTCAAGCCGATTACCATGGCACATGCCAAGCAGTACCGCTATACCATCATCAACTCCTCCGTTCGTTCACCGCTCGACAGGTTGTACAGCTGGCAGGTTCGCGAGACGCTTGATCTTGTCGCAATGATGGAAGCCGCGGGCCGTTTTGTCGGGAGTCATGATTTTGCAGCGTTCCGAGCGTCCAACTGCGTTGCCAAGACTACCGTCAGGCGAATCGATTCTGTTCAGATAACCCGGCAGGGCTCCCGAATAATAATTGATGTTACCGGCGGCGGGTTTCTCAAAAATATGGTGCGGGTAATGGTTGGTACACTTGTGGATATCGGAAAAGGGCGCTTCATGCCATCAGATATTGACAGGCTGTTGCAGAGGGGGGATAGAAAAGAGGCCGGCAGTACGGCCCCTGCATGCGGATTATGCCTGATGAAGGTCGTGTATCCCGAGGAATTCACTTCTCTGCCAGAAGACGTTTGATTGACTGTTCCAGTGAGCGTGCGATCTCGCCGGAAAAACCGCGATATATCTCGGCTACTTTCCCCTTTTTATCGATCAGATACATGACCGGTACCGATCGGACACCAAAATCAACCGTAGTCGAATCTCCTGCCAATGCCAGTGGATAATTGACCCGGAACTCGTCAGCAAACGCCTTGACAGCATCCTCCCCCCCCTCGTTTACACTCAGGCCGAGTATCTGCAGACCCTGCCGCCCATACGTACGGTTCATTTCCACCAGATGCGGAATTGACTGACGGCATGGCTGGCACCAGGTGGCAAAAAAATCAACTATCAGTACGTAACCACGGTAGTTATCCATGGATATCGTCTGTCCTGTCATGGATATAACGTTGAAGTTCGGGGCGGATTGCCCCGGTCGGGGAGCCGCATCAACCGGACAGGGCACGAACAGGAATGATGCGGCTATGGTGACCAGCAGAATTCTGGTAAAAAAAGCTATGGATTTCACAGCCCCTAAAGCGCTTTTGCAATCAGTGCGTCTATCTGCGACTTCGGAACCGCTCCGACAATCTGCTCAAGTACTGTGCCATTCTTGAACAATATTATGGTAGGAATACCCCGAACGCCGTATTTACCCGGAGTAGCCTGGTTTTCATCAACATTTACCTTGCCGACTTTGATTTTTCCGGCATATTCATCTGCTATGGTATCAATAAGCGGTGCAATCGCCTTACATGGTGCACACCATGTAGCCCAGAAATCAACAAGCACCGGGATGTTGGACTGCAGCACTTCACGGTCAAAATTTTCATCGGTGAATGCGATTACGTTTTCACTGGCCATCTGTAGTTCTCCTTTGATTACTTAATAAGTATTTTCGGATGATATACCAGCCGGTGAAAAAATCAAGAGCAAACTCGGTGCGCTTCATATCGTCTGTGCATATCATTGAAAAGGGAGCACGAGGAGAGTATGATGGCGCCTCACGGGGGAACGAAGCATGTCTACGCTGTCGCTTAACATACGGATGCAGGGCAGACTGGCGGTTATAATTGGTGGCGGCACGGTTGCTTTGCGCAAACTCCGTACCCTGTTGGCAGCTGGTGCATTAGTACGGTTGGTGGCGAAGGAAATCTGTAGTGACATTGCCGCTATGGAGTGCTCAGGTGAGTTTGAAGTCAAAATCGGGAGATACGCCGAGTCCGATCTGGATCATGCGTTTCTGGTGGTCGCAGCTACGAATGATGTCCTGGTGAACGAACAGGTCTGTGTCACTGCACGTGCCCGTGGAATTCTGATTTCGGCCGCCGACAATCCTGCAGCCGGAGACTGTACTTTTCCTGCAATCCTGCGGCGCGGTGATCTGGAAATAGCCGTATCCACCGGCGGCAGCTGTCCGACCTTTGCAGTAGACGTGCGGGATCGTATTGCCGAACTGATCGGTACGGAATACGGTGTCCTCCTCCAGCAACTGGCCACGGAACGAGAAAAGCTGTTGACGAACGGGAGTCCCAGCACATACAATACGGAGGTTTTACGCTCGCTTGCCAGGCGCCTGATCGCCCAGCCCAATGAACGCAAGGAACCAGCGCCATGACACACATGTTTTTCATACTGACCGTTGCTTTATATGGCTGTGCTACTGCGGCATATCTGGCCTGCCTGCTGCGCACTTCACCACAGTTGACGCTCTGGGCAGGCCGCATTCTCGCCGCCGGTTTCACCGCACACCTGCTTTCCACAATCCATCTTGCCGTTAATATGAGATATCTGCCTCTCACCAATATGCAGGAATCATTGTCATTCTTTAGCCTGGCAGTCGTTGGCGGTTTTATTTTTTTCGAACGGAGATACAAGGTCACAACGCTCGGATCTTTTATTATTCCGGTTGCATTGATGATGTTGCTCGCCTCAAGTACGCTGCATGCGGAGGTGCGCCAGCTTCCTCCCATTCTGCAGAGCAACTGGTTCTGGTTCCACGCCCTGCTGGCCTTTGCCAGTTATGCCTGCTTTACCATTGCTGCCGGTGTTGCCGTCATGTACCTGATCCAGAGATATTTTCTTAAAACGAAACACTTTGGAGCACTGTTTCAGAAGCTCCCGTCACTTGAAACGATGGACGATATCAGTTATCGCTGTCTAACCGTCGGCTGGCCGCTTTTAACCGTCGCCATCATATCGGGCTCCATCTGGTCAGATCAGGCGATGGGAAGCTATTGGATATGGGACCGCAAGCAGACCTGGTCACTGATTATCTGGTTTATCTATGCAGCGCTCCTGCATGGCCGTATCACCATCGGCTGGCGCGGAAAGCGGGCCGCCATCCTGTCAATTATCGGCTTCATCGTCGTCCTGTTTACGTTTTTCGGTATGAAGCACAGCATCACATGGTAGAGACGCGCCTTGTTGCGACTCTACGAACAATTCATGAAACAATGAAACGGAATCATTGATGAATATCATCGTTGTCGGCCTCTCTCACAAAACTGCTACAGTTGAGATCCGTGAAAAAGTGGCCTTTTCTCCCAATCAGATTGAAAAGCCGTTGGCTGAATTGATTTTGCTTGAGGGCATAATTGAGGGGGTAATTGTCTCTACCTGCAACCGGGTCGAGATTTATGCCACGACCCGCGACATTGCCGGCGGTATCGCCCGAATCAAACGGTTTATGGCCGAATATCATCATCTGGCGTTTGAAACGCTCGAGTCGCATCTGTACAGTTATCATGCGGAGGCGGCTATCCGCCACGTATTCCGGGTGGCATCCAGCCTTGATTCGATGATCGTCGGTGAACCACAGATCCTGGGGCAGATCAAAACCTCCTACGGCTATGCCGCTGAATACAAATCATCAGGGATTATTCTCAACCGTTTTCTTCATAAAGCGTTTTCGGTTGCCAAGCGAGTGCGTACCGAAACAAAAATAGCTTCTTCGGCCGTTTCCGTTGCATTCGCCGCCGTAGAACTGGCGAAAAAAATTCTGGGTGATCTGTCTGATAAGACTGTCATGCTGATAGGAGCCGGTGAGATGTGTGAACTGGCTGCCAAGCACTTCCTTAACAGCGGCGCAAAAGGGGTGATGGTTACCAACCGCACCTTTGAAAGGGCGGAACGTCTGGCTGAGGAGTTTGGCGGAGAGGCGATCCGCTTTGAGTCATTTCTAGAGCATCTCCACCGGGCTGATATTATACTGTCGTCCACCGGAGCCCCGCACTGCATTATCGGGCCGAAGGATGCCGAAGAGGTCGTCAAACGGCGCCGATTCAAACCGATCTTTTTTATTGATATAGCGGTGCCGCGCGATATCGACCCCAAAGTCGATGATGTCGAGAATGCCTACCTGTTTACCGTTGACCATCTGCAGGAGATCGTCCAGGCCAATCTGGCCCAGCGGAGCGTAGAGGCAGAGAAAGCCGAAGAGATCATCGATCAGGAGATCGGCCAGTTTCACAAATGGCTTTCGACTCTGGAAGTAACTCCCACCATTGTTGCCCTGCGTAACCGGTTTGACGAAATCCGCCGGGCGGAGCTCGAAAAAACCATCGCCGGGTGGAAGGATTTGCCTCCTGACGCCGGGAAACGGCTGGAATCGCTTACGCTCGCAATGATGAACAAGCTTCTTCACGCTCCGACGTCGGCCCTCAAGCAGTCCGGACAGGGGGGAAGAGTTGATCTGTATGTCGACGCTCTCCGTCAGCTTTTTGAACTGGAAGCGCTGCAGCGGGACGATGAAGAGCTGGAACTGGAAGAATAATGCTCCTGCCGCCGCTGGTCGCAGGGACTCTGATCAAGCGTTATAAGCGTTTCCTGGCGGATGTACTGCTTGAGGACGGAAGTGAAGTTACTGTCCACTGCCCGAATTCAGGCAGCATGAAAGGGTGTGCGGTACCTGGCAGCCGGGTACTGCTTTCCCGCAGTCCCAACCTGGAACGGAAGTATCCCCTTGGCTGGGAATTGGTTCTGGCAGACGGTTTCTGGGCCGGTATAAATACCGGACTGCCGAATCGGCTGACCCGTGAGGCGATTGAAAACGGCACGGTCCGCGAGTTGCAGGGATATGCAACTATCCGTCCCGAGGTGCCTTATGGCGAGCATAGCCGAATCGATCTGCTGCTGGAAGGTCCGACCGGCCGCTGCTATGTCGAGGTTAAAAACGTCACCCTGGTTGAGGATGGTCGGGCGCTGTTCCCGGACGCCGTTACAACCCGTGGTCAAAAGCACCTGCAGGAGTTGATGCGGGTAGTGCGCGAAGGCGATCGCGGTGTGATCTTTTTCACTGTCCAGCGTGGAGATGGCACCTCCGTTTCTCCCGCCGACACCATCGACCCGGAATATGGCCGGCTTCTGCGGCTGGCTCTGGAGAACGGTGTTGAGGCGCTGGCGTATCGAGCGCTGGTGACACCGGAGGAAATTGTGCTTACCGAGCGACTGCCGGTTATTGTCTAAAGCTGAAAACAGTATGAACTTCATATAAACTCAGGAAATGGAGAACAGTATGCCCCCCAAGAAATTACGTATCGGAACCCGCGCCAGCCAACTGGCCCTCTGGCAGGCCAACTGGGTAAAATCTGAATTGGAGAAGCGTTATCCGGGAATGGAAGTAACGCTGACCAAAATAAAGACGATCGGTGACAAGATTCTTGATGTCCCGTTAGCACAGGTTGGCGGTAAAGGGCTGTTCGTCAAGGAGATCGAGGAAGCCATGCTGCGGGGCGAGATCGACATCGCAGTACACAGCATGAAGGACGTGCCGACCGACTTTCCTGAAGGATTGGGACTGTACTGCATTACGGAACGCGAAGACCCGCGTGATGCCGTGATCTCACGCCAGGTGAAATTTGCCGACCTCCCGCAGGGAGCCCGCATCGGTACCAGTGCTCTCCGCCGGCAGGCCCAGCTCCTGAAGGTGCGCCCCGACCTGCAGATGGTCATGATTCGCGGCAACGTGGAAACCCGTATCAGGAAACTTACCGAAGACAACCTTGACGCGGTTATTCTGGCCGCCGCCGGTCTGAAACGGCTCGGTTTTACGGACAGTGTCGGTGAATATCTTGATGTCGACCTCTCTATCCCGGCCATCGGTCAGGGTGCGTTAGGTATCGAATGCCGCCTGGCCGATCCGGTCATAACCGAAACGATCGCCTTTTTTAATCATGCCGACACCAGTCACGCAGTCCGGGCTGAACGCGCCCTGCTCAAACGCTGCGAAGGCGGCTGTCAGGTGCCGATTGCCGCCCACGGGACGGTCACTGATGGTCAGCTGCGACTGGTCGGTTTCATCGCCGCAGTCGACGGACAGCGCTCTGTCCGCGGAGAAATCAGCGGCCCGGTTGCCGAATGCACTCAATTAGGCATCCGTCTGGCAGATCAGCTGCTTGCCGAAGGTGGCAAGGCGATTCTGGAAGAGGTATATCAGAGGACAATCGGTGAGTAACGGAATCGTCTATCTGGTGGGTGCCGGACCCGGCGACCCGTCGCTGATTACGCTGCGCGGCGTGGAATGTCTGCAAAGAGCCGAAGTGGTTGTGTACGACTATCTGGCGAACGAACTGCTGCTGAACCATGCCCCGGAGAGTGCCGAACGCATTTATGCCGGTAAAATCGGAGGCCGGCATAATCAGGGGCAGGATGAAATAAACAGCCTGCTGGTTCAAAAAGGAAGGGAAGGAAAGATCGTTGTGCGCCTGAAGGGGGGCGATCCCTTTGTTTTTGGACGCGGCGGGGAAGAGTGTGAAGCGCTGCGCGATGCCGGCATCCCTTTTGAGGTTGTTCCAGGAGTAACCGCCGCTGTCGGAGCCTCTGCATACGCCGGCATTCCACTTACCCATCGGGATATAACCGCCTCGGTTGCGTTTGTCACCGGACAGGAAGGGAAAGAGAAGGGTGAATCGAATATTGACTGGGATCGTCTCTCATTAGGGGGCGGTACGGTAGTGTTTTATATGGGTGTCACCGCATTACGGCGCAATATGCAGCGGATGGTGGAGCATGGCCGCCACCCCGATACTCCGGTAGCACTGGTACGATGGGCAACAACTCCCTGTCAGCAGGTGCTGGTCGGTACGCTGGCCGATATTGCTGATCGGGCGGAAGAGTGCGGCTTCAAGCCTCCTGCCGTCACTATCGTCGGCGAAGTGGTAGCACTGCGGGAAAAACTGCAATGGTTTGACACGCGGCCGCTCTGCGGGAGAAAGATTGTTGTCACCAGAGCCGCCGATCAGGCCGGTGAATTTTCATTCAAGCTGGCGGCACGCGGTGCCACGGTGCTTGAATGCCCCACCATCCGTCTGGTGGAACCGGAGAGCTGGCAGCTGCTCGACCTGGCGATTCGTGATCTGCCCGAGTATGACTGGCTGGTGCTGACATCAGGCAACGCCGTGCGTTATTTTTTCCAGCGGATGGAAGCTCTGGGGCTGGATGCCCGGGCACTGGTGGGCTGCCGGATTTGTGCTGTCGGCCCAAAAACGGCACATGAGATTCTACGCTTTGGTATACGTCCCGATCTTGTACCGGCCGATTATAAAGCGGAAGGTGTCGTTGATGAATTCTCCCGACTGGATTTGCATAATACACGGATCCTTTTCCCCCGGGCCGACAAGGCCCGGGACGTCATCACCCGGGAGCTGATGAGGATGGGGGCACATGTGGACAGTCCGGTGGCGTACCGCAACGTCTTTCCGGAACGGCTGCCGCCCGAGACACTCTTTGCTCTGGAAAAACGTTCGGTGGACTGCATCACCTTCACGTCGTCATCGACCGTCCAGAATCTGGCTGCCATGCTGGGAGAAGAGTTGATGCTGGATATGCTGAAAGGGGTGGTCATTGCCTCCATCGGCCCTATAACGTCAAAAAGCTGCCGTGATCTGGGGTTGAAGGTGGATGTTGAGCCTGCCCGGCATACGCTTGATGATCTGGCGGTGGCACTTGAAGCGCATTTCAGCTGATCAGCGCATAATCGGCTTACCCGCTTGACTACAAGGCCCCGAAATCCGGGGCCTTGTAGTCACCTGTAACCATGTGACGATGCCGTATATGAATCCATCAACGGCGATAATACTCCGCGATAATGCAAAAAATCAATAATTTCAGTGTGATATATAATTAAAAGGTCTTCCTGACTTGACAGGCCTTCTGCTGCACTGTATGGTGCCCTCACGTAAGACTGTACTTGCGATAGCGATACTACTAAACCATCCGCGAGGATGGGACGGAAAGCCCAGGATCTCAATGAGATAGCCGGGTCGCCAAACTATCAATTAACCCGATAGCCAGCGATCCGGCTTTTTTGTGTCCTGTCTGCGTCACGGGGCGCTGCACAAACAACAGGAGGTACTTCATGAAAATCAGCAGAAAAATCCAGCATATGGCAGTATTCATTGAGTTTCTTACCGGTTCAGGACTGGCCATATTTTTCCATATGGTGCTCAAAAATCCGGAGGCGGCCTATAGTATCTTCGGCATCGGACTGCTCCTCTCCCTGGCCACCTACCTGCTCCGCGAAGAGATGGAAACCACCCGCATCCAACTGACCGGCCAGTATAACCAGGCCCACGAAATCACCTTTGCCGTTGCGGGGATAAGCGATCCTGAATGCCAGGCCAAGGCTCAGGAGATTCTGTGCGGGATTAAACGAACAATTAATCTGCTTCAGCAAGGGTATATGCCGCTCGATGAAACTGAATATTATCTGGAAGGTGGCAAATGTACCGACGGATCTCAGCACCGCCTGAAGACGGTTGACCCTCTTACCGCCGGTTGGCACACCCGGGGCGCTCTGATGAACTTCTACCAGTCCAACCTGCGGGCTTTAAAACGAGGGGTGACCGTTACCCGGGTTTTTGTCATCAGTCGCGATGAAATGGAAGATCCTGAAACTCAGAAGGTACTGCTGATCCAGTGCCGGGACGGCATAGACGTGCGGGTTGCGTTTCGCAGTGAGCTTCCCCTGGCCAACGATATCAGCGGTCGGGATATTAACAGCTCGTTCGATTTCGGTATTTATGATGACCAGGTGGTAACCGAGGTGTTCCCGCTGTCAGGCAAGTACTACGGCCGGAAAACGGCGACTGTGGCTGAGGTGGAGAAGTACGTGAAGCTCTTCGAAATAATCGATCATAATTCGCATGCGGTGACCCTGGAGGGTGACCGCATCATTCTGGCAACGGATGCACTCAGACTGGCAGCCTGACATGTCGGCAGATCCGGTTGAAATAAAACGAAAAAAGGCCCCGCGAAAACGGGGCCTTTTGAGTGATTCAGTAACGTACAAGCGGTTATACCAGTTCCAATGCGCTGAAGAAATACGGAATTTCAAACGCTGCAGTTTCAGGAGCGTCGGAACCGTGGGATGAATTCTCCTCGATGTTGACGGCGAAATCCTTCCGGATCGTTCCCGGCTCTGCATTGGCGGGATTGGTCGCACCCATCAGGGTGCGCCAGTCGGCGATTGCGTTCTCTTTTTCAAGGCAGAGCACGATGACCGGGCTGCGGGACATGAAGGCGCAGAGGTCGTTGAAAAAAGGGCGTGCACTGTGCACATAGTAGAATCCCTCGGCCTGCTTTCTGGTCAGCTGGATCTTTTTCATGCCGGCGATGGTGAAGCCCTTTTCTTCGATTCTTGCCAGGATCTGGCCGGCCAGCTTGCGCTCGACTGCATCCGGCTTGATGATTGCGAATGTACGTTCCATGATGATTCCTCCGATAGTTATCTGAAAATGTGAACGTCCCTGATAGCACTTCGGGCGCTGTTTTGTCAAGTTTTTAGCGCCTTTTCGCGGTAATTTGCTTTTTTGTGCTTGCAATATAAAAATGGAAATGATAAGAAGACTGCTCACTTGCCCGGGTGGTGGAATTGGTAGACACGCAAGATTCAGGTTCTTGTGCTCGCAAGGGTGTGCTAGTTCGAGTCTAGTCCCGGGCACCATCAGAAGAATAAAGGCTTTACGGATTTTCCGTGGAGCCTTTTTTCTTTATCCATGCTCATACACAAAAATTAGTGCATATTTGGTGCAGGCATTACAGAAACACTCAAAGAATCCGCATCGGTAGTAGGGGATGATCGATTGACTATCAAACTCAAAAAAAGTAGTCTATCAGAGGAAAATATATAGGATCGCGTAGGAACACTATTCCACCCCGGTAACGGGAAACTGGAGCACACAATGAAAATACTCGCCATTATAGGCAGTCCTCGCGGAATGAATGGAAACACCGGTCGCCTTCTGGATGAAGTGCTTGCCGGAGTACAGGCCTTCGGAGCAGAGACAGAAATCCTGTCCCTGAAGACCTTGAATGTACAGCCATGTGTCGCGTGTGATGTCTGCCACCAAACGGGTACCTGCACCATCAAGGATGACTACGAAACCATCAAGGAAAAACTGCTTGCCTGTGACGGTTTCATCCTTGCCAGTCCGAACTACATATTCAGTGTCACTGCCCAGATGAAGGCGCTGTTCGATCGTTGTAACGGTCTGATTCACTGTATGGCATTGGAGGGTAAGTATGCCGCTATGGTTGAAACATCGGGAGGCGGTGAGGACGAGGAGGTGCTGGCGTATATGAGCCGCTTTGTTAACACCCTCGGAGCTGACTCAGTCGGAGGAATAGGATCACCGGCAGCAGGCGTGAGAAGTTTTCCGGACGAAGAAAACCTTTACTTGAGGGCACGTGCACTTGGTCAGGAACTGTTTCAGAGCATTAATGACAAACGGACCTATCATGAACAGGAAGGTTTTCGTGAGGAATTCAAAGTACGTATTTCCGGTCTGGTGGATATCATGAGTGAATATTGGCCATTTGAACGGGACTACTGGGCAAAAAAACGTATGAGGTAGAATATGTTTGAATCTCAGTACAACGATGAGATGGAAGCCGAAGTAAAAAGACTTGAGGCGCACATGCGGGCGATCAACGCCGGTCACCCGGAATGGGTCAATGCCTGTAGGGTCTGTGGCTGTCAGATACACACCACCGATACCGGCATCTGTGATCTATGCGGCTGAGACAGTACATATACCAGCGTAGAAACCGGAGTGAGCGGGTATTGGCTGCCTTCAGGAAAGCGTCATGGCCGATCTATCCATATCCGGCATGTGTCAGCCACTGATAAAACCCTCCTGATACGGGCTTCGAGTTGGAGACAGGGACATGGTGATTGCCGGAAGTTGCCTGGTACGGCACCGAACTACTTTATGAGGCGGGTTGCGCTGCGCAGGACAGGGTAAGGGACTTCTATACCGATCTCACGGGCCCGGCGCATGTTGACAACCAGGTCGATTCTGTGAGGCCGGACCAAAGGAAGAAACTCAGTTTTTGCACCTTCTAAAATCCGTACCGCCATTTCCGCCGCCAGGTAGCCCTGCTCCTGAGAGTTGATTTCAAGCGATACGATGGCACCTTTCTCGGCTGCATCAGGCATGGTGGATGCGATCGGGATTTTTCTGGCCTTTGCTCTGGCGATAATCTGATCAAACTGCTGAGCGAAAATCCCCCCTTCCGTCACGACGACGGCATCACACTTGTCCAGCAGTCTGCTCAGCTCCGTTTCAAGCGCCGCACCGGAAGAAACACTCCCTTCGAGTACGGTGATCCCCAGTTGATCGGCGAATTTTTTCACGTCGTTCAGCTGCTGCTGCGAACCGGATTCCCGCGGAGAGAAGAGTACTCCGATGCGATGATAGGGGCGTATGCCCAGCAGAGTTTTGAGCAGGGTTACCATCGACACCCGGGAACTGACACCGCATACCCCCTTGATCGGATGTTCAGGAGCGAACACATCGACGGAGAGGACCGGGATTCCGGTTGCCTCATGTGATGCCGTCAATGAGGCCGGAGCGCCATACGCAACGATCAGATCGGGATGGGAGCTGTTGAGTTTGTGGACCTCATCCGTCCAGGAAAGCGGATCTGAATTGGGGGTTAGCAGGGTGATTTCTGTTGAATGGGCATTATAGCCATGATCAGCTATCGCCTTTACAAAAGCACGATGCGCCTCACGGTATCGGGGCTGATCGCTGCTCATGATGGCGGCTATCGTGGCAGCAGATGTCACCGTCGGTGCCGCCATCGACAGGGCGGTACCGACCAGCAGTACCATTATACATATGCAATGCTTCATGTCGGTCTTTGCCGTCAAACCCGGTAACAGAGGGGCTTTTGCTGCCGGGAGACGGAGCGAAGTCGTACAGCCGGGACATCAAATCGGGAGTTTTGTACGCGTGGAAGGAAGTGCAGTATTCATGCCGCTTAATATTAGAACAGGTACTTTGAGTGATTGGTGAAAAATTTCCGGTGCCGGTAAATAACACCGGAAAGCAGTAGAATAGCCACCATAACGAAGATATTGCCGGCAAGCAGTCCGGGGGAATCAACCTTTTCCCCGACAACTTTCTCCAGTTCTGCAGTGGTGATGGTCAACAGATTTGTCAGCGTATTCGCGAGTTCAAACGTGTTGTAACTGAGAAGCAGATACCATGTCAGAACCTGGCGCTTCATGAGTCCGAGGAACAGATAGAGACAGAGCAGGCTGTCAATAAATACCAGTACACCGGCCGTGCGGCCGTGGTAGATGGTCCCGAAAAAGGGAATCGGCTGGCCGTAGCTGGAAACCGTCAGTATTAAAAAGAACAGATACACCCCGACAAGCAGAGTCATTCCCAGTGGCCGCCGCGGCTCCTGGCCGTTATTGCTGTCATTTTCCTCCATGCCGTACCCGCTTCACAATACCAATTCACCATTAAAAGAGGCCTTACGGGCTGCGCAGGCAGTTCCTCAACGGAGTAAACGTATGCGCCTGTCGCTGTTCAACTCGCCGTCTCGTACTCATTCTGACTGCACCCCGGCAAAAAAAGTCCAGTTATGAGTTGTTAGACTTTCGCATATCGCTGACGGCAACGCACACAAAAATAACCAGCAGAATAAAACCGCAGAAAATCCAGTCTGCCGAACTGAAATCAAACATGGTCAACTCCTCTTGAAAGCATCTGCCGCCTCGGCCATCATACCTGTTTCCTGATAACAGGTTCCGAGCAGATAGTATACCTCTTTTAGAGGGAACTGCTCAGCAAAAACCGGGTCGGCCAGCACATCTGCTATGATCGCGGCGGCTTCATCGTTAAAGCCGCCATGATGCTGCTCAACAGCGACCGAGAGTGCGGTGAGATAGTCGATCGGCGGAACTATCGGAATTTTGTCCGCCAGGATCGCGGCAACGCGTGATGCGACCTTCGCCTGCTCCGCCGGTTCCAACATCGTGATCAGCTCGCTCCAGATTTCAGCGGCCTGACTGTAACGTCCCAGTACGTACAGCGCCTCACCATATTCATACGCAGCATGAATATCGTGAGGATTAAGCTCCCGTGCCGCTTTCAACAGCTTTTCAGCGGCATACCAGCAGGTCACGGCATGGTGCATGCTGCATAAACGGGAACCCTTGTCAACGTAGGCTCTGGCGATTTCCAGCGGGAGACCGGCGTTATCCGGTTCAAGCAGTGCCATGATCTTGAGGAAATTGATCTTGCGATCGAGGTATGGCGTATCGACTTCGCGTGCTTCAAGCATAATGATCTGGCCGCCGAGATCGGAGACGATATGCGGGTAGGCCTCTTTCAATATATCGGCATAGGCGGCTGCACCGACGCAGTCCGGATTGAGACGCAGGGCCTGATAAATGCCGCGCCCCACCATGTCATAATCGGGGGTGATGCCACACGCCACAGCAGCAAAATCTTCATCCAGCAGCGGAATGGGCGGCCTCCCTTCCCACATAATCGCGACCAGGCCGTCCCTGCCGCTCAACTGATACCCTTCCGGCGGCGGGTAATAGCTGATTCCGGCAAGCGGAGTCGGTTGTAGCTGCGCATTGTTCATCGTTTTTCCTCCTCTCTTCCCGGGAACGTATTGATCCCGGCATGGACGCCGAGCATCCGGTAGATCTGCACTTCATCCCACGGTGTGTCCATGATGCCGTCATGAATCGCCCAGCTTCTTCCTATCACAGTACGTTCCATTCCTGGCATCCGAAAAGGGGTTGATCCGTCCAGCCGCAAAAAATAGCGACCTCCCGGCTGAAACTCCCGATCTATCTCCAGCATCAGCTGTTTGCCGCGCAGATAGTCAAAACCGTATTTTTCATACCGGATGGCATTGTCGTATGACAGCGGTTCGGCGACGATCATCTGCATCCCGAGCGCTTCGGTGAAACGCTCCAGCAGCGGAAAAAAGGTGACAAACAGCTGCAGACCGTGGTGGGTCTGATTGGGAAACAGGCCGGCCCGCATGGCGCGCAGCTCCTCCGGAATGTTGCGTCCATGGGACGCAAACCAGTTGTTTTCACCGTTTTCATCGACATCAACTGCATAGTGAGGAGCAGATGGGTCCCTGATGATGCAGAAGCTGAGCTCCATCTGGTGAAACTGGGTATCGGAGAGCTCCAAAAAAAACACGGTTACGCCGCCGTGTGGTTTCGAGCGGGCCTCGATTCTGACAAGCGAAAATCCATTCGGCGCGATCATCGTTACCAGGCGCTCTCCGGCGCTGTTGCAGAGAGAATCCTGAGTCAGTCCCAGAACATCCCGCAGGCGCTGCGGGAGCAGACGGGAATAGATGCGCTCTTTTTCCGGCTCATCCAGCCGGTTGATGGCCTTCAGCGAAGAAAGCGGCCGACCGGCGGCATCCAGGAGTTGGCTGTTATGAGGAAGGAGTGCCATAGTTTCCGAGTATACCAGGGAAAATGGTTTTTTTTATGCGTACGATGCTTTTTTCAACGGCAGCAAGTGCCAGCATCCGTTCCCCCTCTTCAGCCCAGTGTATGGCATCAAGCAGGACCCGGTTTTGATATCCCAACGGCGCGATCCTGTCTATAAACGGGGGGGGGAGGCGTGGATTAAGCTCCACATCGTTCATGATTGACCAGGCCAGCGTCCAGGCCCGGGCAGTGTTCATAAGGTCATACCCCCCGCCCCCCAGAGCCACCCAGGGGATCTTGAGCCGTTTTATTTTCACCAGCATCTCGCAGTAACAGTTTGTGGTAATCTCAAGATTGGTGAGCGGATCGGTACGAAAGGTGTCAGCACCGATCTGGGTGACAATGATGTCCGGATCGAAGGCGGCGATCAGCGGGTAGGCCACTTCATCAAAGGCTTTCATATAGATGGCGTCATCGGTATGGGCCAGCAGCGGAACATTGACGGAATACCCTTTTCCTCGCCCCTCGCCCGTTTCGTCCTCAAAACCGGTGCCGGGATAAAAATATATGCCGCTTTCGTGAATCGATATCGTCATCACCTGATCGGTATCATAATACGCTTCCTGAACGGCATCGCCGTGATGGGCGTCAATATCCAGATAGAGCACCCGCCGCCCGCGTGCGACCAGCCAGTTGATGGCAACTACCGCGTCATTCACATATGAAAAACCGGAGGCTTTCGCGCGATGGGCATGATGCCACCCCCCGGTCAGATTGAAGGCGATGTCGAACTTTTCTTCCTCCACCAGCCGCACGGCTTCAAACGTTGCACCGGCACCCAGTGTGGCGCACTCATACAGCCCCTTGAACACCGGACACTCCGCGTCACCGAGGCCGAACCTGAAATCGGCTCGCGGCTCCTCAGACGCACTGAACTCCTTGAGTCGCGCAATATAGGCCGGGTCATGGAATGACAGCAGCAGTTCCTCAGACGCCGGAGTGCAGTCGCGGATCTGCATATTCGGCAGCTTCAGCAGGTCATACGCATCGAGCAGGTCATAGGCAAGACGACTCCTCTGAAGCTTGAACGGATGATCATCGCCATAATTGAAATTGCCGATAAGCGGGGAATATATCAGGGCGGTACGGCAGAGGTGCATCGGTGAGCCTCACGGCAGAAAGGGAAAAAGGAGTAAAATATCGCTATGGTAACGCTTTCCCGATAAAATGTGCACAGGATTTTTTATACTATTCTGCAGGCATATACGTTGTATGTACCGTTTTGTGTACCAGAAATCCGCCTAAAAGCGAAGCAGTATTACCTCTCCGGAACGAAGAAGACGGTCCGCACTGCAGTTGCCGGCGGGGATATGTCACCGATGCTATCCGGTACGGCTTGTCCTACCTCCACCTTGACCCTTCCTCATTCTGGTCGAGAATTCAGGTTGTCGCACTTGAAGATTGCGGGTTGGCAAATCCTGTCGGCATTGCTTTATGTATCGCCGCTGCAAGATCAAAGACACTTCGGGGCAAAGTTGGCGGGGATGAAAAGGTTGCCAGTTTCATCATCAAGATTCTGACAGAGGGCATCAAAGACCGGTCAGTATGCGACATGATGCAGATTCACTGGCACCGACCGCTGAAGTACAAGGAACAGAATTCCATCAGAAAAGATACCACATCAGAGCTGGCAGAGATGGCACTGGCAGAAAACCTGCCGTCATTCTTTCGCACCTCTGCTGCTTGGACGTTGTGGGGAACAAGCCGCCACGAGAATAAAAACCTACCATTAAGAGCTGGATCGAAAGAAATGTTCTGCTCTATGGTTGAACGTCTGAACATTCCACCATTGATAAAATACATCTGTTTGCGGGGAATGATCGGTTGCCGGTTTCCGAAGCAGATTGTTTTCCCGTTCATGTGGCAACGGATGCAGAAATCATTGTACTACTCCATTGAAAAAACCAGCTTTCCCGCTGAAAGATTCTATATCGGTGACGTACCGGAAGAGGCGTATTGCCAATATACTCGCATTGGCAAAGCTGCTTTCGCCTATTTCAGCAAAGCTAAGCCGGTGGATGACTGGCTGACCCGAAAGGGGATCATAAGCAGAGATGCAAGAGTGGCGGCTTTGGGGGCCGCCATTTTTATTGCTGAAAGTGCAAAGCTCAATCAGCGGCTTTTGTTTGAAGGGGTTGACAACATCACCGAAGCGGTTGAGCAGATTGATTACCAGAATGTTGGGCTATCGCTGACTGATGGAAGAGAACTGGCGCAACTGAATCTGGAGAATCATGAGGTTCTGCGCCAATCACGGCAAAAGGTGGTAGCTGGCTAAAGAATTGACCCATACTTACCCCTTCATCCCAATATATTAAACGCTTTAAAGAGAAATATGAGAGCCATTGCAGAGGGCAAGGCCATGCCAATACCGATTACAGGGGAATATAGATGGATACCAAGCAGTTAACCGTTGAAACATTATTTGGCGTTGAAAAAATCAATGACAAGCCCAGAACAATAAGGTTCAGGCAGATCAAGGCTGTTTATGAAACTCTTACCGTCAGAGAAGAGATAACCAGCTATCTCAAAACTGGAACCAGATACACGTCACCACGGGAGGTGTATGAAACATTCCGTTTTCTGATGCACGAAACGAAGGAGATGTTCCTGACATTGCACCTTGACGGCAAAAACAAGGTTATTTGCATGGACGTGGTAAGCGTCGGTTCTCTGAATCAAAGTATTGTTCACCCACGTTCCGTATTTCAGACAGCTTGATTGTCGAATGCAGCCGCAATTCTGCTAATTCATCAACATCCTACTGGAGACCCATCGCCATCAGCAGAAGATATTTCAATCACCAGACGGCTGAAAGAGGCTGGAGAGATTATGGGTATCAAGGTACTGGATCATGTAATCGTCGGCGAGGGTGAATATCTCAGTTTTGTCGAACGTGGGTTGCTCTAGCGAACAGTCTGAAACAGGCAGCAAATAGCTGTCTATTTGAGGTATTGAATTCAACTGATTGCAAGATTATACTGAAAGAGTGATCCGATAACCATTTTTTCCATCCTTGAATCCGATGGTATTGACTTGGGAAGAAGATCGGCAAGTGAACTATCCTATTGACAGCAATGCAAAAGTTAAGCTAGAATCCCGTTTATTTTAATTTTCGCATACTGTATACAATTCGCTCCATTCCAAAACAGTAGATTTGTCAGCCCTGACACATCCTTTTTTATAACAAAGGAGACAAAACATGGGAAACAAAAAAGCTCTGTACGAGGAAAAGATGAGTCCTGAACAAATTGCACAAGACGCTGAAAAATGGGTTTCTTCAACTGCAGGTCAGCGGATTCTTGAAGAAACTCTAAAGAAGATAAACGAAACCGTAACACAATTATCGAATGAAAGATTCGTGGATTCTCAAACGCTTCGTATGCCTTTAAGCATATAGAGCCCTCATGTCATACAGGGTAATTCCTTATAGCATTGCTTCTCTCCTTGATCTGCTTTCAGAATTCTCACTTGCAACACATGATGACATTTCAAATAAATTGCATAGCGTCTATTTCAGGGACTACTTCTCAGAAATAGGCGCAGCAACTATTGTGGTGGAAGTTGACTACGTTGACCGTGATTATTTGGAAGATTTTTCAAATTACTATGTCAAATGTTTTAACGACTACCAGAGAAAATGTACACGCATTCATTTTTTCAGCCTTTCCTTCACTCAAGAGGAGTTTAAATCGGGGTTAGCTGGCACCCCTCGATTTGTGGTTGATGACTTCAAACAAAGCTATCTGGGCTTCATCGTTGTTAAGCCCTTACCCAAAACAATCATCGGAAGAACGTGCCTAAAAACCTATCCTGATGGGACGGGTAGGAGTTTTCCTACGACACGGAAATACGATGTTAATTTGTTCGGATTTGATCTTTCCGTAGATTCGCTTGCATATCAAGAACAAGACCAAGTTGCCGCAGCTTGCGCAACAAGTGCCCTATGGTCTATATTCCATAGGACAGGATTGATGTTTCATCATTCCTTTCCAACACCCATTGAAATCACTAAGTCAGCAACTTACAACCTCCCCGCCGAAAGAAGAAATCTTCCCAATAACGGCCTTACCCTGGAGCAAATGGCACACGCCATACGAAATGTCGGCTTAGAGCCCTTTCCGGTTAAGACCCCCAATGAGTACATACTAAACAGTACCATTTATGCATATCTGAGAGCCGGTGTACCTGTCGCCATGGCAATTCTTCTGGTTGATACTTCAACCACTCCGCATACGACAGTAGGCGAAGGTGGGCATGCAGTTGCAGTTACAGGATATTGCATGAAGGGCACTATCCCGCCACCATTGCACGGGACCGGTTTCCTCTCAAGGTCATCAAGAATTGAGAAGTTATATGTACATGATGATCAGGTTGGTCCTTTTGCACGGATGGCAATTGATGGTATTCCAGTGGTCGCAAATGCAACAAACATTTTTTCAATTTCATCATCATGGAAAGGGCAAGATGGGATAATTGGCTCTGTTAGGGCTGTACCAAAGGCTGTGCTGGTGCCGTTGTACCATAAAATCCGCATCCCCTTTGAAATTATAGAAAAAATTGTGATCGCATTTGATCTGTTTTTCGAGACATTTCGCCAGCAAGGGTACTTACCTATAACAGACCGAATTGAATGGGACATCTACCTGTCAAATGTAAATCAATTAAAGCAGGAGATTCTATCCTCAACAGAGATTAGAGACGGATTTAGGGAAGAAGTATTGACTACTAAGCTACCAAGATTTTTGTGGAGAGCTGTCGGATTGCATCAAGACAAGCCTGTATTAGAGCTTATTTTTGATGCAACTGACATTGAACAAGGTAATTTTTTCATTCGACCGATTACATACCGATCTGAATTTTTCGCAATATTGAAGTCATTGAGTTTAGCCCCCACTATTCAAGCCGCCACAGACAAATCGCCTGCCAAGTGGATTTTTCAATGGTTCAGAGATTGTACTTAGCACAAGGATTTTATTTTCCCTGCTATCGCCCCCAGGACTTTTCCCTTCGGCATTAGAATAAAAGCATCCCCACTAAAAGCCGGTCGTTTATTCACCTATTACCCAAACTCTGCGGCGGGTACAAATACTGCTGAAATCCTGCGAACACCTGCCCGATCTCTTCCGGTCTACCCAGATCAGCTACAGCGTCGGCGATGGAGTTGTGATACTTCAGTTTCAAGAGTGGTGTCAGCTTTGCCTGATCCAGTTCCTCCACGCCGATAGTCACATAATGAGCAAGCACGAAGTCCAGAAAGAGCTGTAGTTTGTTATTGAAGTGCTGAGTGATAAGCGTCCGTGCTTTCCCCGCCCGTTCTTCACTGGTAAGCGGTGGCATGGCATAGGCAACATGCGCCAGTACATCGAACAGATCACTTCGCTCTGCGTCTATGATCTTCTGCATCTCTGCCAGTTGGTCATGGCCGAATCCTTTTTCAGAAAGCCCTTCCAGCAGTTTCTTGCGGGTATCAGGTCGGCTCCATAGCGCACGTAGTTCTTCCTCATTCTTGAAAAATTCAGGCAGTTTGCCGAACAGCATCTCCATGAACTGCTGCGCCGACATCGGCGTACCGTCAGGGTGCCAGAAACTTGTTACGGTCATGTGCTGGATGTTCCGCTCTTTGCCATCAGCCAGCTTGACCTTCGCCTTCTTCTTGCAGATGCAGGGACGCTGACCGCATTTTTCAGCACGGTTCCGGTGGGGTCTTGTCGCAGACGCACGGCAGTTCATCACATACCTTACATGGCTGTGGTTCAGGCTTCACGCACTCGCACGGATAGCAGCCGCACTTGGTGCAGGCTTCCGGTTCTATCGGTTCACCGTCCCACTCAGGATCACTGAAATGGTGGTGTGCCTTCACAAAGTCGTAAATGGTGAAGTAGTCCTTGCCGTCATAGAGGCGAGTACCACGCCCGATGATCTGTTTGAACTCGATCATGGAGTTGACCGGACGCATCAGTACGATGTTACGGATATTACGGGCATCAACACCGGTGGATAGTTTCTGCGAGGTTGTCAGGATGGTGGGGATACTCTTCTCATTATCCTGAAAGTCCCGTAGGTGCTGTTCACCTAATGCGCCGTCGTTGGCTGTGACCCGCTGGCAGTAGTTTGGCTCGGTGCTGGTCTTGATCTGGTTGATAAGGTCACGTACAGCAAGTGCATGATCCTGTGTGGCACAGAACACCAAGGTCTTTTCCCGCTGGTAGATCATGGACATGAAGAGTTCAACCCGCTTCTTCTCACGCTCCTTGATCTCAATGATCTTGTTGAAGTCCGGTTCCTCGTACCGCTTGCCGAATTCTACTTCACCCTCCATGACCCGATCATCTGAGGTGTAGACATAATCATCCAGTGTGGTGGAAATCTGCTTCACTCGGAACGGCGTGAGATAGCCGTCATTGATACCATCCTTCAGGGAGTAGATATAGACCGGCTCCCCGAAATATGCGTAGGTGTCCACGTTGTCTTTGCGTTTGGGGGTGGCAGTCAGGCCGAGTTGAACGGCGGGGGCGAAGTAATCCATGATACTGCGCCAGTTACTTTCATCGTTAGCACCGCCACGGTGACACTCATCAATAATGATGCAGTCGAAGAAGTCAGGGGGGTACTCGCCGAAATAGGGAGTGTCACCGGCTCCGCTCATGAAGGTCTGGAAGATGGTGAAGAATAGGCTACCGTTCTTCGGTACCTTGCCCTTCTTCTTGATCTCATCCGGTGCAATGCGTACCAGTGCATCTTCGGGGAAGGCGGAGAAAGCATTGTACGCCTGATCTGCCAGAATGTTACGGTCAGCCAGAAACAGGATGCGTGGGCGGCGGGTCGGTTCGCTCTCCTTCTTCCAGTCGGTCAGGTTCCAGCGGCTATGAAACAGTTTCCATGCAATCTGGAAGGCGATGAAGGTCTTGCCGGTTCCGGTTGCCAGTGTCAGAAGGATACGCTGCTGATGGTCGGTAATAGCCTCCAACACACGTTCAATAGCAATGTCCTGATAGTAGCGGCCTTGGAAGTAACCGCCCCGATCTTCAAACGGTACAGCGGCGAAGCGGTCACGCCATGCGTTCTGGGTGGCAAAGGTGAGGTTCCAGAGTTCAACCGGTGTCGGGTACTGCGGCTGCTCACACTCTGCGCCGGTTTCCATGTCAATGCCATAGATACCCTGCCCGTTGGTGGAGTAGGTGAAACGGATTTCCAGCTTACCGGCATAGTCCTTGGCCTGCCCGACACCCTCCGTCAGCGGTTTGTCCCATGCCTTCGCTTCCACTACCGCCAGCTTGGTGTTGCGATATTCCAATACATAGTCAGCCGTCAGAGCCTTACCACGCTTGCCGTGACCTTCAATACGACCAAGAGTAATGGGATACTCCCGCCGTATGCGGCTACCTTCAACCACACCCCAGCCAGCGGCTTTCAGGGCGGGGTCAATATGTTCGGCTCTGGTTTCGGCTTCGTTCATGGGTGCCCCACGATTTGCGTTAAAACACTTATCAGCATGATTTTACTTAGTTTCTTAATTCATAAATCAATTACAACAGTTTTGCGTTAAAGCACTTTTGATATATTTGGCATTTGCGGATAAGAATCTGGCGATTTGCGTCTAAATAAGAATAAATAACCAATACAAATAGTTATGTTTTTACATTCTTGTTCCTATGGTTTGCGTCAAAACAGGAGTCAAGCCCAAAAAGGAATATAACTCCGGTATCGTAATGAAGTAGCATCAGGGTCGGATACTTTGATCTTGCCTGCCTCAATGGAATCACGAATAGCCCGTGATACCGACTCTGATTTTTTCTCAGACAATTTGAATCGCTCCCGCAGACTCTGGTTCGTCATTTTTTCGTTCATCACATAGCGCAAGCAGCAATGCTGATAGGATGCTCTGGTACGATCCGCTTTGTCCATCAACTCAAAATCCTTATGGGCAAACAGCACGGCTGATGTACGTACCTCTCCCACACGGAAATCAGGGGCAGGTAGTTGATAAACTTCTGCTGCCTGAATTACCTTGTCAACGCCACTCCCCTTTTCTTCGCAAACGCCAAGTCGTCGCATAAGATCAGCCAACCGCTCGTTGCGTGAACGATATTCGTCAATGAAGCGATCAGGCGGGATGAAGGGTTTACCAGGATTGGAAATCTCCATTCGATCATCGTAAAGTTCGACCATCACAGATGCGCCAGATTCCGATAAATCCTGATGAATAAGGGCATTAGCGACCAGTTCACGAACAGCAATTTCTGGAAACATCTTCACTTCACGCCGCAACGCCTGCTCTATTATCTCATTTGACGGGACCAGTCCGTTGATGTACTCCACCAGTCCCTGAAACCCTACGGCGTATCCCTTGTTACCTGGCTTATCCGTCTTTGTCTTCAGCTTATTGGTGCCTTCATAAACGATAACACGAGGAGCCTTGCGGGTCAGTTTGTCAAACTGATCCAGCTTTTTGGCAAACAGTAGCGCACCAAGATTGGTAATGTTCCAGCTTTCACCTGTCCGTTCGATGAGGCGTTCACCTGAAAAACGCTCAAGCACCGCTTCACGGGTTGCTGGATACGGTAGATTCAAGAGATCAAAATAACTCTGGGTGTCAAGAAGTTGCACTACCTTGTCGCCATCACAACCGGTCATGGCTGGCTTAAGACACCAGTCCTGCTCACCTTCGGCAAATATACGGCGCAACTGGTCAGGAGTCATGGCAACAAGGTCTTCACCAGCCCGCATCAGGTATGCACCGTCGAAATCCATCGGATGCCCTACCGGACGGGAAGGAATATCGAACACAAGCACCCGCCCCAAGGGGTGCATGAGTTCTACCGCATCAACTCGGATATGCAGTTTTTCGACAATACGGGCCTTGATATCGTTAAGCTCGGTGGTTGCGGAGAATGCCTGAGAGCCGACAACCTGTCGAGGCAGCTTGTCCGAAACGCCAAGCACAAGATGCCCGCCCCGTTCATTAGCCAAAGCCACACAGTAGCGCATCAGCTTGGTAGTGTCGAATTGCTGCTTGGCCTCTTTGAATTCCAGATGTTCGGTTTCGGCTGGTGCAGCCAGCCATTGTTGGAGGGTGGCAAGGGTTATCATAACTCCCCCGTGAAGGCTTGATCCAGCAGCGACTTCTTCAGAGCATCAAGTGCGACAAGTTTCTGCTGGTAGATGGATTTAAGACGTTGTGTTTCGCTGGCTATGGCAGCAAGTTTTTTGACGATGATCTTCTGCTCGGCAATTGATGGAAGTGAAATAACATATTTCGCAACACTTTTAGCACCCAAGTTTGGTTGAGCAGCACCGTTATCATAGAGTTTGATGAGTCCTTGACCGTATGGACTTGTTAGATAGTAATAAAGGAAACGGCTATCTAGCAAGTTGCTTGGCCGAATTATAACCAGAGAGGATGCCACAGCTCCTACCGTAAAAGGATCGACCAAAGCGGTCTTGCCAAGCGTTGCTCCTCGAAGGCAATATACTAAATCTCCAGGTTGAATCTTCCCGCTTCTAAGTGATTTGTATTTCACCTCGGTGATATAATTCATTTCGCTCAGGGACAATGTTCCATCAGGCTCTATGTGCCCAGTGTTTATCCACGGAATCCCTGATTCTACATATTCCTCACGGTTGGGGTAATTTTTTCCTCGATCACCATTCTCAAACCGACACACATCCCCTAAACATTTTTCTGTCCATCCATCATCATTCTGAGTAAAGACTTCATTCAGGTAGCTTTCAAACAGCGCACGAGCATTCAGTAGGTTCTTTTCGGCGTTGGTCTTGGCAGTGGCAACACCTTCAAAAGCTTCATCTAGGATTCTGGCGATGCGATGCTGTTCGGGAAGGGGTGGAATCGCTACCTTTTGAGAATAGACTTCGTTGCGATTGATGCCTGGCTTTACACCCTTCGCTAAATTTGGCAACTCAAGCGTAGCGAGCAGATAATAAAGAAACTGGAGATTATTTTTCTGTTCATCGAATGTAACAAAGTATGTTACGTCAAGTGGCCAGAACTTATCTTCTGTCAGATTGATTTCACCCGCTGAACCTTTACGACCGACAATGATACTGGGCTTGTCAGAATAATACTTGTCGGTACGGGTTTTCTCTCCATTTGCGCCATAGACTGGATACAAGCCGTCAGGCTTTCTATCTGCGTCATCAAGAGGCTTTCCATACTCAAGCAGGAGAATCTCCCCGACTGACTTCTCTACCCACTCTGACATCATAGCAGCACCCTGATGTTTGCCAGCACTTCCGCACTCTCAGCATCCAGAGCAGCAATCTCGTCCATTATCTCATGTGGGGTACGGTGGATGATTACCTCTCCACCGTCAGGATTCTTCACTGACAAGTCATAGGTGGTTGTGTCAATGCCGGTAACATCAACGCTCCAGCTTCTTGGTGAATCAGCAAAGGTCTTTTGTAATTCTATGAAATCAATCAGGTCAGCATCGTTAAGCGGGTTGGTCTTGCCCATGTTACGACCAACGTCAAGCGAGTAGTACCATACTGTACGGGTGGGTGCACCTTTCTCAAAGAACAGCACCACCGTCTTGACTCCCGCACCTTGGAACGTACCCCCAGGACAATCAAGTACGGTATGCAGGTTACAGCTTTCAAGTAGCAGCTTCCGCAAACTCACTGAGGCGTTGTCAGTGTTGGAGAGAAAAGTGTTCTTGATAACCACGCCAGCACGACCACCGGCACGGAGCATCTTGATAAAGTGCTGGAGGAAGAGGAAAGCAGTTTCGCCGGTACGGATGGGGAAGTTCTGCTGTACCTCCTTACGCTCCTTACCGCCGAAGGGAGGATTCGCAAGGATGATGTCGAAGCGGTCTTTCTCCTGAACGTCTGCAAGGTTCTCGGCAAGGGTGTTGGTGTGGACGATGTTGGGTGCCTCAATGCCGTGGAGAATCATATTCATAATGGCGATGACATAAGCCAGAGACTTCTTCTCCTTGCCGTAGAATGTACGCTCCATCAGAATCTTCATGTCGTCGGTGGTCAGGTTGGGTTGTGCCTTCAGGTAGTCGAACGCCTCACACAAGAAGCCTGCCGAACCAACAGCACCGTCATAGATACGTTTGCCGATCTCTGGCTTCACCACCTGAACAATGGCACGGATCAACGGACGGGGGGTATAATACTCGCCGCCATTTCGGCCAGCGTTACCCATGTTCTTGATCTTGGCTTCATAGAGGTGGGAGAGTTCGTGTTTCTCGGTTTGGGAGCGGAAACGTAGCTCATCTATGTGGTCGATGATCTCACGCAGGTTGTAACCGCTGTGTATCTTGTTCTTGATCTCCCCGAAAATCTCACCAATTTTGTATTCAATAGTGTTGGGGCCACCGGCTTTCTGTTTGAAGCCGTGTAGGTAGGGGAACAGCTTGCGGTCTACAAAGTCCCGCAGATCATCGCCGGTCAGTGCCTTGTTGTGGTTGAGCTTACCGTCTGAAGTCTTGGGTGCTGCCCAGCTCTCCCAGCGGTACGGTTCATCGAGAATGAAGGTGTACGCCTTACCCTCAAGCTCTGCCTCCATTGACTTGTCCTGCTCCAGACCGTCAAGGTATTTCAGGAACAAAAGCCATGAAGTCTGCTCTGCATAATCCAACTCACTGCCGCAACCGGCCTCTTTCCAGAGAACGTCATCTATATTCTTGAATGCCTGTTCAAACATGATGTTCCTTATAAGTGGGTGACGTATTGATGGACTGGTAATTGTCGGGAACTATAAGTTTATTTGACAATCTTTGCAATGAGAGAACGGATGGTTTGAAGATTATGGGAGGTAGTCAGAATCAGCACATCTCAAATTTGATCATAAAAAACAACTTGACAGTATTCAGATGTTTAAGTACTGTAAGAACTATACGCACTATATATCTTAAAAGGAGAAAGACATGACCACAATTGACATCGACTTTGACGTTTTCAAGGAGCTTACTATTCGCCGCACAACAGAGAGCGTAACGTACAATGATGTGCTTCGCGAATTACTCGGCCTGAGCAAATCGGTGTCTCCGGCACCAAGCCATGAAAACACCTCTTTTGAAGGGTCTTGGACATCAAAGGGAGTCACCTTTCCTGCTGGAACAGAATTTCGGGCTATTTATAAGAACCAGACAATTGTTGGTAAAGTTGAGTCTGGTTTTCTTATTGTTAACGGAAAACCCTTCGATTCACCTTCATCAGCCGCTGGTTCAATCACTGGTACTATGGTTAATGGCTGGATATTTTGGGAATGTAGACTTCCTGGAAAATCCAATTGGCAATTGATTAAAACTTTGCGGAAAATGAGTTAATCTACAGCAAAACCTATCTACGATAAGACATCTACACACTCATTTATAGCGGTTTCTATTTGTCTCGGACAGCTAAGAGATAATCTTGCCATCCAATAGGATAATATGTGGAGGATATTATGAATGACTTCGACCTGAAATTGCTTCAAACAGCCCATGAAATATCGGAGTTAGACGTAAAAATTGCGAAAATGACTGATGGTGAAATCCATGTTTCAGCAGAAGATAAGTCAGAACTACTGAAACTCAGAGAAAAATTTATGGAGGATTTTATTGAAGTATGGATCGAGACCGATAGAATAGAGATAAGGGAAATTGAATATCCGTTTCTAAAAGATATTGTTCAACAGATGCGTGAACAATATAACATAGGTGATCTGTGGAAAAGTCATCAAGATAAAATTCTGGATTTACATGAGAACGGCGGAATTTTAGACAGAGGAACCTTTCTGGCTAATTATTATGACCTGAAGCCACCTTATGTAAAGAAAGGAACACATATACCTAATGGCTTAAAAGACATATGCAATGAAGCTAGATTTTGCTACGTATATGGTCAATACAGTGCATGTGTTGCATTGTCACGTACAGTATTAGAAATAGTCTTGAAGGATAAATTATCGATTTTAGAAACCGAGAAGATATGTTTTTCTATGCTGCTTGACAAAGCGAAAACAAGCAGTGCAATAAGTAAAGGCGCATATTATAGAGCCAAGAAAATAATAGGATGTGCGAACGATATTTTACATAAGGCAAAGACAGTTGAGAGGCGTTTTGCTTATGGTGCATTGGATCATTTGGTTGAGTTCTTAGAGGAGATATATTTATCAAGCTAATTTTACCAAGGCGGCGGAAGAAAAGAACGCTGAAAACCTTTTAGTGATGAAGGGGAACAAGCCGCTTGTGGAAAGATACATCAGGAACTTTGAGGAGCATAAGGGACACTCTGAAGCATATCAGGGTAAATAGGGCATCCTCATCTGTTCAAATAACAAGTTTCAACCGTCAAAACAGCCCGCCAAAGCCACCACCAGTAGTCACACTACACTTACACTCATAAACGATTCAAAGAGCCTCAAAAAGCCCATAAATTCAGGTGTTGCTTGAAAGTTGTAGGCTGGAACAAAGTATACTTCTCATGCCGCATATTTGCCGCATGGCAATTAATTGCAAAACAATGGGGGCTAGAGAAATTCTCTAACCCCTCTGTTTGTATTGGTGGAGCTGAAGAGGATCGAACTCTCGACCTATGCGTTGCGAACGCATCGCTCTCCCAGCTGAGCTACAGCCCCACTAAATCCAGCATGTCAGCATTTGTTTACGATCGTTCTCAGTGTGCTTTTCAGGTTCGCCAGAAAATGATGTCGTGAACGAATCTATCACAATTTATCACGGTCCGCATGTTCTGCCAACGGCAATGTTACGGTAAACACGGCACCCAGATCGGTGTTTTGCACTTCTATAGATCCGAAGTGATTGAGAATAATTCGGTTCGCAATCGCGAGTCCAAGACCGGTGCCATGATGTTTGGTTGTGAAAAAAGGGTTGAAGATTTGCGACTGCATCTCCTTCGGAACTCCCCCGCCGGTGTCCTCAACGGCGACAATAACCGTATTCCCGCCGTTTGCGGTGTTTTTCAGAGTCAGCGCCAGTTCCCCCCCTTCCGGCATGGCATCACAGGAGTTCAGTATCAGGTTAAGAAAAACCTGTTTCAGCTGGTGGGCATCTCCAAAAACTTTCCAGGGACCGCAGTCCCGGGAAAATGTAATCAGTATGTTATGGTCCTCAAAGGTGGTAATGCCGCTTGCAAGGCAATCCAGTATAATTTCCTCCAGGTCGCAGGCGCTGAAGCAGATGGTCGGCTTCCGGGAAAACGCCAGGATATCAGCCAGCATTTTCTCCAGCCTGCCGACTTCCGAGACAATGGTTTCGGCATACTTGTGTTCCCGTGCTTCAGAAGGAAGTGACTTGAGCAGTCGTCCGGCGAAGCCTCCGATGGTGATAAGCGGGTTTTTCAGCTCGTGGGCCAGGCTTGCCGCCATCTCGCCGATGGCGGCAAGACGTCCGCCGTGCAGCAGTCGTTCCCGGGCATCCTGCAGGTTTAAATGGGCATCTTCGATGCGGCTGTAGAGCGTCGAATTTTCAATGGCCATGCCGGCCTGGTTGGCAAAGTGTTGCAGAAAATGAAGACGGTCATTTGATATCTCACGGTCGGAATCAGGATTGTCGACGACGATCATGCCTATTGTCTTTTCGCGGGCAACAAGGGGGACCGCTGCAAATTCACCGCCGCAGAGCAGTTTAATAAAGTGGCACTCCGTACATTTTTGGCAAACGGTCTCATCGGAGTGACAGAGAGCCCGCTCTGAAACGATCTGATGCAGGAGAGGGCAGGAATCATTTATTTCAATGCGCGTCATGCGGACCTGCGAACAAAATTCAGTTGAACGCTGCTGGGAAATTATTTCATCACTTATTTCCCATCGACTCCCGAGAGCATCCTTTCCTCCGACAATCTCCAGACCCTCAGAAAGTTGGCGGGACACTGCCAGCATGCCCTGAAGTACGTCTGTTTTTTCGTTACGCAGAAACAGAATAGCGCGTTCAAACAGGTTGGAAGATGGTGTGGTTATAGCGGTAAGAATGAGGTGTATGAGTTTGTTGAGACGGATTGTGGAAAGAATTGTATTGCTGAACTGATACAGAAGAGTCAATTCAGACAGTGCAGTATTGTTTTCAGGATACTCTGGAGAATCATTACTATTCATATCTGATCCTGCACGCAGTCAAGAGCGGAGATTGGAATTATACCCGACGTTCCTTTTCCTCGGCCGCCATCTTGCAGTCGATACACTGGGTTGTTACCGGTCTCGCCTTCAGGCGGGCTTCGCCGATTTCCTCGCCGCAATCGTCACAAATGCCGAAATCTTTAGATTCAATACGATCGAGAGCATCTTTAATTTTATTGATCAGTTTTCGCTCACGGTCTCTGATCCGCAACTCGAAGTTACGATCAGATTCCTGCGTGGCACGGTCGGTGGGGTCAGGAAAATTCAAAGCGTCCGTGGTCATCTCCGTTACAGTCTTGCCGGCTTCGCCCTGTAATGTTCTCATTTCTTCATAGAGAATGTTTTTGAAAAAATCCAGTTTTTCCTGATCCATTGGCAACTCCCGATTATGAATAAACTAGTGAATTTTAGTGAAAACGGTGCAACAAGTCCAGAAAAAACATTCATGTACAATCTGAAGGAGCCCCGGTTCATTTTACAAAACTATTACATTCACTATTGCAGAGCCTTGCTATGATGCGGCAAAAATTAACAGCCGGAGGAATTATGGCACAGCCGCTGAAAATTGGAAAGCATACTGTTCGCTATCCCCTTATCCAGGGAGGTATGGGTGTACGGATATCTGCCGGCCGGTTGGCCGGCACCGTTGCTAAAAACGGTGGAGTCGGTCTGGTTGCCGCCGCCGGCATTGCTCTCAACAGCGGCCTCTATAATGGCAAAAACTTTTTCCAGGCTGAGGCCGATGCCTTTAAAGCCGAGTTGCGCAAGGCCTACGAAATTGCTCCCGACGGTGTTATCGGCGTCAATGTTATGGTTGCGCTCTCCGATTTTGAGCCACTTGTCAAAGCTGCAATCGAAGGGGGCGCCAAGGTAATTGTCTGTGGCGCAGGCCTCCCGATGGGGCTGCCGGAACTCACGTCCGATCATCCCGATGTGGCTCTGGTACCAATTGTCTCGTCACTGCGTGCCGCCCAGCTCATCGTGCGGAAGTGGCGGAAAACCTACAACCGGTTGCCGGATGCGGTGGTGGTGGAAGACCCGGACACCGCAGGCGGGCATCTGGGTGAAAAAATGGAAAATATCGGTATCGGTGTGTATGACCAGTACGCGACGGTACGTGAAATTAAAGCTTTTTTTCGCGATGAATGCGGCGCAGATATACCGGTTATTGCCGCCGGTGGCGTCTGGGACCGGGCAGACCTTGAGCATGCGCTTGCTGAAGGAGCTGATGGTGTTCAGATGGCGAGTCGTTTCGTCTGTACCGAGGAGTGTGATGCCAGTGACGAGTTCAAGCAGCGCTATATTGAATGCACCGAAGAGGATATCGGTCTGATTATGAGCCCTGCCGGCCTGCCGGGGCGGGCTATTTTGAACAATAAGGAGAACATTCGCCAGTACGATCTTGATCACCATACCCCATGCAGGATGGGCTGCCTGAAAAAATGCTCTTACAAGGAGTCGGGTGAGCGCTTCTGTATTGTTACCGCCCTTGATCGTGCCCAGCGAGGTGATGTAGAGACCGGCCTGGTTTTTTGCGGTACAAACGCATGGAAATCCGAGCGGATCACAACCGTTAAGGCCATATTTGATGAACTGTTCGGTGACCTCCCCGGAGAATAATGGCCCGCTCAAACCTGGCATTCCTGACGTGCGGAGCATATTATATTTACGTGTGCAATTTTCTGCTTGACTTGTAAGGCTCATGTATCTATATTCCAAAACTCTTTAAAAATCAGAAAGCGGATGGAGATGGTATTATGTACGCAGTTATCAAAACAGGTGGAAAGCAGTACAAAGTTACCGAAGGTGAATTTCTCAAGGTTGAAAAACTTGAGGGTGAAATCGGCGACAGTATAGAATTCGCTGAAATACTCATGGTGGGTGGAGAAAAGACCGTTGTGGGCGCGCCGCTTGTAGCCGGAGCTTCTGTAACAGCCAAAATTGCCGTTCAGGGCAAAGGCAAAAAGGTCCTCGTATTCAAATCCAAGCGCCGTAAAGATTCACGAAAGCTGCGCGGTCATCGTCAGCATCTGACCGTTCTCAAGATCGAAAAGATTACGGCATAATCGAGCAAAATTAGTATAAATATTTTTCCCGGGAGATACGGAAATGGCACATAAAAAAGCTGGTGGTAGTTCGAGGAACGGCAGAGATTCAGGCGGACAGCGCCTCGGATGCAAAAAATTCGGCGGGGAAAGCGTAAAAGCCGGCAACATCATTTATCGTCAGCGCGGCACACAGATCCACCCCGGCAACAACGTCGGCTGCGGCAAAGATTACACCCTTTTTGCCCTGATCGAAGGTGTTGTCGCATTCGAGCGCCTCGGTAAAGACCGCAAAAAGGTTTCAGTATACCCGAACTAATGCTCACCTTATAACTCATTCAAAGGCCCGGAAGAGATTCTTTCGGGCCTTTTTTATTACCCGATTGGCCCGTTGCCCCTGAATTATTGCGGTGTTCGCTTGAAAATGCTATAGGTGAGCCGGAGATTTATGGTACAACCACTCCGGATTGGATTGATTGTACATTGAGGGCGGGATTATATGAAGCATTTGGGTGATTTACTGGTAGAGGCTGATATAATCAGCAACAAAACTCTCGAACGGGCGTTAGTACGCCAGAAATCCGAAAAAAAACGTCTGGGCGCTGTGCTTGAAGAAATGGGGGTCATTACCGAAGAGGAACTGGTCGACGCACTGTCCAAACAGTTCAAATTCAAGGTGATCAAAAATTTTGTCGGACATACCTATTCCCAGGAGCTACTCGACCTGCTGCCGTCGGATTTCGCGATGAAGAAGCTGGTTTTCCCCCTTAAACAAAAAGATTCCATGCTGGCTGTGGCAATCACCGACCCCTTTGATCTGGAAACAATGGAAACACTGAGTCGTATTTCCGGACTGCAGGTCGTTCCGGTGCTTGCCACCCGCAAAGAGATTCTGGACGCGATATCAGTGCATTACTTGAAGAGCAGTTCCGAGGGTGGGGAGGCTATTCTGGTGGTGGAGGACTCAACGCCTATTGCAACTATCATCCAGGCGGCACTTGTTAAGGAAGGGTATAAGGTCCTGCGGGCGGTTGATGGACTTGAAGCACTGAAAATGGCTATTTCTGAACGCCCGATGCTCATTATCACCGATTCGGTCATGCCGCGCATGGACGGTTTCGGCCTGCTGCGGGCCTTAAAAGCAAATCCGATGACCTCTGAAATTCCTGTTATTATGCTGACCTCCAAAGCATCGACTGAAGACGAACAGAAGGCTCTGGAATTCGGTTTCAGCGATTTTATCCCCAAACCGGTTCAACCGGTACGGGTTGTTTCCCGCGTCAGACACATCCTTGATATGACAAAAAAATACCGCCGCTGATGTAGATGTACTTCCTATCACCTGTAGTCACCAGCGATGTGAACGGGCCCCTCCCCTTTTCAATCTGTTTCTGAACTCCCATGGGGGCTGCGGGTTCGACTCTGCCCAGAGCCCTGCATGACGGGAACGGGCCAGACTTTCGGCTCCGATATACTCGGAAGCATATGCCCCCTGCAGATAATGCCGGTAGGCCCACGCCATACCCTCTGCCACCATCTCCTGATTGATGTCCCGACCCTCGTACCGGATGACCACTACAGCACGTTTGTACTGATCAACGTCTATAATTTCTGCAGTGACCCGCCTCCCCATGATCTTGTGCATCAGCGTCCGCTTCGATATATCGCCGAAACGCTGCCCCGGGTTGTCAGGTTTCTTCGTCTCGGGGGCGTCGATGCCGTAAAGCCGCGCTTTCAGGCGACTCTCCCCGCGGGTTGTCAGCAACACGGTATCTCCATCATAGACAGCGATCACCGTGCCCTGAACTTCTTTGCCGGCGCCGGCGACACCTGACAGAAGCAGAATCTGCAGAATTATTATAAGGCCGATCCTCATTCAGATCAGTTCCCCGGCGTAATTGAATTCGGTGGTTCCGGTCAGTTCCCGACCTGATTTGAACGCGGATATGATTTCACCCCATCTCTCGCGTGGTTCTTCACTCAGATCCATCACAAATGAGCTGCACCTTTTCTGGCGTAATTCAGCGTGCCGGGAAGTCAGCGAAAACGGCATGGCTGAGCTGATTGTCTGAAGACCGTCATGGGTTGTGACACGATAGGTCTCCCCTCGGTCTGAACGAAGCGGAGTATTGGCATGCACGTCTTTGATGTGGATCTTGGTTGTCATAACCGGCAGGGGTGAATAGACCAGCAGTCGTTTTTCGATGTCAACTCCGGCCGTCAGCAACCCGGCAAGATTGGCACTATCGTCCTCCAGATAGAGAGTTGCCGCTTCGGCGCCGAGGTCCCGCCAGGCAGCCAGAGCCTGACTGTTGAGCGAAAAACAGCGGTGCCAGGTCGAAATATGAAGATCCTCAAGTCCACGCAGCAGTTCAAAATGCGACAGGTTGGCCGCCTCGAAACGGCGGAAACCGGCTCTGTACAAGCTGCGAAGTGCGTCACGATACAGTGGCACGTCGCGATCAAAGAGTATGAAGGGGAACTGCCAGATTATCTGTTCCTCCGAACCCCGCATACGTGGAACTACCGTTGAAATCTGGTGTATCGCTGCTTTTGAAAGTGGCAGCAATGTTGCGTCGGCACCGTTTTGAAGCGGAAAACGCCACTCTTTCGGTTCATTTACGACAATTGTCAATGTCTCCTGGGGTACAGACCGCTGAGGGAAATTTCTTACACTATCCAATTCCCGAAGGGCCTCCCGGCGGGCGGTTGAAATCTGTTCGCGGAGAACTGACGAAGATGCTTCGGATAACTGCTGATAAAAACGGCGGCGCAGATCCTTGAACAAGGCCGAAGGAATCAGCACGGCGGGAAAATCGCGCGCCTCCAACGACTCAAGTTTGAACGGTGTATCGCCGCATTTCGAAAACTGTCCGGTCAGAACCGCCTGCATGTCGCCACTGCGGGCCGGGTCCAGCTGGCCGAGCGGGAAGCTGAACTCATGGCTCGATCCGCCGACTTCGGCAGAGATGTGGAGAACAACTCCCGTATCTTTGGCCTCCGGAGAATCAGTCAAAGGGGAAGGGGTCAATTTCAGTTTGAGACGGCAGGGGAGCCGGTCTTCCTGCCCGCCTTCCAGCCTGCGCAGACAGGCATTGTCACTCAAGGTATACGCCTCCCGGGAGGAGACCTTATAGATCGAATCTCCGATCGAGAAGCTGAAGGGTGTCTCGACCTCAACCGTGCTTCCCGCCGGAGCTTCCATGGTCTTCTTCCGATTGACAGTCATCTCGCGCAGCGTCCAGGCCTGACCGGCCATGTCGCTTTTTGGTTGTGCCCGCAAACGGTCTCCCACGAAAAGAGCATCCCTGGTATCAAAAGTCAGAATCTTTACTTTGATGCTTTTTATCTGGCCGATATAGCGCCCGGTGCCACCCTTCTGCCACGGGTTGGCGATATCATCGGGCTGCTGTGACGCCAGAAACCCCTTGGTCGGAGTGCGGCCGAAAGAATATTTCAAGATCCCCTTGGCCGTCATCAACGCCTCCTTGAGGGACTTTTCCGGGGCATCCAGCACGGTGCGGTACGCCTCGACGACAGAGGCGACATACTCGGCGGATTTCATCCTCCCCTCAATCTTGAGTGACGTTACCCCGGCTTTGACCAGATCCGGGATCATATCTATTGCAGACAGGTCGCTCGTGGAGAAGTAATGCCCTTCCTTGCCGCGATGGTTGTACAGGCGCCGGCATGGCTGGGCGCAACGGCCGCGATTGCCGCTGTGACCACCAAGCAGTGAAGAGAAAAAACATTGCCCGGAGATAGAAAAACAGAGTGCACCATGGACGAAACATTCGATCTCAACCGGCGTAGCAGCGGCTATGACGGCAATTTCATCGACCGCCAGCTCGCGCGCCAGAACGGCTCGCTGGAAACCAAGCTCCTCAAGCATTCTGACGCCCGGCGTGTTGTGAATTGTCATCTGTGTTGAAGCATGCAGCGGAATCGAGGGGAAGTGGTTTCGAATCAGTCGTGCCACCGCGAGATCCTGCAAAATGACACCATCGACCCGCATCCCCGCCAGAGCCGCCAGCGTATCAACCAGCTGCGGCAGCTCTTTCTCTTTAACAAGGGTGTTGAGGGTGATGTACATGCGCCGGTTCTGCCCATGGGCGTAGGAAAGCATGCGCTCCATTTGTGCCAGGGTGAAGTTTTTGGCGCGGGCGCGGGCCGAAAAATCCTGCAGACCTGCATACACGGCATCGGCTCCTTTCTCAATGGCGGCGAAGAAGGATTCAAGTGAGCCGGCAGGGGCAAGGAGTTCCGGTTTAACGTGCGGTTCTTTCATCAGGTTACCTCAAATAGAAAGCGCCCCGAACGGGGCGCTAACTCCATACAATAAATTCAGTAAATCACGGTTACTTTTCAAGCAGAATGCGCAGCATTCTTCTGAGTGGTTCCGCTGCTCCCCACAGGAGCTGATCGCCACAGGTGAAGGCGGACACGTATTGAGGACCCATTTTCATCTTGCGAACACGTCCGATCGGCACAGTCAGGGTGCCCGAGACCGCTGCAGGGGTTAGCCCCGCCAGTGAATCGGCCTTGTTATTAGGGATCAACGTGACCCACTGGTTATCGTTCTTGATCAGGTTTTCAATTTCGGCAATCGGCAGATCCTTGTTCAGTCTGATCGTCAAAGCCTGGCTATGGCAGCGCATGGCACCGACGCGAACACAGAGGCCGTCTACCGGGATCGGAGTCTCGGTACCAAGAATCTTGTTGGTCTCTGCAAACCCTTTCCATTCCTCACGGCTCTGACCGTCCTCAACTTCGCGGTCGATCCAGGGGAGCACATTTCCGGCCAGCGGGAAGCCGAACTCTTTAGTCGGCATTGAGCCGTCACGCAGAGTGGCGGTAACCTTCCTGTCGATCTCCAGAATTGCAGAACCGGGGTTCTTCAGCTCTTCAGCGACAACTCCGTTCAAGGTGCCCATCTGCGCCAGCAGTTCACGCATATTGGGGGCACCTGCACCGGAGGCCGCCTGATAGGTCATGGAGCTGATCCACTCCACCACTCCGGCGCGGAACAGTCCGCCCAACGCCATCAGCATCAGGCTGACGGTGCAGTTGCCGCCGATGAAATCCTTCTCTCCGTTTGCCAGTGCGGCATCAATCACGCCACGATTGACCGGATCGAGGATTATGACGGCATTTGATTCCATCCTCAGGGTACTGGCGGCATCGATCCAGTAGCCGTTCCATCCCTGTCTGCGCAGTTCAGGGTGAACCGCCTTGGTGTAATCGCCCCCCTGACAGGTGAGAATTACGTCCAGTTTCTTAAGCTCGGCGATGTCCGAGGCGTCCTTCAGTGTGCCTGCGTTCATCGGTGCCGGCTGTCCTGTCTGGGACGTTGTGAAAAAAACCGGTTCAAAGCCGAGTGAAAAATCGTTTTCCTCCTGCATACGCTGCATGAGGACCGAACCAACCATCCCGCGCCATCCAACGATTCCTACTTTCATTGTCATATTCCTTTTCTGATTAGTAGTGAGTTTTAAAGGTTCGCAATTATTGCCGCACCCATTTCTTTCGTGTTCACTAACATTTCGCCCGGTTTCTCCTGGAAAATGTCAGCCGTTCTGTACCCTTGATCAAGCACCTTCTCCACAGCTTTGTCAATGGCATCTGCGGCATCCAGCATCCCAAAGGAGAACTTGAGCATCATCGCCGCCGAGAGAATCTGTGCGATCGGGTTGGCAATGCCCTTGCCTGCAATGTCAGGTGCCGAACCGCCGGATGGTTCATACATGCCGAAGGTCCCCTCTGCCAGCGAGGCCGAAGGGAGCATCCCGAGCGAACCGGTCAGCATGGCGGCTTCATCGGAGAGAATGTCGCCGAACATGTTCTCACAGAGAATGACATCGAACTGTTTCGGCCACTTTACGAGCTGCATAGCGGCATTATCAACGTACATATGGGTCAATGCCACGTCCGGATACTCGCGTGCGATACCGATAACGATCTCGCGCCACAGTACCGATGTTGACAGTACATTGGCCTTGTCGATGGAGCAGACTTTCTTATCCCGTTTTCTGGCCGCCTGAAACGCAACATGAGTAATCCTTTCTATCTCAGGCACGCTGTAGCGCATGGTGTCAACGCCGATCCGATCACGGCCGACCCCTTCAATTCCCTTAGGCAGGGAGAAATAGATGCCCCCCGTCAGCTCTCGAATGACCAGAATATTGAAACCGCCTCCTATCACCTCTTCCTTCAGGGAAGAAGCACCGGTCAGGGAAGGAAAGATAATTGCCGGGCGCAGGTTTGCGTAGAGGCCGAAGATCTTGCGGAGCGGCAACAGCGCCCCGCGCTCAGGCTGCTCATCCGGGGGCAGCGATTCCCACTTGGGCCCGCCAACCGAGCCGAATAGAATGGCATCTGAAGCCGTGCAGATGTCAATTGTACTCTGCGGAAGCGCCGTGCCTTCGCGATCGATACCGGCTCCGCCAACATTGGCCGGAGTACGGGTAAAGGTCACGCCGCACTTCTTTTCTATCGCATCAAGAACATTAAGTGCTTCGTCCATAACCTCAGGACCGATACCGTCACCGGCCAGAACCGCAATTTTATACGTTTTGCTCATAATTCCCCCGAAAATTCACTTCAGAATCTTAACCCTGTAATAATAATTTTCACCACACGGTTTTGTCAAACTAAAAGCACAATCTGCATTCTCACGGCCTTCTTACAACGGTGCCGATAGACCCACTTCATTGCATCAGATCCGGATATAATCTGCGAGCAGGCCGGCAACAGACTGAAACAGAGATAATGCCCGGTCTTGCATCTATCCGGATGAGAGCAATGAACAGCGGCGGTCATGGCATATGGCTCAACCGGGCAAGAACAAATTTCGACGATTTTCCATGTGGTCGATATTTCGGGGGTCTTTATTGAACACCGGTCTCGTGCGTACACGCAAATTGATTCAAGCAACCGGTTAATCATATAACGACGTAAAAATAATCTTGACTTGGGAAAAAACTGTTGTATACGGTGTTATAGATGATTTCTGCATAAATTGAGAGGGTACAAAATAATAGAGTGGTGCTGTTCGGTTGAAACTGCCATTCTGTCCTTCCCGCATGAGCTGTTCCCTCTTCAAGATATTGATCGCCTCGCACTGCAACCTGTCCGGTGACGTGTTGAGGGAGTTTTAATTACGATCACCAGTCGCACTTCTACAACACAATTTATTGCGTATTTGAACGATATTATATCCGTTGATCAAAGAAAAAAGCCCGGCTGTGGGCATTGCCTCGCACGTTACGGGGGAATTACAGCACTGCCATTGGGTGACTGATAATATAGTCACTGATTTAGTTTCGCCGCCGCCAACGGGATTGAACATTCGGTACGTTTTTCGTCAGACGGCAAAAAATATCCGAAAGGGGGATACAGGTATGACAACAATGATTGTAACATCGTTCGGCAAAATGAGAGCACAGTTCATTATTGTTTTTGTCGTGTGCGGGCTTTTTATATCGGCCTGCGGGGCGGGCGAATTTAAATGCCCAAATTTTTATTTACTGTGCAGCGCTGTAAAAAAATGTTGTCCCGTTGGATTTCCATACCACTGTTCAAGCGGGACCTGTTCTGCCGATTCGTCCTGCTCGGCCGGGATTGTAGACAGTACCTGTTTTTAGCGACCAGCGGGAGGGCAGGAGCGGTCTGATATACTGCTGCTCTGAGTTATGCCGGACGGCATTATATCCATCAGTAAGGGAGTACTAATGATTCGGCCGGACAATCAGCCAAACAGGTTTAGCGTCAGATTTCTCCTGGTTATGCTTGTCATCAGCGTAGTTACCAATTGCATCCTGGTCGTGAAATTAAGATACCCGGGTATAATACAGAAAATCAGATACGCGTTCATTTCCGCCCCAAAGATTCAATCTGGAGACCATCTGCTTGGAAAAGCCGATGCAAAGTATACGATCATAGAATACGCTGATTTGCAGTGCCCCTATTGTGCCGGTTTTCACGAAGCTATGCGGTCGGCAATGAAAGAAACGGATGACATCCGTTGGGTGTTCCGGCATTTTCCCCTGCCCGGACACCCTCTTGCTGCAAAAGCTGCTGAAGCTGCCGAATGTGCAGGTGAACAGGGGCAGTTCTGGGAATACAGTGACGCCGTTTTCAATTTCAAGAGTGAACTGACCGAACCTGCGTTCAGAACAATCGCCGGAGGTCTCGGGCTAGACGTCGATGCCTTCAACAGCTGCCTGGTTTCGGGAAAATACCAGGCGGTTGTTGCAAACCAGCACTCGGGTGGATTGAAGTTGAAAATCGAAGGTACACCGACATTCTTCATTAACGGCAAGCGGTACGCCGGGAGTATGTCGTCGGAGAATCTTTTAAAATTACTGGGTGTCAATCCAGCGGATAAACGGAAAGCGGACAAAACAAACATAACCGGTAGCGTACCAACTGAAGAGCCCAGTGGCACGGACAGAGCAGCAAAGGCTATGCGGACCTCAGGAAAGAAGGGTTCTGCCGGGCAACTTAATGATCGGAAGAAGAGTGTCATACCGGTGGGATCAGTGCCGCCTGCCGAAGACAGCCATGTTGCTGCGCCTTTGGTTGGGCGCCCGGCAGAACCGGTTCTCCAGGACGCTTGTTCGGAGGTAAAACGGCCCACCGATACGGATAGTCAGGCGCAATTCTGCAAATAGCCGGAGTAAGGAGATGCAATACAATAAAGCACCCATCAGTAATGTGAAATTTGAAAGAGTCCTCATTGAGATCATTTTTATTTCCCCGCCCCGCTGAATACGCTATAGTCACATCATATGGGAAGAATACTGTTAATAGATGACGATCCTGCCTTTACCCGTTTTCTGGGGGCTTATATTGCTGACAGTTTTCCGCTGTTAGAGGTTGAGATATGCAACAATCCGGTGTCGGCACTTCACTCCATTAAGGTTGGAGTCTATGATCTGATGCTGATCGACCTTGAAATGCCGGCAATGGATGGACTCAAGCTCCTGAAATTTGCGGTGAGTGCGGGTATGGACAAAAACCGGATTGTAATTCTTTCCGGTAGAGATGCCGACTTTCTCCACGATATATGCCCGATGGGGACCTGTCTGGCCGTGCTGAATAAATTTGAGGCACGTCAGAAGAGTGTTCTTGACATGGTATTCAACTCGCTTAATCGCAAAGCGGCGGCGGTCTGATCTGCAATGAACGATCTGCTAAAAACCGTCGCTGTCCTGATTTTAATTGTTGTGCTTCTGCGTCGAAAAGTTTCGATGGCCGCTGTCATGCCGATCGGAGCGGTTGTACTCGGGATTATCTATCTGACCCCGCCGCTTGAATTCCTCAAGGCGACAGTTGCCGCCGTTTTTGCCCCGAAATCCCTTGAAATGACCCTGACCCTGATGCTGACGATGGTGATGGAAAATATCCTGCGCACCACCGGCATGCTTAAACGCATGGTCAGCTCTCTGTCGACCGCTATTCCCGATCGGCGTTTTGTTATGGCTGCGATGCCGGCGATGATCGGCTTGCTTCCGTCGCCAGGCGGTGCGGTTTTCTCTGCACCCATGGTTAATGAAGCGGCCGGAGAGGCCTCAATCCCTGCGGAACAGAAAGCGCTGATCAACTACTGGTACCGTCATATCTGGGAGTATGTCTCGCCGCTTTATCCCGGTATAATTCTGGCGGCCGGCATCACCGGCCTTTCGACCCAGACCCTGTTTATCGCCAATCTTCCCTTTGCGCTTTCCGTAATGGGCTGGGGGGTGCTGTTCTGTTTTCGAGGTATCGGCAGGCAGGAAACCACGCCATCTTCAGCAGGACGAAAACGGGAGTTTATGACCTTCCTCATCATGATCTCTCCGATCATGCTGGCATTGCTGATGGTGGTACTATTAAGGGTTAATGCCTCACTGGCTCTGGGGGGGGCGGTTGTAGTTCTCTACGGTGTCCACCGGTACACTCCCGTCATGATTTTAAAAAATCTGCGGGAAAGTGTTTCGGGAAAAGCTCTTTTTCTGGTGATCGGCATCATGATCTTCCAGGAGGTGCTGAGGACTACCGGTGCTCTGGGGGGTATTTCCAGTTTTTTCACCGCATCAGGTATGCCCGTGTACCTGCTCCTTTTTCTGATACCATTCATCGCCGGTATCATGACCGGTTTGACTGTCGGCTTTATCGGTATAACCTTTCCACTGCTGCTCCCGCTGATGGGTACTTCAGCCCCCTCTCCCGCGCTTGTTGCACTGGCATTCGGTTCAGGTTTTGCCGGAGTAATGCTTTCCCCTGTTCATCTCTGCTATGTCCTCACCTGCGAATATTTTCAGGCAGATATTGCCAAGGTATACCACAGCCTTTTTTTCCCCTCCGCCTGTGTCCTGGCCGCCGTGCTGGTCCCGCTCTACGTGTGGTAATCTTCCACTTGCCTTCTTCAATAGTTGTGGCACAATTACTCCGCGTGAGGTTTCTTTAGAATTTAACGAAGCGGAGGAAGGGCGATGAAAAAAATCGGTGTAGTTCTCTCGGGTTGTGGCGTATATGACGGCAGTGAAATCCATGAGGCGGTTCTTACCCTGCTGGCGATAGACCGTCAGGGGTGCGAGGCGATCTGCATGGCACCGAATGTTGACCTGTCGGTCATAAATCATCTTACATCACAGGAAACCGGTGAAAAGAGGAATGTGCTGGTGGAATCGGCACGTATCGCCCGTGGCATGATTCGCGACATCAAGGAGGTCACTGCCGCGGATCTTGACGCCATAATTTTTCCGGGTGGTTTCGGAGCGGCTAAAAACCTGTGCGATTTTGCATTCAAGGGTGCCGCTGCTTCCATAAACCCCGACGTTGCCCACCTGCTGAAGGATATGGCGTCCGCTAAAAAGCCGATCGGGGCGGTCTGCATCGCGCCTGCTCTTATTGCTGCTGTGCTGGGCAGGGAATTTTCGCCGACGGTGACAATCGGCAATGATCCGGGAACCGTCGCCGAGATAGACAAGACCGGTGCAAAGCATCAGGAATGTCGGGTGACTGAGTTAGTCATTGATGCCGCGAACAAACTGGTTACATCTCCGGCCTATATGCTGGCCGACCGTATCTCGCAAGTGGCTGAAGGGATCGACAAGTGTGTCAGGGAAGTGGTAAAGATGATATAGTAGCAAAAATCAGAGACATCATTCACGTGAGGGCGAAGATTGCTTCGCCCTTCTTTTTTCAAGGACACCTGCCAGATGAAGTTCGCCCTTTTTTGTATTTTCATCGCCATTACCATCTTCAGCTACTGGCTCCGCCACATCAACCTCACGTATCTTAAACAACATGGCGACGCGGTGCCGGAAGGTTTTGAAGATTCAATAAGCGAGGAAAAACTGCGACGCAGTTCCGCCTATACCTTTGACTCCAGCCGTGTGGGGTTATGGGACTCACTCCTCGACAACGTTCTGCTGATTGTCTTTCTCTTCGGTGGGGTGATTGCTGTCTGTGACCGGTATATCAGTGCTCTGGGCAGTTCGCCAATCGTGTCGGCCATCCTGTTTTTCCTGCTGCTGACCTGGGTATCGACGCTTATCGGCATCCCCTTTGACCTCTACGGTACGTTTCGTATCGAGACGCGTTACGGCTTTAACACTACGACACCCCGTATCTGGATAACAGATTTTCTCAAGTCTCAGGCCATTGGCGCTGTTCTGCTGGTTTTCCTGATAACCACAGTCTTCTGGCTGATCGACTGGAGCCCGCAGCAGTGGTGGCTCTGGGTGTGGGGTTTCATGGCACTGTTCGGCCTGTTCATGATGTTCATCTCCCCCTATGTGATCGAGCCGCTGTTCAATACATATGAGCCGGTCTCCGAAGAGGGGTTGGTGGACGACATCCGGGCCATGATGGAGAAGGCGGGGCTGAAGGTAGGGAAAGTGCAGCAGATGGATGCATCAAAAAGAAGCAGGCACTCCAATGCCTATTTCACGGGCATCGGCAGGGTCAAGCGGATCGTACTGTATGACACCCTTATCACGCAGATGAGTCATCGGGAGATTGTTGCCGTACTGGCTCACGAGATCGGTCACTGGAAAAAGGGGCATATCTGGAAACGGCTGCTCTGGGCAGAGATCATGGCGTTGGCAGGATCGTGGATCGGCTTCAAGATGCTTACCTGGCCGGGGCTGCCGGGGCTTCTCGGCCTGCCCGAAGATATTTCCCTGCCGGCCAGAATGGTCGTACTCGGTTTTGTCGCGTCACTTGCACTGTTTCCGCTCGGCCCTTTTTCTGCCTGGCGCTCCCGCTGTCATGAACGTGAGGCCGACCGCTTTGCCGCCGACCTGACCGGGAGGCCGGAGGATCTGGCCTCGGGACTTGTCAAGATGTCCGCCGAGAACCTCTCCAACCTGTTCCCGCACCCCTTCTACGCATTCTTTTACTATTCCCACCCACCGGCTGTGGAGCGGGTCCGGACGCTTCGGGAGTGGAGCATGACGCAAAAAGGGGGAGAATAAACTCCCCCCTCATAGCACCGATATGAATTCCTGATTATTCCTTCGTGTACATCACCGCCACCGCACGCGCATTGCCGTCACCGACGGCAACCCAGCCGTGCGGCTGACTGGAATCGTAATAGATGCTGTCCCCGGTCCGCATGCGGAGCACCTCGTTGTTGTAATGAAAATCCAGTTCTCCTGCCGTGATGTAAATGAACTCTTCGTCACCCTCATGCTTGAAGAAAAGCGTGTCATCCCACTTCTTGTTTTCGAACTCTACCAGAAACGGCTCCATATGCTTGTGCCGCAGACCCTGGGCCAATGAGTGATAGGCGTACGGGCGTACCACTTCATTTGAAGAAGATCGCGGCACCTTTTCATCCTCACGCACATCCTCACGTCTCGTTAATACATACTTCTGGCTATTGTCGACATCGGCAAAGAAAAAATGGATATCAACCTTGAGACCCCTGGCAATCTTGAGCAGGGTCGCCAGGGGCGGTATGACCTGCTGATTCTCGATCTGTGACAACAGCGGTTTGGAAAGGGTCGTCAGTTCAGACAGTTCCTGAAGAGTCAGCCGCTTCTGCTGGCGTAGACCCCTGATCTTTTCGCCGATTCTGAATTCCTTGATCTGGGCTTTGATGTCGGTTGTCATATTTTCCCCCGCCATTGTATTGATTCTGATTACACTTTTACACAAACTGACCGGTGATTCAATAACATAATTATGCTGAATAGAACGCACGTGGTACCAGAGTGCATTGAGCCTGAATCCCTTGACACGCCGGTTGATTTTGGCTACTGTTTCGGCATGTTAACTCATTTACTCCCAATACAGGTACCGTTCAGGATGAATCATCTCACTCGAATCTCCCTCTTGATTGTGACTGCATGGCTGACTGCTGCTGCCTTAGCCGGCTGCAACGGCAAAAACGAAGCTCCGCTGTTTCTTGAGTCGAGCCGCAAGGGGGGCGAAGCGGAAGCCCCTGTCAAGGATGTGCCGACCGATATCCTCTCCACCCAGAAAGCATTCAGCAACGTATCAAAAAAAGTGACCCCTTCCGTTGTTAACATCTCGACAATCAGCCGGAAAAAAGCCATACAGCCGTTTTTTGAAGCAAACCCCCTTTTCGAAGATTTTTTCGGAGGCCCGCAGACACGGCAGGACAGAAGCCTCGGCTCAGGATTTCTGATCAGCAGGGACGGTTTCATCGTCACCAATGACCATGTCGTACGCGACGCCGAGAGTATTCAAGTCAAACTTTCCAATGACAAGGTGTATGATGCCAAAGTGATCGGAGGCGACCAGAAAACCGACATCGCTGTGATCAAGATCAACGCGAACGATCTTCCGGCCGTTGTATTTGGTGATTCTGACAAACTTGAGGTCGGACAATGGGCGATTGCCATCGGAAATCCCTTCGGCCTGGACCGCACCATGACGGTCGGCGTCATCTCAGCCACCGGTCGTTCCAATATCGGTATTGAAACCTATGAAAATTTCATCCAGACAGATGCCTCCATCAACCCCGGCAACTCCGGGGGGCCGCTGCTGAACGTCTACGGAGAGGTGGTCGGCATTAATACGGCTATCGTGGCAGCAGGGCAGGGGATCGGGTTCGCCATCCCGGTTAACATGGCCAAACCGGTTTTTTCTCAGTTGATTCAGAAAGGGAGTGTCAGTCGCGGCTATATGGGGGTCACGATTCAGCCGGTAACCGATGAACTTGCACAGTCATTCGGATTGAAGCAGGCCAGGGGTGCGCTGGTGAATGATGTAATTAAAGGGGGCCCGGCCGACAAGGCCGGCGTCAGGCAGGGGGATGTCATCACCGGCCTGAACGGCAGCGAGGTCAAGGACCCCTCCCACCTCCAACGGCTGGTTGCCGAAGCCGGCATCGGAAAAGTTGCGAAAATATCTGTTTTCCGTGACGGAAAAGCGCTTGAGCTGGGCATAACTCTCGCCAGTGCAGACACCGCACCAAAACAACGTCAGCGTGGGGAGCGCAGCAGTCGACAGCAGGATGGAGAAGCAGATCGTCTCGGTCTGGTTGTTGAAAATGCCGGGCAGGGTGAGGGCGTTGCGGTCGTTGAAGCGGTGCGTGGCGGGTCAGCTGCTGATGCGGGTATTAAACGCGGTGATGTGATAGTATCGGTAAATCGTTCAAGGACCGCCACGGTGGCCGAATATACCCGTGCCATCCAGCAGGCCGCCCGGGGCGGCAGTGCGACTATTCTGGTCCGGCGCGGAAATGCGAGCATCTACTTTGCATTACGTGTAAAATAGTGCTATAAGGCTAAAACTTTACGTCATGAGGGGCTTCATCCATGAATATGATAGATAACCCGGATCAGGCAAAGCGGCTGGCCAGAGCCATTCTTTCCGACGTGGCCATGTATAACAAGGAAAAGGTTGAGAAGGGTATCAAGAATGACGATATTTTCGATGTTCTCAAAGAGGAACTTGAAGAGGGGCGTCAGCATTTTCTCTCCCGGGTATCCGCAGATATCAACCCGGAAATCATCTACGGAACCGCTGTCGTGGATGTTCTCATCAAGCGCGCAGGCAAGATAGAATCATCAATCTGGTAACGGACAGTCATACCGGGTAATTCTGCAAGGCGTGCCTTCTCCGGTGCGCCTTTGCTGTTTCTGCCCGCTCGAAAATACACAGCGGTTCATCCGGAATCCCGGGTGAAAACCAGATACGAAGGAACAGTATGAATCATCTTTCACTTACATTCTCCCCCGACAATGAACCGGTCAGGCTTGATCTTTTTCTCAGCAGGGAAATGGGGGAGAATCCCGTGCCTCTGTGCAGAGGCTTATCGAGACCGGTAACATCCTGGTTGACGGAAAACAGGTGCGCACTTCGCTGAAACTGAAGGGGGGTGAGCAGATCGAGATCGACATACCTCCGCCGCTTCCGGCGCAGCCGCTGGCCGAGGCGATTCCGCTGGAGGTGCTGTATGAGGACAGCGATCTGATTGTGATCAATAAAGCGGCCGGCATGGTAGTCCACCCCGGAGCCGGCAACACCAGCGGCACCCTGGTAAATGCCCTGCTGGCGCACTGCAGCGATCTTGCCGGTATTGGCGGCGAATTGCGCCCCGGCATTGTCCATCGCCTGGACAAGGGGACCTCCGGTGTGCTGGTGGCGGCAAAGCATGACCGTGCCCATCATGCGCTTTCGGAACAGTTCAGCGCTCACACCGTCAAACGCATTTATCAGGCGCTGATTTACAGTTCTCCACCGGAAGATACCGGCAAAATAGAGGGGATTATCGGCCGCCATCCAACCGAGCGGCTCCGCTTGTCCGGCAAGGCCAAGAACGGAAAACATGCGGTCACCCGCTGGAAGGTAAAGGAGCGCTACGGAAGGGTTTCACTGGTGGAACTGCGACTGGAGACCGGCCGCACACACCAGATCCGCGTGCATCTGACCGAAGCAGGTTTTCCGCTGCTGGGTGATCCGTTGTATCCTGACGGAGGCCGCTGCAACAATATCCCCGACACTCAGCTGCGAGGCATGATAAACCGTCTTGGCCGCCAGGCGCTGCACGCACGATGTCTCGGTTTCATTCATCCATCGAGTGGGGAATATGTTGAGTTTACAACCGAACCGCCGGAGGATATGCAGGAGCTATTGACCTATCTGCGGAAGGAGTAGAATCAATTCAAATTTCACATTCAGGGGGGAGTAAGCAGTCCCTCCAGCCGCAATAACTGCTCCAGGTTCCGGCTCAGATAAACGGGGCAGCCGAGCTGTTCAGGTACGCGCAGGTCCACGTCGTAGCGATCTCCCACAAACAGCGCCTCATCCGGAGAAAGCCCGATCTCCTTCAGTACCTTTTTTGCCATCTCTTCATCAGGTTTGCCCTGCCAGGTATCGTCGATGGTAAAGATGTCGCGCACTACATGGTCCAGTCCCAGATAATTCATGATCCGGGCCGATAGGACCCGATTGTTATTCGTGTATATGTAAAGCGAAAAGTGTTCTGCAAGGCGTTCCATCAGGCGGATTACCCTCTCATCCCGTACCAGATATGCTTCCGGCCGCAGGTTGTTCTCAAAGTACTGATGCAGCTTCTGTACACTTCCTCCCAGCTCTATGCAGACTGCAGAGAGAGTCGGGGCCGTACCGCTCTCTGACGCAAGCCTCAACCGGGTGGCGTCAATCAGCGTACCCGCTTCCGTCCGGGTGATGTGCCTGTGGCCGGCGATATACGCAGCGGCGGCATTCTGGATCTCGGCAGCAAACCGGTCGCACACATACAGGGTGCCGTCGAGGTCGAACACTATGCCGCGGATTTCAGCAGAGGCAAAAGGCGCCATTCATCCTCCGATCCTGCGCTGGCACAGAAGGCCGGGTTCAGCCACCCCTCGGGACTGTATCAGCACCTTGAAGGTGTCCCCCATCCCCCCGTCAGGCATAATCAGTTTTTTGAGAGTCAAACGGAGCCGGAGTTTTTCCTCTTCAGATATGGCGGATCGTTCAATATCCTCTATCTCCTCGATGATCCCTGTTGAGAGCAGGAAGCGATATTGTTCCCCGAACCAGACATTCTGAAGTCCCAATGACTCCCCGAACGTCATCAATGTGGTGAAATCCACGTGAGCGGTGATATCCTGCAGTCCCGGCCGCAGATAGGGGTTCTCTTCGATCTGATGGCGGTAGTAGCAGAGCAGCGTCCCCAGCTTGCGCCGGGGTGTGTACAGTTCCTGTGCGGGATACCCGTAATCGATCGTCAGGATGAAGCCGCGCTGAAGAGCTCCGGCGGCAGAGGCAAGCCATTTCGTGGAGTTCAGGTTGACTTCGGCCTGCTGGCCGGGAAGAAGCTCCACATCAACACGTTTCAGATATGCTTCAAGCTCCGGAGTTGATGGCTCTCCCGCCTCTTCGACAAATGCATCATCGGTACACGTCACATACAGTTCCTTCAGCCCTTCCGTGGTCATTATCACCCGATGGGTCGGGAGGGCATCGATCAGTTCATTGGAATAGAGGCAGCCGCTGAATGTAAAACCGCCCGAAGCAAATTCATCTCCCGATCGCCAGGAAAGCCGCTCGATGTGACCGGCCAGCATCTCCCGCTGCGCCGATTCGAGAGACGGCTCCTGCTCTACCAGTACCAGGCAGAGACAACGGTACATCTCCGGCTCGCGCTCCGCCAGAAAATCCATGATATCGCACGCCAGACGCCCGTTTCCGGCACCGCACTCCACCAGGGTAAAGTCGGCGGGACTCTCCATGCTGCGCCACATCCGGGCGATCTCTCGGGCAATCACCCGTCCGAAGGCGGCGTGCACGGTTATACTGGTATAAAAATCACCCTCCGCGCCGACCTTTCGCCCCGGTGACGTGTAGTATCCGAGTCCCGGTTCGTAGAGGCAGGCCGCCATGAAGTCGGCAAAGGTGATGCGCCCCTGTTCGGTGATACGGGCCGTGATGATATCATGTAGTGGTATATCGTATGCCATGTCAATGTCTCGCGCGCTGATAAGCAGAATCCAGGTACAGTCGTACTCCGTCAGAGGGTAACCCACCTGCAGTGCCGAACCAGCTTATCTGTTTTTGTATTGTTGCCACCATGGCGGGCCGGGCTTTTGTATGTTGGTAATGCCGATATGTACGGGTTCGTTCTTATGTAGAAGATGTATACGTTGAATATTCAACCCGGTTTTTCCCGCTGGACTTAACAGCGTACATCAAATTATCTGCCGTTTTAATCAACTCATCTACATTGAATTGCCTGTAGCACGTAACAGCTCCAATGCTGAACGTTACCGGCCAATTGTTGCCGTTGGTTACGCGAAGTAACTCCGCATGCATATTACCGATGGCCGTTTTTGCATTATCCTCATTTGTTTCCAGGAATAAAATAGCAAATTCGTCCCCGCCGAGCCTCGACACGATATCTATTGACCGTGTGTTCTGCTTTATTGTTGATGCAATCAACTGCAATAGATCATCACCTTGACTGTGTCCGCGTGTATCATTAACCTGCTTGAAATTATCGACGTCAATATAGGCAATCGTAATTGGTCGACCGAATCTTTACGAGCGGTCGAATTCAATTTTTGCATATTCATAGAACGCCCTGCTATTGGCTACGCCGGTTAAATGATCGACTCGTGCCGATGCCCGCTCGACATCAAGAAGTTTTCTGATCTCAGCCAGAGAAAATGCGGTCAATAAAAAAAATCCGAATCTGGTTGCTGAATTCCAAAACGGAATGGCAATGTGAGAATAGGTATGACCGGCTGCAGAATCGGCCCACAGCCATGTGGTCGCGCTGAGAGCGGATACTGTAACGGCCTGACTTTTTTTATTGCACCATGAAGCAAGTGCCACCGGCAACAAATAAAATATCGAAAACGAAATCTCATACCCGGTCGAGCGGTCGGCAATCCCGAGCAAAATGACCATGACAACACTAATCATGAGTGTGACCGGTTTAGAAATTGTATCAAAATACCTGAGCAACGCTTTCATGGCAGGCTCTTTCGTGTATGCTTTTAATATCTTCTGCTTTCCCCGGATATCATATCAATCCTCTGCACGAAACGGCATGACTCCTATTTAACCTGTCTGCCCTTCTTAACGGTATGTTCGTTCTCCTTTTCCTTGCCTCGATACATCTGCCGCATCTCTTTGACCTGACGCTTTACTTCCTTGCGTATTTCAGGCGGATCCAGCACTTCGGCATGTCTCCCGTAGGAAAGAATCCATGATACCAGTTCCATCTGGCCGGCGGCCTCAAATTCGACAACGGTCCGTCCTTCGGCATCATTGCTGATCATCTGCCCCGGCATCCAGATCCGATCCTTGACTGCGTGGGCGATCTCGGTGGAAAAACGAACACGCACCTTCATCGGAGCATCACTCACCAGGCCGAAGGCGCTGCTGAAATGAGTTTCCGGTTGATAGCTGTCCGGGATTTCAAAACGCTGGCGGGTGACCTCTATCCCCCGGATGCGTTCCAATGCGAAAAGGCGCATGCCGGAACGGTTATGAGCATTTCCCAGCAGATAGATCCCCCCCTTGTGAAAGACCAGGGTATAAGGGTCTACCTCATAGTCATCGGGCTCGCCTTTACCCTTCTTGGCATACTTGAGCCGGATGCGGTACTGCTGCAGCAGCGCTTTCTGCAGGTCACTGACAAAAGGGGCCGACGGTGAGTAGTCACGCGCTCCGTGAAGCAGCGGCACGGATACCCGTGCAATCCGTTCCAGATGGGCGGCATGCCGGTCGGGAAGTATGGAATGAATGCTTTTGAACAGTTCATCTATCTCGGCCTGAAACGGCGTGCCGGCCAGATGGGCCCCCAGTGAGCGCAGCAGGTAGAGCGACATCAGCTGCGGAAGGGTAAAGGTTATGGGGGGGAGGTTGCGCGACCTGGTCAGAAAGCTGTAGACCTTTTTACCGTCACTCCACTCTGTCGTCAACGTGTAGCCGGCCTGCTCCATCGCATTCAGATCACGGTGAATGGTGCGGCGATCAACGTCACACTCCTCTGCCAGTTCGTCCAGGGTCAGTCCGCGCCTGGTCTCCAGCAGCCGGATGATTGAATGCAGGCGTCCCGCCTGGGAATATTTTTTAGCCGGTTTCCCCTTTTGCATGGTTCCTCCTTGCCGAAACCGAATTTATCGCTACAATGTTGTTTCCGGATCTAAAACGGGGTACTATTAAAGTACCGGGGAGCATTGTAACGGTTTGAACCAATTTGACAACCAATTTCTGACATATACTGTCATGCTTCATGACTGGCTCAACAACCCTGGCTACGTGCCACTGTTCTTCATGAGTTTTTTGGCTTCGACACTTCTGCCGCTTGGATCGGAGTGGCTGCTGGTTATGATGCTGACGGGGGGGTATGATCCGGTTTCGACTGTTGCTGTTGCCACTGTCGGCAATTATCTGGGTGCCGTCCTGACGTATCTGATAGGAGCCGGCGGCGGCAGCTGGCTGATCGAGAAGGTACTACGGGTTTCTCCGGGTCAGCAGGAGCGGGCCCGGCAGTATTATCGCCGCTATGGTTCCTGCTCGTTGTTTTTTTCCTGGCTGCCGATTGTCGGTGATCCACTCTGCCTGGTGGGAGGGATGATGAGGATTAATTTCGGGCTTTTTTCGCTCCTGGTCGCTTCCGGAAAACTTGCCCGCTATGCAGTAACGGCTGTAGTTGCTCTGGCAGCCGCTGGATAAGGAGGTTTCAGATATGGAAGGCCACCGCCGGACCGATGACAGTCAGAGCCTGCAGGTGCGATACAAGGGATACGACCGCATCATGGGTAACATCTCGTGGCTGCTGATCGCGCTGGTGGCTCTTGACATCAAGCTTTCCCCGACTGACGGCTCCGCGATGTCATTTCTGGCAGGATTCTCCGTCCTTTTGTTTTTCTACAATCTTAACGCCCGGTATGGTGTGCTGTCCCGCAAATACGGCGCCATAAAGATTTTTATTGATCTGATGGTCTTTCTCTCCTTCATTGTGGCGGTCTGCTGGTATACCGGCAAGGTGACCAGTCCGTTTATGTCGCTGATTTACCTTATCCTGATGGCAACCGCACTTACGCAGGGGCGTCGGGTAACCTACTTCATGGCCGGTCTGGCGGTGTCCTCCTATATCCTGCTTGCTTTCGCCGAATTCCGCGAGCTCAACTATTATCTGACCCACATTATCGAGCTGTTCCCCTTTATGCTGATTGCTCATCTGGGTGCCATGCTGGCCGGAGAGAGTGAGGCGGCACGCTGCGAAGTGGAACGCCTGTCGCTGACCGATGACGTTACCGGCCTCAATAACATGCGTAATTTCTTTCTGCTGGCCGATACGCAGGAAAAACTTGCCAGGCGCTATATCCGCCGTTTTGCGATCTGCATGATTGACGCCGACAACCTCAAAATAACCAACGACCAGTACGGCCACTTTGCCGGAACCAGGCTGATACAGCAGGTTGCCCTGTTAATCAACACTCACGTCCGCAGTTCGGATATCTGCGCCCGTTACGGTGGAGATGAATTTGTGATCATGTTTAATGAGGCCGGCCCGCAGGAAGTTGTCAGTGCAATTGAAAGGATCGTTGCCGGAATGGCGTCAACTTCCTTTGATTTCGAAGGTCACAGCATTACGACAACACTCTCTGCCGGGGTGGCCGGATATCCGGATGACGGGAGTGACGTGCGAACGATCATGGCAAATGCCGACGAAGCGATGTTTGTCAGTAAACGGAGTGGTAAAAATCGTTTGACGGTGTTCAGCACAACTATGAATGAAAAATCAGTTTGAAAAGCATAAAGGCAATTCCCGATGACTGAAGCAATCAAACTATCTCTTCTTGACAGCCATTTTGCCGATTTTATCGTCAGAATCGACCGGCATCCCGGCACTGAACTCTGGTGGGGGGCCGCCATGGCCAGCTATTCTGCCGGGCTCGGCCATTCCTGTTTCACTTTTACCGATCAATCGGCGGGCGCTTCCCTCCCTGTTTTTTCCTCCACAAGAACACCCCCCCCCACCGACATGGATCACTGGATGAAGACTCTGCAGATATGTGACACCGTCGGGGCTCCGGGAGAATATACGCCGCTGGTGCTTGATCCGTCGGGGCGGCTTTACCTGCACCGCTGCTGGCGATATGAACAGCAGGTGGCCTCCGGAATCCTCTCCCGGAGCCGGCCGATGACACTGGACGAAAACCGGCTTGATGCTGCTCTTGACCGCTATTTCCCCGTCCGGAACGGTTCGGTCGATCTGCAGCGCTCGGCCGCGCGGATGGCGCTTACCCACCGCTTCTCAATTATTTCGGGCGGGCCGGGAACCGGTAAAACCGCTACCGTGGCACGCATTCTGGCTCTGCTGCTCGATATGGCGGGAGATTCCCGCCAGGAGATTGTGTTGGCCGCTCCAACCGGCAAAGCAGCGATGCGTCTCCACCAGTCGATTATGTATGCCGCAGATCGCCTTGTTCTTCCGGATGAAATAAGAAGTTGCCTGCCGACCGGAGTCAGCACGATCCATCGTTTACTCGGTGTACAAACACGCAGGGGCGGTTTCCGGCATAATCGCGACAATCGACTCCCCTGCGACATCCTCGTTGTTGACGAAGCGTCCATGGTAGATCTGCAGATGATGGCCGGTCTGATGGTGGCACTGCGTGATGATGCGCGGGTCATACTGCTGGGGGATCACAACCAGCTGGCTTCGGTTGAAGCCGGTGCGGTGCTGGCGGATATCTGCGACAGCGGGGGAGAGAGGACCGTCCCGGTCACGCAGCTGACCAAAAGCTACCGCTTCGGTGATGACAGCGGCATTGCCGCACTGAGCAGGCTGATCAATGCCGGAGAGTGCGATGCCGCCGCGGAACTGCTGACATCGGGACGGTACCCGGACGTCATCTGGCGTCCGCTGCCGGCCGGCACGTTATTTGATAAGGCCGTCATCGCTGCAGCCCGGGAAGGATATGCGGAATATGCCCGGGCGACCTCTCCCGGAGACGCTCTTGCCGGACTGGGTACGTTCAGAGTGCTATCGCCGCTCCGCGCAGGATCATACGGCATTGATAACCTGAACAGGCTCTGTCTGAGCGCCCTCACTTCCGGGAGCAAAAACGATCCCCGGAGCATAACGATGCCGGTCATGATTACCGGGAACAACTATGAACTGGGGCTGTTTAATGGTGATACCGGAGTGGTCATGGATCACGATGGTTCTCAGGCAGTCTGGTTTGAAAACCCTGAGGGGGGAGTGCGGCACCTTTCCCGGCTGCGCCTCCCCCCATTTGAGCCGGCTTTTGCCCTGACCGTCCATAAAAGTCAGGGCTCCGAGTTTGACCGGATTCTGCTGATCCTGCCGAACCATATGTCAGAAGTCCTCAGCCGCGAACTGCTGTATACAGCGGTCACGCGTGCCCGCTGTTCACTTGAAATCTGGGGGACGGAAGAGGTTTTCCGCCAGACGCTCGAACGGCGCACGCGCAGAACATCCGGCCTCTGTGAACGACTTGCTGCAGGAGGGCTGAATGACTGATACCTCACCCCGTACCGCGTGCGTCATTTCCGACACTGCAGTGACACGGCATCCTGTGCGGACGTTACTCATCCTGGGACTTCTGCTGTTCTGCTTCTATTATGGTGAAGCTTCTGCAGAGAGCGTTGAAGAAACAATGATCGGTATCGATGAGAAGCTCGGGTCCAGAATCCCGCTTGACATCACCTTCCGGGATGAGGCCGGCACACCTGTCAGACTGTCTGAGCTGGTCACCGGCCCGACAGTTATCCTGCCGGTCTATTACAGCTGTACAAATGTCTGTTATAATCTGCAGTGGGGGTTGGCGCAGGTTCTCCCCAAAATCAAGAGCCGTCCGGGTGTTGATTACCGGGTCATCTCAGTCAGCTTTGATGAAAAGGATTCTCCGCAACTGGCGGCCAAGTTCAAGCGGGTGTATCTGACCGCTATGCATGCCGACTTTCCTGCGGATGGCTGGCGCTTTCTGACAGGCGATGCGGAAAGTATTCAGAGGCTTACAAGGGCAGCCGGATATGGGTTTCAACGCCGGGGGCGGGATTTTATTCATCCGTCAGCCAGCTTTATTATCACCGGAGACGGCACCATTGTGCGCTACCTGTACGGCACAACTTTTCTCTCCAAGGATCTTGCACTGGCCTTGATCGAGGCGCGGGATGGCACGTCGGGGACCACAATCCGGAAGATTGTCAGCTATTGTTTTACTTTCGATCCGGAGCAAAAAACATATGCTTTTAATCTATTGCGGGTTAGTGCTACTGTTGTCATCATCTGTACCGGTGGATTTCTGACTTTTCTGATTTTTGGCGGGAAACGACGTACCCGAAAAAAGAAATAAAACGGCTTTCCTCACGCATCGCCGCGCCGCCGCAACGTTTTAAAAACTGTAACCAAAGAATTTTGTTTTAAAGCCTTTCGTTGCATCGTCGCGTGAAACAGATTTTTTATTCCGGCTTGTCCTGGTTCAAGGATACTGATTATGACTGAAAGCAAGCAGTCTGAACCCCTCAGCAGCTTCTGGAACGATACCGGTAAAACCGGCATCACCTCCTGGATATTTTCCACCGACCATAAACGGATCGGCCTGCTCTACTTCTATTCTACACTCGGATTTTTTCTGATCGGAGTACTGCTGGGTCTGCTCCTGCGCATCGAACTCATGGCGCCGGGCCGGACAATTATGGGGCCGCAGACCTATAATGCCCTTTTTACGGTGCATGGTGTAGTCATGATATTCCTCTTTATTATTCCCGGAATTCCCGGAGCATTCGGCAACATGATCATGCCGATTCAGGTCGGGGCCCGCGACGTCTCCTTCCCGCGTCTTAATCTGCTTTCCTGGTGGCTGTATATCTTCGGTGCACTGATTGTACTGACCTCTCTCTTCAGCGGCGGCGGGGCCCCCGATACCGGCTGGACCTTTTACGTCCCATTCAGCTCCCGCACCGGTACCAACGTTTCTCTGGCGGTATTCGGGGTTTTCATCATCGGTTTTTCATCCATCCTGACTGGGGTCAACTTTGTCACCACCATCCACCGCCTTCGGGCCGAGGGGATGACCTGGGGCCGACTGCCGCTCTTCACCTGGTCGCTGTATGCGACGGCATGGGTACAGATCCTGGCGACGCCGATTCTGGCCATTACCCTGGTCCTGGTCATGGCGGAGCGGATACTCGGAACCGGTCTGTTCGACCCCGCCAGAGGGGGCGATCCGGTCATGTACCAGCACCTGTTCTGGATCTACTCGCACCCGGCGGTTTACATCATGATCCTGCCGGCGATGGGTATCATTTCAGATATCATTCCGGTCTTCTCCCGCAAACCGGCCTTCGGCTACAAGATGATTGCATTCTCCAGTCTCGCCATTGCCGCCGCCGGGTCGCTGGTCTGGGGGCATCATATGTTCACCAGCGGCATGAGCGACACCGCTGTCATGATATTCTCGTTTCTTACCTTCATTGTCGCCATACCGTCCGCCATCAAGGTGTTCAACTGGGTTTCAACACTCTACAAAGGGTCTATTTCTCTGGAAGCCCCGATGTTGTTCGCCCTTTCATTTATCCTGCTCTTCTCCATCGGGGGGTTAAGCGGGTTGATCCTCGGCGCTGCGGCGACCGATATCCACGTTCACGATACACATTTTGTCGTTGGTCACTTCCACTATGTCATGTTCGGCGGCACCGCATTCGCCTTCTTCGCCGCCATGCATTACTGGCTGCCGAAGTTCTACGGCCGCCGTTACGCTGAAAAACCGGCCCTCGTTGCCTGGGCGCTGATGTTCACCGGATTCAATATCCTCTACTTCACCATGCAGGTACTGGGGATGAAAGGGATGCCGCGCCGCTACTATGATTACCTGCCGGAGTTTGCCACCCTCAACCTGGTTGCTACGGTCGGCAGCTGGATCCTGGCGGTCGGATTGGTTATCATGATGGTAAACCTGTTTCGGGGAATTTGGTGGGGGGTGCCGTTCGAGGGGAATCCATGGGGAGGGGCATCACTTGAGTGGAGTGTCCCGACGCCGCCGCCGACGGAGAATTTTGTCAAGGAACCGGTCGTGACCCGCGGGCCGTACGATTTCAAGGGGATCGGGCGATGACACCCCACCCGCACAAAGATTACGCCGGTGCCAAGCTCGGCATGTGGCTGTTCCTCTTCACCGAGCTGCTGCTGTTCGGCGGGCTCTTCCTGCTGTATGCGGTGTATCTCAAGCGCTATCCTCACGAGTTTGCCGCAGGGGGAAAACAGCTTGACTGGGTTATGGGTGCAGCCAACACGATGATTCTGCTCACCAGCAGTCTCTGTGCCGCCATGGCGCTGACCGCCGTGCAGCGGAGTGAGTTGCGCCGGGCCGTCGCGCTGATCGGAGGTACAATCCTCTGTGCCGCCGGCTTCATGGTCATTAAGTATATCGAATGGAGCGGTAAGATCGGCCACGGCATTTATCCCGGCTCCGAACATCTGAGAGGCGGAGCGCCGGGGGAATCTGTTTTTTTCAGCCTGTATTTTCTGACCACCGGCATTCACGGGCTGCACGTACTGATCGGCGGAGCGCTGCTTGCCACGATTGCATTCAAAATGCGGGGCGGCTCGGTCACCGGCGAAAACTATATTCTCATGGAGAACGGGGCGCTGTACTGGCATCTTGTTGACCTGATCTGGATATTCATCTTCCCGCTGTATTACCTTATTCTGTGACTGCGGCGTTCGGCAGCGATTGTATTTGAGGGGATACCACCCTCTGTTGCAGCGATATGAACTGTGTGTGCGACTTATATTATTAGTGGACTAATATAAGTATATTGATTATATTTTATTGCATCAAAGAACCTAATAAGGATTCTTATGCAAAGTGCAAAAACAGCAGAAGAGATGGAAGTTGAATTCGGGCAGCAGCTGCGCGCTCTGCGTCTGCGCCGCAACGTAGATCAGCGCCAGCTTGCAGAACAGGCCGGTGTTGCGCTCAATGCCGTAAAGAACCTGGAAAACGGCAGAGGGGCGACGGTGTCCTCTCTGGTGAAGGTTCTGCGTTCGCTTGGGCGGACTGACTGGCTTGCAACCCTGGCGCCGATGGTAGACATCAGCCCGATGCAGATGCTTAAGGCAAAACAGCCGCGACAACGTGCTTCAAAAAGCAAATGGCCTTCCCATGTATAAACCGGTCCAGGCCATTGAGGTGCGCATCTGGGACAAGACCGTCGGTGCAGTGGCCCTGGTACCGACTCTGGGTTATTACGCTTTCGAGTACGACAGCCGCTTTGTTACATCCGGTATCGAGCTTGCGCCGCTTGCCATGCCGTTGTCCGAAGCTCGGGAACCGTTTGTTTTTGTTGATCTTCCCGAGATGAGTTTCAGGCGTCTACCGGCACTACTGGCCGATGTCCTGCCGGATGATTTCGGCAACGCTCTGATTGATGCCTGGATGGCCGGCAAGGGCATCGACAAGGCGCAGGTGACGCCGCTTGACCGTCTGGCCTATATGGGAAAACGCGGCATGGGCGCACTTGAATTCAAGCCGGCCCGCACACCAGTCATTTCCAGCACTACGGCCATCAAACTTTCCCGTCTGGTGGAGAGCGCCCGACAGGCGGTACACGGCGAGTTCGGCGCGGACCACCTCGCCAAGGCAGCACTGGCCCAGATCATTCAGGTTGGAACATCGGCGGGTGGCGCACGTGCCAAAGCGGCCATCGCCTGGAATCCAGCCACTGACGAGATCCGGCCCGGCCAGTTTGATGTGGAGCCCGGGTTTGAACACTGGCTGCTCAAGTTCGACGGTATGGGTGCTGATCGTGAGCTTGGCGGCACACAGGATTATGGCCGCATCGAATACGCCTACTATCTGATGGCGTGCGCCGCAGGAATCACCATGTCACCCTGTCGCCTGCTGGAAGAGAACGGTCGGGCGCATTTCATGACGCAGCGCTTCGATCGACAGGGTAACCGCAAGCACCATCTGCAGACCCTCTGCGCCATGTCTCATCTGGATTACAAGCAGAAGGCCAGCCATGACTACAGCCAGTTCCTGCAGACTGTTATCCGCCTGGATCTGGATTACGCGGCACGTGAAGAGGCGTTTCGGCGCATGGCCTTCAATGTCATGGCGTCCAACTGCGATGACCATACCAAGAATATTTCATTCATGTTGCGGGAGGGAATGCAGTGGGATCTGGCGCCTGCCTACGATGTGACATTCGCCTTTAACCCGGCGGGAGAATGGACCTTTCAGCATCTTATGGCGGTGAACGGGCAGTTTACCGGTATTTCGCGTTCTGATCTGCTGGCGGTTGCCGACCGGTTTGGTATCGGCACGGCGCCGAAAGTCCTGACACAGGTGCGGGAAGCCGTTGCCGCCTGGCCCGATTTTGCCGTGCAGGCCGGGGTGAATCTGGTTGAGACGAAGCGGGTTCAGGAACATCACTCTCTGTTGTAGCTATGCTGGATGAATGTGCAGTCCAGAATTATCCGGTGAAAACTATATTCTCCTGGAGAACGGGGCGCTGTACTGGCACCTTGTTGGCCTGATCTGGATATTCATCTTCCCGCTTATTACCTTATTCTGTAACGGGCCGACTATGAACGAACAGCACCACATCGTAAGTAATAAAAAACTGCTCGGCATCTGGTTCGTGCTGCTGCTCCTGACCGCCCTGACCGTAGCAATCACCCGGGTGGACCTCGGGGGGTACAAGGTGCTGGGAGCGTTGACCATCGCCTGCGCCAAGTCGGGATTGGTCATCGCCGTGTTCATGCACATGAAATACGAAGGTCGGCTGCTCCGCTGGCTGCTGTTTCTTACTCTGGTGACTCTGGCCATTTTTATCGGCTTCACCTTTTTTGATGTACTCTACCGCTGAGGGGATGACGTGAATCAAAAGACACTCATAACCACCACCGAGGCAATCGACCCGGTATTCATGTTCATCTTCGGTGCCTGCCTCGTACTGCTGCTCGGCATTACCGTCGTCATGGCATTTTTTGTACTGCGCTACCATCGCTCACGGGCGCCGCACCCCACCTCACAGAACGATGGCAATATCTGGCTGGAGATCGTCTGGATTGTACTGCCAAGTATTCTGGTGCTGGCAATGTTCTGGTACGGCTGGAAAGAATATGTCGTGCTCCGCACCGTCCCGAAGGATGCGCTCCCGGTGACCGCAACTGCACGCATGTGGTCCTGGAATTTCACGTATTCCACTGGCAAAACCAGTCCCAAACTGTATGTGCCGGTGGGTAAACCGGTGCGTGTGGAACTGGTATCACAGGACGTCATCCACGGTTTTTTCCTCCCGGCCTTTCGGGTCAAACGCGATGTCGTGCCCGGTATGAGTAATTACGCCTGGTTTGTGGCTGTGAAACCGGGCAGCTATGATCTCTTCTGCTCCCAGTATTGCGGTACCCAACACTCAGCCATGGTAACAACCGTTGAAGCGCTGCCGGAGGAGCAGTTTGCCTCCTGGCTCCAGGAGGGGAAAGCGGGGGCAGCAGGAGAAACACTTGACGGGAAGAAGATTGCGACGGAGAAAGGATGTCTCGGCTGTCATTCGCTGGACGGCAGTCGCGGAGTCGGTCCGACTTTCAAAGGGCTTTTTGCGAGCCAGGTGACGGTTGTGAAAGAGGGAAAGACGGTGACCGTTACCGCTGACGAGGCTTTCCTGAAGGAATCGATCCGTCAGCCTGCGGCGACGATTGTAGAAGGCTTTCCGCCGATCATGCCGGGTAACCCCGATATGACTGACGAGCAGATATCGGCGCTGATCGGGTTTATAAAAAGCGTCAAATGACCCGCGCTCTTTTCACATTATTCCGGCTGAAGCTGTCGCTCCTGAATGGAGTCTCCGCTGTGGCCGGCTATCTCCTTTTTCCTGCCCCTTTTGAGATGTTTCCAGCTGTGGCGGCCTTTGCCGGCGTATCTCTGCTGGCCGCCGGCGGATCAGCATTGAATCAGGTAATTGAGCGCGATCTGGATACCCGGATGACACGAACCAGGATGCGACCCGTGCCGCAGGGGTTGTTGACTCCAGCGGGCGCTTCCGCAACAGGCGGAGCCGCAATCCTGGCCGGTCTTCTGCTGCTGGCTGTTGCGGGAAGCGCCGTCACTGCGCTGCTCGGCGGCGCTGCTCTGATCTGGTATCTGGCTGTCTATACACCGCTGAAACCCAAAACCTCCCTGGCGCTGCCGATCGGTGCACTCTGCGGAGCATTTCCGCCGCTGATCGGCTGGTGCATGGCCGGCGGTCATCCCGGTGATTATCGGGTCATCACGCTGGCCGGTCTGCTGTTCCTCTGGCAGGTTCCCCATTTCTGGCTGTTTCAGCGGCGTCACGCCGCAGAGTACCGACGGGCGGGGATACCTCTGTTAGAAACCAGGGGGAGTGGGGGTTTCAGCTACTTTTTCTGGATCTGGGTAGCTGCATTTTCTGCCGGTTCCATGCTCCTGCCGGCCTTTGGTATCATCACCCGCCCCGGCGCTCTCTGGTATGCTCTTTTTCCGCTGCCGATCTTTTTTCTTTCCCTGTTTCGCTCCGGAAATCTGTTCTTTCCCTATATCAACTGTTTTCCGCTGCTGGTGACGCTGCTGCTGGTGATCCAGAAATTCTACTGACAGGTTCAACAGAAAGGAAGCAACATGAAGATTTTTATCGCCGGTGGGACGGGGTTCGTCGGGGAGCATCTGGTCAGGGAGCTGCAGAGTAACGGCCATTCCGTGCGCACCCTGGTGCATAACCGCAGCCCGATCCGCGGGGAGGTCGAGCAGGTCACGGGGGATGTCACCCGGCTCGAATCCTTCGAAGAGAGTTTGGGAGAGTGCCATGCTGTCATCAATCTGGTCGGCATCATCCGGGAGTTCCCTTCACAGGGGGCCACCTTCGATCGTCTCCATGTTCAGGCCACTGCGAACATCCTGGAGGCCACCCGGAAGGCCGGTATCAGCCGCTATCTTCAGATGTCGGCTCTGGGGACGCGGCCGGATGCGGTTTCAAGCTATCACCGGACAAAATGGCGGGCAGAGGAGCTTGTTCGGGGGAGCGGTCTGGAGTGGACAATTTTCCGCCCATCACTGATATTCGGTCCGCATGATGCGTTTGTCAACATGCTGGCGGCTCAGCTGCGGCGTGCCCCGGTTATGCCGGTCATCGGCAGCGGCAGTTACCGGCTTCAACCGATCCATGCCGATGACGTTGCCCGCTGCTTTACGCTCGCATTGGAGATGCCGGGATCGTCCGGTCGGACGTATGAATTATGCGGACCCGACCGCCTGAGCTACGGGGAACTGCTTGATGCAATCGCCGCAGTCATGGGGCGATCGAAGCCGTTAAAACCTCACCTGCCGCTCGGCGTAATGAACCGGCTCATACCTCTTCTACAGAACATCCCCCAATTCCCGATCACCATGGATCAGCTTCAGATGCTGCTGGAGGAGAGTATCTGTGACGGTGCCTGGAAGAGTGTCTTCGGCTTTGAGCCGCGGCGATTCAAAGCGGGGATCGCTGAATTTCTTCAGGATACCTGATCACATTCCCCGACGCCCGGGTATAGATTCAAAAACTGAGAGGAACACCGGATAAAATGCGGTGTTCCTTTTTTTATACATTGTCGCAATGTGCTCAACTACTCCTTGAATTGACGACGTAATCAGGTATAATAAAACCCCATTTTACTGAAGTTGCTGTTGTCAGTCCGGAGAAACCCATGAGCCTCACAGTTTCGGTGTCCGAAAAGAATTTACACTCCCTGTTCGAAGCCATGTCCAACGGGATTGCCACCTACTCATCAACGGATGGTCAAAACTTTTTTTGTACCGGCATGAACAGCGCCGCAGAAAAGATAACCGGCGTGACTTTCAGGGATATTTCAGGTCGGGAACTCCGCGAGGTTTTTCCCGGCGTAGTGGAAATGGGGCTGTACACTGTTTTCAAAAGGGTCTGGGCCTCCGGGACCGCAGAGAGTCTTCCCGGTGCATATTATCAGGATCAGCACAACTCGCGATACCATGAGAACCGTGTCTATAAAATTTCCGGGACTGAAATTGCTGCAGTCTTCAACGATGTTACCGAACAGAAGAACGCGCTGCTTGAGTTAAAGCGACGTGAGGAGCAGCTGCGGGTGCTGTTTGAAACCTCCCGGGCCGGGATCATTCTTGTTGATCCTGCCGGCGTGATCACCGTTGCCAATACCCGCATGGCTGAAATGTTCGGCTGCACCATGGAGGAGATGATCGGGTCCCGCTATCCGGACCATGTTCACCCCGACCAGCATACGTCCGGCGACAACCGGATGCGCAGGCTGATAGCGGGAGAGATCGACCATGTCGCTACCGAGAGGCATTACATCCGCAAGGACGGCAGCGATTTCTGGGGGTTTCTCACCGGCCGGAGACTTGTGGATTCCGCGGGTACTCTTCTCAACCTGGTGGGGCACATCAACGACATCACCGAACTCAAACAGAAAGAAATATTATTGTCGGCCAGCGAGAAAAAATTCCGCATGCTGTTCGAACATTCTGCCGATCCGAGCCTTTTGATGGTCGACAACACCTTTGTGGATTGCAACCAGGCGACCGTTGAAATTCTGGGCGCCGGCAGTAAGGAAGAGGTTCTCAATACGCACCCTTCGGTACTCTCCCCTGAATACCAGCCGGATGGTCGCCTCTCGGCGGAAAAGGCTGATGAAATGATCGCCTCGGCGGTTCAGAATGGATCGCATCGCTTCGAGTGGGCACATCGCCGTGTAAACGGTGAAATTTTCCCGGTCGAAGTTTCACTGACACTGATTCAGGAGGCCGGACAGACAATAATTTTTACGGTCTGGCGTGACATCACCGAACGGAAACAATCAGAATATGCATTGCTGGAAGAGAAAAATAAATCTGATGCCATCATCGCTGCTCTCGGGGATGGATTAAGTATTCAGGACCGAAACTATCGGATTCTTTTCCAGAACGAAATTCACAAGGGTTTTGTCGGCTCCCATGTTGGTGAGTTATGCTTCAAGGCCTATGAAAAACGGGATGAGGTCTGTGCAAGTTGTCCAATTGATGCAACGTTCAGAGACGGCGGAATCCATAGTACGTTGCGATCAGTTGAGATGGACGGAGGCATCAGCTATTTCGAGATCACCTCGTCTCCTCTTCGTGACAGCTCAGGATGTATAATCGCTGGTATTGAACTCGTCCGAGACATCACCGATCGCAAGCGCGCCGAAGAGGAACACCGGAATATGGAGCATAAGCTCCTGCACACCCAGAAGCTGGAGAGCCTCGGCGTCCTCGCCGGCGGCATCGCCCACGACTTCAACAACATCCTGACGACTATCATCGGCAACGCCGACCTGGCGCTGATGCGCCTCAACCCTGAATCACCAGCCGTCGGAAACCTGCACAGCATCGAACAGGCCGCCGCCCGGGCCGCCGACCTGGCCAAGCAGATGCTTGCCTACTCCGGCAAAGGGCGATTCGTCGTCGAAAGCCTCGACCTGAACATCCTTCTGGAAGAAATGCTGCACATGCTGGAGGTCTCCATCTCCAAAAAGGCGGTTCTGCGCCTGAATCTGCATACTCCGCTTCCCCCAGTGGAAGCCGACGCAACCCAGATGCGCCAGATCGTCATGAACCTGGTCATCAACGCCTCCGAAGCGATTGGCGACCGGAGCGGCGTCATCGCCATTACCACCGGCTGCATGGACTGTGACGCGAGTTACCTCAAAGACGTCTGGCTGGATGAAAACCTGACCGCCGGTCTGTACGACTACCTGGAGATAGCCGACAGCGGCTGCGGCATGGACAGGGAAACCATGGCCAAGCTGTTCGACCCGTTCTTCACGACTAAATTCACCGGCCGCGGTCTCGGCATGGCCGCCGTACTCGGGATCGTGCGCGGTCACAAGGGCGCCATCAAAGTCTACAGCGAACCGGGTAAGGGAACCTCCTTCAAGATCCTGCTCCCCGCCTCCGGCCGTCCGGCCGGAATCTTCAACGGCGAACCCCGCAGGGACGACTGGCGGGGGAGCGGTACCGTGCTGCTGGTTGACGACGAAGAAACGATCCGCGGCATCGGCGCCGAGATGCTCAAAGAGCTCGGCTTCACAACGGTCACCGCCGTTGACGGCCGTGATGCGGTGGAAAAATTCCGAAGCAGCCCCGACATCTCCTTCGTAATCCTCGACCTGACCATGCCGCATATGGACGGGGAACAGTGCTTCCGCGAACTGCGGCAGATCAAACCCGACGTCAAGGTGATCATGTCCAGCGGCTACAACGAGCAGGAGGTCACCCAGAAGTTCACCGGCAAGGGTCTGGCCGGATTCATCCAGAAACCGTACCGGCTGAGTGCGTTGAAAGAGACGATCAAAGGAATTATGTGATGTTACAATGCCGTTCCCGAAATACCATTACTGTGTGGGGTGTCTACCGATGATTACACGCTTCAGAAACTGGCCCATCCTTCCCAAGATCATGACCATTTCCATTATCAGTGTGGCGGTCATGCTGATCGCCACATTTACCTATTACATCCCACTCATGGAAAACCGCCTGATGGAAGGTAAAAAGAGCGGCACCCGCAACGCTGTCGAAGTGGCTTACGGCTTTATTGCCGCCTTTGATCAGCAGGCCGCACGGGGTGAAATAAGCAGAGAGGAAGCGCAAAAACGGGCGGCGGATACCCTTCGGGATATCCGCTATCGCGAGCGGGAGTATTTCTGGATCAACGATCTGGAACCGCGCATGATCATGCATCCGAATGTCCCCGAACTTAATGGGCAGAACGTATCGGAGTACAAGGACCCGAACGGAAAGCATCTTTTTATGGAATTTGTCACGGTTGCCAAGAGTCAGGGGAGCGGATTTGTCAGCTACATGTGGCCCAAACCGGGAGAAAAGTATCCGGTCCCGAAGCTTTCCTATGTGAAACTGTACCAGCCCTGGGGGTGGATCGTGGGGAGCGGTATCTACCTTGATGACATGCAGGCTGACATCAACCGGCTGCGCCTGATTTCGTCGGCAGGCGCGCTGCTGTTCGGCATCATGACCCTTACCATGGCCTTCATGATCGGCCGCGGCATCACCGGCCGCCTCGGCAAGGTCATCAGCGGACTGCGCGATATTGCCAGCGGCAAGGGGGATGTGGATCTGACAAAGCGGATCGCCATCACCTCCATCGACGAGATCGGGCTGCTCTCAACCGAATTCAACGGCCTGATGCAATCCATCAACAGTCTGACGATCTTCAAGAAGGTCATAGAAGAGGATGACACAATCACCGATGTGTACGCGCGACTGTGGGGAGTCTTCACCAACGACCTGCAACTGGAGCGGTGCGTGATTTTCGAGGTGGACTCGATCCATAACCGCATGCTGCCGGTCTACCCCGAGAATCTGGCGGAAAACGAGATGTTCTGCGCCCCCGATATTCTGGACAACTCCGACCTGTGCAAGGCCCGCAAAACCGGGCACCTGATCAGTTCTGCCGGTTTCCCGGCCATCTGCCGGCATTACCGCACCCAGGAGGGGCGCGAGCACTACTGCATCCCGATGACAATCGGCGGCGGCACCGTGGGGGTGGTCCAGTTCCTGGTGCCGAACGGGGGGAGCGATGTCCGCGAGGAGAACGAGCGCCGCGTTTTCAAGGCCGAGCAGTTCGTTAAGGAGTCACTGCCGGTGATCGATGCCAAACGGCTGATGCAGACCCTGCGCGATTCAGCCCTGATCGACCAGATGACCGGCCTGCACAACCGGCGGTTTCTGCAGGAGAGCGTGGAGAGCATCTGCGCCGGAGTAAAGCGTCGCGGCAAGATCATGGGACTCCTGATGTGCGACCTGGATTATTTCAAGCAGGTTAACGACACCCATGGCCATACCGCCGGAGACAAGGTCCTGCAGCAGACCTCCCACGCCATACGCTCGGCGGTTCGGGAGTCGGATCTGGTAATCCGCTTCGGCGGAGAGGAGTTCCTGGTGGTGCTGCTGGATATCCGGGACGGGGAGTCGCTGCTGGTGTCGGAGAAGATCCGTGACCGGGTCTACCAGACCCGCTTCCGCATCGACGGGGAGGTTGTCCTGCAGAAGACCATCAGCATCGGCTGCAGCGAGTACCCTACCGATTGCGAAACTTTCTGGCAGGCCATAAAATACGCCGATGTTGCCCTGTACGTTTCAAAGGACCAGGGGCGCAACCGCTGTACGCGTTTTACACCGGCCATGTGGCACGGGGAGCAGTTCTAGAAGCCATCTTCACGATAGTATCTGGGGGACGAAATGGGACCGCACCACATCATGAGCAGTGATTACATGGCCCACGGTTTCTGTTTTTCGTGGGAAAAACCGCTGGTAATACTGCATGTCGCCTCGGACATCATCACCGGCATCTCCTACTATTCAATTCCGATTGCAATGTTCTACTTCGCCTACCGGCGCCGCGACCTCCCCTTTTTCAAGTTATTCCTCATGTTCGCCATCTTTATCCTCTCCTGCGGCACAACCCATCTCTTTGCCGCCTACACCGTATTTGTTCCGGACTATTGGACTGAAGGCGTTATCAAAGCCTTCACCGCAACGGTTTCCGCCCTGACAGCCGTGCTGTTCATCCCGCGCATCCCGGAAGCGATCGCCTTTCCGAGTGTGATCAGCACACTGGCAGAGGTTAAGAAGCTCAACATCGAACTGAACAGTAAAAATGCCGCCCTGCAGATGGCCAACTTTTCCATTGAAAAGGTTCTTGATCCGGTTTACTGGATTTCAGAAGACTCCCGGATCATCCGGGTAAACGAAGCCGTCTGCACAGCCCTCGGCTATACCCGTGAACAGATGCTGGGTTTCTCGGTCAAGGATATAGACCCGCTTTTCCCGTCGGAGAGCTGGCCTGAACATTGGCAGGAACTGAGAGAGAAGGGTGCGCTGACGTTCGAAACACAGCACAGGGCGCAGGACGGTCACCTGTTAGACGTGGAGGTTTCAGCAAATTATATCTCATTTGAAGGACAGGAGTTCGACTGCGCCATCATTCGTGATATCACCGGGCGCAAACGAACAGAGGAGACTTCTCAGAAACAACGAGCGACGCATCGCCAGCCAGTTCAATATCTCGCAGTACCCGTTTGCCAACGAGCAGGAATTCCTCGACCACGCACTCGATGAGGTAATAAAACTGTCCGACAGTGCCATCGGATATATTTATTTCTATAACGAGCAGAAGCGGCAGTTCACTCTTAACAGTTGGTCGCACGATGTGATGCAGGAGTGTACGGTCCGGGAGCAGAAGGTCACATACGACCTTGACAGTACCGGGATATGGGGGGAGGCGGTCCGACAGCGTAAGGCTATCCTGCTGAACGACTTTCAGGCCCTTCACCCGCTTAAAAAGGGGGTGCCGGAAGGTCATGTTTCTCTCAGGCGGTTTCTGACCGTTCCGGTAATTATAGAAGGGGCCATCGTTGCCGTGGTGGGGGTCGCCAACAAGGGTAGCGATTATACCGATGCCGATGTGATGCAGCTGACCCTGTTCATGGATGTTGTGTGGAAGATTACCGAGCGGAAACGTTCCGAAGAAGAGATCAGGCAGCAGGCCCGGCTTCTTGATGTTGCCCACGACAGCATTATAGTCCGGACTCTGGACAACAGGATTACCTACTGGAACCAGGGTGCCGTGGAACAGTACGGCTATTCCAAAGAGGAGGCGCTCGGGAAAGTCACTCATTCGTTACTTAAGACCATTTTCCCCGCCGCTCAGGATGAAATCAGCGCCCAATTGCAGAGTACAAATCTGTGGGAGGGAGAGCTGATACATACCGCACGGGATGGTTCTGTCAGAACAGTTGCCAGCAGATGGGTGCTGCAGCGGGACTCGGATGGTCATCCGGTGGCTATTCTGGAGATAAATAACGATATCACTGAAAAGAAGCGCGCCGAAGAGGAGCGCCAGAAACTTGAGCAGCAGCTTCTCCACAGCCAGAAGCTGGAGAGCCTCGGTGTCCTCGCCGGCGGCATCGCCCACGACTTCAACAACATCCTGACCACCATCATCGGCAACGCCGACCTGGCACTGATGCGTATCAACAAGGAATCACCAGCCATCGGCAACCTGCACCGCATTGAAGAAGCGGCCGCCCGGGCGGCCGACCTGGCAAAACAGATGCTCGCCTACTCCGGCAAAGGGCGATTCGTCGTCGAAAGCCTCGACCTGAACATCCTTCTGGAAGAAATGCTGCACATGCTGGAGGTCTCCATATCCAAAAAGGCGGTGCTGCGGCTGAACCTGCATAAACCTCTTCCCCCTGTAGAAGCCGACGCCACACAGATGCGCCAGATCGTCATGAACCTGGTCATCAACGCCTCCGAAGCGATCGGCGACCGGAGCGGCGTCATCGCCATCACCACCGGCTGCATGGAGTGCGACCGCACTTATTTGAAAGACGTCTGGCTGGATGAGAACTTATCGGGCGGCCTGTACGACTACTTTGAGATAGCCGACAGCGGCTGCGGCATGGACAGGGAAACCATGGCCAAGCTGTTCGACCCGTTCTTCACGACTAAATTCACCGGCCGCGGTCTCGGCATGGCTGCCGTACTCGGGATCGTGCGCGGTCACAAGGGAGCCATCAAAGTCTACAGCGAACCGGGTAAGGGAACCTCCTTCAAGATCCTGCTTCCCGCCTCCGGCCGTCCGGCCGGAATCTTCAACGGCGAACCCCGCAGGGACGACTGGCGGGGGAGCGGTACCGTGCTGCTGGTCGACGACGAAGAAACGATCCGCGGCATCGGCGCCGAGATGCTCAAAGAGCTCGGCTTCACAACGGTCACCGCCGTTGACGGCCGTGATGCGGTGGAAAAATTCCGGAAGCAGCCCCGACATCTCCCTCGTAATCCTCGACCTGACGATGCCGCATATGGACGGGGAGCAGTGCTTCCGCGAACTGCGGCAGATCAAACCCGACGTCAAGGTGATCATGTCCAGCGGCTACAACGAACAGGAGGTTACCCAGAAGTTCACCGGCAAGGGCCTCGCCGGCTTCATCCAGAAACCGTACCGGCTGAGTGTGCTGAAAGAGGCGATCAGGGGACTTGGTTGATACGATAGTGATGGTGGAAATATATTCCGGTATGCCGCGCGATGATTCATAGCCGGTATCTGCACATGTTCTGCACAGCACTTGACCGGGATCTGTGCATATTGTATAAGTGACGTGTGAACCGATTTAATTTCAATACGATAGCGAATTGTATCATCATCCTCGCCATAGTGCTCTCCTCCTCAGCAGTTTATGCAGATGACCTGCCGGGGAGTGAACAGTCCCTGTTGCATGAGCTCTCCGTGCCGGTGCCGACCAATCTTGAAGAACTCGTTCTGAAAAGCAGCCCGTTTGAATCAGTCGAAGGCTTTGCATCGTACTATGCCCGCAGATTCGAGGGTCGCCGGACAACCTCCGGCCATCGCTACAATCCGGAAAAAATGACCGCCGCCCACCAGAGCCTGCCGTTCGGTACGGTGGTACGGGTAACCAATCCGGTCAGCATGCAGGAGGTTACTGTCACCATCAACGACCGCTGCGCCCCCCGTTCCTTTCACTTCATAGATCTGTCCCGCGCTGCAGCGAAGAAAATCGGTCTCTGGGGCAAGGGGAAGATCAGGGTGGTGATCACGCCGCTCCTCGAAGAGGCTCTCGAAGAACCGGCTTAATTATATTAAACCCATGTGGAGGTGCTGTCTTCACCGCCTCTCCTGCGGTCCTCCGCTCGCAATCAGATATGCTGTTGCGCATTTATTTCCAACTCCTTCCTGTACCTTCTTTCCATCCATTAATTAGTGTCGTGCTCTATTCACCCCAGCAGAAAATCAAAATCCTCCCGCGTCAGCCCTGCACCGCTGCCTCCCGCGCCATCCTCCAGGATTGCCTTGTAGAGCCGGGTTTTCTGCGCCTTCAATGCCATCATCTTTTCTTCTATGGTATGACGCATGATCAGGCGGGTGATGGTGACCTGCTCGGTCTGGCCGATGCGGTGGGCACGGTCGGAGGCCTGATTCTCAACGGCCGGATTCCACCAGGGGTCCATGTGGTAGACGTAGGTGGCGCGGGTCAGGTTAAGCCCCTTTCCCCCCGCTTTGAGGCTGATCAGAAAGACGGTCGGTTCCGCCGCATTCTGGAACGTCTCCACGAGCTTTTTCCGGTGTGGAACCGGAGTCGAACCGTCCAGGCGCAGGCAGGTGAAGCCTCGATCCTTCAGTCCTTTCTCGATGATGTCAAGGTAGCCGGTGAACTGGGAGAAGACCAGGGAGCTGTGCCCTTCATCACGCAGTTCTGCCAGCTGTTCTGCCAGAAACTCGAGTTTCGGCGAGGCGTCACTGGCTCCCGGAGATGCCAGGGCAGGCGCCAGGCAGATCTGGCGAAGGCGCAGTATGGCGGTCAGGGCGATGATGCGGGCTTGTGCAGGGGCATGACTCTCGTACGCTTCCCTGACCTGACCGCGGACCTCTTCAACGGTACGCTGATAAAAGAGCCTCTGTTTTGTCGTCAGTTCCAGCGGGATATCCATCTCGATCTTTGGCGGCAATTCATCTGCTATCAGCTGTTTTGTCCGGCGCAGTACAAACGGGCGGGTCCGTCCGATGAGCCGCGTCGTACCGGCGGCACCATCCCGGCTGAGTCTGCGGCTGAACTCCTCGCGAGTACCCAGAAGTCCCGGCAGGCAGAGGTCCATGATGGCGAAGTATTCTCCCAGATGATTTTCAACCGGCGTACCGGTCAGCGCAAGGGAAAACGCGCCTTTCAGCTTGCGGACGGCATTGCTGGTAGCAGCCTGCAGATTTTTTACCATCTGGGTTTCATCGAAGATAATGACATCGAAGCGCTGGTCTGACAGCAGGTCGCAGTCGCGCTGGACGATGCCGTAGCTGGTGATAATGACATCGAAATTGCAAAAGTCGGTTCTGCTGCGGCTGCTGCCGCTGTAGAGCATGACGCGGGCGTCCGGAAGAAACCGCGCCAGTTCCGCCTCCCAGTTGAAAAGCAGTGACGGCGGAGCAACGACCAGATGCGGAGTTCCGGGTGCCGTCGCTGTGGCAAGCTCGCCGGAGATGATCCCGGCCAGCAGGGTAATCCCCTGCACGGTCTTGCCCAGCCCCATGTCATCAGCCAGACAGGCGCCGAAACGGTGCTCATACAGGAATGCAAGCCAGTGCCAGGCATCGACCTGATAATGACGGAGAGTCACGTTAAGCCCTGCCGGTACGGGCCTGGCCGGGATAGAAGAAAAATTGAGAAGATTCTCAAGCAGCTGTGCATCATCCGCAGAAAGCCGCACTTCGACGCCGTGGCTGCGCAGCTGCAGCCAATCGAGGATCTGCAGTCGTGCCACACGCACAAGATCCTGCTCCCCTTTTTTCCTCTTCCCGCCCGGCGCCGGCAGTGTACCGGCAAACATTGCCAGCACCTGTGCACTGATCTCGTCCAGCAACATCAGTCTGCCGTTACGGCGCAGCATGCCGCTGCCGTCCAGGAGGTCGCGCAACTCTGCTCCCGTCAGCAACTCTCCGTTGCAGCGGATCTCCGGTCTCAACTCGAACCAGTCCCGGCTGCTCCGGGTGGCATCCAGAGAAAACGCCCACGATGCTTCCGTCAACTGTTCACTGGCGATCCGGAGTAAAAACCCCTCTCTCTGCAGGCGTGCCGACAGTCGCGGCAGTTCCTTCAGCAGGGTGGCGGTCGCAAGTTCTACCCGGAGTGATGTCCTGTCGGAGACAAAAGCGTCCAGCCCGAACTGGTCGTACAGAATACGCATCATACGGGCCTGGCTGCGGTGATCGTCCTTCAGAAAATGCCAGCCGTCAGATGCTGCCGTCAGGATAATGTTCGATTGTTCCCATGATTCGGCCAGAAAAGTGAGAAGCTGTTTGGCCTCGCGCTTCACCTTCCGTTTCAAAAAATCGGGAGAGGCGGTCATGGCCCGGACAATGGCGTTTCGAGCAGTGGCTCCGGGTTCGTCCAACAGCGCAAAGGCCGTATCCAAGAGCGCCCGCAGCCGTTTTTTTGTGCGCATCGGACACGAGAGGTCCCCGCGACGGAGCGGGTTGAAAAGCCGGAAGGCTGAACGGGAAAAGGGAAAGGTGCACTGCTCGGAACGGGTAACCGGTTCCAGTACTGCAGTCGGGTCAGACATGCCGTACGGGACATCCAGCAGGTAAGTCAGGGGGGTTTTGGTTTGCTGTGCAGAGAGCACACCATTCAGCGCGAAACTGAAATGCATATCCTGATTGTCGACTGCTTCCGGTGTAAGCCGTACGGCGGAGCTGTTAAATAGTTCCAACGGCGTGATGATCGTGTGGTGATGTGTCCGGAGTCCCTGGCCGGCTGCTGCCGGCGGAGTAACCTCTTCATCCGGCCATGTTTCGTCATCGATCTCGTCGTCGCCGAAATCATCCGCTGTTCCGTCCAGCTCATCGAACAGTGTTTCCCACCTTTTCCAGGCATCCCGGTTTGCAACCGGCGTAACAGAAGCTACGGCGAGGTCGAACAGCATCTCTCCATGTACGACGGCAGCATCAGGAAGTGACGATCCGTCTGCAAAGGAACGTGAAATATACACTTCATCGTCCCGTATATCGAAGATGATTCCGGCGGTACAGGGGTGGTCTCCCCTGTAGACAAGGGTTGTTTCGCGGCCGTGGGAATCGCGAAACACGATCGGATATGCGCCGCCGGTCAGCCTGATGAACGATTCGAAATACCGCAGGGAAGAATCACAGAAATTATGTGAAGCCAGAAAACGGGCCAGATCGGCCGGCAGGGCGTGCGTTGTCCAGCCATATACGGACTCTTCACCCCGCTTGATTGCTCCGCGGATGCTGTTGCCATACCCGCTCTGCTCTATCAGCAAACGATAGGGCGTTTTTTTTTGCTGAATATCCTGCTGCACGCTTTTCTCATTTCTGTGTGGACTGTTTTCAAAGCGACCCGTCATCCGCCAGACTCAATTGCTGCCCACCATGCCGCTGCCACCAGAGCCCCGCTCATCAGTGCAAACAGAACGTTCAGCACGGGTCCGGGACGACCGTATTTTCCCACCAGCATTTCCGCCGCTGCTCCGGAGAGTACGCCGGCACAGAAACCGAACAGGTGGGCGCCCAGGTCGGTCTGCTTCCCTTCTGTGCCCAGAATAGCCAGCAGCGCAAGTCCTGCGGCAACCGGTATGAACCAGCGTCTCTGCAGGTCATGGCGGCGGCGCACCATACTGATCGCGGCAAGAATGCCTACCGCACCAAAAACAGCGGTGGAGGCTCCTACAGAGCGGTGCGACGGTGACTGGACCCAGGCATTGATCAGATTTCCGACCGTACCGGATGTCAACAGCAGACTCCAGGCAAGTCCCGAGCCGAGTTCGCGGCAGAGCAGAATGATGAATACTCCGCCGATTGTCAGATTGCTGAGCAGATGTGTGAGGTCGGCATGCAGCGTAAGGGCGGTGATGCATTGCCACCACTGGCCGTCCCTGATGCTCGCCGCGTGGGCAACGCCAAGATTGTGCAGATCGAGAAAACCGTGCTCCGCAACAGACGGGCCGATAATCGTTAGATTATGAAAGATTGCCAGCAGCAGCAGAACCGAAACGGTCGGCAAGGTATTCTCAATCAGCTGCTGTGCGGCAGGCACCGGAGGGGGCCACCCCAGATTGGCCTCTTCGTACAACAACAGCTCCCTGCAGGCACTCTCCAGGTGGCGTTCCTGCACCAGCAGCTGCCAGCCGACCCCGTCGGGTTCGATGCAGCAGGGGATGGAGCGGGAGTCCAGCACGAGTGCCCAGGAGCGGGCCCGGCTTTTCGTCAGCAAGGTGCCGTGTGGTGAGGGAACCTGGCTCCATGCCACAAGTTCTTCGTCATGCTGTGTGTTTGAAAGGCCCATTGATGCAACTATAAACATTACGGGGAGAAAATGCCATACAGGCGTCACATTAATCGTGCATTTCTGCAGCAATGCAGCAATCAAGGCGCGGTAGCACGGTGACATCCGACGAAATACGACGAATCCGGCACCTCCATCCTCAGGGGCGACTCTTCTCTACCGTCATCGAACGTCACGTTTCTTCCGCGTGGCACGCCTCATGCTACTACCCCGGTAGGGAGGAAGCCACCATGAGTAAATCCATACTGATCTGTGATGATGAGCCGATTATCAGAATGAACCTGAAAAGCATGTTGAGTGATCTTGGATTCGATGAGATACTGGAGTGCGGAGATGGCGCAAAAGCTGTAGAATTGGCTTTGGCGAGCTTTCCTGATATGGCAATTCTGGATGTTTCCATGCCTGGAATGGACGGAATAACCGCCGCAGTCGAGATCAAAAAAAAGCTGAAGATTCCGATCATGCTCTTGACAAGCTCCAGTGACAGCGCGACTGTTAAACGGGCATCGGCAAGCGGAATTGCCGCTTTTTTAACCAAACCGCTCCGGCAGCAGGATCTCCTGCCGGCCATAGAAATTGCTCTGCAGCACGTTGAAGAGGTTGAAAGCCTCAAAGAGAAAATCGATGATCTGCGCGAGTTTATTGACAACCGGAAAATCGTCGAAAAAGCCAAAGGGGTTCTGATGGAAAAGAATCGCGTGTCAGAGGCAGAGGCGTACCGGATCATGCAGAAAAGTGCGATGGATAAGCGGAGGTCGCTGCTGCAGATCGCGAACATGATTTTGAAGGAGAGCTGAAAAAGAGCCTCACCAGTCACGGGTAGTACGCCCGCGACTTTTACCGATTGAGGCGTCTTCGGCAGAGGTGTATTCACGGTGCGGTTTGAACAGGGGAGTCCCCTTGCCGGCAGTCGCGAATAATAATGTCGAAATTATTAATTGTATGTATACTTAACCGAATTTATGCACAAAGGAGTGGCCGCCATGTACAACTCCGGCATACCAGGGCAGCAAACCCCGCACCCCCTATCACGAATTCTACGCCGATGATTTTACCCCCCGTGACCATTATCGCCTGCTGTGGGATCATATCAAGGCCACCGGCAACAACGCGCTGGAGGCCAAGGCACATGAATCCCAGCTGGCGCTGCAGGCCGAAGGGGTCACCTTTACGGTGTACGGTGAAAGTGAAGAGGGGATCGAGCGCATCTGGCCCTTTGACCTGATTCCCCGCATCATCACCGCCGCCGAGTGGGTCAAGATTGAAACCGGACTCAAGCAGCGGGTACGTGCACTGAATCTGTTTCTGGGGGACCTGTACGGCGAACAGCGCATCATCAAGGACGGCGTCATCCCGCCCGAGCTGATCTATCAGGGGCGCGACTTCCGGCGCGAGATCGTCGGCATCGTGCCACAGCGCGGCATCTATACCCACATCAGCGGCATTGACATCATCCGTGACGAGAAGGGGGAGTTCCTGGTGCTGGAGGACAACCTGCGCACACCGTCAGGGGTCTCCTACATGATCGAGAACCGGGTCATCGAGCGACGCATCATGCCGGAATTCTTCGATAAATACAAGGTTCGCCGTGTTGCTCACTATCCGGCGCTGCTGCTGGCCGCCCTCCGCTCACTGTCACCGCGCGGCAAGGAGAATGCCGAAATCGTGCTGCTGACTCCCGGCATCTACAACTCGGCCTATTTTGAACACACCTTCCTGGCCAAGGAGATGGGGGTGGAACTGGCCGAAGGGCGCGATATGGTGGTTGTCAACGATATCGTCTATCTCAAGACCACCACCGGCCTGCAGCGGGTGGACGTGATCTACCGCCGCGTCGACGACGATTTCCTCGACCCGCTGGTGTTCCGTTCCGATTCGACCCTCGGCATCGCCGGTGTGATCAATGCCTGGCGCGCGGGAAATGTGGCCATCGTCAATGCGCCGGGCAGCGGTATCGCCGATGACAAGGCGGTCTACCCCTATGTGCCGGACATCATCCGCTACTATCTGGGTCAGGAGCCGATCCTCAACAATGTTCCCACCTATCAGATGACCAATGTCAAGGATCGCGAGTATGTCTTTGACAACATGGAGCGGATGGTGATCAAGGCGGTCAGCGAGTCGGGTGGCTACGGCATGCTGATGGGGCCTTCCTCCACGCCGGCCCTGCGCAAGGAGTTCGTGGCTCTGGTGCAGGAAAATCCCCGCAACTACATTGCCCAGCCGGTGGTCTACCTGTCGCGGCACGTCTGCTACATGGACGGAGAGCTGGAGGCCCGCCATCTGGACCTGCGTCCCTTCACCATCTATGGCGAAGAGATCGAGGTGGTGCCGGGCGGGCTGACCAGGGTGGCGCTGCGAAAAGGGTCGCTGGTGGTCAATTCGTCGCAGGGTGGCGGAAGTAAGGATACCTGGGTGCTGGCTGAATAGAATTGATTTCGTACTGGGTAAAGCTAGGTTCATCTGCTTTACCCGCTATGATCTCTGGCGCGACGAGTTGCCAAAGCAGGTGAAAACGTTTCGCTGTTCGCCCCTACAACAAACTGTTGCTGATTTTCTAATAATAAAAGGATCAACTCTATGTTAAGCCGCATAGCTGATTCTATGTACTGGATGGCCCGCTATCTGGAGCGGGCCGGTGAAACCGCCCGCCTGATGGAGATCAACCTGCTCTATCTGGTGGAGGCGGAAGAAGACATGAGCGAAGAGGACAAGTGGCGGCCGATCCTGCAGATCACCTCGTCCGAGGATCGCTACAGCGAGCAGTACGGTGACGGCGGCATCAGTACGCCGCGGGTGCTGCAGTTCATCAGCGCCGGCCGCACCAACACCAGCTCCATCAGAACCTGCCTGCGGCTGTTCCGTGAGAATGCCCGGGTGGCGCGTGACCGCATATCCAAGGAGATGTGGGAGGCGGTCAACGAGATCTGGATGAAGTTCGACGAACGGCTGAAGGGGCAGCTGACCGCCGAGCGGGCCTGCGCCATATTTGTGGAGCTGCGCGGCCAGGTGGCCCGCTTCAACGGACTGACATCATCCACCATGATGCGCGGTGAGGCCTATGCCTTCTACCAGCTGGGCGGCAGCTTCGAGCGGGCCGATATGACCGCCCGGACCCTGGATGTCAAGTACCATATCATTCTGCCCGACCTCTCCATGGTCGGTTCGGCCCTGGATTATTACCAGTGGGCGGCCCTGCTCAAGTCCCTCTCCGGTTTCGAGGCCTTCCGCCGCAGCTATCACTCCGGATTCATGCCGGCCGATGTGGCAGAATTTGTGGTGCTGAACCGTGATTTCCCCCGTTCGATCGTATTTTCAGTGCGGCGTATGGGAGGGGCTCTGCAGACCATCGGTCTGGAGCAGAAGGATGCCACCCGGACGGCCTTTGCGGATCTCTCCGAAATGGTTGCTGTGACATCGCAGCAGATTTTCGACTACGGGCTGCATGAATATCTGGAAAGTCTGCTGGAGCGGCTGACATTGTTTCATACGGGCACTGGTAGAAGAGTTTTTTCAATAAAGAAGGGGAGCATGATGCGTTATCTGATAGAACATGAGACGGTACTTGAGTATCCCCAGGCGGTTCGAGAACATCATATTGAGCTGCGTCTGGTCCCCCGCAGCGATAGCCACCAGCAGCTTGTTGACTGCAGCATTGAAACAGAACCGGCGGCAGAACTGGCCACCTACAATGACTATTTCGGCAACCGGGTGGATTACTTCTGTGTGATTCCACCCCACAACCGGCTGGTAACGCGTCTGAGATGCCACCGTGGAAACCCTGAAGGTAAATCCCTTTGATTTTCCGGCGATTGCTCCCGCTGAAGAGCAGGAATGGCTGCGCAAGGAGATCCGGCGCACCCCTTCCATGAACGATTTTATCCTGCATCGCAGTCCGGTGACCCCTTCGGTTCAGAAACTTGTCGAATCGCTCCCCTGCGTGTTGCCACAGCGTCAGCCGGAGCTGTCGGTCCTTGATTCACTCATGCAGCTGTTGGCCTGGGTGCCGACGGTGCTTGAATACCGCTCGGGTACGACTGAAGTACACGGTTCCCTGGCGGTGGCGCTTCAGCAGGGAAATGGTGTCTGCCAGGATTTTGCCCACCTGTTCATCACCGTGGCACGCTCCTGGGGTATCCCGGCACGTTATGTGATGGGATATCTGAATCCCGGTATCAGCTCTGCCGGCGATGGGCTGGCCACGCACGCCTGGGCCGAGGCTCTGGTGCCCGGCGCCGGGTGGGTTGGTTTTGATGCTACCCATAACCTGCTGGCCAATGATCATTATATAGCGGTTGCCGTCGGCCGGGACTCCTACGATGCGGCCCCCCAGCGCGGCAGCTTCAAGGGGGTCCGCCGGTGAACAGCCGACGGTAAAGGTACGGTGCAGGAACAGTAAAATTGAAAACCGTTTAATAACAAGGAGATACTGAGAAACGGAGAGAGCCATAGACGAAAGTGCGGCTAAACAATTAAAACAGAGATTCAACGGCAAAATAAAGAAATTATTATGTTGGGTTTTACCCCAAACAGGCTATTTTCTATCGCTTTTCTCCGTGTACTCCGTATCTCCGTGTTATAAATTTCCGTTATACAGATAATCATATCCAGAAGGATGATGATTAGAAATAATGCAACGTGTCGAAGGCAT
>CAVYYZ010000014.1:0-7450 GCA_963772835.1 uncultured delta proteobacterium | reverse complement strand
CAAAACCGATCCGGTCAAGGCCGTATTCACTCGCCAGAGCAGCGACCGTATCAAGGCGAATCGGGGCACCTTGCCGTGACTTTCAGCATTCTGAACTACTTCAGCAGCCTGCGCGGTGTAGGCGCGAATCGCACAAGAACCACGCATGATCCTGCGACACCAGCAGCGCCGTCGGTGCCGCTGAAGCCGCAGAGATAGCGGATATTCCTGAGATCGGTAAACAGCACCGCTTTAAGCGATCTTCTTCAAAGAGCTTTAAACGAGAACGCCTATTTTTTAGCATAAATGAAACCCTGACTACAAACTGTTTTTACATCTTGCGTAAAACAGGTGAGATAACTAAATAGATATTTATATATTTTTAACGTAATTAAATAACGCACGTAAACCGGCGGATAGTATCATGACCAATCCGCAGATCTGCCATTGCAACCGGGGCGACCATACTGGTATGGCGAAAAGTTTCCCGGCGGTGGATATTGAGAGATGTACCTCCACGCAAGGAAGCCCTCCCGCTGACAAGGCATCACGAATGGCAATACTCGTGTGGGTGTAAGCAGCGGGATTGATCAGTATGCCGTGACAATTCTCTACAGCGGCCTGAATGGCATCGATCAGTTCACCTTCACTGTTTGACTGAAAAAATGCCAGTTCGCACCCCAACTCTTCAGACAGCTTCTTCAGTGAGGATTGATCTCACCAAGAGTGTGGCTGCCATAGATTCCGGTTCGCGTTTTCCCAGCAAGTTCAGATTGGGCCGTGCAGTACCAGAATCTTCATGACTCATGAAAGCTCCTGCAGTATTTCATACGATTTAAGTTTGAGCAGATAGCGCCCCTTGCCGATATTGCCGTCACGGTTCAGTATCAGAGCGGCAAAAAGATCATCATTTAACACCCTGACGACAACACAGGTCCGCGATGTTGCAGATGGAAACCTCTTCAAGGTTTCCCATTTTAATAACGTCAACAGCACGCTTGATCTCTTTCAGAACGGTTGCATACTCGACCGACAGGAGCTGCATATCGAACTCGGACTGTTCAACAACGACCTGTCAATCGGGATGCCGTCGTAGGCCATAATTATTGCGGCCAGAGATCCATCAACGCTCTGGATAATCGTGTTCAGTGCATCTCTCAGCGACATGATTTAATCCTCCTGATATTCTCCAGCCACCCTTCAAGAGTAGCACGAGCATTGTCGGCAACGCCCTGCAGTGGCACGGCAACAGCGCTGTTCTCAGCGCCAAAGATCGCTTCAGATTTCTGGCTCTCAACTTCAGCCGGACCGTCCGAATCGGGCAGCGCTCGTCGGGTACGGTTGATTTAAGAAGTTCCTCGGAAGAGATCCCGAAAGCGTCTTCATCCCCGACTTCCTCTACAAACGTTTCGTCAAATCCGGCATAAGGTCCTGATGAACCGGCTTCCAGCGCCTCAAGCTCAACTACCCGTTCAGCAGTGGTTCGATCAGCCGGATTGTCAACCAGAATGGCACGGTATATTTCAAGCGCCTTATGGACGAACCCCTGTGTAACGTACAGTTCTGCAAGCGTACCGGTTGAAAGAGGATCGTGATGTGGAGCCGCCAGGGTCTCCGGCTCAGGAGGAGCCATCCGGTATTCAGGTTCAGATTCCTGCTGATAATCTGCAGCACCATCAAACTCTTCATAAACTTCCAAAAGATCAATAATCTCCTCATCATCACAAACCGATTCAGAGCTTATCCCGCCAGAACGTTCAAGAGATTCCAGCTCGATCCGGCACTCAACATCATCAGGCGCAAACTCCAGCGCCGTCCGGAACGCGTCCATGGCGGCATCATGATTTCCCGCATCTGCCGACAGACGCCCCAGCAGCTTCTGAGACGGCACATCCTCGGGCAGCGACTCTGTAACCAGCTTTAAAGCAGCCAGTGCATCTTCATGCAACCCCTTGGCATGACAGGCCAAGGCGAAAGAGCGCTGGCCGGACAGATACCGGGGATGCTGCGCGACCCCCTTGCGGGCGACGTGAAGGGCATCATCGATCAGCCCGACCTTGAGGTACACATCCGACAATCGGGCGAAGCAGAGCGAGCCCGGTGACTTGGCAAGCTGTTCCTCAAGGTTTTTGATGTCAGTCCAGAATGAAGCTGAATCCTGCATGGTCACGCCTCCAGCCCGCTCAATAAGAGCAGCTCTTCAGGAGTATGGTGCGACATGGCATACATGCCGATGCCCTGGTTACAAATAAAAGTGATACTGCCGCTCTTTGACTTCTTATCGGCGGCAATTGCATGCAAAAGCTGCTGACTGTCAAACGGTGGAATCTCGACCGGCAATCCGCAACGGCTAACAAGAGCGCAAATCCGGGCGCTTCGTCCTGACTGCAGAGTCCTTCGGCAGCAGATATTTTTGCCGCCAGCACCATGCCGATTGCAACAGCCTCGCCGTGCACCAAACTTCGATATCCGGAAAGAGCCTCAAAAGCATGCCCGAGTGTGTGGCCGTAATTCAGAATGGCTCGCAGGCCGGCTTCCTTTTCGTCCAGTTCCACCACCTGAGCCTTTAACTGACAGCATTGATGAGATTATCTCAATCAGTACTCCTGGATCCATTGCCAGAATAGCAGCAATATGCTGCTTCTATATATTCAAAAAGCTTGAGGTCAATAACTACGCCGTATTTGACAACTTCGCCAAGTCCGGCACGGAACTGACGTTGATCGAGAGTAGGCCAGAGTATCAACATCAATCAGCACCAAGCGTGGCTGATAAAAAGCTCCGATCAGATTTTTACCTTTCGGATGGTCGATGCCGGTTTTACCACCGACACTACTGTCAACCTGAGCCAAAAGTGTTGTTGGCACCTGAACAAACGGGATACCACGCATCCAGGTAGCAGCGGCATAACCAGCCACATCCCCTACAACACCACCACCAAGAGCAACAATGAAAGAGCTTCGATCAACTCCTGCGGCAAGAAGATCATCATAAATGGTTCAGAGTCGAACTGTTCTTGTATTCTTCACCGTCAGGCATCTCTATCTGTGCAACCACTAAAACCGGCGTTTCCCAGAGAATCCCGCACTGCAGCGCCATACAATGCTGCAACGGTCGGATTTGTAACTACCGCAGCCACACCCTTTAGACCCGACGTCACGACAACGTTGGCCAAGCGAAGCAAGAGCGCCACGTTCGATAACGATATCATAGCTGTTTTCGGCAAGATTTACGTTCAGCACACTCACGCGGAAAACCCCTTCAAACGGCACAGAATCTCTGCCGCGACATCTTCCACGGATTTCCCATCCGTGTCAATTCTAATATCGGCGTCGGCATAAAATTGTTCACGTTCATCCATCAGCGCCTTTGCGCGCTTCGCGGCGTCATCACCAGTCAGCAGAGGGCGGTCACTGTCCCTCTCAGACGGGTCAGCACCTGATCCAAGCGTCACCTTCAGGTTAACAATAACTCCACGGCTCCGCATCATTATACGATTGTTCGCGGAAATCACAGCTCCGCCACCAGTTGCGATAACACTCCCCTCACCTGCAGACAGAACCTTTTCCAGTTGTAGACTTTCCAATGTTCGGAACGACTGTTCACCGTCGCGAGCAAAGATATCGTTGATTGAACAGCCGGCAGCGGCAACAATTTCAGCATCAAGATCGACAAACCGGCATGCCGAGTCGATCAGCCACAATCCTGCCGACAGAGCTTTTGCCGCTCCCCATAAAACCGGTCAGAATCAACGTCTGTTCAGGCATTGCGAATCTGCTCCCGATAGCCGTCCAGATTTCTCCGGATTTCAACGATTGAATCACCGCCGAACTTTTCCAGCAGAGCATTGGCAATTTCAATCGCCACAACCGCTTCGGCCACAACCAAGAGCAGCCGGCACGGCACAGGTATCCGAACGTTCGACTGTCGCCTCAAACGGTTCATGGGTACGCATATCAACCGAACGGAGCGGCGAATAAAGAGTGGGAATCGGTTTCATGGCGGCCCGCACAACAATCGGCTCACCATTTGACATTCCCCCTTCAATGCCGCCGGCATTATTACTGGTGACGGCAATATCCATCCTCATAGAAAATTTCGTCATGAACTCGGGAACCGGGCCTGCGGGCAGCATCAAAGCCGATGCCGACTTCAACCCCCTTGATTGCCTGAACACTCATCAGCGCCATGGCCAGACGCGCATCAAGCTTGCGATCCCACTGCACATAACTGCCCAGACCCGGAGGAACGCCGATCACCTGCACTTCAACAACCCCACCCAACGTATCACCGCCGGATTGAGCGGCATCAATGACACGCTTCATATCGACTTCCGCTGCCGGATCACAGCAGAACGTTTCCGAATCAGCCGCACTCCGCCACAATGTTTCAAGCGGTTCTTCAGGAGTAGTGGCGCAAATCCCCGCCAGTCTCCGTTACAAAGCCGCCCACTCCTTGATACCAAACTCCGCCAGCAAAGCCTTAGCGACAGCGCCAACAGCCACGCGAACCGCCGTTTCACGGGCACTGGAGCGTTCCAGCACATTACGCGCATCGCTATGGTTGTACTTCATAACTCCGGAAAGATCGGCATGGCCGGGACGCGGTCTGGTCACCGCAATGGAATCATCGCGAAATTCCGGCAAGCGGTGACATCTTCTCGGACCAGTTTTCCCAGTCACGATTCTGCACCACCAGAGTCACCGGAGAACCGATCGTCTCTCCCCAGCGCACACCGGAAAGGAGTTGGACGGTATCCTTCTCGATCTTCATCCGGTCACCACGGCCATACCCCAGCTGCCGCCGTGCCAGATCATTATTAACTGTCTCAACAGAGAGATGAATTCCGGCAGGCAGCCCTTCAATAATTGCACTCAACTGAGGCCCGTGCGATTCACCAGCCGTCAGGTAACGAAATATGCTCACAAAAAAACCTCCGCAGATGATTCAAAACGGAGGCAAAGTAGCATTTATGATGCGATTACGGCAAGATAAAAGAGGCTAAATCAACAGTACGCTTCTTGCTAGGAGGGCACACCGGCACTCAGTCCGGCGTTTTTAAGAGCATGTATTCACTTTGGCTGTGGAACTTCATAAAGTCCACCCAGCTCAACCCTATTCATTTACCACAGTTAGTGCCTACTATACCCAACCTACTTCATTTCTGTTCCAGTTGGTCTTCGGTCACTTCAAAACTTCCCAATAACCACCTTTATCCGCCCCGACACGCCGCAACTGCCCTTCTTCCTGCAGCTTCTGCAGATTACGCTCATCGAACGGGTCGTAACCCCGACACCTTTGGCCAACTCTGCAATGGTCATCGAACTATTCCGGATCAACGCTACGACAATTTTCTCCGACGTTTTCTCCGACGTTTTCTCCGACGTTTTCTCCGACGTTTTCGTAAGGGCTTCCGTCAGGGTGTCCTGCAAAGCCTGCAACATGAACTCGATAAATGCGGTTGAATTGCCCGCCTTGTCCGGATCTGCCAAGGCTTGATAATAGGCGGTCTGTCGCACTCGGATCACCGATTCAACCGGCGGATACGCCAGCATCGGCTGCCACTGGCTCAGGATCAGTGTTTGCCATAGCACCCCATACGGCCATTACCATCCGCGAACGGGTGGATAAACTCAAATTCGTAATGAAACACGCAACTGGCAATCAAAGGATGTACCGGAGCCGATGCCAGCCAGGCCAGCAGATCAGACATTTGCCCGGCGACACGATCAGCGGGCGGTGCCACTGCACCAAGCCCTTGTCGTTGTATATCCCGACGCCGCCAGTACGGAAAGCGCCGCTTCATCCACCAGACCGGCCATCAACAGGCCATGCGCCGCTAACAGATCGGCGCTGGAATGGGGTTGCCAATACGGCAACTGCTCATAGGCGGCAAAAGCGTTCTTCACCTCCTGAATTTCACGAGGCAAACCGAGTACCTGTTTCCCTTCCAGTACAGCGGTCACCTGCTCGATGCTCAAGGTGTTGTTTTCAATGGCCAGCGATGCTTGAATAGTTCGGATGCGATTGTTGCGCCGCAACTGCGGCGACAGAGCAGAGTCACCTGACACCGACCAGCAAGTCAACAGTTCGACGATCTCTGCTACCCGTTGCAATAGATGGTGTAGGGGGGCTGGTAGGTCATGCGGTGGCCTCCTCAATAAGTGCTCCGGCATCCGGCAGGCGCAAACATTCCGATTTTGTAGGGGCAAAGCAAACGTCTCACCTGCTTTGCCCTGTTGCCACCGAGATCAAATGCGGGTAATCCAGATGAACCCTAGCTTTACCCCTACGAATTTTACGAATTTGCTCAATGTTGTCATTTTATGTTGTCCCTGTAATTAACCGGATTTTCCTTGTCCAATTCCCATTTCATGGGGTTGTTGACGATATATTCACGGGCGCGGGATCGTTAGTCTTCATTTCTGATAACACGTTCGTAATAATTCCTTTGCCATACGGGACAACCTGGTTGTTGCGAAATTTGTTGATCTTGCGCGTTGAAACTGATTTGAAATTCTGAAACCATCGAACATAACGATCCAGATACCGAACCACGAACAGTGTGTAGGGGTAAAGCAAGCGCTTCATCTGCTTCCCCAGTTGCCACAGAGAATAGAGACGGGCAACCTTGCTTTGCCCCTACAACCCCTACGAATTCGTTGATATGCAGAATTCCATGAAAATGATTCGGCATGATCATATATTCATCCAAATGTATGTTGGTAAAATGTTCAGGCAATTCAGACAATACTGATTTAACAGTCCGCCCCACATCATTCAACACCATTTCACCATCAGGAAATGCGGGGAAATGCGGGACACTGCCCATATTTCCGACTCCGAAAACTTTACCTGTATATCAACTCTGATTCATTCCTCAATCAAACACAAAAAAAGCCACCCCATCGGCACCATACCGGTAAAGCGGCCCTTATCATCTTTCCTGTCCCCTCACAAACACCATCATTTACTCCATGCCATAAAAATGCTCTCACCTTACTCCGGCGATCCCCGCCTGTCAACGAATCACAGCAAAAACAAGAGCGGTCACACGCGACTATTCAACAAAAACCTCTTATGACATATTCATTTCACCGCAGAGGGGGCAAGGAAACACAGAGGAAAATCAAATCAGAATTAAGGCAAAATGGAGAAAAAAAGGGGGGTGAAAGCTTTTGATCCGATCATAAAGGTTATGGGTTTTAAGGGACTCACGCAGTGTCAGCCGGGCAGGCCCATAAAACGACCCGGTCAGCTTTCAGCCGTAGTTCCGGCTCCCTTAGTAATACTCTTCCTGATATGACGGCACCTCATCGAGAAAACCGGCATGCAGTCCGGCATGTTTGAGTGCCAGGTCCACATCGGCGACCAGACGTTCACGATCCTTGGGGTAGCTGCCGGCCAGGTTGAGGAAGTTGGAGACGTGATTCGAACGGAGGATGGTTTTTGCCGGGTGCAGATTCTGGAG
>CAVYYZ010000013.1:0-85474 GCA_963772835.1 uncultured delta proteobacterium | reverse complement strand
ACCCGCGACCCCAGGCTTCGGAGGCCTGTACTCTATCCAGCTGAGCTAACCGCCCGTAACACACAAGTTTCACATCCGCTTGCATCCACTTTAAATAGTCTGGTCACTAATTGTTGACCGTTTTGTTGCCTATTTCGTAGACTGGAATTTATATCCTGTCCAGCCATAAAAGTCAAAGGATCTTCTTTCTATCTGGAGTCGTTTCCTTTAATCTTTGTGCAACCTGGAATGCGGGAGGACGGGTGTTTTTAACCGACAAATACTGATATATTTTGCTCTGGCAACTTCAAATATCCCGAAAAAAGGGGCCATGCTAAATGCTCCAGCATGGCCCCATATTCCTATGTGCAACTCATGTAAAAGATACCTTTGATGCTACGCACCGCCACTCATTAACTCATTAAGGTTTCTGTTCGCGTCATCAATCTTATCCTGAAACCTTTTGAGTTCATCATTGGTGTACACATCCGTGCCTCTGTTTATTTCGTTCTGAAAACGATCAATCCTCTGCTGGACTGAATCTACCTGATCCTTACAGTTCATAGCAACAAGCAAACACTCGTCTTTAGATGTCTGCTGTGCTGGTTCCATTGCCGACATAGCAGATCCTTCATCCGCCAGCACTGGTACCGCCATTATCATTAGAGCGGCGGCTAACAGCGCAATTTTATGTAGAATGTGTCTCATGGCCAACCCCTTTAAAAGAATTTACCTTCTTCATGGCTTCACTATAATCTTCACAATTTATTTTTGCAAGTGATAATCATTATCGTTTAATTGCGCCCCCAACCACCATTCCCGACATTACTTTTCATACTCTCTAAAATCAGGGATACATATGACTTGGCTTAAACATAATGGACTGATCAATCCGTAATGCAATCTGCCAGCACATTTCTAAGTTCCAAGTTTAACAGGCTACTTAGCCGTTCGATTCAAGTCAATAACCTGTCTTTTTTCTGTTTGCTCTGATACAATGTGCCGAAAGGGAGTGCCATGCAGCGAGCAGTATTACTAATACTCTGTATAATTCTGATGCCGATGACTGTACTGGCAGCAAACTTTTCCTTCAAGAACGTTCATGACGGTGTATACGCGGCTATAGCGGTTCCGGGGGGCAAAGCCGCCAGTAATTCTTTGATCATTATCACCAGCAAAGAGGTTGTTGTTGCCGGCGCTCATTTTGTACCGGAAACGATCAAAGAACTTCTTGATTTTGTCAAATCCATCACACCGATTCCAGTTCGTGAAATTGTCCTGACGCACCATCATCGAGGCTTCAACCACATCGACTTTGACCTTCCTGCAAATGTGGGAATCATCGCTTCCGGTTGGACTTGGCAGGCTTTGAAGAGCGAATTTCGCCAGTTTGAAAATCAGATCACTTTTTTTGACCGCAGTCTGACTATGAAGCGCGGTTCAACGCTTATTATTTTAAATGCGATAGAACACTCACACAGTGAAGGTGACGTATTTGTGTATCTCCCCGAGGAAGGCGTTCTGTTTACTTCCGACCTCGTGTTTCATGAAATGGCCGGGTTTATGGGAGACGCCAATTTCCGTAACTGGATAGGTACGCTTGAAATTCTCGCCAGCATCGATTCCCGCGCTGTAGTTCCCGGTCTGGGCAATGTAACTACAACGGATGGAATTCTGAAATTCCAAACTTTTCTCCGGGCATTCACCACGGAAATTTTACGACTGATTGACAAAGGGCTTGGTCTTGAGGCAGCAAAGAGTCAGTTTTCTCTGCCCCAATATGAAAGCATGCCTGGATTCCAGTTTTTTTTCGCCGGGAATTTTAAGCGGGCCTACCTGGAACTGAAGGCGCTCAAGTAATGTCTCCCCCGATTCGAGTCATTGGGTTGACAGGCGGTATTGCCACCGGGAAAAGCTCAATTGCCCTGTTTTTTAAAGAGAGAGGAATACCGGTAATTGACGCCGACCAACTTGCCCGCGATGCTGTTTTGCCAGGCACGCCTGCGCTGGAGCGGATTATATCGTTGTTCGGGCAGGAGGTGACTACAGGTGACGGACAACTTGATCGTAAACGCTTGAGCGCTCAGGTCTTTTCTCACCCGGAAAAACGACGGCAGCTTGAAGAAATTATCCATCCCGAGATACGGAGGCGGGCTGAGGAGCTCATTGCTCTGGCGGCTGAAGCCGGACATCGGAGACTGATCTACATGGCGCCGCTTCTGATTGAAGCAGGCGCTACGGGCCGCGTTGATACTGTTTGGGTAGTGACAGCAAGGCCTGAGATTCAACTTGAGCGTCTCATGCGGCGTGATAATATCAGCCGGGAAACAGCCCAGCGCATGATTGACAGCCAGATGCCGATCTCCGAAAAAGAAAGCTACGGCAGTGTGGTTATCGATAACAGCGGAACTGAAGCGGAGACCCGACTGGTATTGGAAACTGTCTTGGCTAAAGAAACCGGGAGCAACAATGAGTAAATTGAATCATATTTTACGACCAGGAAAACGTGCAACCGCTTCAGCGACGAAAACACCCGCGAAACCGGAGAAATCTCCTGCGCCTACACTATCAGCTTCATTAGCTGCTCCCGGGTCGAAGAACGAATTACTTCTAAACTGTTTTGCCGCCGTGCCTCGTGGAGCTGAAGAACTGACTGCTGCGGAGCTTACTGTCCTTGGAATCAGCGACGTGAAACCGGGTAAAGGAGGGGTTGCATTCCGAACCGACCGTGCCGGTCTTTACCGCGCCAATCTCTGGTTACGCACAGCCAGTCGTGTGCTGGTACAACTATCAATGTTCCCCTGCACGAACCCGGCTGAACTTTATGAAGGCGTGCACGCGATAGCCTGGCAGGAGATAATAACTCCCGCCATGACTTTAGCGGTGGATTGTTCCCTGCGTGATTCAAACCTGACGCATTCCGGCTTCGTGGCACTTAAGACCAAAGATGCAGTTGTTGACCGCATTCGCGAATCATGCGGCAGTCGTCCGAATGTGGACACAACATCGCCGGATGTACGCATCAATGTTCATCTTCATAAAAATATATGTTCTATCAGCCTTGACAGCTCTGGCGACTCACTAGACCGTCGCGGCTACCGGCTTGAGCGGAACGAAGCTCCCCTGAGGGAGACGCTTGCAGCAGCAGTCGTCGCCCTGACCGGATGGGACGGATCCATCCCGCTCGCTGATCCGATGTGCGGTTCAGGCACTATTCCGGTTGAAGCAGCACTCATGGCGGCACACATTCCACCCGGTTTGCAGCGTGCATTCGGCTTCCAGCGCTGGCTTGATTACGAATCCGGGATCTGGGAAGGGATATGCGCGGAGGCTGAAAAGGGAATTTGCACATTGCCGGTCGGCTTGATCACCGGGTATGACCTTGATAGCAGAGCACTTTTACTGGCCGGAAGAAATACGACCAAGGCTGGCCTTGAAGGACAGATCCATTTTTTTCATGCAGCGCTGGAAGCATTCCGGCCGGAAGGTGACAAAGGCGTGGTAATCCTTAATCCACCCTACGGCAAGCGTTTGGGAGGAGATGATGATCTGCGGGAGCTGTACTGCCAAATCGGTGATGTTATGAAGAAACAGTGCCGAGGCTGGACCGGATACGTCCTGACCGGCAATCTGGAACTTGCAAAATATATCGGCCTCAAGGCCTCAAGGCGCTACGTTTTGTTTAACGGGGCGATTGAATGTCGCCTCCTTAAATATGATTTGTACTAGTCAATCCCGGCAGAAAACAGTTTCCTGCGGCGATGATGCCGTGCGGCGAGGGGCTTTAATAGATTCCTGGCTCATGATTATTGCCGTTGTATCGTTATGTGAGAAAGGATCGCACGTGAGTACGGCACAACGACGTAAGACTTTTAAGATTACTGGGGAACGATATATATGACGATTCGATGGTATCCGGGACATATGGGCAAGGCACAGGAAAAGATGGCAGAAGCAATCCGCAAGATCGATGTAATTGTCGAAGTGATTGATGCCCGGCTTCCCTTATCCAGCTCCAATCACCAACTTGAGGAGATGCGGCGTAACAAGCCATGTATCAAGGTTTTGAACAAAAACGACCTGGCCGATCCTGCCGTCACCAAAGCCTGGGTACACCATTTTGAACGGGAAGACGGAGTCTGCGCCCTGCCGCTTTCTGCCCGACTGCACGCTGACGCAAAACAATTGATCAAACTCTGTCAAAAAACGGTGCCGCATCGCGGGCGACCGGGGTGGCCGCTGCGGGTCATGGTTTTCGGGATTCCCAACACCGGAAAATCAACCCTGATCAATACCCTGGCGGGAAAATGCATGGCCAAAGTCGGAGACAAGCCGGCAATCACTACCTGTGGCCAACAGATCGACCTCAGAAACGGCATTGTTCTCTCAGACACTCCCGGCATCCTCTGGCCGAATATGGATGACCAGGGCGTAGCGTATCGCCTGGCAACCAGTGGAGCTATCAGCGCAAGCGCCCTCGACTACACCTGCGTCGGTCTTTTTGCGGCCGAGTATATGATGGGGAGATATCCGGAACTGCTGAAGATACGGTATAAATTGCCTGAATTGCCTGAATCACCAACCGACATGCTTCAGGTGATTGGCCGACGTCTGGGGTGTCTGATGGCAGGTGGGGAAATAGATGTGCACCGCGCAGCTGAGGCCTTTTTGCGCGAGTTGCGGGCAGGTAAAATCGGCCGGATCAGCCTTGAAGAACCTGTTCGAGTTGCCGATAGCGTCGTTCCCGGTGAGAATTCCCTTGTGGTTGACGATCTATGAATGACATGTACCATGGAGACGCAGAGGGGCAAAACGGGCCATAGGATTGCTGAAAGTTGAGGCAGATTCTACCTGCTGTCGTTTCGATTCTCTCCGCGGCTCCGTAGCAAAGAAGAGTTGGCTAACGTTTGAACTTGTGGCAGAACAGGCAGCGGTTTTTCGCCGGATGGTCCGGAGGAAACGGAACGTTCTTTTCCTTGTGACACGGTTCGCAATACACCTCGGCGCTTTTTTTGTCCGGTTTGAAGAAAGCGCGCTTGAAGATCGAAGCGTCTGGGCCGGGGGCATTCTTAAAAGCCGCATCGTATGATATTTTATGCATCTGATTATTTGGCACCAGAGTCGTCTTCTCTTTTCCGGAAATCCCGATAAAAATTCCCAGTACGGCAACTACAATTGCTATAAAGATCCAATCACGTTTATCAATTTTCATGTAAACAGTTCCTTTTTTGTACAATACGGCGTATCTGAATATTTCTTTTACGTACGTATCAAGTTCATAACGGTACGTATATCAATCTGATTTCAAGAGTGAAAAATAGATTACCACCACACCGATCAGCAGACCACCGCCAATAAATGGCAACATAGATGTCATAGAAAGGTCATCGCCGGGTGCCGGCATCGCATAGCGTATGATAACAGAGATGCAGAGCAGTGAAAAAAGGCTGAGGAGGACGACTTTCGAACGTTTGTAAACCCCGAAAAAAAAGATACCGATAATAAAAATGAGTACAGCCGGGTGGGAAAATATCTGTTTAACACTCAGGTGCTGCAAGGTTTCAATAAGATTGGATGTTTCAAAGGGACGAAGTGTTTCAGTTGTTTTTTCGATCAGTTTCTGCTTATCCATATACTGCCCCTGGCCTTGATCGACGGAATAATAACACCACGAAGTCAAAACATCCAAAAAATATTTGTCACATATCAAAAGCAACCTGATTTAGTCCTGAATACTAAAATAGATTACCATCTTAGGCAAGAAATAAATGAGCCCGCCTAAGTGGCGGGCTCACAGACAGTCAACTTATAAAATCCATTACTTTATTGAGAAATCCCTTTTTCAGTGGGTGCACGTCCTCACCGCTTATTCTGGCGAATTCCTCCAAAAGTTCCTTCTGTTTTTTATTGAGATTGGAAGGAGTCTCAATTCGGATAACGACCAACTGGTCGCCACGGCCATACCCCTGCAGCGAAGGGATCCCCTTCCCTTTCAGGCGATATATTTTACCTGACTGGGTTCCTTCAGGAATTTTCATGGCAACCTTGCCGTCAAGAGTCGGCACATCAAGCTCACACCCGAGCGAAGCCTGGACAAAACTGATCGGTACTTCACAGATGACATTATTTTCCTCCCGCTGGAAGATCGCATGTTCTCTGACATTGATCGCGACATATAGGTCGCCGTTAGGTCCGCCCTTCCCCTGCCCGCCTTCACCGGTTACCTTGAGACGCGAACCGGTTTCTACTCCGCCAGGGATCTTGACCGAAAGGGTTTTGGTATCTTTTGTGCTCCCCTTGCCGCGACAGTCGGGGCAGGGGCTTTCAACGACTTTCCCTTCACCGTTACACTGACCGCATGTTTTGCTGACGCTGAAAAAACCCTGTTGAAAACGTACCTGGCCTGTTCCACGACAGGTTGGGCAGGCTTTGGGTTCCGTGCCTGGTTTCGCCCCGGAACCGTTGCACGTCGCGCATTTCTTTGCGTAGGGAATTTCGATTTTGTTCTCAACACCGAAAGCCGCCTCTTCGAAGCTGATTTCCATGTTATACAGCAAATCGTCGCCCCGCCTCCCCTGACTGCGGCCTCTACCTGTTCCGCCGCCGAAGATGTCACCGAAGATGTCGCCGAAAATATCCCCAAACGGTGTGCCTGCACCAAAACCCCCGCTCGAAAAACCGCCCGCACCCGATACTCCGGCGTGGCCATACTGGTCATACTGGGCTCGTTTCTGAGGATCAGAAAGGATCTCATATGCTTCAGTAGCCTCTTTGAATCGATCTTCGGCCGCTTTGTCGCCAGGGTTCTTGTCAGGATGGTGCAGGATCGCTTCCTTGCGGAAAGCTTTTTTTATTTCAGTTTCAGAGGCGTTGCGATGAACCCCAAGCACCTCGTAATAATCTCGTTTATCGCCATTTGCCACAATATATTCCTTTATATCTTGAAATACATGTAGGGGCGGGTATTAAACCCGCCCCTACTGTCCCATCAGAAACAACCACCTGACTATTTCTTTTCGTCCTTGACCTCTTCAAAATCCGCATCGACAACTTTATCGTCTTTCGGCTTGGCGCCACCGGCCTGTTCTGCCCCTGCGGAGGCATCACCCTCTCCGCCTTCTTTTTTAGCATACGCGGCCTCTGCAAGCTTATGGGAAGCCTCAGTCAGCTCCTCGGTGGCCTTTTTAATGGCTTCTGCGTCTTCGCCTTCCATCAGTTTCTTAAGTTCGGCCAGTTTATTTTCGATGTTCCCCTTTTCGACTGCATCAATTTTTTCGCCGAAATCCTTAAGCGACTTCTCGGTGCTGTAGACCATACTGTCTGCATGGTTCCGTGCCTCGATCGTTTCACGCTTCTTCTTGTCCTCATCTGCATGAGTCTCGGCATCACGAACCATCTTGTCAATCTCTTCCTTGGAAAGCCCGGAAGATGCCGTAATACTGATCGACTGTTCCTTGCCGGTACCAAGGTCTTTGGCAGAGACATGTACAATACCGTTGGCATCGATATCAAAAGTGACCTCGATCTGCGGCAGACCGCGCGGTGCCGAAGGAATTCCGGAAAGTTCAAAGTTCCCGAGCGTTTTGTTGTCACGTGCCATTTCACGCTCACCCTGCAGAACGTGAATTGAAACCGCCGGCTGGTTGTCGGCCGCCGTTGAGAAGACCTGGCTCTTACGGCAGGGGATTGTGGTATTTTTCTCAATCAGTTTGGTCATGACGCTGCCCAGAGTCTCGATGCCGAGAGATAGCGGCGTAACATCCAGCAGCAGTACATCCTTGACGTCACCTCTTAAAACACCTCCCTGGATTGCGGCGCCTATGGCAACGACTTCATCCGGGTTAACACCTTTATTAGGAACTTTGCCGAAAATATCTTCAACACACTTCTGAACAGCAGGCATACGGGTCATACCACCCACAAGAATAACTTCATCTATCTGGCTGGCAGACAATCCGGCGTCCTTCAGAGCGGTACGACACGGTCCTCCAAGCTTTGACAGAAGTTCGGCACAGATCGACTCCAGTTTGGCACGTGAAAGTTTCAGAGTCAGATGCTTTGGTCCGGACGCATCGGCGGTGATGAACGGGAGATTGATATCGGTTTCAACAGAGGTGGAAAGTTCACACTTTGCCTTTTCAGCGGCCTCTTTAAGACGTTGGAGAGCCATCTTGTCACCGCGCAGATCAATTCCCTGATCTTTCTTGAACTCATCGGCGATCCAGTCGATTATCAACTGGTCGAAATCTTCACCACCAAGGAATGTATCACCGTTGGTAGACTTAACTTCGAACACACCATCTCCCAGTTCAAGAATGGAGACATCGAACGTCCCGCCACCCAGATCGAATACGGCTATTTTTTCATCTTTTTTCTTGTCCAGGCCATACGCCAGAGCTGCTGCGGTCGGTTCGTTAATGATACGCAATACATTCAGACCGGCAATTTTCCCGGCGTCCTTAGTCGCCTGGCGCTGGGAATCATCAAAATAGGCCGGCACAGTGATAACAGCGTCTGTGACGGTAGTACCCAGATAGTCCTCAGCTGTTTTTTTCATTTTCTGCAGAATCATGGCAGAAATTTCAGGGGCGGAATAGCGCTTGTCGCGTACTTCCACCCACGCATCTCCGTTATCGGCCTTAACAATTTTGAACGGCGATATGGCAATGTCTTTCTTCACCGCTTCCGTATCAAACTTACGACCGATCAATCGCTTGATTGAATAGAGAGTGTTCTCCGGATTAGTGACCGCCTGCCGCTTTGCCTGCTGGCCGACAAGACGTTCGCCGCTATCCGATATGGCGACCATCGAAGGTGTTGTGCGTCCCCCCTCGGAGTTGGCTATAACAATCGGTTCACCACCCTCCATAACTGAAACACAAGAGTTGGTTGTTCCGAGATCGATTCCGATTACTTTACTCATGACGTGTAGTCCTCCTTTTTAGATGCTCTGATTTTAAGGTATTCATCGTGTGTATAAAAAACAAGGTCTCAATAAATTTATTTTTCCGGCATCGCTACCGTTACCATGGATGGTCGCAGCAAGCGCTCCTTCAGCATGTATCCCTTCTGGTACTCTTCCACAACCGTATTAGGTTCGTACTGATCTGTCGGGACCTGCACCATTGCCTGATGAAATGCCGAATTAAAGACTGTTCCAACGGCTTCAATCGGAGTTACGTTAAATTTTTTGAGAGCCGCCAGCAGCATCGTGTGCGTCATGCGAATTCCCTCGACAACAGCACCGAGGCCATCATCCGATGCATGCTGAAGAGCTCGTTCCAGATTATCGATAACCGGCAGTATCTCTTCAAGCAGCGATTTATTGCCGTAGTTCAGCAATTCCTCCTTTTCGCGACCAACCCGCTTGCGATAGTTTTCAAGATCAGCCCGCTCACGGAGAAAACGATCCCAGTTCTCACGGGCCTCCTTCTCTTTGGCCGCCAATTGCTCTTCAAGCGACACTCCGCCCTCAGGAGAATCAGGCGCTGGAGTGATTTCCTCTGCGGTAACCGTTTCAGCGGTTTCATAATCTGAAGTCTCAACAGTATCTTTTGGTTCCATGCTGTGGTGTCCTTTTGCCTGTTTCATATGGTGGCATCCTTTTGCGGTGTGTATTTCGTCTGGATCAGACTTCGCTTAACAGCTTGCTGATCATCCGGGCGGTGTAGTCGACAATCGGTATCACGCTTGAATATCCCATACGGGTCGGGCCGATAACACCAAGCATACCGACCGTGTTGCTGCTTGTGACAAAACGGGAGGTAATCAGACTGATGCCGGCTGACTGGCTGAGCGACGTTTCCGACCCGATATATATCTGCACACCTTCCGCAGTCATGCAGCGCGACAGGAGTTGAACGAGCAGGCCCTTCTGTTCGAAGGCCTGATAGATCTCCTTCATTCTCCCTGCGTCACTGAATTCAGGTTGGTCAAGGATACGGGCCTGCCCCTCAACAAAAATTTCGTCCCCTTCTTCCCTCACCGCCTGCTCACTGATCTTCAGAACACGCGAAAGCAACTGGTCATACTGCGCCTTTTCTGATGCCATATCCTCCAGAATCTGTTTTCGGACCTGGGTGATCGTCAACCCCTGCATCTTGTCATTCAGATAGTTGCCCATCCTGACAAGCTCTTCGGTGGCGTAATCGTCCTCCGTCTCAATCAGACGGTTTTGCAGAGCCCCTTTGCTGGAAACCAGAATGGCGAGAATTTTGCGCTGCCCTATACGGATAAATTCGATATGTCGAAACACATCTGAAGTAAAGCTGGGAGCAACCACAATGCCCATATAGTTTGAGAGCTGTGACAGTGTCCGACTGGTCTCTTTCAGTATACCGGACAGGCCGGTACCGGCCTGGCGGCAATGACTTATTATCTGGCGCTTTTCATCACGACTGACCTGACGCAGTGCAACCAGCGAGTCAACATAAATACGGTAGGCTTTTTCCGTCGGAATCCGGCCGGCCGAGGTATGAGGCGATGTCAGAAGCCCCATTTCTTCGAGATGTGCCATGACATTGCGTACGGTCGCCGATGAAAGCGTCATTGCATGACGACGAGCGACAGCACTGCTTCCGACCGGTTCGGCGGTTGCAATATAATCTTCAACAATTGCTTCCAGTATCTGCCTGCTGCGGGGAGAAAGTTCAATGCTCATGTTATAACCCCAAAAAAACAGCACTCATTACAGGCGAGTGCTAACGTATCAAAGGTAATAATCGACCCTGTTTTTGTCAAGGATATTTCAGGAGATTTGTTGACACAAAATACGGGCGGGCACGTGCCTAGACATGGTTGCGCAGCATCAGCTGTGACGGGTGCGGCGCAAGATACACCTGCCCCTTCAGGTACTGCTGGTCGTATTTGTTTATAAAGTGACGGAGCAGGGTCATCGGCACAATCAGAGGCAGCAGACGATTGTGGTACTGGCTGAAAATCTCCAGCAGTTCGGCCTTTTCATCAGGAGACAACTGTCGCTTAAAATATCCCATGATATGCTGCAGTACATTGGTGTTTTTTTTCACGGTGGCATGAAGAGCCAGGCCTTTCATGTAAAGTTCCTCGTAACGCTGCAGCAGGTCAGCCATCTGCATCTCTCTGCCATGCGCTACCAAGGTTCCCATCTCACGGTAGATTTGAGGAGAGTGAGCCATCATTAACAGCTTGTTGCCGGTATGAAATTCTACCAGTCGACCGATCGAAGGTTTCTCCGTCAGAAAATCCTTCCAGCGGCGATAACTGAACACCCGTTCAATGAAGTTTTCACGCAGATCAGGATCATTCAGACGACCTTCCTCTTCCATAGGCATTACCGGAAAACGGTGGGCCATCGCGGCGGCAAAAAGACCGCTGCCGTTTTTCATCGCCTGACCATTGTTGTACACTTTGACCCGGAACAGCCCTGAACTGGGAGAATCCTTCTTGAAAATAAAACCGCAAAGGTCCTCTTTCTCTAACTCCACGATCTTTGCTGCACAGTAGGCCAGCATCTGTCCGGTCCTGTCGACGCGTGTCTGGCGAGTCATCAGGCGCGGCGCGGACGGATCGCCCTCAAGCCGCATCGCTTCACGGGGAGTCGGCAATCCACACCCGACCTCAGGGCAGACCGGAACAAAGGAGAAATACGCCCCCAGGGTATCGGTGATATAGCGATCGTGCTTATGGCCGCCGTCATAACGGACTTGTTCTCCCAGCAGGCAGGCGCTGACGCCGATTTTGATTGGTACTGTCATAGGTTTCCTCCCGCATGAAAGGACGACATCAGGTTCGGAAACCTTTCTGCAAATTCCGGCAATTCAGACATCTGTTTGCCGCTTTCGATAACATCTTTCAACCAACCGGCATCGGTTGTGTTCCCATACAGAACAGCACCGACAAGCTGGCCGTCGCGGCAGAATATGGACTGGAAAATGCCGTCCCCTTCATGTTGATGCACACTCGTGCTGGCATCTTCCGGATGGATCTGACCGCAACTGAACAGGTCGACATCAAGCACCTTGATTCTGGTCGACGGGGCGAGACCGGTGAACGCTGCCTTCCCTCCGGCAGCGATACAGCCAGCCACAACCCCCTGTGCATACCCGGCCGGCCAGATACCGTACAGAGTGCCGCGATGCTCAGACACATCTCCGGCTGCCAGAATCGCAGGATCCGAGCTGATCATCCGGTCATCAACAACGATGCCGCGGTGTACGGTAAGCCCGGCCTGCCGGGCAAGATAACTGTTCGGACGGACTCCGGCGGTCACGACCACCAGATCAGCCGGCAGAAGCCGGCCGCTTTCCAGCAGTACTCCACGCACACTTTCATCCCCGACCAGTTCTTTAACAGTTTCACCGCACTGCACAGTCATCCCCTGTGCTTCAAGGCGGTTCTGCAGCATATTTCCAGCCCTTGGCGGCAACTGTCGCGGCAACAGCGAGGAGAACCCCTCTATGACTGACACAGAGGCTCCCTGACGCACCAATGCGCCAGCCGTTTCAAGCCCCAGCAGACCACCACCGATGCAGACGACCCGTATCCCCGGGTTAAGACGGAGCATGATGGTACGGGCATCTACGATCGTCCGCAACACACAGACTCCGTCACGCGTAGCTCCCGGGAAAGGGGGAATAAACGGATGTGCCCCGTTGGCCAGGATGAGGCGATCATAGGCTAGCGTGCGGCCGTCGCGCAGACAAACAAGTCTCCGTTCCCGGTCGATGTTTGTCGCATCAGCTGAAATAAATTCTATGCACTGCTCTTCAAACCATTGTTGTGACTGTATCTGCAACTCTTCTTCAGCGATGTCCCCTGCCAGCAGGCGGGTCAGGTTCAGGCGGTAGTAGGGAAGCACCTGTTCACGAGACACCAACGTGATTTCCGCCCGGAGAGATTGCCGCCGGGCTTCGGAGACAGCGGTCAATCCGGCAATGCCGCCGCCGAGAACAATTATACGGCGGATATCATTGTCCGCAGGTACCGGTGCTTCGGCGTCATGAAGGGGTGAGAAGAGGGTGCCGGTTGCGCTGCAGACGGGACAGAGCACAGGGGGCTCTGCCGCACGGTGCAGGTAGGTACAGACTCCGCACTGCCAGGCACGCGAATGCACCGGCACTTTACGGTCTGCACTGATTTCGAGAATGCTGAAGCAGTCTTTTTCTGCACCGCAGATGGGACAGGAGAATGGCGCTTCGTCACCATTGTGTATGTAGCCGCATACTTCACATTTCCAGGTTTTCATATGTGTGCCAGTGGGTGCTGCTCAGCGTGGATGCGGGCTTCCACATACCCGGCGATCGTCCCTGCTACGATTTCAGGGGTGCTGCGGTCATTATTGATGAGCAGATCATAAAGCGCCGGGTCATGGCCGTTTTGATCGAGAAAAACCGTGTTGAAATGATCGCGCGCCTTCTGCTGACGATGCATGAGTTTCTCGGCGGCCTCAGTTTCGATATGCAGCCGGCGGACAAGCGTGGATGTTTTGAACGTTTCTGAGCCATACATCCTGAAGTGGAAGGAATGTTCGATATGCCGGGTGATGATGGCGCCGCCGAGCTCGACTATGATGACATTACCCTGTTCCGCCAGCGCGAGAATGTGCCGGGAAAGGAGTCGGAAATAATCCTGGTCACTTTTCCAGCGCGGTGAGAATGTTGCCAGAACATCATTCAGTATCCGGTTGTTCTCACCCAGCGTCTGTAAAATCTCCTCGGAGACATTATGCCGCCGTGCGACCTCCTCAAGAACAGCCTTGTCAATCATAACCCATTCATCACCGCTCTTCTGCATCATCAACTCACGCAGCAGTTCAGCAACGAGGTACCCTTCACAGCCGAATTCACGTGAGATGGTTATGCAGGGTCGGGGCTTCGGCTTTCTATGCTGCTGTGCAGCTTTTTCCTTCTGCCTGCGATTGTACTCCTCAAGGGAGCCGATCCTCAGATCTACTGATGGAATCAACAGATTTTCCGGCATAGCATCCTCCTTTTCAGATTATCTGAACTCTTCATTCCTGTACGGTGAGTGTCCGGGCGACCGCTGCCGTGCGCAGATCATCTGCCGTCATCTCCGGTCGAACCGCAGGAAAGAATCACGCCCATACTGCGCTCATCGTCCGGCGGGGTTTCGCGCTTTTTCCTTCCCTTTCGTTTCAGGCACGAGCACGAGGTCAAAAGTTGCGCCGCGCTTCCCTTTTTTCGGATAGTGCTGGGTAATCAATCCCTCAAATCCCGCAGCATCGACCAGAATATGGATGTGGGGCGGTCGGTTGCCATACGGGGGCGGGGTGCCGGTTTCAAGGCGATACCGGCCGGCACGGTCGGAATGAAGCGTCGTCCGGTATGCATCATTATACCTGCCGTCAGGTCCCGCCTGCCAGATTTCAATCCGGGCATTATGCAGCGGCCGGCATCCGTCAGCTGAACGAACGGTTCCGCTCAACAGATATCCCGTGCCGATGCTGCTCCGCTCCGGAGCATTCGGGCGGTAAAACGGACCTATTTCATCCCAGGGAGTTGGTGAACAGGGGACCGCCAGAGCGGTTTGACTGCGCATGAACACGAACATCAGGACCATCTGCAGCAGGACCGGTAAAGTCAGAAGGTATCTGTTACGGAAATGGTTCGGCGGCACTGCCACGAGAACTTCCCTCCTTAACTTCTGCAACGTCATATTGTTGCAAATCAACTCCAGAATATTTTTCATCAACTCATGACGGGAAATATACCATATATTGTCAGTAATGTCACAGTAGCACTCTGGCGAATACCGTTAACATCAATCTGGTATCAAGGCGGGCAATTCATAGCTGCCGATCTCTGCAAACGTGGTGAAGAATCATTATTATTGCCGAAAAATTGATGGGAGCATATATTCACACAAAATTTTAATTGCACAAGGCAACCCCATGAGGCGGACGTCACATGACAGATACCATCATCCCTGCCTCAATTTCTGACTTTATTCGATGGCGGGAATCCTCCGGTGCTGCCGAGCGAGCCAACTATCAGCTGATTCTCTCCGAACTGTGCGATGGTCTGAATGTTACCCTCCCTCACCCTTATGGAGAGGAACAAGAGGAGGTATGCTCCCACTTCATACGGACCCTCCTGGGCCTAAAGGAGTGGGTCGTGACAAGAGGGGAACCACCATCATCAAAAACCCATGGCCCACATCCCTGCCGGAACAGGTGCATGCCGATCGTGGCGTATTAACTGTCGCTGCCTCTTCGGTCACCGCCGAATCCGTGGCCCGCACCTTCCTGCGAGCCCAACCGATAACGAGGCAGAACTGCTGGAGACTCTGGCTGCTTTAGGTCACGCGAGAGAAACTATATCGGGGTACCACCTCATATAACGAACTTCGGAAGGTATCTATGAAAACAATATTCAGGAGAAGCCTCATTATGTCAATCGGGTTACTTGGAATACTCGGATGTGCCGGTGAACGGCCAACCGACCTTGGCGCCCGGGATGGGCTTTTGAGCTCGTGCCCAGCTTCTCCAAACTGCGTGTCGAGTCACGCTGCTGACGAACGGCACAAGATTGGAGCGTTAACGTTCAGTGGAGACCCGGATACTGCATTTGCCCGACTGAAACTGGTTCTCGGTCGGCGTGGTGACACAACCATCATCGAGGAGAAGCCGGGGTATCTGCGGGTGGAACTGCGTACGACATTATTCGTTGACGACGGCGAGTTTCTGCTGGACCGGACGCGGGGTGTCATTCATATCCGGTCTGCATCGAGGCTCGGCTATTCCGACCTGGGTAAAAACCGCAGCCGCATGGAAGAAATCCGCACTCAATTGAGTTCCGAAGAGGGGAAACCATGAACCGGAAAATCGTTCTTGTGACCGGTGCCAATGGCTTTATCGGCCGCCTGCTGACACAGGCACTTCTCGCTGAAGAGAACCTTCAGATCCGCTGTCTGGTGCGGAAGTCCGGTCCACATTCCGGTAACCCGGTCGAAACGGTGCAGGGGGATCTACTGGAACCCGCCTCATTGCCGGCGGCGTTGGCGGGCGTCGATACCGCCTATTATCTGGTTCACGCCATGGCGGGGGGGCGGGCCGGATTTGAACGACGCGACCGTGATGCCGCCGAAAATTTTGTCCGTGCTGCCGAAAAAACGGGCATCCGGCGGGTCATTTATCTGGGCGGACTGGGAGAAACCGGGGATGATCTTTCCGAACATCTGCAAAGCCGCCTCGAGGTGGCAGACATCCTCCGCTCGGGCAAGTTCGCCACGACATTTCTGCGGGCGGCAATCATCATCGGTGCCGGAGGCGCCTCGTTCGAGATGGTCAAGGCGTTGGTCGAACGGCTGCCGGTTATGATCACCCCGCGCTGGGTAACGACTCTCTGCCAGCCGATTGCGGTGGAGGACGTCATCAGCTATCTGGTCGGCTGCCTGAAAGATGAGCGCACGACCGGCAATACATACGATATCGGCGGTCCGGATGTTATTACCTACAAGGAGATGATGGAGCGATTCGGACGCATCAGGGGACGCGCGCTTTACATCCTGCCGGTACCGGTACTGACTCCACGCCTGTCGTCCTACTGGGTCGGTTTTATCACACCGGTGGCTCCCTCGGTCTCCATGCCGCTGATCGAAGGGCTTAAAAACGAGGTTGTCTGCCGGGAACATGCGATCCGTGAACTTATCCCGCTGCAGCTGACGTCATACGATGAAGCCGTCCGCCGGTCGCTTGCCGGAATGAACCCAAAAAACATTTGAAACACGGAGCAACTGAGCAACTGAGTAAAAACAAAGAAAAATATTTTTGCTACAGCCTTTTTGAAACTCCCCTTTTTGGTGAATGCTGTTTCTGATGTAACGTATAGATTTCTCGGTTGCTCCGTTGCTCTGTGTTATTCGAACTGCCGTTTCAAGTATGAAAGAATGATCCCGAGGTACCACCATGCTCCGTTTTGGTCTTTGCTGCCTGTTCAAAAATGAAGCGATTTCCTTCCGCACCACAACCGCCACAGCCCTTGCACCCATTCCCCGTGACCGTCAGCTGCTCAAATTGTCCGACATCTGTCTGCACAACGCCCGTAGTCTGGAGCTGTCATTGGAAACAGTTCAGCGACTCGGTATCGGTGCGTTCCGCATCATGTCACCGCTCTTCCCCCGTATGACTCACCCGGAGGTGGGTTACACCCTGAACACCCTGCCGGACGGCCAGACCATAAGTGCCATACTGGAAAGCTGCCGGCTTTTTGCATCCAAGCGGCAGATCCGGCTCAGCTTTCACCCCGACCAGTTCGTCGTGCTCTCATCACCGCATCCGGCTGTCGTCGCCAATTCGATTCGGGAACTGGAATACCAGGCCCGATTGGCAGAGGCGGTCGGCGCGGATGTTATCAATATCCACGCCGGCGGGGTCTATGGAGACAAACAAGCGGCGTTGGGGCGTTTCGGTGAGGTGTATGACCGGCTGCCTGATTCGGTCCGGAGCCGGCTGACTCTGGAAAACGATGATGTCAGCTATACTCCGGAAGATCTGCTGCCGATCTGCAGAGAACGCGGCATCCCGCTGGTGTACGATGTGCATCACCACCGCTGCAATCCTGACAATCTGACGGTAGAAGAGGTAACGGAACTGGCCGGAGCAACCTGGAATGTCGCCGGGCGGGAACAGTACTGCCACATTTCATCACCCAGGGGGGGCTGGGGAGGCGGCAATCCGAAGCCTCACGCTGATTACATCGGCCTGGACGATTTTCCTGACTGCTGGCTGAAACGAAGAATGACCGTGGACGTGGAAGCGAAGGCGAAGGAATTAGCGGTTGTCAGGCTAATGGCGGACCTGCAAAGAATTAAAACCCGTAGTTGACAAACAAGCCGCCCATCGCCTGGTTTACTGAGCCGCGAACCCGCACTAAAGGTGAATCGGCAACGACTGGAGCCAGTCGATCAAATCCCGCTATGGCCGAAATGGAGACCGCTTTCGTCAGCGGCATCAGGACAAATGCATTGACGCCGTACGCCGTGATCCCCGCAGCGGCATGATACTGTTCCAGACCGGTGCGCGCCGACTGTTCGGGAGAGATGCCCCAATATGCATTGGTAAATTTTTGATCTCCGAATTTGATATGCGGGCCAAAAGAGTAGATCACCGGAGGACCGTTATACGTCAGAACCCCGCCGTAACCGGCCCTTCCCTCAGCGGTAAACCCCTCATGCCCGGTTACCCCCTTGTGCAGATGCAGCTGAATTTTATACGGTTTCAGCGAATATTCGACAAATCCTCCAAGTGATACCGTGCCGTCAACATCACCCATCCCCTGCAGGGCGCTTGTGCCACTGCCGGCAACCTGGAATATCGAGCCACCCTTCTTTTCAGAGCGGCTGAAGGCATAGGAGACCACCGGCCCGATGCGCCAGCCGCCGACGTTGACAAGCGCATAACCGATACCGTCCCTGACATTGGCAAAGAACAGATCTTTATAGGTGACCCGGATATCCGGAACGGCAAGCAGGCTATAGGTTCTCGCACCGACAAAAGCCGGGGCAACGATCAGACCGCCCCCGACTGACACGTTCCACCCACTCCGCACAGACCCGACTCCAGCACCGGTTTCCTGAGCGTGAACTTTCGTGGCGAGTACCAGAAAAACGAGGCAGGATATACATTTCAGGAGTTGAAACATTGTCAAATCTCCTCCGGCTGCATTAAAAGAGTCTTGAAAAGTTTTATGAATGGCGTACACTTTATCGCATGGAGGTGAATTATGACAACAATTCGAAGAGTCAAGAGCATTTTTGCCGGCGCATCGACAATCGAGGGAGCGGGAGTACACCTCAAGCGTGCGTTCGGCTACAGCCAGGTGCCGCAGTTTGATCCCTTTCTGATGCTGGATGACTTTCACACGTCCACACCTGCTGAATACCTGGCCGGTTTTCCCTGGCATCCGCACCGGGGTATCGAAACCATTACCTACATCTTAGAGGGGTTGGTCGAGCATGGCGACAGTATGGGGAACAAAGGGGTCATCGGCGCCGGCGATGTGCAGTGGATGACCGCCGGCAGCGGGATTATCCATCAGGAGATGCCGCAGGAGAGTCCGACCGGGACCATGTGGGGATTCCAGTTGTGGGCGAACCTCCCCGCCAGCCAGAAGATGATGCCGCCCCGCTATCGCGATGTCAAAGCGGCCGATATTCCGGAGGTGACACTGGAAAACGGAGTGACCGCCAGAATCATCAGCGGCGAGTTGAGCGGCGTTCGGGGCCCGGTCCGGGAAATCATCATCGATCCGGTACTGATGGATGTCACAATGCCTGCGGGCACGAACTTCACACTCCCGGTAAAGGATGGCTATACCGTTCTGACCTATGTATTGTCCGGATCAGCCCGATTCGATGATCAGCCGGGAGAGATGATCTCTCCGCAACATGCGGTGCTTTACGAGCAGAACGGAGATCAGGTCACAATAGCCACCGCAGATAAACCGGCACGTTTCCTCTTCCTCTCCGGCAAACCTCTTAATGAACCGGTCGCCTGGGGAGGCCCGATCGTCATGAACAGTCAGGAAGAGTTGCGGGTCGCGTTTGAGGAATACCATCACGGAACGTTTGTCAAATAAGAAGCAACGAAAGGTGATGTGTATGAAAACGTTACGACTGGTAATTATTGCAACAACACTCATGATCACGGGAGCGATTACCGCCATGGCGACAGAAGAAGCACCGTACACGGTACTGAAAACAGACGACATTTTCGAGCTGCGTGAATATCCGCCTCAGATGGTCGCAGAAACCATTGTTGAAGGGGATCTGGAAGGAGCCGGGAGCAAGGCCTTCACCCGGCTGTTCCGCTACATCTCCGGCGACAACACATCGCGTAACAGGATTGCAATGACCGCCCCCGTGTCCCAGGAGCAGAAGGGGGAAAAGATATCCATGACAGCCCCGGTCACTCAGCAGCGGGTTCAGGAAAAATGGGCCGTCAGCTTCATGATGCCGGCATCTTATACAATGGAGACCCTGCCGACACCCGATGACCCGGGAGTCATCCTGCGCCAGGCCCCTGCGCGCCGGGTCGCCGCTGTGCGCTATTCCGGTTTCTGGAGTGAAGAGAAATACCTGCTCAACAAAGAAAAACTGGAGGGATGGATTCGGGAAAACCGGCTCATGATTGTGGGAGAACCGGTTTGGGCACGCTATAATCCCCCCTTTACCCCCTGGTTTATGCGCCGGAATGAAATACTTATTCCGGTTGCCGCCGGAAGTGATTAAGCAGCCCAACAAAGCTTTAAATACCGGGAGTAACATCATGCTTTCATTTGAAATAGACACACAGAGATGCACCCGATGCGGCCAATGTGTCGCCGACTGCCCGGCGATGATAATTGCAATGGCCAGTGGCGGCACCCCGTACATTGCACCCGAAAAAGAGGCAACCTGCTACCGGTGTCAGCACTGCCTCGCGATCTGTCCGGTCGGCGCTGTTTCGATTCTGGGGCTCAAACCGGGCGGCAGCCGACCGCTGACCGGCGGCTATCCCGATCCGGACAAGCTTGAAACATTGATCAAAGGGCGCCGTTCGGTGCGTCGCTATAAAGATGAGAACCTCGACCCGGCACTGATTCAGCGACTGCTTGAGGTTGCATGGCACGCTCCGACAGGGGTAAATTCGCGCCAGGTACGCTTCACAGTTGTGGATGACAAGGATAAGATGTCATTACTGCGCAACGAGGTGATGTCCGGACTGACCCGGTTGGTAAAGGATAAAGCGCTCCCGGAAGGAATGAGTTTTTATGCCGATTTTATCATGATGTGGGGTGAGAGCAGGTTTGACGTAATATTCCGTGGCGCTCCGCACCTTCTGATTGCCTCAACCCCCAAGAGCGTTCCGACACCGATGCCGGACTGCCTGATCGCCCTTTCATATTTTGAACTGTTTGCCCAGGCAAATGGCGTCGGCACTGTCTGGAACGGACTTGCCAGGGCGGCAATCAACGACCTGCTGCCGGGTGTCCGCCAACGCCTCGGTATCCCGGACGACCACCTGATCGGTTATGTCATGGCCTTCGGCAAGCCGGCGGCCCATTTTGCACGTACCGTCCAGCATGGACCGGCATTGATACACCGGATGCTCTGATCCTGTATAATAAAACCGGCAGGTTTAAATCTGTTTCCGTCAATTCACTCTACTGTTTTCCCCTGCCAATCCGACAGGAATTACTGTTGCAGCTGTGCCTTTTCGGAAGGTACGGGCGGATACGGGCAAACCCCTTATAGAGCAGACGGGCGACTAGATTGACAATCGGCAAGCATATGACATCCCCAAGTATTCCGTATATGGTTGAAGCGGGGAACGCCTGCCATATCGCCCAGAAAGCCTCCACCCCGCGATAAATACGGCCGTTCGCATCGATGGCATGTAACTCGTACATGAATGAATCCAACGTGATCCGGAGCGGCACCGGATCAAAATCAGCGGCATGTATATCAACCGCCCGGAGACGCCCTTCGTGATCCTTATCCAGATAATGTTCTATCTCTGTGGCGCAGACCACGCATGATCCGTCGTAAAAAACTCTCAGGGGGAAAACGGGTTTATTCAACATGGGAATAATATTCCTTTCTCCGGTCGATCGTCCGGTGTATTTTCCTGAGCACATACCCTCTGCCGTAATAAATTAAACAGGAACACAAACCGGATATGATCCGTCACCGGAGGCCGCTTGAAGCCACACTGTGAATCATGCAAACCAGAGAATCTGCACCGTGACGAACCGCTGCGCGCCAAAAACGGTTACCGGAGTATCCACCGCCAGCTCATCCGGCCGGATGCTTTTAACGGGCAGTGCACGTTGATAAGACTGGCAAGCCTGTCTGTTCTTCTCCTGATCGGCGGGCTCGACTACATCACCGGTTACGAGTTCGGCTTCTTTATTTTCTACTTCATCCCGGTTGCAATCTCTTCATGGTATTGCGGACGGCGGTTGGGACTCCAGATCGCTTTTGGTTCGGCACTTGTATGGTATCTTTCCGACAAATATACCTTTCATCCCTATTCCGAATCATATTTCATCTACTGGGAAATGTTCATGCGACTACTGTCGTTTCTTACCACTACCATGACCATCTCCCGCATCCGCGCAATGGTGCTGAATGAGGAGCTCCTGCTGTCGGAACTGCTGGCAGCGAAACAGGAGCTTGAGACCTGCAGGAACAACGGCAGGAGTGAAAGTTGTTCGCTTTCGTTGGACTGCAGTAAATAAGTTCACTGCCGGTATCCCTGTCAGCTGTTTTTTACCGATGCCCATACAGATTCTGCTCGTATTTTTTTCTCCTGTACATCAGTCACTATTTACCTCCTGTACGTAATTCACCAGCAAAATAAGCAGATACCCCTTGGGCAGAAGTTAGACGCTTCATCCTCGATGTAACGCAGCGCCTCATCAGACGGGCTGACCGCCACACTACTGGAAGCGGAGCCGGAAAAATATGTTTATACCATTATTGAAAAGGAAGAAAAATGTGGCATACTCAACCAGGTCGTGGAGAAGTATTCTGTTCCCTTCATGTAACACGGAAGTAACGACCTTTTAATGCTGTTATTCTACACCTATGGCCAAGGAATTCACATATGTCATTATTCGTCTGGAAACCTGAATATTCGGTCAATGAAGCGGAACTTGACAACCACCACCAGCAATTGTTCACCGTGCTTAACTCGGTATATGAAAATGTTATGAATTCTCCTGAGCTGGATTCCGTCCTTCCGAAAATAGACCAGTTATCAGAGTATACGAAATGCCACTTCTCAACAGAAGAGCAGTACATGAGAGATACGATGTACCCCGGGATTTCAGAACATATGGAAAAACACACCGAATTTACGAATTCAATCGAGGCATTGCGGAGGAGCTACCATAATAACGACCTCGAGATTTCAAAAGATCTGATAATAATGCTCGGAGAATGGTTGCTTAGACATGTGTTAAAGGAAGACAGAAAATATTCGAAGCCGCCCATTACTCTCAAAGATTGATTTATCTCTGCCGGTCTTCATCAGAAACCGGATAACCCATGATTGAGGCGGGTTTCATTCCACCGGTTAAAACACCACAAAAAGGACTATTTTAATCCTGTTAACTTGACGGACCTCCGTGCTAGAGTTATATATAGATAAAAGAGAAATCTAATCGATCATATCTATGTCAGAAGGGAGGAGGAAATCATGTGCAGAATTACAATCATTGAGTACAGCATGTATGGGCATATACTGAAAATGGCCGAGGCTGTAGCGGATGGAGTTCGTGATGTCCCCGGATGCGAAGCGGTGATAAAACGTGTCCCGGAGACACTGCCAGACGAGGTTTTGGGTATGATGGGAGCTTTGGAAGCTCAAAAAGGGATGGTGCATATACCGGTTGCAACGGTCAACGACCTGGCCGAATCTGATGCGGTTATTTTCGGCACGCCGACCAGATTCGGAAATATGTGCGGGCAGATGCGGCAGTTTCTGGATGCATCGGGCGGGCTTTGGATGAAAGGAGCACTAATCGGCAAACCTGGCAGCGTATTCTGCAGTTCAGCAACACAGCATGGCGGCCAGGAGTCGACGATTCTCAGCTTTCACACAACCCTGCTGCATCACGGCATGATCGTTGTTGGCCTCCCCTACTCATTCGCCGGCCAGATGGGGTTTTCGGACGTCACCGGGTGCAGCCCCTATGGAGCTACAACCATCACCGGCGGCCAGGGAGAACGGATGCCGAGTGATAACGAGCTTGCCGGTGCCCGTTTTCAGGGTGCCCATGTAGCCCGGATAGCACTCAAACTAAAAGGATAGGTGGCGTAAATGAAGCTCTTTTCTTCTCTGGATCTCGGCAGTATCGAGGTACAAAACCGCGTAGTTATGGCTCCAATGACCCGTAACAGAGCAATGGGAAATATGCCCAACGAATTGATGGCGGAGTACTACGGCCAGCGGGCCGGTGCGGGACTGATCATAACTGAAGGTACATCGCCCTCGCCAAACGGTCTCGGTTACCCGCGCATACCGGGCATACACTCCTCTGAACAGGCTGAAGGGTGGAAATTGACCACTAAAGCCGTGCATAGCCGTGGTGGGAAAATATGCCTGCAACTGATGCATTCCGGCCGGGTGGGGAACATGTTAAACCTGCCGCCGGGAGCTGAAATGGTTGCTCCGTCTCCGCTTGCGGTGAGCGGGATAATATGGACCGACAGCCAGGGGGAACAGCCGTACGACCTGCCTCGTGAAATGACCGCGGATGACATCCGGAGTGCGATCGGTGAATATGCTCAGGCGGCACGCAACGCTATCGAAGCCGGTTTTGACGCGGTCGAAATTCATGGTGCCAACGGCTACCTGATCACTCAGTTCCTCGATCCGGGGTCAAACCTCCGGAATGACGAATACGGCGGAAATATGACGCGCAGAAACCGCTTTGCCCTCGATGTTGCTCAAGCGGTAGGTGCTGCAATAGGTGCTGAACGGGTCGGCATCCGGATTTCCCCATATGGTGTGTTCAACGACATGAGCGGAACCTATGAAGGGATTGCAGATCAATATGCCGACCTCGCCGCAAAACTGGGGCAGCTCCGGTTGGCGTATATCCATCTGGTTGATCATTCTGCAATGGGGGCACCGAAACCGGATCAATCCACCGTCAAGGCGATATCTCATAACTTCCGGGGGGCGGGAGGCGGTGCTGTTATTCTGTCGGGGGGCTACGACAGAGAGCGTGCTGAAGCTGATCTGGAAAGCGGCGCAGCTGACCTGGTTGCGTACGGCCGTCCATTCATTGCAAACCCTGATCTGGTGGAACGGCTGAAATTAAATGCCCCGCAGAATACCGCAGATATGGCGACGTTTTATTCACCCGGCGCGGCAGGCTACACCGACTACCCTTTCCATACATCCTAGCAATCAGCTGTCAGAATGCAGAAAAGGGGCGCCTCACGGCGTCCCTTTTCTGCTTTTCATCTCTCCACCCTGTCGTCAGCTTTAAGGGCCTCCGGCGAGTTCCTTAATTGTGGGAATCAGTGTACTGTTTCAGGCAGACCCGCGTATTGAGGGCAGCACACCACAGCAGGGAGCGACCCCCGTTCTATTTAGCATTCCGCCCGGGCGCATCATCCAACGGGCAGGGTAGAGAGAACAAACTTTCGTCAATTATTACTCCGATGAAATTATTAATACAAGAGTTTTGTATACATCATTACCGGTTCTGCAAAAACGCAGTCAACTCACCTATTTCGTTCATCATTTTTTCAAACCCGGGGAACGTCAGGGACTGGGGCCCGTCGGAAAGAGCCTTCTCCGGTTCAGGATGCACTTCGATCAGGACACCGTCCGCACCGGATACTAATGCAGCCTTGGCCATCGGTGAAACCAGCGAGCGTTTGCCGGTCGCGTGGGAGGGATCAACCATAATCGGCAGGTGTGACATTTCCTTGATCAGCGGCACTATCGAAAGGTCCAGCGTGTTGCGGGTAGCGGTCTCAAAGGTGCGGATGCCACGTTCACAGAGAATGACCTGATCGTTCCCTTCCGCCAGAATATATTCGGCGGCAGCCAGAAACTCTTCAACCGTCGCACTCATACCCCGCTTTAACAACACCGGCTTGCGGATTTTTCCCAGCTCACGCAGCAGGTCAAAGTTCTGCATGTTTCGAGCACCGACCTGGAGCAGATCGGCATACTCTGCGACCAACCCAACATTGTCAGGACTCATGATTTCGGTCACAATCGGCAGACCGCTCTCTTTTCCGGCTATTGCCAGCAGTTTAAGTCCTTCTTCGCGAAGCCCCTGAAACGTGTGCGGTCCGGTACGCGGCTTGAAAGCACCGCCACGCAGCATATCCCCGCCGCATTTTTTCACAAAGAGAGCGGTTTTGACGATCTGATCCAGACTCTCCACGGCACAGGGTCCGCCAACAACGACCGGACGGCACCCCTGACCGACTCTGACACCGGCCACATCAACAATTGTATCTTCCGGATGAAAATCGCGCGATACCAGTTTATACGGCTTCGAAACGTGAATAACCCTCTGTACACCGGGCAGTTCAAGTATTTTGCTGTCATCCACATACCCGTGGTTACCGAGAACACCTATTGCGGTCCGTTCGCTCCCCGGGATCGGTTCAGCCCTGAAGCCCATTTCCTGCACAATTCGGGAAATTGCATCGACATCCGCCTGGGTGGCGGTGTGGTTCATAACAATCAGCATTCAGGAATCCTCGCTTTATTCATGTCGTTCGCTCAGCTTCTCCAGTTTTTCCATCTGATGCACGACCACCCGGTTCCCCTGAACTTCGATGATGCCCTCATCTTTCAATTTTCTCAAGGTACGGGAGATCGTTTCGCTGGCGGTTCCCAGACGGGAGGCCAGTTCACCTTTTTTTATTCCCAGATCAATATAGGTAATACCGCCGAAACTGGTTGAGCTTTCTGCTGCGCGCCGCACGAGAAAAGAAGCCAGCCGGGACGTAACATCGGCAAAGGAAAGTTCCTCTATCTGTCGGGCAAACTGGCGCAGCATGAGTGAGAGCGACACAACCAGGTTAAGGGCAAAATTGGGATTGTGACTCATCAGCTCCATGAAGCCCTGGCGAGGAAGATACAGGACATCTCCCGCTTCCATGGCGCGGGCTTCGGCAGGATATTTACCATCACCGAAAAAAGCTGCTTCAGCAAACGTCTCACGCGGCTTGACAAAGTGCAGAACTTTCTCCCGGCCGTCAGGAGACATTCGACAGAGCTTAATGCTCCCGGACAGGAGCAGGTAGAAACCGGTGGCTTCCTCACCTTCGCTGAAAAGAGTTTCTCCCTTCCTGAAGGTGCGACGCACCGTTATGGCCGCCAGTTCCGACAGGTCTGCATCATTAAGTCCGGAGAAGAGGAGCGGTTTTTTAAGCTGTTCGATCAGTTCCATGGCTACCTGTAAAAATCAGTCTACCGGTTTATTTTTTCAAGAAAACTCTTATTTTTTCCGCCACCTGCGGCGTGGTAAATCCAAACTGTTCCGCCAGAATTTTGTCCGGAGCCGATGCCCCGAAATGTTCAATACCGATAAACAGGCCGTCACACCCGATCAGGCTCCCCCACGGCATGCCCCGGCCCGCTTCAAAAGCCACCCGCGGAATTCCGGCAGGAAGGACCTGACCGCGATACTCTGCAGACTGGGCAACAAAGGTTTCCAGACAGGGGACTGAGACAACGCGCGCTTTAATGCCCTGAGAAGCCAGTATTTCTGTTGCTTCCGCCGCGATATGCACCTCGGAGCCGCTGGCCATGATCACTACATCGGCAGCGCCATCAGGTGAAGAAACGATGTAGCCACCCTTGAGCGCATCCGCCGGAGTAAACGATGCGGACCGGGCAATCACCGGCAGCTTCTGGCGGGTCAGAATCAACGCAGTTGGGCCGTGGTACTGCAGGGCAGCTTGCCAGGCCGCCGCAGTCTCTACCCCGTCGGCCGGACGGAGAACCTGCAGACCGGGGATCAGGCGCAGTGTCGCAACATGTTCGATCGGCTGATGCGTCGGGCCGTCTTCACCGACAAAGAATGAATCATGCGTAAAAATATATATCGCCTGGAGGTTCATTAATGCGGAAAGACGGACTGCCGGACGGCAGTAGTCGGCAAAAACCAGAAATGTCGCACCGTAGGGAATGAAGCAGCCGTAGAGCGCCATACCGTTAACAATCGCCCCCATGGCGTGTTCACGAATACCGAAGTGCAGGTTGCGTCCGGCAAAGCTGCCCGCCTGAACCGACGGAGACCCCTTGATGTCGCTGTTGTTCGAAGGTGCCAAATCGGCAGAGCCTCCGACCAGCGAGGGGACCAGTTCTGCCACTTTCTGCAGGATCGTTCCTGACAGTGCGCGGGTAGCGCCATCCTTGCCGGCAACAACAGCTAACAGTTCCTCCATCAGATGTGCCGGCAGCTGCCTATGCCACATTACATCCCAGAGTTTCGATTTCTCCGGATTGGCGGTCCGCCACGATTCAAAGCCGAGCTGCCAGGAGGCATAATTCAGTTTTTGTTCCGTGACCCGTGCTGCACAGGTTTCACGCACATCCTGAGGAACTTCAAACGGCGCGGCGTCCCAGCCGAGGTTGGCCCGGGTGGCGGCTATCTCGGCCGCTCCGAGTGGAGAGCCATGTGCACCGGAGGACCCCTGTTTTGCCGGGCTCCCGAACGCGATATGCGTAGTGGCTATGATGATCGAAGGCTTGACGGTTTCGGCTCTGGCAGCGGTAATTGCAGAAACGATCTGATTGTTATCGTGTCCGTCTACCTTCTGGACATGCCAGCCACTGGCGATGAAACGCCCTTCAACGTCCTCCGACCAGGCCAGATCGGTTTTCCCTTCGATTGTTATACTATTGCTGTCATAGATGTAGATAAGATTACCCAGCTTGAGGTGGCCGGCCAGGGCGGCAGCTTCATAGCTGATACCTTCCTGCAGGCAGCCGTCACCAAGCAGAGTGTAGATATAATGATTTATCGGCGCGAAACCGGCGGTGTTGAAGCGTTCGGCCGCCATTCTGGCGGCGATACCCATCCCGACGCCGTTGGCAAAACCCTGCCCAAGCGGCCCGGTGGTTACTTCAACTCCGACCGTGTGACCGAATTCCGGGTGCCCGGGGGTTTTGCTCCCCCACTGACGGAAGTTTTTGATCTCATCCATTGGCAGGTCATATCCGAACAGATGCAGCAGCGAATAGAGAAGCATCGAGCCATGACCGGCTGAAAGAATGAAGCGGTCGCGGTTGGCCCAGCGTGGATCATCCGGATTACATTCCAGAAAATTACCCCACAATGCAACGGCGCAGTCAGCCGCCCCCATCGGAAGACCAGGGTGACCGGAATTGGCCCTGTCAACAGCCTCTGCAGAGATGATACGGATGGCATCGGCGCAACGCCGGGCCTTGTCAGCGGGAATCGTGGTGTGGTGCATGGAAGTTCCTTTCATTCGGGAAATTTAAAACTATGTAAAATGATTATATCCATCAGCGCGGGAATTATAGGCACTGCCGTCCTGGTCAACAACTTCTACTCCGGAAAATCTTGTCACTATACCAATTCGTGTCACTGCATTGCCACACTTTTTCATACAATCGATAATTTTTTCCCGATTCGACCGATGGGCGGTAAAACAGATCTCATAATCCTCTCCGCCGGAAAGCGCCATCTGGTAAGGAACATCGGGGAGATGTGACGTTGAACTGAGAAAATGTGCTGAAAGCGGGATGTCATTAAGATACATGCGGCCTCCGACAGCTGATTGCTCGGCAATATGACCAAAATCAGCCAGGATTCCATCACTGACATCTATCATTGCAGTTGCCAATCCGGCTTCAGCAAGAGCCAGAGCAGCTGAAATCCGGGGCTCCGGATCCAGCAGACGGGCAATGAGGAAGTTGGCCACGGTATCACGCCGTCCTCCTCCCTGCAATGGGGGTGACGTTGCCGGGACAGCATCACCGTTCATCACCAGCGTCAATCCAAGAGCCGCATCACCAAGCGTTCCGGTTACCCAGATATCGTCATCCTGCATCGCACCGGAGCGGCGCACGATCCGGTCAGGGAACTGTTCACCCATTACCGTTACTGAGATCGTCAACCCTGAATGCGAAGAGCAGGTGTCACCACCGACAAGGGAAACCTTGTTTTCTGAGGCTATCGCCAGAAAGCCGCGCATAAATTCTTCTATGAAATCAAGCGGAAGATCGGGGGGAATAGCCACAGAGAGCAGCGCCCAGCGGGGGATACCACCCATTGCTGCAATGTCGGAAAGATTGACGGCCAGAGATTTGCGACCCAGGTGGTACGGGTCATGCCAGGAACGCTGGAAATGCACCTCCTCCAGCAGCATGTCGGTGGAAGTTATCAATTGCATGGAGTCTGTAATCGCAGTTACCGCGGCATCATCACCAATGCCGGTAACAACACTTTCATCAGTTACGACTCCAGAGGAAATTCGGGAAATCAGGCCGAATTCGCCGATTTTTGCAAGTGCAGACGGGGATGTATGGGTCACGGTCGATTCGATTCTCTGTGTACCTGAAACCGTTCGGGAGGTGTACAGGAAGATTGATAATTCACCCCCCATTGTAACGTACCGGGCTTTAATGGCAAGTAAAAACCATTGGAAACAGCACGTGAAATAATGTTGCAACGACCGGAGTGATATGCTAGTTTTTACGGGTTTACATATACTTGAACATAGACTAAAGGAGCGTTACGTGAAAATCATGACAATTACAAAACTGTTTACGGCCACCCTCTGTGTGGCGGCACTTTTCGGATGTCAGGGGAACAGCACTTCCGGCGGGGCTAACACTGAGAGCAAGAAAGAAGGTAAAGTTCTTGCCGAGGTAAATAGCGGCAGTATCACAACAGGCGATTTCGACCGTGAGCTCAAAAATTTACCGGAATACCTGAAAGCGATGGCCGAAACTCCGCAAGGTCGCAAAGAGATGCTGGACACAATGGTCATACGTGAACTGATTCTTCAGCAGGCAGCCAAAGACGGCCTCGATAAGGGCACAGAAATCGAGGAAAAACTGCAGGATCTGAAAAAACGACTGATCGTTGAATCGTTTCTCAAGAAGAAGGTCGAGTCTGAATCAAAAGTTTCAGACGAAGATATGAAAAAGTTCTACGAACAGAACAAAGAAAAGTTCAAATCCGGTGAACAGATCAAGGCCAGTCATATCCTGGTTAAAACTGAAAAAGAAGCCAAGGGCATCCTCGCCCAGCTTAAATCCGGTGGAAATTTTGAGGAACTTGCCAAGAAAAATTCTGTTGATTCCTCCTCAGCAAAGGGCGGAGATCTGGGGTGGTTCGGTAAAGGCAGCATGGTTCCGGCTTTCGAAAAAGCGGCTCTCGCGCTTAAAGAAGGTCAGATTTCGGATGTTGTCAAAAGCGATTTCGGCTTCCACATCATCAAGCTGACCGGTAAACGACCGGCTGGAATCCGCCCGTTTGAAGAGGTAAAGGAGCAGATCAAAGGCGCGATCATGCCGAGCAAACAGCAGGAAGTTTTTCAGAAAATAAAGGATGAACTGAAAAAGACCGCAAAGATTACGATCAAAGAAGATGTTTTAAACAGCATCGGCGGTACTAAGGAAGAAGCAAAAACAGATGATAAAAAACCTGCTGAAGCCCAAAAGCCGGCTGTACCCGAAAAAAAATAGTACCATTACAGCCTTGAACTGGTAGATTTTTAACAGATTAAACCGGAAGTGCGGGAGTGTGTCCCCCTTCCGGTTTTGACATCTTACGAAGAAAAGAGCCCAACAATGAATCAGCGAACTTTGGCAGTTGTGACGATCAGTATGGCCCTGTTCCTTACAGGAGGATGTGCCGGCAATGATGCTGTTGTTGCCAAGGAACCGGCGACGGCAACGAGTAAACCGGATCAATCGGGCCCTCTCCCGGATGGCCCCAAAAAGCCGAAGAACATTACGAACGCAATTGTAGCCGTTGTCAACGACGATATCATTACTTTGCATGATGTGATCCGGGAAGCGCAGCCCGCTATCGGTGAAGCAGAAAAGAAAGGGGCCGTGAATGATGCGGCCCGGAGTCAGATTCGGCGTACGGCTCTTGATCACCTGATTGAAAAGAAACTGACTGCGCAAAAAATCAAGGAACTGAATATCCGTGTATCCGAAGAAGAAATACGACAGGCGATTGAGGACGTGCGCAAACAGAACAATATCCCGTCTCAGGAGGCTCTGATTGCAGCTCTTGCCGGCCAGGGGCTTTCGTTTGACCAGTATCGCGCCCAACTCCAGGAGCAGATCGAAAAGCTGCGGCTGGTGAGTATGGAAGTGCGCTCCAAGGTCCAGGTCGGAGAGACAGAGATGCGCGACTATTATGCTGCGAATCTGGCTAAATACACAGAAGAGGAAAGCTACCGGGCGCGTCACATTTTCTTCAAAACCGGTGAGAAGGCAACTCAGGACGAGATAAAACGTTCTAAAGCTACGGCCCTCGCTGTTCTGGCGGATGCCAAAGGGGGCAAGGACTTTGCCGAACTGGCGAAAAAATTCTCGGAAGATCCGGCAGCACGTAAAGATGGCGGTGACCTGGGAAGTTTTAAAAAGGGGGACATGCAGCCGGAACTGGAGAAAGCCATCCTTTCTCTGAAGCCTGGTGAGATAAGCGATCTGGTTACGACACCGATCGGCTTTCACATCATCAAGCTTGAATCACGGGTTGCAGGCACCGTCAAGCCGTTTGAGAGCGTCAAAGCGGACATTGAAGAAATTATCTATCGTAAAAAATCAGAAGAGCGCTTCAGCCAATGGGCCAAAGATTTGCGCGGCAAGGCCAGTGTCGAAATAAAAGATCTTGATGGCTTGTTGTAGCTCTTCAGGTACCAATTTCCAAAATTCAAAAAAGCAGCCGCTTCCTCGTACAGGGAAGCGGCTGTTTTTTTATCCTCTATTTTTAAGTGGTTATTCCTTGCGGCGTAAATAACCGAGAAATTCTTCGCAGGAAAGCTGTTTTTTTCTGACCAGATGGGATATTTCCCTGCTCAGGGCCAGGCGTTCCCCTTCCTTCATCCCGTCTTTTAAAAGTACAAACAGCGGCGTATTGCTGCCATACGGGTCGAGGCGAAGCCGTTCCTGCAGTTCAAACGCCGACATGTCCGGCAACATCTGAGTGCAGAATATCATATAGACCGGATGAATCGACGAAAGAGCGAGAGCCTCTTTACCGGTATACGCTTTGATAACCTCAAAATCCAGGGCTTCAATCGCTTTGGAAAGTTTTTCTTCTCCGGTTCTTGAAGCGACCATTGACTGCAGATCCCAGGTTTCAGCCTCTTCAGTCAGCCCATACACTGCCATGCGATTTTGGAGGTACTGTTCATCGATCGGAAGAGTAAAAAAACCGGATACCGGAAACACTCCGCCAACCTTACCTTTTTCACTTAAAAAAACCAGCAGCACCGGAATGTTACGGATTATCTGAGATCTCTTTATTTTAAGCAGGACACCCCAGCCATCTTCCGAAAAAGGAGAAATATCAAGTACGATCCCCAAAGGTTTTCCAGTTTCAAGATTGTCAAACTGTTCAATCCGACTGGCATATCCGCCCGCCTCCAGATAAGAGGAGAGCATATCCTCACGGCCGTCCCCCTGCTTTATACCCAGTATCCAGAGCTCCCTGCGTGGTGCGGCACTCTCTGTCATAACTTCTCCTGTCTACAATGCATTGATCAAGGAATGTTTTCTCATACCAGAAAGCTGAGCCGAAAACCAGAAAATCCTAATCAGGATAAGAAATTACTCGCCTGAATAAAGCTCAAGGATACGCTCAATAATATTCGTTGTAGATTTACCGTCCACAAAAGTAACCAGTTCAACCCGGCCGCCGTAGGATTCAACGATGTCTTTGCCGACCACACCTTCCAGGGAGTAATCTCCTCCTTTGGCCAGAATATGTGGTTTGAGAGCGGCAATCAGTTCCAACGGAGTGTCTTCGTCAAAAACAACGACATAATCGATACAATCAAGAGCAGCCAGGAGATGGGCACGTTCATCCTGGTCAATCAGTGGTCGCTTTGGCCCTTTCAAACGCCGTACAGAGGCATCACTGTTAAGCCCCAGCACCAGCAGGTCGCCAAGATTCCGCGCCTTCTGCAGATATTTCACATGTCCGGCATGCAGCAGGTCAAAACATCCGTTGGTGAATACAATTTGCTTTCCCCTGTTTTTCTCCGCCGCAATCAGGGCGGCCAGGACATCGCGACTCTTAATTTTAGCATGACTGTCTTTATGGGCCAGGGAAACTGTGTCGATGATTTCCTGCGGTGAAACAACCGATGTCCCAAGCTTACCGACAGCAATTCCTGCGGCAATGTTGGCCAGCCTGGCTGATTCGGCCATACTGAAACCGGAAGCAATACCAACCGCCAATGCTGCAAGCACCGTATCTCCGGCGCCCGAAACATCGAAAACCTCGCGGGCAACAGTTGGAATATGAACTATTTCGCCCCCTTTTGAAAAAAGCGACATGCCCTCTTCACTGCGGGTGATAAGCAGGTGCGGCACACCGGTCGAACTCATTATAACCGCTGCAGCCTCTGCCAGAGAGGCGGCATCAGTGATGGGGATTCCGGATGCGGCCTCGGCCTCCTTGCGGTTCGGCGTCAGCAGCGTTGCACCGCCATAGCGGGTATAATCGGTCCCCTTCGGATCCACCAGCACAGGAATTCCGGCCACGGCTGCGGTTGAAATTGCAGAGGCGACAACAGCCGGTGTCAACACGCCCTTGTTGTAGTCTGAAAGCACTATGACCGAGAATTCCCGGGCATGGTCGGCTATCCAATTGCAGAGCTGCTGTTCGACGACCGACGGCAATGCTTCCCTCGATTCCCGATCAATGCGTACAATTTGCTGATGTGCGGCAACTACTCTCGTTTTACGGCTGGTACGGCGATCAGGATCCTGGAAAATTGCCCGGGTATCAATATGATGATGGCAAAACTGCCCTAACAGCTCACGACCGTTCTGGTCGTCACCGACAACTGAACAGACCGATACCTGTACTCCCAGCGCAGCAAGATTATGTACAACATTACCGGCTCCACCCAGACGGAGTTCTTCACGGATAACGTCAACCACCTGTACGGGGGCTTCAGGCGAGATACGATCAGCTCTCCCCCACAGGTATTCGTCCAGCATCAGGTCACCGATTACCAGGCAACTGATCCGGGAAGTATGGGCAAAAAGGGTTTCAACAGTGGTTCGGTCCACACGACCTCCTGACAGCAATTAAAACAGGGTCTTTTCGAGAAGATCACAGACGATATGAATAATGGTGATATGTCCTTCCTGAATCCGCGGCGTATCATCGCTCGGAACGATGAGAGCCAGATGGCAGACATTTTTGATACTGCCGCCATCCTTGCCGAGAAGACCAACCGTGCGGCACCCCTTTTCACGGGCCAGTTCCAGGGCCTGCAGAACATTTGGAGAGTTTCCGCTGGTCGATATTCCGATGACCAGATCACCCGCAACGGCCAGTGCTTCAACCTGACGGTGGAAAATTCTGTCGAATCCATAATCATTGCCGAGAGCGGTCAGGATAGAAGTATCAGTTGAAAGCGCTATTGCCGGCAGACCCCTCCGTTCCATCTTGAAACGCCCGACGATCTCGGCAACAAAATGCTGGGCATCGGCCGCCGAACCGCCGTTTCCCATCACCAGAAGTTTTCCACCCCGCGAGAATGTTTCAACCAGCAGGGTCGCCAGTTCAGCGATCAGAGGGGAAAGCTCCAGTTCAATCCGGGTAATGACGTCCCGATGAGCAGCTAATTGAGAGGTTATCTCAGGTATCATACCAATGACTCCTTACGCTGTTTCTCAATGTTCGTTGTACGTGCCTGAATACTGCCAAGCAGTTCTTCATGTGAAATTGCAGCATCAACACCCGGGAATACGACTCCGCAGCATCCCCGTACCGCCAGCATATCCGGTGAAGCACTCCGGAGTGCCGTTATCTTTCGTTGAAGATCCCGTACCGGGAACAGGGTCGCTATCCGGTGCAGATGTATCCCGCTATGCAGTCCGTTCCACCCCATCTTCCGGAAAGCGGAAAACTGGCGGCGATGCAGCAGCAGCGAAAAACGATGCCCCTGGCGGGCTCCGTCCAGAAGGGAAAAAACGGTAGCATCGAGAGTCACCACATCGGCATCCGGACCGAAATAAATGCAGTAATGGCGGGTAATCCCCCACCGGGAGATGTATTCCGTCCGACTGTTTTGCACCATCTCATTCCTGCGCTGGGCCGAGCCGAACTGCTGTCCTGCAGAGCAGGCCAAACGAAGTCGACCGGCGATGCAGGTGCGGTATCCCATGGCTGCGACGCGCCGCACGTACTCTGCCAGACACCACTCATTACCGTCAAGGTTCTCGTCGAAACTGCCGGCAACCATACGCATCTCGGTACGCACCAGAAGTGCGTCGAATGAGATCGTACAGCTTTCCGTAACCGTGCACCCCGGAGCAAGTTCAGGGATGTGAGGTGCATCGACGCCATAAAACAACGGTGACACAATCCCGGCGCCGGTGGTTTCCGCAGCGTCCACCAGAACGTCAAGCCAGCCGGTCGATACCGAGACATGTGGCCGGACTATGACGGTATAGTCGCTGTCAGAGCGGGCCAGGCCCATATTTATCGCAGCAACAAGCCCGATATTACGTTCTGACTTGATAAAAAGCCCCTGGTCACCCAATGATTCGGAGAATTCCTCCAGCATCAATTCAGTTTCACGACTGCTGCCGTTGTCGACAATAATCAGACGTGCTCCGGATGAATGCTCGCGAATTGCCGCAAGACAGGCACGGGTCTCAAAAGGGTAGTTCCAGACAGGAACGAGTATGTCAATAGTGGGGGAAATCATAAGGGATGTGTAAAGGCTCAATTCCGCGGGGTCACAGAGACGTTGTTCTCTGTGACCCCGCGGGAGGAATCAGGATGAAATTGAGACGCGGCGGAGCAGATCGAGTTCATCAAGCACCAGTCCGGAGCCGAGACAGACACAATCAAGCGGGTTTTCTGCGATAAGTACCGGCACTTTAGTTACTTCGCGCAGCAGCAGATCCAGATTGCGCAGCAGGGCGCCGCCACCCGCCAGGAATATACCCTGATCAACAATATCGGCCGCCAGTTCAGGCGGCGTCTTTTCGAGACAAATCCTCACCGTATCGACAATAGCATTAACCGCTTCCTTGAGAGCGTCGCGGATCTCGTCCGAATTCACTTTGATGGTTTTGGGGATACCGGAGACCAGATCACGACCCTTGACATCCATCTCCAGGAGTTCCGGACCGGGGTAGGCTTCACCAATCTCCATCTTGATCTTTTCCGCCCAGCGCTCACCAATCTGCAGGTTGTATTTCTTGCGAATGTACTGAACGATCGCTTCATCCATCTTGTCACCACCCATGCGGGTTGACTGGGCATAGACTATTCCGGCAAGGGAGATAACTGCAACTTCAGTCGTACCTCCGCCAATATCGACAATCATGTTCCCGGAGGCCTCGGTAATAGGCAGTCCGGCGCCGATTGCGGCAGCCATAGGCTCTTCGATCAGGTACACCTCGCGGGCACCTGCCGACTCAGCCGATTCCTTGACTGCACGTTTCTCGACCTGGGTGATGCCGGAGGGCACACAGATGACGATGCGGGGACGGACGAGGGTTTTGCGGTTATGCACCTTATGGATAAAATAGCGCAGCATCTCTTCAGTGATATCGAAGTCGGCGATGACACCATCCTTCATCGGCCGGATGGCGGTGATAGTTCCCGGGGTTCTTCCGAGCATCTGCTTGGCTTCCATGCCGACTTTCAGCACTTTCTGCTGACCGTTAGGCATTTTCTGCACCGCGACAACCGACGGTTCACGCACCACGATCCCCTTCCCCTTCAGATAGACAAGAGTATTGGCGGTGCCAAGGTCGATGGCCAGATCATTGGAGAACATTCCGAACAGATAATCAAACATTTTCAACATTACGTGGTGATCCTTTCAGTATCAAATCTAGTGGGTAAAACGGCGGAAAAGAATAGCAGTATTGCGTCACTGAATGCAAGAAAGAATGTCACACTGCTTGATATACAGGTGCCGTGACAACCCCTCTTCCGATATTGCATCACACCCGATCCGGACGATACATATTTCTGATACGCTCGTTTCCTTGACATTCCGGCCTTATATCTGTAGTTTTATGCAGTTTAACGAATCAGAATGGAGACCGCATCACATGGAATATAAAGACACCCTGAACCTGCCGCAGACCGATTTTGCCATGAAAGCCAATCTGTATCAGCGTGAGCCTGAAATGCTGACAAAGTGGGAGCAGAGCGGCCTCTATGCCAAACTGGAAGCGCGCGGAAAAGACAAGCCGCTCTACGTTCTGCATGACGGCCCCCCATACGCCAACGGGAATATTCATATCGGCCATGCTCTCAATAAAACCCTCAAGGACATTGTCCTAAAAGTCAAGCGGATGGAAGGCTTCCATGCCCCGTACGTACCGGGATGGGACTGCCACGGCCTGCCGATCGAACTGCAGGTTGAAAAGAACCTGGGGTCAAAGAAACACCAGATGAGTAAACTGGAAATGCGCCGCGAATGCCGTGCCTATGCCGCAAAATACGTCGCTATCCAGAAAGAGGAATTCAAACGTCTGGGGATCCTCGGCGACTGGGAAAACCCCTACCTGACCATGAATTATGAATACGAAGGGCTGACCGCAGCCGAACTGGCCCGCTTCGCCCACAACGGAGGACTCTACCGGGGACGCAAACCGGTTCACTGGTGTTCCTCATGCGTGACAGCTCTCGCCGAGGCCGAGGTCGAATATGCCGACCACACCTCCCCCTCCATATTCGTCCGCTTCGCCCTGCAGGATGACCTGTCAGCGGAAATACCGGCACTCGCCGGCAAACAGGCCTACGTCGTCATCTGGACGACAACCCCCTGGACGATTCCGGCCAACCTTGCCGTAGCACTCCATCCGGAATTTGATTATGTGGCGCTGGAGACCGAAAAGGGTGTGCTGATCGTCGCTGAAGGGCTCAAAGATTCATTTCTTGCCGCCGTCGGCCTGACCGGGGCTGTCATCGCAACATTTAAGGCAGGGATACTGGAGCGCAAGCGCTGCAGGCACCCCTTTTATGATCGTGATTCGATCGTGCTTCTCGGCGACCATGTCACTCTGGAAGCCGGTACCGGCTGCGTTCACACCGCCCCCGGCCACGGCCAGGAAGATTATGAACTGGCACTGAAAGAAGGGCTGCAGATTTACAATCCGGTTGACAACCACGGGAAATATCTGGCTGACGTGGAGTTTTTCGGAGGTCAGCAGGTTTTCCCAGCAAATCAGAGTGTGATCGATAAGCTGATCGAAGTCGGGGCGCTGCTGCAGACCTCGAAAATCAGCCACTCCTACCCGCATTGCTGGCGCTGTAAAAAACCGATCATCTTCCGCGCCACCGAGCAGTGGTTCATCAGCATGAAAGCCAATGATCTGCGTGACAAGGCGCTGAAAGCCATAGATCAGGTACAATGGATCCCGAAATGGGGACGTGAGAGGATCTATGGCATGATCGAGAACCGCCCCGACTGGTGCGTGTCCCGTCAACGCTCCTGGGGAGTCCCGATCACCGCCTTTTCCTGTACCGCCTGCGGCGAATACATCGCCGACGGTACCATCATGGATCACGTCGCTGAAATCTTCAAAAAAGAGAGCTCAGACGTCTGGTTTGACTGGAGTGCGGAAAAGCTCCTCCCAGCGGGATCGGTCTGTCCGAAATGCGGTGCGGCATCTTTTGAAAAAGAGAACGACATCCTGGATGTCTGGTTTGATTCCGGGGTTTCGCACGCAGCCGTACTGGAACCGAATCCCGGCCTGCATTCACCGGCCGATATGTATCTGGAGGGGAGTGACCAGCATCGCGGGTGGTTCCACTCTTCTCTGCTGGAAAGTGTCGGCACCCGGGGAGTCGCGCCGTATAAAAGCGTGCTGACCCATGGTTTCGTCCTGGACGGCCAGGGGCGCAAAATGAGTAAATCTGTCGGCAATGTCGTTGCCCCCGAAGATGTCATCAAAAAGTTCGGCGCTGACGTCCTCCGCCTGTGGGTTTCCGCCATGGATTACCAGGACGACACCCGCATATCACAGGAAATTCTCACCAGGGTGGCTGAAGCGTATCGGCGCATTCGCAACACCTGCCGCTATATTCTCGGCAATATCAACGGGTTCGATCCGGCGACACAGTCAGTGCCGTTCCGGGAGATGCCGGAAATCGACCGCTGGGCCCTGCACCAGCTTGAAATCCTCAAGGAACGTGTACTGACCGCGTATCAGGACCTTGAATTCCACGTTATCTACCAGGAAGTCAACGGCTTCTGTACGACAGAGATGAGTTCCTTTTACCTCGACATACTGAAAGACCGCATGTACACCAGCAAAGAGAACTCACTTGAGCGCCTCTCGGCCCAGACGGTCATGTTCAGAATTCTCGACACCCTGGTGCGTATTCTCGCTCCCGTGCTCTCGTTTACCTCAGACGAGGTCTGGCAATACATGCCGGGAGAGCGCGAAGAAAGCGTGCATCTTGCGGAGTTTCCCGCTCGCCATCCTGAGTTGAAAGACGATGCTCTGGCAGCCCGTTGGGAGCGCATTATAAAAGTGCGCGCGGATGTTTCAAAAGCACTTGAACTGGCCCGGGTCGCCAAGACCATCGGACATTCTCTGGATGCCGCCGTATCAATCGCAGCCCCCCCGGAACTGTTTGCATTTCTTCAGGAATACTCGACCGGGCTTAACAGCATTTTTATCGTGTCGAAAGCGACTCTGAAGCCTGCTCTGGAGGGTGAATACTGGGCATCAGAAAACATAGACGGGTTGAAAGTCCAGGTTTCTGCTGCTCCGGGTGTGAAATGTGAACGCTGCTGGTACTACAGTGAAGAGCTTGGTACGGATGCAGGCCACCCGACCATCTGCCCCAAATGCACGATAGCAGTAACGTAGGGCATTGCGACCACAATCACACCATAATCATACCTCCGGGGACGCAGCCAAAGAAAGCACCCCGGATGGGCGGAATGTATCCATGAAGACCAGATATACCCTGTTCGCCGCCATCGCCACCAGTGGCATTATCATTGACCAGATCACCAAGATCGTCGTTGATCGCAGCATGCAGCTGTTCGACTCGATCCCGATAATCGAAAGTTTTTTCCATCTTACCTACGTCAGAAACAGGGGAGCCGCTTTCAGCTTCCTCTCCAATGCATCGTGGCGGCTTCCGTTTTTTATCTCTGTTTCTATCATAGCAGCGCTTGTTATTCTGATCGCTTTTTCGTAAACTGCGTGACGACCAGCGATTGGCGCATACGTCGCTGGCCATGATTTTTTCCGGCGCAGTCGGCAACCTGATTGACCGGATCCGGTTGGGAGAAGTAATTGATTTTCTCGATGTGCACTGGTACCGGCACCACTGGCCGGCCTTCAACGTCGCCGATTCCCTGATCTGCGTCGGGGTTTTTCTTCTGGCGATTGATATGATTCTGGAAGAGAAGCGTATGAAGTCCGGAACCTGACGGAATTGAATACGTTCACGAATAAACTTTCTACTGACAATATCTCAGATATATTGTTGCAATCCGCAGGAATAGCGATATAGTTTGAACATATGGAACTTTGCTTCAGGAGGGGGTACCTCATGCAGCGCAGACTGACTGACGGACAACGTCCCTCACGGACACACAAATCTATCAACCATATTTCTGATTGATCCATTATAAACCGGCATTGCGGATTTCCCCGTATGCCGGTTTTTGTCTATCCAGGAGCTACCAGTGTCCACCACACGTAAAAACGAGACCAGCAAAACCGGTGATGTACCCTCCTTGTCACATACTACTCCGGCTTTTCTCAGGTTCCGGCGTTCGGCCCTAATCGTGCTGCTGTGCGGTTTTGTTATCACCGCCGCCGCAAGCCTGAAAATAAGATCGGATATTGAAATCATCTCCACACAGGATTTTGCTGCTCGCTGCAGCAGTATAGAAGATAAAATTTTAGACAGGCTCGACGCCCACGCCCGCATCCTGAGAAGCGGCGCGGCGTTTTTTAATGCTTCAGAAACGGTTACACGCGAGGAATGGCGCATCTATACCAAACTTCAGAAGATAGAGCAGCGACTCCCCGGCATTCAGGGTATCGGCTTTTCGCTGGTGATATCCCGTGGAGAATTGGACAGACACATCCGGAAAATCCGCAGTGAAGGTTTCCCGGAGTACAGGATCAAGCCGGAGGGCGATCGGGAAATCTACTCCTCCATTATCTATCTGGAACCATTTACCGAACGCAACCTGCGGGCATTCGGGTATGACATGCTTTCAGAACCTGTTCGCCGGGCCGCCATGGAACGGGCGCGTGATGAAGATATTGCTGCGCTCTCCGGCAAAGTGCAACTGGTTCAGGAAACCGACGTGGCAATGCAGGCAGGTAATTTAATGTATGTGCCGGTCTACCGGAAAGGCATGCCGACCGGGACAACAGAACAACGACGAGCGGCGATCTATGGCTGGGTCTACAGTCCCTACCGGATGAATGACCTGATGCATGGGGTTCTCGGCAACCCCAATCCAAAGAGTCAAAAACCTCTGCACCTTGCCGTATTCGACGGCGCACAACCATCGTCCCGGTCTCTGCTCTATGAGGATCCCGTTCCGGAGGAGCACGGGCTACGGACCGGCAAGCACTACACCCGTCAAATCCCGGTCGATTTTAACGGCCACCGCTGGACGCTGCTTTTCACACAAGCAGATGGCGAATTGTTCTCGCAGAAATACGTAAGTGTATGGCTCACCATGATCGGCGGCACTCTCATCACGCTGCTGCTGGCCGCCCTGGTCAGAACCCTGCAGAGCACTGCTGCAGTAGCACAGAGGATGGTGGATGAGCGCACCGGCCAACTGGCAAAAATCACGCGCGAGCTCAGCATTATCGTGGAAAATGCCCCTTGTGGAATTTCCAAAATCATTGACAGGAAGCAGGTCTGGGTAAACCACCAGACTGAGAATCTGTTACTGTATCCGAAGGAGGAGCTGGAGTTTCAGACGACACAGAAACTGTACGCATCCGATGAAGCGTACGAGAAACTCGGTCAGGAGGCGTACCCGGTTCTGTCGCAGGGAGGGGTGTTTGAAACGGAACAGGAATTGATCAGGAAGGATGGCACGCACCTTCTGGCCAGATACATCGGCAAGGCGGTTGAACCGGCAGACATGTCCAAGGGGACAATCTGGCTGCTTGAGGATGTCACCGAGCGCAGGAAGGCCGAAGAAGAAAAACTGGCACTCGAACAGCAACTCCGGCAGTCCCGGCATCTCGAAAGCCTCGGCGTGCTGGCCGGAGGCATTGCCCATGACTTCAACAACATTCTGGCGGTCATCATCTGCAACTGCTCTCTGGCACTGCAGCGGCCGAAAACGGCCGTGGAGCTTATCCCCGAAATTGAAAAAGCCGCAAACCGCGCGGCAGAACTCTGCCGTCAGATGCTGACCTACGCCGGGAAAGCCCACTGTTCCATGAAGATGGTCAACATTCCGGCAATACTGGATGACATGCTCAAGATGATGAGAGCGACCCTAAATCAGAATGTTGTGATCAGACCAACTCTTGCAGACGGGATTCCCCTGATCAAGGCCGATATCAGCCAGATCAGACAAATTATCATGAATCTGATCATCAATGCAGCCGAAGCCATCGGCACAGCGCAGGGTGAAATAGCTGTTTCGCTGACAAAGACGGAAATCTGCCAGGATAGCCCGGAAAAGAATCATCTTGGCAATGCCATTCCGCCCGGCGGATATATCTGTCTGGAAGTCACGGATAACGGCTGCGGTATGGATGATGAAACAAAAAAACGAATCTTCGAGCCGTTCTACACCACCAAGTTTACCGGACGTGGTCTCGGGATGCCGTCCGTACTCGGCATCATAACGGCGCACAAGGGGGCACTGCAGCTCTCCAGTCACCCGGGGCAGGGCTCAACCTTCAAGGTCTACCTGCCTGTTAAGACCACAAATGCCGACGGGGAACAACTTCAGCAGACCACCCCGGCGCCGTGGCAGGGAAGCGGCTCGATACTGCTGGTTGAGGATGAGCCGCAACTTATACTGGTTGCGAAAAACCTGATGAAGGCGCTTGGGTTCACGGTGTTTGAAGCAGCAAACGGCAGGGAAGCGCTGGAGCTCTATCGTAAAAACGCTGAATACATCACTATGGTCGTGACAGACTTAGGAATGCCGGTCATGGACGGGTATGAACTGATCCGTGAGCTGAAAAGCATCGACCCGGAGCTGCCTGTCATCGTTTCCAGCGGGTATGGCGATGCTGAAGTTACCTCACGGATAGCGGAGGCAAAAGTCGCGGGATTTCTGAGCAAACCGTACAGCTTTGCTCAGATGCGGGAGGTGCTGAAGAGTGTTATCGACGGCCCATTACCGCCCGCATAGAATAAACGGTGACATCAACTGTAGACCGCCCCTGTGTACTGCGTGCCGGCGGCATAGACTTCCCTCACCCTCCCCTCCCGCATAATCCGGTCCAGCACACCTTTATCGCCTCCGTCGCAACTTCCGATTACCTGAAAATCCGCGCGCTTGCCGATCTCCAGCGAGCCGCAGGATGAAGAGATGCCAAGAGCTTCGGCGGCACCTGTCGTGACCATACGAAGTACGTCCAACACAGTCAGGTCATCCGGAAAGGTCTCAAGGGCAAAACGGAGTTCATCCCAGAGCGAGAGGGAATTATTACTGGCCAGCGAATCGGTGCCCAGCGCCAGGGGAATTGCGAGCTTTTTGAAAAGAGCAACCGGAGCACGCCCGACATCAAGGATCTCATTACTGCGGGGGCAGAGCACGATATGCGCTCCACGCGACTTTACAGTGCGGGCATCGGCAACAGAAAGGTGGACGCAGTGTACAGCCAGTGTTGTCGGCGTCAGCAGCCCGCATCGGTCAAGAAGTTCGGTTGAGCTGCAGCGGGCCGGGCGACCCAGAAAGCGTTCCCAGCCGACAAAAGGATAGAGCCCGTCAGCCAGTTCTCCCGTGCCGTCAAAAACAAAATCCGCTTCGGAACGGGACTCCGAGAGATGAATGGCAAGCGGAAGGGCGTGAACTGCAGCGGCATCCCGTACCGCCGTCAGATATTCGTGGGCAATCGTATAAGGAGAATGAGGAGCGAACCCGGTCAGCAGTGTGTGAGCATCCTCCTGCCGGGCGGCGGCTGTTGCAGCGGCAAGTGTGCCGTTAAAGTGGCTCTGCTCCTGCCCGAGAAGCTCGAAATAGAGCCGGCCGGCAAGTGGAGAGTGATAGTACAGACTGGCCAGTGCCGGGTTGGAGACAATTTCACCGACAGCGGTTGTGCCCGATTCCAGACAGAGCCGCACCCCCTCGTGAATCGATGGAGGATACTCTGCAGCAGTAAGACCCCGCGTAATTTTGATCAACTGGATGATCCAGTCGACAAACCGTCGCGGGGCATAATCAACCGACGACGTGTGAAGCCAGGAGGGAAAGTGGGTCAATTCAAGATGGGTGTGGGCGTTGATAAACCCGGGAAGGATGACGCAGCCGGGATAATCAATCACCGGTGCTGAGTGTGTACTGCGGAGAGAGCTCAGTGTGCCCGTTTCGGTGACAATGCCGTCACGAACGAGCAACGCCCCGCCGGCAACCGGTGGGGCGTCGGGATTTATAAGCCAGGAAGCAGCGTAGATGACTTCTTCAGACATGAACCACCTCCGAATACATGGGTCGAACCGGGAAAAGTCGTGGGCAATAGAACGCGGATCAAATCTGATCAACGGGATAAAAGCGGATTTTATTACACAGACTCATTTTGTTTAAACCTTTGGAATCCGTTCAATCCGCCCTTTCCGCGCTCTATTACCGTTTACGCTGATGCACCCGCTCCTGAACGCGCCTTACGGGCGGGAGAGGAGATTTTTGAACGGGGCGGTACCGGTTTTTTTCCTGCAACAGCCGGCGCTGAAGGGGGATATTTCTCCAACGCAAGCTTGAGTGCCTCTTCAACTTCGGTAACGGCAACAATTTTGACCTTCTTCAAAATTTCCGCCGGAATATCCTCCAGATCCTTTTTGTTCTGCGCGGGAATGATTACCAGCCGCATCCTGGAACGGACAGCCGCCAGGATTTTCTCCTTTAAGCCCCCAATCGGGAGCACTTTGCCGCGCAGCGTTACCTCACCGGTCATGGCAACATCCTTTTTTACCGGGATATGACACAGTATAGATACCAGCGCCACGGTCATGGCAACACCGGCTGAAGGGCCATCTTTGGGTATGCCGCCGGCCGGAACGTGAACGTGAATTTCATTGTCCTGAAAAATTTCCGGTTTCAAATGCAATGCCCCGGCATGAGCACGAATGTAGGATTGAGCGGCCTGAACCGACTCCTTCATGACATCCCCCAACTGACCGGTCAGCGTCAGAGCGGGTTTACCCGCCATCAAACTGGCTTCGATATGAAGAACCTCTCCTCCCACCGGAGTCCAGGCAAGGCCGTTGACAACCCCGACCTCGTTGCGGTCAAGATCCTCTTCACGGATGTATTTCGGTGCTCCCAGGTAGGTGTGCAGCGCTTTTGCAGTTACCTTGACGGCACGTGCGTTCCCTTCCGCCACTTTCCGGGCCACCTTGCGGCAGATCTTGCCGATTTCCCGCTCAAGATTTCGCAGACCGGCTTCCCGGGTATATTTGGAAACAATTTCTGCGATCGATTCATCATCGAAACTGATGTGCTTTGGCTTAAGACCGTTTTCCTTGGTCTGGCGCGGGACCAGATAGCGTTTGGCAATTTCCAGCTTTTCCTCTTCGGTGTATCCGGCCAGATTAATGACCTCCATCCGGTCGCGCAGTGCCGACGGTATCGGATCCATCTGGTTGGCGGTCGCTACGAACATCACATTCGAAAGGTCAAACGGCTGGTTGATGTAGTGATCAGAGAACGTGTGATTCTGTTCCGGGTCAAGAACCTCAAGGAGCGCAGACGATGGATCACCCTTGTAATCGTATCCCAGCTTGTCAAGCTCATCCAGCATGAAGACCGGGTTGTTGGCGCCCGCCTGTTTTAATCCCTGCAGGATACGTCCCGGCAAAGCGCCGATATAGGTGCGGCGATGTCCGCGAATCTCCGCTTCATCGCGTACACCGCCCAGAGAAATGCGGACGAACTTGCGATTCATTGCGCGAGCTATCGATTTGCCCAGAGACGTTTTCCCGACACCGGGAGGCCCGACAAAACAGAGAATCGGCCCTTTCATCTTCTTTTTCAATTTACGTACCGCTAGAAACTCGAGAATCCGCTCCTTGATTTTTTCCAGATAAAAGTGGTCCTCATCCAGAATTTTCTTGGCCCGGACTATATCCAGGCTGTCGCGGGTAGAGGTACTCCAGGGAAGCTCGACCATCCAGTCGAGATAGGTTCTGACAATACTTGCTTCGCCACCGTCCGGGTGCATATTTTCGAGACGACCCAACTGCTTGAGCGCCTCCTTCTGCACCGGAGCCGGCATTTTTGCAGCCTCGATCGCCTTCCTGACTTCAGCCAGTTCCTCTTTTCCTTCGTTATCACCCAGCTCGCTCTGAATGGCTTTCATCTGTTCGCGCAGGTAATATTCCTTATGATTTTTACCCATCTCTTCACGTGCGGCGTTCTGGATCTTCGCCTGCACGCTCAGGAGCTCAACCTCGCGGTTCAACAGTTCATTGACTTTCGTCAATCGAACGATCGGATCGTTTATCTCCAGTAAAATCTGGGCATCAGCAACCTTCAACCCGAGGTTGCTTGATACCAGATCTGCCATACTCCCCGGGTCCTGGATATTGTCCAGGATAACCATCACCTCGGGCGAGATCGACTTGCCAAGTTCCACAACCTTGCCCAACTGCTCGCGCACCGTGCGAATCAACGCTTCGACTTCCAGTGATACATCCACGACCGCGGTATCGTTCTGCCGCTCGACACGGACCGTGTAGAACGGTTTGTCAGAAACGTACTCCGTAATGCGGGCCTTGGCGAGGCCTTGAACAAGGATTTTAACGCGACCATCGGGCAGTTTGAGCATCCGCATGATCATGGCAACAGTGCCGACTTCATAGATTTTATCAGCAGGAGGGTCCTCATCTCCAACATCGTGCTGAGTCGCAAGCAGAATCATCCGGTCCCCGGCGAGGGCACTGTCTACGGCTTTCACCGACATTTCCCGCCCGACAAAAAGCGGAATGATCATAAACGGGTACACTACCACGTCCCGAATCGGCAGCAGCGGCAGCACATCAGGTATTTTCAAATCTTCCGAACTTTGCTCCATATCGTTTTCTATCTCTATCAATCTAAATCTCCTTTGGAGCTGCAAATGGATACTATGGTAATGCGCTTACAGCTCCTGAATCGGCACCAGTCGCTCGCATATTTTGGGGCAGATAACCCGAAGTACCCCACGGCGGTATTCCGCCCTGATTGCACCGGAGTCAACATTCCCCGGAATATGCACCGTATGGTGAAAGCGGCCGTGAATCCGTTCCACACATAAAAACTTTCCTTCGCTCGACTCCCTCGGTTTGCACGCCTCAAGAATCAGTGACATACCGTTAATTTTCAGAGAAATTGAGTTCAAAGCGAAACCGGGGAGGTCAAACTCGATGACGATGTCCCGGCCTGTTTCGTACATATCCATTTTCGGACGCGTTTCATTATCTTCAAACGAATCCCGTAACTCAAGGGCATGCAGCAGACTGCGCATCTCGTTGACATGCCGGTTGAATATTTCCTCTGTAAACGGTTTCCTGCCTGAAAAATGCGGCATACGATCACCTGAATGAAGTCGTGTGTACGAGGGTGTCTGAATTAGTTCGAAGGTAATCATTCCATCAGGCAAAGTCAAGCCGGAGATTCCGATGAGGTAGTATTCAACGGGAGGAATTCGAGTTGCTTCCTGTCGGGGGTTTCGGATTGAAACGAATTACATTTGACTTTAACCATACTATGCAATAAATAAAGTAGTTTATTTGAATACGATTAACCGGAAGACGGGGAGCGGTCATGGAAAAATGGTCCATCGGTGATTCTGCCAAGATTTACAACATCGACAACTGGGGTGCCGATCTCTTCTCGATCAATAAAAAGGGGAACATCTGCGTCCACCCCTCGTCAAATTCCAAGCACTCCATCGACATGCGGGTGCTGGTGGATGATCTGATCAAGAGGAAAATAAAACCCCCCATCCTGCTTCGCTTCATGGATGTGCTGCAGGGTCGTATCGCTTCAATTAACCGGGTGTTTAAAAACGCCATTCAGGAAAATGATTATCCTGCAAAATACCAGACTTTCTATCCGATCAAGGTTAACCAGCAGCGACAGGTGGTCGAAGCGATCGCCGGTTATGGAAAACGTTATAACATCGGGATCGAAGTCGGCTCAAAGCCGGAACTTGTTGCGGGCATTTCAATCTCAAGCGGCAACAACCTGCCGATTATCTGCAATGGCTACAAGGATGCCGAATACATCGAGACGGTTCTGTATGCCACCAGAGTCGGTTTCGACATTACGCTTGTGGTTGAAAAACTGTTTGAGCTTGAAAAGATTATTGAAATATCCAAAAAAACCGGGATAACACCGAAACTGGGAATCCGGGTCAAACTGTCCTCCAAAGGGACCGGCAAATGGGCGACATCCGGTGGAGAAGATGCCAAATTCGGTCTGCGCATGTCGGAAATCATCGCCGCAATCCGGATGCTGGAAGATCAGGGGATGCTCGGTTCGGTCAAACTGCTGCACTCACACATCGGCAGCCAGATCACCAAGATCGATAAAATAAAGACGGCTCTGATCGAGGTTGCCCGCGTCTACACCGAGATGAAAAAGTTAGGCGTCGGCATAGAATTTCTTGATATCGGCGGAGGATTGGGTGTCGATTACGACGGTTCCAAATCGAGCTACTTTTCAAGCGTCAACTACACCATCGAAGAGTATGCCAACGACGTCATATATCAGATCAAGAACATCTGTGATGAAGCGGGGGTGGAATGTCCCAATATCATCTCCGAATCGGGGCGGGCAACCGTTGCCCACTATTCTGTGCTGGTCACAAATGTCCTCAACACCAATACACAGCACCTGATGCCCGATTTTGAGGAAATCCTCAGCAAGTCTGAAAAGGTGGCTCCGACAGTCAAAAAACTGATGGATATCTACAAAAGCATCGACCGCTACTCGCTGAGAGAGGACTACCACGACACCCTGCAGTTGATTAACGAGGCGGTCAGCCTGTTCAACCTGGGGTACCTGACGCTCAACGACCGGGCTATTGCCGAGTGGCTTTACTCGAAAATAATCAAAAAAATAAACAGCATCGTCGAGAAGATCAAGCCGATTCCGGAGGAGTTGCAAAACTTCCAGCTTTCCATGCGCCAGACCTACTTTGCAAATTTTTCACTGTTCCAATCGATCCCCGACTCCTGGGCAATCGACCAGCTCTTCCCGATCGTGCCTCTGCAGCGGCTTAATCAAAAACCGGATGTCATGGCCTCGATTGCCGATATCACCTGTGACTCGGACGGTGAAATCACCAGTTTTGTCGGTGAGCAGGGACGAGCCAAATATCTGCCTCTGCATAAAATACGCAAGGATGAGGATTATTATATCGGTTTCTTCCTGATCGGAGCGTATCAGGAAATTCTGGGGGATCTCCACAACCTGTTCGGCGATACAAATGCCGTCCATATCACCTTCAACAAAAAAACCGGGTATATGATCGATACCGTCATCAACGGCGACGCAACCTGGGAAACGCTGAAATATGTTCAGTACAAAGGACCGGAGATTCTGAAACGGGTCAGGGACAATCTGGAAAAAAATGTCGTATTAAAGAAGATCTCCATTGAAGAGAGCAGTCACTTTATTGAACTGCTCGACAGAACCCTTTTGGGATACACCTATTTAGGAGAATAAGTACTATGAGCAAAGTTCTTATTATTGGGGCCGGCGGCGTCGGCCAGGTTGTCGCACACAAGTGCGCACAGCGGCGTGATATTTTCAGCGAGATTACTCTGGCTTCGCGAACTAAATCCAAGTGCGACGCGATTGCCGCCCAGTTGGGCGACAGCATTCAAACGGCCCGGGTAGATGCCGACAACGTGCCTGAGCTTGTGGCGCTGATCAAACAGGTACAGCCCCGGCTGGTTATCAATGTAGCCCTCCCCTACCAGGATCTCCACATCATGGACGCATGTCTGGAAACCGGGGTCGATTACCTTGATACCGCCAACTACGAACCGCTCGAGACCGCCAGGTTTGAGTATTCCTGGCAGTGGGCCTATCAGGAGCGTTTCAAGGAAAAGGGATTGATGGCTCTCCTTGGTTCCGGTTTTGATCCGGGAGTGACCAACGTCTACACCGCCCTGGCAGCAAAGAGATATCTGGACGTGGTAGAGGAGATCGACATCATCGATGCCAACGCCGGCAGCCATGGGCAGCCGTTTGCCACCAACTTTAATCCGGAGATCAACATCCGCGAGGTAACCGCGACCTGTCGCCACTGGGAAAACGGAGAGTGGGTTGAGAGTCCGCCACTGACGACGAAACACTCCTTCGATTTCCCGGCCGGAATCGGCCCGATGAGCATCTACCGCCTCTACCATGAAGAGATGGAATCGCTTGTCAGGCATATTCCGACCATCAAAAAGGCACAGTTCTGGATGACCTTCTCTGATAATTACCTCAAGCATCTGGAGGTTCTGCAGAATGTCGGCATGACCCGAATCGACGAAGTGGAGTATAACGGCCAGAAGATCGTGCCGATTCAGTTCCTGAAAGCGCTCCTCCCTGATCCAGGCTCGCTCGGACCGCTCACCAAAGGGAAAACCTGCATAGGTGTCATCGCCCGCGGCATGAAGGACGGCCGGCGCAAACAGGTCTACATTTACAACATCTGCGACCATGAAGCCTGTTACAAGGAAGTTCAGTCCCAGGCTATCAGCTACACGACCGGAGTCCCTGCCGTTGTCGGTGCGATCATGATGCTGACCGGGAAGTGGCATGAAGCGGGAGTTTTCAATATGGAGCAGTTCGATCCTGAGCTGTTTCTCGACACACTGGGGCCGATGGGTCTGCCGACGGTAGTCGTCGATGGCGGCGACTGGCCGGAATTATAATCTCAGAAACAGCTGTTCATGAACCACAGAGCAACTGAGCAACAGAGAAATCAAAGGTTACATCAGCAGGCATAACCAAAATGGTAAGTGACTTTTTCTGGTTTTAACCTGATTTTTTATTTACTTTTACTCAGTTGCTCTGTTGCTCTGTGTTTCAAATGTTTTTTAAAGGCTTAGATTGTGATCGATATCGACAAAATCCTCCGTCTTGCCCCCTCCCCCGCGTACGTGGTGGATCTGGGGCGTCTGCGTCATAACCTGGCCATTCTGGACGATGTTCAACAGCGCAGCGGTGCCAGAATTCTGCTGGCAATGAAGGCCTTTTCAATGTGGAGCGTGTTCCCTGTTATTCGGGAGACACTGCAGGGGGTCTGCGCCAGCTCACCATGGGAAGCCCGCCTGGGGCGGGAGGAATTCGGCCGCGAGGTACACAGTTTTGCTGCCGCCTTCAAAGAGTCCGACGTCGTCGAACTGCTTCGTATCTCAAATCACCTGGTGTTTAACTCCTTTGGCCAGCTGGAGCGCTTCCGCCCGTTATGGGAGAAAGAAGCGGGGAGGGTTTCCATAGGTCTGCGCGTCAATCCCGAGCACTCCGAAGGGCACACCGAAATGTACGACCCCTGTGCCGCACATTCACGTCTCGGCATCCCGTTTTCAGAGTTCGCCGGTCGCTCTCTGCGCGGAGTCGAAGGATTACACTTCCACACCCTCTGCGAACAGCTTTTCGAACCGCTGGAACGAACCGCCGTGGCCTTCGAAAAAAAATTCGGTGCGTTTCTGCCGGGGATGAAATGGCTCAATCTGGGTGGAGGGCACCATATTACCCGCGAGGGATACGACATCGACGGGCTGGTGGAACTGGTTACATACTTCAGGAAGAAGTACGATCTGGAAGTTTACCTCGAACCGGGCGAAGCGATTGCCATCGGCACCGGTATTCTGGTGGGTGAGGTGCTTGACGTGGTCAACAACGGCATGGACATCGCCATTCTGGATGTTTCGGCAACCTGCCACATGCCGGACATCCTGGAAATGCCCTACCGCCCCGGCATTGATAATGGTTTTGACCCGGGGGAGAAGCCCCACACCTACCGCCTTGGAGGGGCATCTTGCCTGGCGGGGGATGTAATCGGAGACTGGTCGTTCGATCACCCGCTCCACCCTGGCGACAGGCTCGCTTTTGAAGACATGGCCCACTACACAATGGTCAAAAGCACCACATTTAACGGCATTCAGCACCCGCATATCTGCACTTACGAACCTGATAACGGCGAGCTGAAGGTGCTGCGCAGCTTCGACTATGCAGATTTCAAGTCACGGCTTTCGTAGCCGAAAGTCACTGACCCGCCACAATCGGGCGACCCTACACAAGGATAAAAACATGGCACTGAATACACGGATCTGGATGACGGGGGCGCTTGACTGGTTCGCCTATATCGACGATGAAGAGGTTTATCTGGGGAGACGTGAGGTACCGGCTCCTCTGGATGAGGGTGATGCCTGGACAAACGAATCCGGCGATATGTTCAAGGTGATCGACGGTGAAATCAGGATTGTCGGAAAGACCGAACCACCAAAGAAATACTGGTAGACCTACATAGCCGCATCGTGGTTTCCGGTGTGTCCGACCCAGGCCACCCGGTCACGACCGTCGTTCTTTGCCTTGTACAACCCTTCGTCTGCCCGCTTTATCATATCACTCAGTACGCGGTCATCCGCACTGAAATGGGCAACACCCAGACTGATGGTAACCGGCAGGCAGACTCCGTCGACCTCGAAAAGTTCGTTGCGAACCAGTTCACAAATACGTTGGGCAACGGCCAGGCTTTGCCCGAAGGCCGTATCGGGTAACAGCACGACAAATTCTTCGCCGCCGTAGCGGCCGACGATATCATACGGCCGCACACTTTTCCGCAGTCTTTCGGCAACGCCTTTCAGCACACCGTCTCCGACAATGTGCCCTTTGGTATCGTTTACCATTTTAAAATGATCCAGATCGATCATGATGCAGCCAAGGGACGTCCTCTGATCTCCGGTACGGCGCAGTACCCGTTCGAACTCCTCTTCACCCCGTTTCATGAGATAGCCACGGTTATAAATCCCGGTCAGAGCATCGGTTATTGCGATGAATTCCAGTTGCGCCTGTACTTCCTTAAGTTGATCGACCCCCCCCCGGACCAGCAGATACGACAGCCCGAACACTCCGGTCAGCGCCAGCGCCAGGAGAGCGGTCATGACCTCGGCACCCTTCTGGATCTTTTCGCGGTAGGAGGTGATATTCATGTACACTTCGAAACTGCCCAGCACCTTCCTGTCCGGGCTCAGTATCGGCACATAGGTTTCGACCACGTCCACATCCAGCAGTTTTTCATCGTCAAGATCGTGGGCCATCTCCTTTTTGACCATTCGGGAGTCAACCCGGCCGTCGAGGGCATTCTTGAGATGCAGGTTGTGCTCATCAACTTTTCCGATCAGCATCGGATCAGTGCAGAAGATGATCTCCTTCCTGGTGTTGTAGACCTTAACCTTGATGATGTCGAACGGCACCAGATAGTGCCGCAGGCTGAGGTCAAAATCAAACATCTCCGTGCCGTGCAGCCCAAGCTCGGTCCCTTTTCCCGGCACAGTAACAAACATGAGATCTTTCTGCTGATCGATAAGCACCTTGCAGAGCTGTACTGAATTATTTTCGGCATTTTTGATGACAAAACCGGAAAAAATCCGGAAAAAGCTGAAACTGCTTACGATAACGACAGCAAAAAAAGACACCAGTGCCGTTGCTACCAGCAGCTTCAGCAGGCTGTCGGGGTTTTTGCGGGCTTTTAATTTGAGCAGTTCATTGAGATTCATATATAATGCGGCCTTACGTTAAGTTCTCATGAGAAGAGTTTTCACTATACACCATATTTATGACTATGCTATCCACCAATGTCACATCACCGGAAAATTTTATGACTGCTGCCGACCCATACAACCATATAATTGAAGTCGCCATCCCGCTCTATCTGGACAGGACTTTTCACTATCTCGTCCCTGAACCGCTCCTGGCACAGGCTCTGCCCGGGCACCGCGCTCTGGTGCCGTTCGGCCGGCGCACACTGACCGGCTACATTCTGGGGGATGCTGCCGGTTCGGAACATACCAGTCTGAAAGAAATCATAGCGGTACTGGACACAGCCCCCCTCTGGACTCCCGGTGAAATGGAGTTTTTCCGCTGGATCGCATCATATTATCAGCACCCCCTCGGGGAGGTTGTTCGCACCGCACTCCCGGCCGGTATAAATATTCAAACCCGAAAAGGTGCCGCCGGAGAAGCGGAAATAGTGACCGGGGGAAAGTCCGCACGCCGTGAAACGTTTTATCTCCCCGGCCAAGTGGAGACCTCTATCCGTCAACCTGGTTCTAAAGCGCTGGAAATACTGGCGGTAATCCGGGAGTCGGGCGATATTTCCGCCGGAGAACTTCGTAAACGCTTCGGTACATGTTCTCCGCAACTCAAGCGACTGACCGAACTCGGATTGAGCAGAGCAGAAGAGCGCGAAGTATTTCGAGATCCATTTAAAGATCGCACTGTTGTCCGGGATGAGCCGCGACATCTGCATACCCATCAAAAAGCGGCACTGGATGCCATTACGGCAAGCCTTTACCACCAGTCGTTCAAACCGTTTCTATTGTACGGAGTAACCGGCAGCGGCAAAACCGAGGTGTATCTGCAGGCAATCTCCCGCACGCTTGAACTCGGAAAAAATGCATTGGTACTTGTGCCTGAAATTGCCCTGACCCCTCAGTTGACCGGGCGGTTTCAGGCCCGTTTCGGCGGCGGTATTGCCATCCTGCACAGCGGTCTTTCAGATGGTGAGCGCTTCGACGAATGGCGCCGCATCCGGCGCGGGCTTGCACGCATTGTCATCGGAGCACGTTCAGCCGTTTTTGCTCCCCTGGACAAAATAGGCATCATCATCGTCGATGAAGAACATGAAGCCTCGTTCAAACAATCGGACGGATTGCGTTACAATGCTCGCGATCTGGCGCTTGTGCGGGGTAAGATGGAAGAGTCCGCCGTTGTTCTCGGCTCGGCAACACCGGCGGTCACCACATTCCACGCCGCAGGTGAGGGACGGCTTACGTTGCTTGAACTGCCTGAACGGGTCGAATGCCGTCCGATGCCGCTTGTCGAACTGGTCGCAATGAAGGGGAACAAAGATATTCTGTCGTCTGCGCTGTCAGACCGTCTGAATGAAACGTACCAGGAGGGTCGGCAGGCAATTGTTTTTCTTAACCGCCGGGGCTTTGCAACCTTTCTGGTCTGCTCGGACTGCGGGAAAGCGCTGACCTGCCCCAACTGCTCGGTTACTCTGACCTATCATCGTCAGCGTGGTCAGAGCCTGTGTCATTACTGCGACTATGCCGTCCCGGCACCCGGCACATGTCCTGCGTGCGGTGGAACGACACTGGGTGAGCTTGGTGCCGGAACCGAAAAACTGGAGCATCACCTGAAAGAGCTGCTGCCGTCGGCACGGATTCTCCGGATGGACAGTGACACGACCTCAGGCAAAGGGAGCCACGAGCGTCTGCTGTCACGCATGAACGACGGCAGCGCCGATATACTGGTCGGCACCCAGATGATTGCCAAGGGGCATGATTTTCCCGAAGTAACGCTGGTGGGGGTGATAAACGCCGAAGCGAGCCTGGGAATGCCCGATTTTCGTGCGGCAGAACGCACGTTCCAGCTGCTGTCGCAGGTCATCGGACGGGCCGGCCGGGGTGAAACCCCGGGAAGGGTTGTTGTACAGGCGATCGACCCTGAGCATTATGCGGTCAAGTCCGCCGCCGGACATGATGCGGCCGGATTTTACCGGCAGGAACTGGAGTTTCGCCGGGAGGCCGGCTATCCCCCTTTCACATTTCTGGCGGCTTTTGCCATTTCCGGACTTTCGGAGTACTCTGTTACAGAACAGGCGGACATGACCGCCCGGTTACTGAGCCGGCTAAAATCAGAGTTGAACGTACGGGTTGAAATTCTCGGCCCTGCGCCATCCCCGATTTATCGCCTGCGCAATCGATTTCGCCGCCAGATTTTACTAAAGTCTTCGAACCGCACAGATCTTCATCGATTGATCGCCATATGGAGGCAGAGGGCGGCAATCGTTTCAACTGTGCGCATTTCAGTCGATATAGATCCGGTTGACATGATGTAACACTTTTCAGATAAACTGCCTCCTGACTTTTACTTCAAACGGAACCAAAACTATGCATCACGGCGGAATTTACGAAGAAGAAATAGCCGGCAAAGCCTACGACACCGCTCTGTTGCGGCGCTTTGTGCGCTATGTGACCCCCTACCGGTTTTCGATCTGCATCGTGGTGCTGATACTGCCGATCGTTGCAGCCTGCCGCCTGGCACAGCCCTGGATTATCAAACTCGCGATCGATGGTCACATTATCACCGGTAAACTGGCCGGCCTGGAACAGATTGCACTCGGATTCCTCGGCATTTTGCTGATTGAATCTCTGTTGTCGTTTCTGGAAGTGTATCTGCTGCAGTCTGTCGGACAGCGGGTCATGTCGGATATGCGATCAGAGCTGTACCGACACGTCATGCATCTGCCGGTTTCCTGGTTCGACCGCGTACCGACCGGGAGCGCAGTCACAAGGCTGACCAGCGACGTCGAAGTACTGGGAGAAATGTTTGCTTCAGGAATTATCACAATCATCGGTGACGTCCTGCTGCTGATCGGGATTATTTCCGTCATGCTCTGGATGAACCTTACACTGTCACTGGTGACCTTTTCCGTTCTGCCGGTGCTGTTGTACGTCGCCTATACTTTCCGGAGGCGCATGAGAAAATCTTTCCGGGAGGTCCGTGCACGGCTGGGAAGCCTGAATTCGTTTCTCAACGAATGTATTTCAGGTATCAGCATCATTCAGATCTTCAACCGCGAACGCGATGAAGAGCGGCGTTTCAGCATTTTGAACGCATCATACCGCGACGCCAATATGCCGGTCATTTTCTGGGATGCATCCCTGTATGCCCTGGTGGAAGCGCTCTCATCAATTGCCGTGGCGCTGATCATATGGTACGGCGGCGGCGAAATCCTGAAAGGGACCCTGACCTTCGGCGTGCTTGTCGCCTTCATTCAGTATATCGAAAAGTTTTTCTCGCCTATCCGTGACCTTTCTGCAAAATATTCCGTCATGCAGGGAGCGATGGCTGCGCTCGAGAGAATTTTCGCACTGCTGGACACACCTGCAACCGGCTCACCCCATCCCTTCCCCGAAGCTGCTCCCGATGCAAGACATGCGGGCAACAGGGAGCTGTCAGAGGAAGTATGCGGCGAATCTCCTCCCCTCATTGAATTCCGCGACGTTTCGTTCTCGTATCAGGTCGATAACGACATCCTGAGCGGATTCAACCTTGCTGTAAAACGCGGGGAACGGATTGCAATTGTGGGGGAGAGCGGCGGCGGCAAGACGACAATTACCCGCCTGCTGACACGCCTGTATGAGATTGAACGCGGCTCCATTCTGCTGCAGGGGGTCGACATCCGGGAGATCGACCTTGTGCAGGTGAGGCGGCGGGTCGGCGTTGTCCTTCAGGATCCCTGCCTGTTTGCCGGGAGCATCGAATTCAACATCTGCCTCGGAGATGAACAGGCCCGGCAGCGCGTCCGTCAGGCAGCGGCGGCGGTCGGTGCCGACGGTTTTATCGATCGTCTGCCGCGAGGCTATGATGAAGAGGTCCGCGAACGGGGGAGCAATTTCTCTGTGGGCGAAAAACAATTGCTCTCCTTTGCCCGCGCCGTCGCATTCGATCCGGAAATACTTGTGCTGGACGAGGCGACTGCAAGTATTGACAGTGCCTCGGAGCAGATGATTCAGGAGGGGATCAGGGGGATGATGCAGGGACGCACCTCACTGGTCATAGCGCATCGCCTCTCCACCATTCACGACGCAGACCGTATCGTCACAATCCGGCACGGGGTCAAAGTCGAAGAAGGTACTCATGAGGAGCTGCTGCGTGCAGGCGGTGTATATGCCCGACTCCATCAGTTGCAGTTCGGTGAAATACAAACAGAACGCCCGAAGCAAATGATATTGTATCCGCCCGAATAAACTGGTACGTATCATCACATGCGTAAGAGAAACGGCGGTGAAAGCAGCACTGAATCACCCCGTTGCACGTTGTTAGGTGGCACTTGAGCGCCCCGTGTGGCGGAAAATGCACCAGTAGAGGTTGAAACTGTCTTCAGGAGTTCCCATGAAACTAAAGGACATAAAAATCGCCACGCAACTGCGCCTGGGGTTGGGCTGTCTCCTCGTGTTTGTTATTCTCCTCGGCGTGCTCTCCTCGCGACAGGCAGATATACTCTGGCAACAGACCCGTACCATGTATGAACACCCGTTGAAAGTAATGAACGCGATTGATACACTCGACAAAGATATCCTGGGGATGCGCTTTGAATTCCGCAATCTACTCCTGGCCAAAGATGAGGGAGGTCGTCGGAAAGCTCTTCAGAATTCCGATGTCTATCAGGCAGATGCCGAACAACAGTTCACGGTGCTGTTCGGGGCGTATCTGGGGCCGATTAAAGATATCGAAGATGCGCATACCGCCTTTGTACGCTGGGTATCGACGCGTGAGAGCAACCGGGATCTGGGACGTTCGGGAGATGTCGCTGCAGCCATGAAACGGGTTCAGAATACCGGCGATATCGGTACGGAACGGGATCAGTTACTTGTACTGATTAAGAAAATTGACGTATATGCAACGAATAAGGGCGTTGAGCTTTACCGTAACGCCGGCACGACCCACGACTCCCTGAATCTGCAGCTCTTATCGGTCATCGGAATAATACTTCTCCTTTCTGCCGGGATCGGTCTGCTTCTGTTGAAACTGATTCGAACGCCGGTGCAGGATCTGAATGACGTAACTACCCGGTTCCACCAGGGAAATCTGGATGCCAGGAGCGGCTACACCTCTGGCAATGAATTCGGGTCGCTCTCCGCGCTTTTCAATGCAATGGCTGGTAAAATCCAGGGGGAAATGGCATTCAGGGAACACGTCGCACAGCTTAATGCCGTCATGCTCACAGAGCTGCAGGCCCGTGCCTTCAGTCGTCAGGTTCTTGAAAGCATTATGCGTCTGACCGGTTCCCAGGTCGGGGCGATATATCTGCTCAATGAGCAAAAAACGGATTTTCTGCTCCAGGAGGCGATCGGCCTCACTGCCCCCGGCCGGGCATCATTTTCTGCGGTTGACTTTGAAGGTGAATTCGGCGGGGCGCTCTCCACCCGCACAATTCATACGATTTCTGAAATACCGTCGGACACACGATTTACCCTGGCGGCAGTGAATGGCGACATCATTCCCCGGGAGATTATCACGGTTCCGCTTCTGTCAGGTGACGAGGTCGTGGCAATACTATCCCTTGCGAGTATCCATGATTATGAATCAGATGCCGTCCGGCTCGTTTCGGAAATCCAGACTGCCCTGGCTGTCTGGATGAACAGCATGTTGTCGAACCAGCGCATAGAAGCCCTGTCCCGGGATCTGGACCAGCAGAACCGGCGGCTCAAAATACAGCAGGAAGAGCTTCAGGTGGCAAATGAAGAATTGGAAGAGCAGACCCAACGGCTGCAGCAATCGGAAGAAGAGTTGAAAGTCCAGCAGGAAGAACTCAAGGTCACCAACGAGGAGCTTGAAGAAAAGAACGAATTGCTGGAGCGGCAGACCAGGCAGGTTGAACAGGCCAGGCAGGAGCTTGAAGACAAGGCGGCAGCACTGACTCAGGCCAGCAGATACAAATCGGAATTTCTGGCCAACATGTCGCACGAACTCCGCACCCCGCTCAACAGCCTGCTGCTCCTGTCACAAAGCCTGGCCGGAAACAGGGACGGCAACCTGACGGCGGAGCAGGTCGAGGCTGCGCGCATTATCAACAGCGGCGGCAGCGACCTGCTGAATCTGATCAATGACATTCTGGACCTGTCAAAGATTGAGGCCGGCCATATAACGGTCCAGTTTGACACGGTACGGGTGAACGACCTGGCTGATGGTGTACGGGACTCATTCCAGCACCTCGCCGATGAAAAGAATATTGCGCTGGAGATCGTTGTCAGCACTGATGCACCACGGGAAATATCAAGTGACCGCAAACGCCTGGATCAGGTTACCCGCAACCTGATTGCCAATGCGTTAAAGTTCACTGCCTCCGGGAGCGTTACCGTGACCTTTGGCCCCCCTTCACCGGGAGCGGCGTATTCCCGGTACGGGCTTGCCGCGAGCGACTTTCTGGCAATTGCGGTCACGGATACCGGCATCGGCATCCCTGCGGAACTGCACTCACGGATATTTGAGGCATTCCAGCAGGCAGACGGTACCACCTCGAGAAAATACGGCGGGACCGGATTAGGGCTCTCCATTTCCCGTGAACTGGCATCTTTGCTTGGTGGCGAGATCCGTCTGGAAAGCGCACCCGGCACCGGTTCGACCTTTACGCTGTATCTGCCTCTAAAACCGGTGCAGCAGCTTCCGGCCCGTCTGTCGGGGCCACTGCCGGAAACCCGTACGCCGCGTGCCACGGTCGCAGGCAGTCGCCCCGCCATCCCCGACGATCGTGACGGCATTGAAGCGTCCGACCGCATAATGCTGGTCATCGAGGATGATCCTAAATTCGCCCGCATACTCTACGAGAAGTGCCATGAGAAGGGATTCAAGTGTCTGGTGGCCTCGACGGGAGAGGCGGGGTTAGATCTGGCAAGAGAGCACGTTCTTTCTGCAATAATTCTTGATCTCAGGCTACCGGGCATGGACGGCTGGGAAGTGTTGAGCACGCTCAAGGAGAGTACCCGCACCCGGCACATTCCGGTACACATCCTGTCGGTTGAAGACCCCTCAAACAAAGCAAAACGCAAAGGGGCGGTCGGACATTTCGCCAAACCGGTCGATCAGAATCATCTCGAAGAGGTATTTCACCGGTTGGATCAGCTCTCATCCGGGAGACCGAAACGGATGCTGGTTATTGACGATGATCCGGTCATACGCCGTGAAACCGTGAGACTGGTCGGTAATGGTGATGTCACGACCGATGAGGCGGAAAATGGTGCACAGGCCCTGGCTGCCCTGCGCTCAAATGAATATGATTGCGTCGTTCTGGATCTGGGACTGCCTGATATGGACGGGAATGAACTGCTGGCACAGCTGGAATCTGAAGGGGTCGTGCTTCCCCCGGTCGTCGTCTATACCGCCCGCGACCTCACCGTGCATGAAGAAGAAACCATCCGTGAACGTGCCAAATCCATCGTGATAAAAGATGTCCGCTCACAGGAGCGGCTGCTGGACGAAGTTTCGCTCTTTCTGCATCGTGTCGTGGGGCGTATGTCGGAGAAGAAGCGCCAGGTCATTCAAAATCTGCATGAGACTGATCTCCTCCTGAAGGGGAAGAAAGTGCTTATCGTGGATGACGACATGCGCACCACCTTCGCGGTCGCCCGTCTGTTGAACGAGAACGGCATGAAACCGGTCAAGGCCGATAACGGTGAGCGGGCGTTGCGCCTGCTGGAGGAACAGCCCGATATTGACCTGATACTGATGGATGTGATGATGCCGGAGATGGACGGCTATGAGACCATGAAAAGAATTCGTGCCCGGGATGCATTCCGGACCCTGCCGATCATTGCGCTCACGGCCAAGGCCATGGCGGATGACCGGGAAAAATGCCTGGCCGCAGGCGCCAACGACTATCTTCCCAAGCCGGTTGACCAGGCGCGGCTTTTCTCGCTCATGCGGGTGTGGCTCTATCGGTGACATTGTCTATGACGAGCGAAGAACGCAAAAAATCAGAAATTCACCGCATCGAAGTAGACCTCCTTCTGGAAGCGATCTACCGCCGCTACGGCTACGACTTCCGTTCCTACGCCCGGGCTTCCATCGAGCGGAGGATCAGGCAGTTCATGACAAGCTCCGGCTGTGCAACGGTATCGGAAATGATCCCGCAGGTGCTGCATGACCGGGAGTTCTTCTCGCGCCTGATCCGCTATTTCTCTGTTGCCGTAACAGAGCTGTTCCGTGATCCATCGGTGTATCGTTCCGTACGGGAAAAAGTGGTCCCTATTCTCAAGACCTGGCCCCATGTAAAGATCTGGCATGCCGGCTGTGCGACCGGCGAAGAGGTATATTCCCTGGCAATCGTACTCAAGGAAGAAGGGGTTTACGATCGGGCGACCATTTATGCGACCGACTTCAGCGATACTGCTCTGGAACGAGCCCGTGAAGGGATCTATGAAACGTCAAAACTTCAGGAGGCCACCAGAAACTATCAGCAGGCGGGCGGAAAACGGTCATTTTCCGAATACTACCATGCCCGCTACGAAGCGGCAGTCATGGACGCCTCACTGAAGGAGCGGATCGTCTTCTCCAACCACAATCTGGCAATGGACGGTGTGTTCGGTGAGATGCATCTGGTGCTTTGCCGCAATGTGCTCATCTACTTCAACAGTGACCTGCAGAACAGGGCACTGGGACTTTTTACGGAAAGCCTCGTACACGGCGGCTATCTCTGCCTTGGCACGAAGGAAAGCCTGCGGTTCAGCGAAGTTTCCGACTGTTTCGAAGTGATTGATGACAAGGCCCGGATTTACAAGAAAATCCGCTGCAATGATTAAAATAACAGCAAAAAATCAGTGTTTAAGAATCTATGATGCCATCGTAATGGGAGCTTCTGCCGGTGGATTCAAAGCCTTTACCGCCATTCTTGCCGCATTGCCTTCAGATTTTGCACTGCCGGTGCTTATGGTTCAACATCTGCACCGTGAGGATGAAGGCGGCTTTGCCCGACATCTTGCCGGCATGTCGAAACTTCCTGTTGTCGAACCGTGCGACAAGGAGCAGATCACACCGGGGCGGGTATATGTGGCACCGGCCGACTACCATATGCTTGTCGAGCGTGACGGCTCCATCTCGCTTTCAACAGAAGCAAAGGTCAACTGGTCACGACCTTCCATCGACGTGCTCTTCGAGAGTGCTGCGGAGGTCTGGGGTGAGCGGGTCATGGCTATTATCCTGTCGGGAGCCAGCAACGACGGAGCGGCAGGCATTCGGGCAATCAAGTCATCCGGAGGCTTGACAATTGCGCAGAATCCTGCAACAGCAGAGCAACCGCTCATGCCGCAGGCGGCTATGGAGACAGGTTCCGTAGACGAAGTGCTCACCATTGAGGAAATAATACAGCGCATCACCATGTTGAACATACCGCCTGACAAAATCCGCACCGGCAGGATATCAAAATCTTCGGGAGCTCCAGGATGATTTTTCAGCAGAAGATACTGGTCGTCGATGACAAAAATGAAAATCTGGTGGCGCTGCGTCACGTCTTACGTGATGTGGAAGCGGAAGTCATTGCGGCGGCCAGTGGCAATGAAGCTCTTGCAGCGACACTTGACCACACATTTGCGCTGGCGATCCTTGATGTCATGATGCCGGGAATGAATGGTTTCGAACTGGCTCAACACCTGCGAAGTGACAACGCCACACGACTGATTCCAATTATTTTTGTGACAGCCCTGCAACCTGACGAGCAGCATTTGTTCAGTGGCTATGAGGCTGGAGGGGTCGATTATATCGTCAAGCCGTATGCACCGGAAATACTGCTGGCTAAAACCAGGATATTTCTTGAGCTTGACCGCCAAAGGCAGGAACTGCAATGGCAACGTGATCATCTGGACGCTCTGGTCGCAGAGCGTACGGCAGAGCTTGAGCATGAACTGGCTGCACGAAATCAGGCTGAGCAGGAACGTGAGTCATTGCAGGCGCAGTTGAATCAGGCACAAAAACTGGAATCAATTGGTCGCCTGGCAGGCGGTGTGGCCCACGACTTCAATAACATGCTCAGCGTCATCATCGGTCATGCGGAACTGGCACTCATGAAGATGAATGAGGGGCACCCGTTTTTCAACGACATGACGGAAATCCGTACTGCTGCAGGACGCTCATCAGATCTGACCCGTCAGCTCCTGGCCTTTGCCCGCAAACAGACTGTGACACCGCAAATCCTTGACCTGAACAAGAGCGTGGAAGGAACACTCAAGATGCTTCGACGGCTTATCGGAGAAGACATATGTCTTCACTGGCAGCCGGGAGATCACGTGGGGCCGATTCATATGGATCCCGGCCAAATCGACCAGATTCTGGCAAATCTGTGTGTCAATGCCCGGGACGCCATCAGCGGTATCGGCACTGTAACCATAGAGACCCATAGCGCAACCTTCGACGCTGAATCTCAAACGGGCATACCGCATCACGCGACAGGCGAATATGTTGTGCTTACAGTAAGTGATACCGGCTGCGGCATGGATAAGGATGCGCAGGAAAATATTTTCGAGCCGTTCTACACGACAAAAGAGTCAGGAAAGGGGACAGGGCTTGGATTGGCGAGTGTGTACGGTGCCGTGAAACAAAATGACGGTTTTATTACTGTTTACAGCGAGCCCGGTACAGGTACCGTTTTCAGGATACATTTCCCCCGATACTCCGGGGCCTCGAGAGAGGTGCAGAGGGAATCATCATTTTTGCCGGCGAATACGGGTAACGAAACCATCCTGCTGGTTGAAGATGAGCCTGCAATACTTGATGTTACCGGGATGCTGCTTGAAAATCTCGGTTATACCGTACTAAGCACGACCAGGGCGAGCGAGGCAATCAGGCTCGCCGAAGAACATGCAGGTGAAATCCATTTACTGATGACCGATATTATAATGCCGGAAATGAATGGACGCGATCTGACACAGCGAGTACAGGCCCTCTGCCCGGCCGTACGGCTGCTGTTCATGTCCGGCTACACTGCTGACATCATCGCAAATCAGGGCATGCTGGCGGAAGATATCAATTTTATCCAGAAACCGTTCTCTTTTAAAGTTCTAGGCGACAAAGTCCGTGATGCTCTCGCGTCTCACCGGTGAACAAATACATGTAACTGTGCATGCAACTCGATACATGTACGACGCTACAATCACATTACGTTTCAGGAGCCACTTATGTGCACAACCTGCGGATGCCCCACAACCGGTCATCACGATCACGACCACGATCACAAACCTGACAGCGACCATGATCACACAGACAGCGACGGCAGCCACAAAAACCATTCCCATGAACACGGCCATGCACACGACCATGTACACCCGCATGGCACTGACTCCGGGAAACGGACGAAGATCGCCATCGAAGAGGATATCCTCGGCAAAAACAACCGTCTGGCCTCTTTTAACCGTGCCCTGTTCAAGGAAAAGGGGATTTTTGTCCTGAACCTGGTCAGTTCACCCGGTTCCGGCAAGACAACCATCCTTGAACTGACGTTGCGGGACCTGTCGGGCAAACTCCGCTTCGCCGTCATTGAAGGTGACCAGCAGACCGATAACGATGCCCGGCGCATCGCCGCCACCGGAGTCCCGGTACGCCAGATCAACACCGGATCCGGATGCCATCTCGATGCTCATATGATAATGCACGGCACTGATGGCTTTGATCTCGACAACCTGGATGTACTGATGATTGAAAATGTCGGCAATCTGGTCTGCCCGGCCGCTTTCGACCTGGGGGAACATCACAAGGTCGCCGTTCTTTCAGTTACCGAAGGAGAGGACAAACCGCTCAAATACCCCCAGATGTTCCATAACTCTACGGTCATGCTGATTAACAAGACCGATCTGTTGCCGCATCTCGATTTTGATGTCGAAAAGTGCAAGGAATATGCGCGTCGCATAAACCCCGGCATTCTCATCTTCGAACTGTCAGCCCGAAGCGGTGAAGGTATGGATGCCTGGTACCGATGGCTGACAGCCGGTGCACACAACTGATACGCCGCCGCCGATACACGGTTCAGGGAATCGTCCAGGGGGTCGGATTCCGTCCGTTCGTGTACCGGCTCGCGCATGAACTGGACCTTTCCGGCTGGGTACGCAACACACCGGCCGGCGTCGAAATCGAGATCCAGGGTATCACACAGGCGTTGATCGCATTTGAACATGCCCTTTCCTCCGAAGCGCCGCCTCTGTCGGTAATCAGCTCCATTGCCACCGACGACATTGCACCTGGCGAAGAACATACGTTTGCTATCCTCCCGAGCGGTACCGGCATGGCTGACATCCAGATTGCACCCGATTCCGCCCTCTGCTCCGACTGCCTGCACGAGCTCTTCGACCCGGCCGACCGGCGCTACCGGTATCCGTTCATAACGTGCACCAACTGTGGCCCCCGCTACAGTATCATCACCGGCACCCCCTACGACCGTCCAAAAACAACCATGACCGGTTTTCCGCTCTGCCCTGACTGCCGGCGTGAATACGGCAACCCTTTTGATCGGCGCTTCCATGCCCAGCCGATCGCCTGTCACAACTGCGGCCCCCAGGTAAGCCTGGCATCGCCGCAGGGGGAGACGATCGCAGCACGCGATGAGGCGGTCACACGGAGTATCGATCTCCTGAAAAACGGCGCGATACTGGCCATCAAGGGGATCGGCGGCTATCACCTGGCGGTAGATGCCTGCAATAACGATGCGGTGAGGCGGTTGCGGGAGCGGAAGAAGCGGGATGAAAAACCGTTTGCCGTCATGGCGGCACGCCTTGAAACAGCCCGCGAACTGACGCAGATAAACGACATGGAAGAGCGGCTGCTGATCTCTCCGGAAGCCCCGATTGTCATAGTCAGGAAACAACCGGGCACGCCGCTTTCACCGCTGATCGCCCCGGACAACGGCTGGCTCGGCCTGATGCTCCCCTATGCCCCGCTGCACCACCTGTTATTTCACTCTTCAATTCACCATTCAATCCATAATTCAAAATCCAACATGCAGGATCCCCCCTTCACCGCCCTTGTCATGACCAGCGGCAACGTCTCCGACGAACCGGTGGCCTTTGAAGACAATGAGGCCCTGCAGCGGCTTGCCGGCATTGCCGATTACTTTCTTCTCCATGACCGTCCGATTCATATCCGCAGCGATGACTCTGTGATGCGGGTTTTTCAGGGGAAACCTCTCTTTTACCGCCGGGCCCGTGGATATGCTCCGCGAGCGGTATCACTGCCGTTTTCAGTTCCGCCGCTGCTGGCAACAGGAGCAGAGCTGAAGAGTGCCATCTGTCTTGCCCATGGCGACCGTGCCGTTCTCAGTCAGCATATCGGCGACCTCCAGAACAGTTCCACCTTCGATTCGTTCGACCATACCATCACGCATCTCTCCACTATACTGACAATCAAGCCGACTGCGGTCGCCTGTGATCTGCACCCGGATTACCTCTCATCGCGGTTTGCCGAGGACTCGGGAATTCCGCTGACTCGGGTACAGCACCACCATGCCCATCTGGCCTCCTGCATGGCTGAAAACGGTCTTGAAGGTGAAGTGATCGGTATCATTTTCGACGGCACCGGGTATGGCCCCGACGGAACAGTCTGGGGAGGAGAATTTCTGGTGGGCGGGTATGACGGCTACCGACGTGCGGGGCACTTCCGGCCGGTGCAGATGCCGGGCGGTGATGCGGCAGTACGCGAACCGTGGCGCATGGCCATGTCCTACCTGTATCAGACACAGGGAGAAGCCGCCTTTGCATCCGATCATCCGGTTGCCCGGCAGCTCCCGGAGGGAGAGCGGGAGCTTTTTGCACAGATGCTGCGACGCGGAATCAACTCCCCTCTGACCTCCAGCTGCGGACGCTTATTTGATGCCGTGGCGGCACTCCTTAATTTACGACATAATGTGTCGTATGATGGGCAGGGTGCAATTGAACTTGAAGCGATTGCGGAGATGGCTGGATGTGAGGAGACGGGCAGTTATAACTATTCCATCGTATCCGGCGAAGGGCACCCCCTCCAGCTGGACTTTGCACCGATGTTTACAGGAATACTGGCCGATATCGCAGCCGGCATGCAGGCTCCCGATATCGCACATCGGTTCCACCAGACTCTGGCATCTGCCGCAACAGAGGTCTGCCTGGACATTGCCGCTTCCACCACTCTTGACCGGATTATTCTTTCAGGAGGCGTTTTTCAGAATCGCCTTTTAAGTGAAATGCTATATACTGCCCTCACCCGTAAGGGGCTCACCGTATTCACCCATCGACTGGTGCCGCCGAATGACGGCGGCATCGCCCTGGGACAGGCGGCCATCGCAGGAAGGAGAAAGGTCTGATATGTGTCTTGGCGTTCCGATGAAGATATTGAGTAAAGAAGGTGACAACATCGTCGCCGAAGTTGACGGCGTGCAGAAGGAGGCCAGTATCACCCTGCTGGGTGAAGAGGTGGCGGTCGGTGATTACGTTATCGTCCATGCCGGCTTTGCCATCTCCCGACTGGATGAGGAATACGCCGAGGAAACTCTGCGCCTGATGCGGGAAATTTTTTCCGAAGAGGATATGGCATGAAAGGCGGAATGAACTTCCAGGATGAATTCAGGGACCGGGAACTGGTGCAAAACATGGCAGCCAATATCCGCCGCATGGCTGCACATTTAACAGCTCCGGTCAACTTCATGGAGGTATGCGGCACCCATACCATGTCGATCTACCAGTACGGCATCCGCTCCCTGCTCCCGGACAAGATAAGGCTGGTGTCCGGCCCCGGCTGTCCGGTCTGCGTTACCCCGATCGGCTACGTGGACAAGGCGCTGGCCTGCGCCGCAGATACCGGCACCATCGTCGCCACCTTCGGCGACATGCTGCGCGTGCCCGGAAGCCGCTCGTCCCTGATGGAACAGCGGGCCGGCGGCGCCGATATCCGCATCGTCTATTCGCCGCTGGATGCGGTGGCACTGGCGAAAAACAATCCAGAACACCGGGTAGTCTTCCTCGGAGTCGGCTTCGAGACCACCGCGCCGACCATCGCAGTCAGCATCCTCGAAGCGGCCCGCCTCGGCCTCAAAAACTACAGCGTGCTGGCCTCCCACAAAACCATGCCGGTACCGATGGATATCCTCACCGGCGACCCGGACCTGAACCTCAGGGGTTACCTCTGCCCGGCCCACGTCAGCACCGTTATCGGCGGTGGGGCGTACCGGCCATTGGCTGAGAAATACCACATCCCCTGCGTCGTCACCGGCTTCGAACCGGCCGACGTCATGCAGGGGATCGAAATGCTGCTGGCCCAGCTCCTGCGCAAGGAAAGCAAGGTCGAGATCCAGTACAGCCGCGCCGTCACCTGGGAAGGGAACAAAAAGGCGCTGGCCATCCTTGACCAGGTTTTCGAACCGTGCGATGCGGTCTGGCGCGGCCTGGGAACACTCCCCGGCAGCGGCTTGGCGATCAGGCAGGAATACGCCGCCTTCGATGCCGAAAAGGTTTTGTCGCTGGATATTCCGGAAGCGGCTGAAAACCCCGCCTGTCTCTGTGGTGAAGTATTGAAAGGAAAACTGACGCCGCACGGTTGTCCGCTCTTTGCCACGATCTGCACGCCCGAGTCTCCGGTAGGCGCCTGTATGGTTTCCAGCGAAGGCACGTGCGCAGCGGCTTACAAGTACGGGAGGTAACAGTATGATTACCATGCAGGAGCTACGTGCCCATTACCGCTTTACCGATCAGGATGCCGAACTGCTCCAGTCGCTGCAGCCGCTGGCGGAAGAGAATCGGGAACGCTTTTCGCTGGAGTTCTATGACTACCTCTACAGCCTGCCGGAAACTGCAGCGATCCTGAACAGCAACAATCGTCAGCGTCTGCGCGAGATGCACAGCAACTGGTTCATGTCGCTCTTTACCGGCATTTACGACAACCATTACATGAACCACCTGAACCGCATCGGCCACGCCCACGTCAAGGTCGGCCTCAGCGTCCATTTCGTCAACGCCGCCATGAACCAGATCCGCCACTTTCTGCTGGGGCTGATCGACGTCAACTATTCCGACCGCGAGCAGCGGCGCATGCTGCGTGAAGCGGTGGAAAAGATGCTCGACATGAATCTCGACGTCATGAGCACTTCGTACCGTGAAGAAGAGATGAAAAAGGTCTTTGTCTCGCGCAAGGTCGAGTCGGCCCTGATCAAGGCCACCGAGCGCTTCACCTACGGCCTTAACCTGGCACTGGTGCTGGCGCTGGCCGGGGTATCCATTTCCGTCGTCGTCCTCTTTGGCTGGGATATCCTGCATATTTTCCGGGGGGATGTGGAGAAGGGGATTCTCTCGGCGCTCGGTTCGCTGCTGATCCTCTGGATGATGATTGAACTGATGGATAACGAGATCAAGAATCTCAAGGGGGGCAAATTCAACATCCTGGTGTTCATCGGCGTCATCATCGTCGCCATGATCCGCGAGATCCTCATCTCGACCCTGCGCAAGGACGACCTCACCACTCAGGCGTTTCTGGCCGGAACTTTGCTGATCCTGGGGGTTGTCTACTACCTTGTCTCGCTGGCCCAGAGAGACAACGCAAAGGTTTGATGGTGGGAACCTTCACCCGCATCCTGGACGGATTTACGCTCGGCTTTCGCCACCGCACCGCACTGCGGCGCCTGCTTGACACCACCCCCCCGGAAACATTCATCCTGACGCTTGATCCCGAAACGCTCCGTTCTTCGGGAGTACAGGCGCTGGCGCTGGATTTCGACGGCGTGCTGGCCGGACACGGTTTCCCCGTTCCGCTCCCCGAAGCGGTTGCCTGGATGAAGCGCTGCGAAGCAGCCTTCGGCGGCGACAAGGTTTTCATCCTCTCCAACAAGCCGACCGAAGGGCGCAAGAGCTGGTTCGCCGAACACTTTCCCGCCATGCGTTTCATTTCAGGAGTCCGGAAAAAACCGTACCCGGACGGCCTTAAAAAAACAGGGGAACTGGCCGGTGTCCCCCTCTCTTCAATAATGATGATCGATGACCGTCTGCTTACCGGCTGTCTTGCAGCATTGGTAGCCGGCGCCCGCCCCGGCTACATCCGTCACCCTTTCGCTTCTTTCAGCAGCCGCCCGATGGCCGAGCTGTTCTTCTGGATGCTGCGTGCTGCGGAGCGACTGTATGTGCGTATGGCGTCTTTCTTCTGATCACATATTCGCTGCGCCGTCACACCACGGCTGGACAATCAGTTCCTTTGTATCGAGGTTGAGGGCGACAAGGTTCCCCATTTCTGGCTGTCTCCGGGTAAAAGCGCCGTTATCCAGGCAAATGTGTCCGGTGCAGAGAGACTCCCTGATGGCCTGCAGAGTCTCGATAGAATGCCCGGTGACCAGCTGCCGTCCTCCCAGTTTCCGGATGTCAACCGTACTGTTTCGACTCCAGAGCATGTCGATGACATCCGAATCATGAACAGGATCATCTACGTTCATACTCAAGCCGGCATGGACAAAGATGAAGTCGGCTTCAACAATGATGTACGGCATGGATTCGAGCAGCGTACGGTATTTCATCGGGACATCACCTGGATTGCTCAACCCGAAACTCTTCAGCGCATACTTTCCCCATTCGTCAAAATACATCGCCGAAAACATGTCATGGTCGTTGAGGATTGTTCGCAGCAGCATCTCATCATGGTTTCCGCGCAGCGGATGGACAGAGTAGTATCCGCATTTCATCAGATTGAGGATGATGTCAAGAACTCCCCGGCTGTCAGGTCCCCGGTCGACATAGTCACCCATCAGGAACAATTCATCACCGTGACGAAGGCTGAGCCTGTCAAGTAACGCCTTGAACGTACAACTTCCCCCATGTATGTCACCGATTGCATATCTCATGTTTTTTCCCGCTGCAATTTTTTCAATGTTTTTTTGATTTTCGTGAATTACGTACAGAATACGACAAATCATTTCAATCTGCCAGAGGAGTTGGCGGTTCATCCCCGCGCTTGCGGGGAACAGCCGGTGCCAACGCAACACGGAAACAAGTGATCCGGTCAGCGTCAGGATTTCAATGCGGTTCATCCCCGCGCTTGCGGGGAACAGGGTATCGCCGCGGCCGGATGGAATGCCGCCGACGGTTCATCCCCGCGCTTGCGGGGAACAGTATCTCAAAAAGCGAGGAACTATATAATGGGCCGGTTCATCCCCGCGCTTGCGGGGAACAGGTTATCAACCAGAATTTTCCGGACCTGAGCAACGGTTCATCCCCGCGCTTGCGGGGAACAGACTTATTCACTTGCAAAATGAGTATTTGTCCGTTCGGTTCATCCCCGCGCTTGCGGGGAACAGCCAACCCTTCTCAGGGGATGTAATGGATATGCCGGTTCATCCCCGCGCTTGCGGGGAACAGAATTTACTCTATCCGCCGACCTCCTAAAAGCCCGGTTCATCCCCGCGCTTGCGGGGAACAGCAATCACGGCGAACCTTAATCGTGATTTATTCCGGTTCATCCCCGCGCTTGCGGGGAACAGCTCACAACGGCGGCAAATTCGATTTTCATTTCCGGTTCATCCCCGCGCTTGCGGGGAACAGGCCTCAGCCTCCTGAGTGGTTATACTTTCAATCGGTTCATCCCCGCGCTTGCGGGGAACAGCAAAAAGGATCCTGGCAGCTGGATCAATATGCCGGTTCATCCCCGCGCTTGCGGGGAACAGTATCTCAAAAAGCGAGGGACTATATAATGGGCCGGTTCATCCCCGCGCTTGCGGGGAACAGTCTTCCATGAGTGCGTTGTCTTTTTCGGCGTCCGGTTCATCCCCGCGCTTGCGGGGAACAGCCGAGATATACCTTTGGCACGGAGCGGAATGCCGGTTCATCCCCGCGCTTGCGGGGAACAGATATATGCTATAGTTTCAGACAAGGTTTTTGCCGGTTCATCCCCGCGCTTGCGGGGAACAGCGCAGCCGGGGCAGGTTTGTCTTGTTCCAGTCCGGTTCATCCCCGCGCTTGCGGGGAACAGGTATCTCTTGGTAAATGTTCAGCGTACCGGTTACGGTTCATCCCCGCGCTTGCGGGGAACAGCTATCAGATACATTTAAGGGGGGCATCATGGCCGGTTCATCCCCGCGCTTGCGGGGAACAGCTGGACACGTTAAAGCAGACAGTGAAGCTACAGCCGGTTCATCCCCGCGCTTGCGGGGAACAGTCTTGCGAATGTCGGCATATGTCGATGCGACACGGTTCATCCCCGCGCTTGCGGGGAACAGTGCATGTAAGGCCGCTCAGAGACGACTGAAGGTCGGTTCATCCCCGCGCTTGCGGGGAACAGGTAGGACGGACACTTCGCATATCTGGAGCATTGCCGGTTCATCCCCGCGCTTGCGGGGAACAGTTTGCCGATTCGCCTCACGTGTTCCATAAATCACCGGTTCATCCCCGCGCTTGCGGGGAACAGACTGATCGATCAAAATATTATTCTGCCGTTCGACGGTTCATCCCCGCGCTTGCGGGGAACAGATACACTGTGCCGGAATCTTAGCGCTTGTTTTGCGGTTCATCCCCGCGCTTGCGGGGAACAGATCAAGGCAGGTTCGATCAACTATCTCGTAAACGGTTCATCCCCGCGCTTGCGGGGAACAGCCAACGACAGCGGAACAGATCAATCGACGATTGACGGTTCATCCCCGCGCTTGCGGGGAACAGAAAGTCGCTGACTGGTGCTATATGTTTGACGACGGTTCATCCCCGCGCTTGCGGGGAACAGCATTGCATATTGCCTCCGAGTTGATTTAGTTGCGGTTCATCCCCGCGCTTGCGGGGAACAGCTTAGAAATGTATCCGGTGACGTGTGAACATATCGGTTCATCCCCGCGCTTGCGGGGAACAGATACCAGTGAATCATGGACGAACATGTCATGTACCGGTTCATCCCCGCGCTTGCGGGGAACAGGTAATCGGTTACTGCATCATGCCGGGTGTTAGCGGTTCATCCCCGCGCTTGCGGGGAACAGTAGCGACGTTCGATAATGCGAATGACAACGCGTCGGTTCATCCCCGCGCTTGCGGGGAACAGGGTCTGTGATTTTCAGATGCTTTCCGCGTGACACGGTTCATCCCCGCGCTTGCGGGGAACAGCTGCACTACTGCCCGCAAATGCTCTGTTATAGCTCGGTTCATCCCCGCGCTTGCGGGGAACAGTCTCATCTGCGGAAGGTCGGTAACAACTTCGCCGGTTCATCCCCGCGCTTGCGGGGAACAGACATTCAACGCACAATAACAGCGTCTTAAGACGCGGTTCATCCCCGCGCTTGCGGGGAACAGAGCCTCTGTATACACTGGCGGACAGATGATGATGCGGTTCATCCCCGCGCTTGCGGGGAACAGTGCTACCGTGCCATTGTCGGCAGCTACGGTACCGGTTCATCCCCGCGCTTGCGGGGAACAGACTTCCTCTACTTCCTTAAAATCATTGAGCAAATTCACCATTAAAAAATCTACCGATTTTAGAGCCTCTTAAAACGGGTATTCTTCTGCATCTACAGCACCGTCTGGAGGCATAAAAGATACCAGCTTTATCCCATCCATCTCAACCGGAATCCTGCGATTTACCCCGAGCGTCAGAAAATCAAAACCTGATTCGTTGTTCGACGTCCAGGCCATAACAACATTGCCATCCTCAATGCCCTCTTCAAGGTTATTCCAGATCATATCGCGTACCCTGCGCGAAACATCTCCCACATAAACTCCGGCCCGCACTTCCACCAGCCAAAGACCAAGCCGCCCCCGCAGACGCGGTGGAACGTTCTCAGTTACGATAACCAGCATCGCCCAACCCCTCCTTGTTAGGGATTGCGATATCTACAGCCTCTTCATGAGCCTTGGGGCGCTCGATCTCCCCAGCAGCCAGAACTTCCTCGATTGTCGGAATGATTTTGTCCAGCAGATGGCTTTGGCGAAAAGCATCCCGGCAGGCCAGACGCACCTCGCGCTCCGGATTACGCGGATTCTTGCCGGCAATGCGGAAGGCTACCGGCACGACCGTATCAAACTTGAAGATGTCGGCAATGTCGTAGACAAACGACTGTGGTTTTCCGGTGTGGATAAACCCAACCGCCGGGGCATAGCCCGCTGCCAAAATTGCCGCTTCACAGATGCCGTAAATGCAGGCAGTAGCGGATGAGAGGCAACGGTTGGGTACGTCGCCGCTCTCCCATTCGGTGTGGTCGTAATTGCGGTTCTTCCATTCGACCCCATACTGCTGTGCCAGAAGTTGATAGGTCTTACGCACCCGCACGCCTTCGATGCCGCGCAACTGTTCGACACTGCGCCGTTCGGGCGGCTCCTCCTTGAAGCGAAGCGCGTACATCTTGCGAACCACCTTGAGCCGCGCCGAATCATCCAACGCCAGCTTGGCCTGATAAAGCAAGCGATCCGACCGCGCCCCACCCGGCTGTCCTGCTGCATACAGCCGCACTCCGGCCTCGCCGATCCATACCAGCAGACAGCCAACTCGCGACGCCAGAACAACGGCAGAATGAGAAACACGCGTCCCCGGCTCCAGCATCAGGCAGGCCACCGTCCCGATGGGAATGTGCGTACGAACGCCGGTTTCATCGACAACCACAAAGGCGCCGTCGATAACATCAAGATTGCCCTTCTCGATATAGATCACCGAAATGCGGTCCTTGATGGGGAGCGGTTTTAATGGGGGAAGGATGGGATTGTCATGGCTTGGCCTCGTCCTTTTCACTTGTATTTTCCGCTATCAACACCTTGTCATCTTCACGTCTTAGCCGATTTGATTCCTTCTTGGCGGCAGCCTTTCTGCCCCAGTATGCGCCGCAACCATTCTTGGCTCCGGCATGCTCCGTTTTTTTTGCTCCTTGTCCCATGTCACACCTTTTGTTTCAGCACTTTTCCGGTTTTTTCGGCTTTCTTCGCCACCTCCAGAAAATCCCTCTCCACTCGGGACGGCTCCTGCAACTGCTCCTTATGAAAGCGGTCATACTCCACATGAGCTTTTTGCAGCGCTTCTTCATGGCTGAGTTTTCCGGCATGGGTCAAAATTTCGCGCTCGCTTAGCTTCAGAAAATCATCCAACTTGGCGATCCACCCGGCCATGTACATCGGCTTACGAGTGAGCGCCTGCAATTCTGCGAATTCAAGATAGGAAGTCACTATTCGATTGAGGATTTCCAGTTCCTCTTCGTTTAGATAGTTCTTGGCAACCTCGACGTCTGTCTTTCGTAAGGAGTCTCCCACCCAGCTCGTTAATCCCATGTTAGGCTTACCGGCATCGGCCCGGCTGTGAATGATCTCGGCGGCAGTCTGCCCATGAGTAGCCCAGTGCATCTTGTTCTGTACGGTGGCAAAAAACTTCCTTGACGCCTCGGTCGCCGGATCATAGTCAATGCTGGTAGCGTATATCTCCAGCACCTTGCGCCAGAAGACTTTCTCTGAAGAGCGAATGTCGCGAATGCGAGCCAGCAGTTCGTCGAAGTAGTTACCGCCACCAGCCCGCTTGAGGCGTTCATCATCCATGGTAAAACCTTTGATGATGTACTCCCGCAGCCGCTGGGTAGCCCACTGCCGAAAGCGGGTCGCGACATGGCTCTTTACCCGGTAACCGACAGAAATGATCATGTCGAGGTTGTAGTAATCAACCGGCCTGTTCACCTGCCGGGAACCTTCCGTTTGAACTATTCGGAATTTCCGAATAGTTGCCTCCACCTCAAGTTCCCCGTCATCATATATGGTTTTTATGTGCTCATTGATGGTGGGAATAGTCACCTGAAAAAGTTCTGCCATCTGTTTTTGCGAAAGCCAGACCGTCTCGTTTTCAAGATGGACTTCAAGTTTCGTATTGCCGTCAGCTGTCTGATAAATCAGCATCTGTGAGGCATTTTTGGTGTCGTTCATATCCTTCTCCCTGGCAACTTCCACCTGAAACTTTCCGATTTAATAAAACCGCTATTTCAAGTGGGGTACAATTTGTACCCCACTAAACCGTCAAGACACCCTGTGACAAAATATCACGGGTTCAAGCTCAAGGGGGGGACATTTTCCCCCTTTCATTCAGCCAGCCGCATTCGTTGGGGCGCTGCTTGCCGCGCCCGCCTGTTTCGCATCCGATTCCGTAGGGGCGTCCCCATGTGGCCGCCCGCTTTTGATGGTTTTAGCACGTCCAGTGGCACAAACCGTCGACAACCTGTCGACAGTTGACTTCCTCAAGGGTAGGTACAGCATGTACCCATCCCTTTCCAGCTATTCAGGATTTCTGAATAGTTCAGATGCCGGCGTACGAGCATTAGACTATCGGCACCACCGACAAAAGCCCAAGCCCCATGACCTTGCCATGACCGATGCCGTTTTGTAGCGCATCCCTGAATTTATCTGGTTCAGTAACAATAAGCATCCCATCGTACAGCACCGAAAAAATCCGAATACCGTTACCGGAATGCTGCTTACCCCCGAGCATCTGCTCCTGAGACACCCGTACATCCACCCGCTCCTGCGACGATTCTGAAAAATCGAATGATGCCAAATTTGGCAGTGAGAAGCCGTGCAACTTCCCTTTTCGTTCAATCCATGTTTCCTGTTCCTCCAGCCGTAGCAACCCTTGCCGCTTGCCATTGCGGCACACACAAGGGTTGGCACGTAGTCTGAAACGAAAACGCTTCCCAGCCTTGAGCGAATCAAGCTTTAGCCGTTCTTTCAAGTCAATAGCCGTATCAGCATGTGCCAGCCAGCCCTTCACACCAATGCCAGTCCAGTCAGGCATTGTCCGGCTTTGCACGAGAATGAGCGGGCATCCATCTGAATCAGTCTCCGGCTCGTGCCGCCACAAGAATTCACCTTCGAGGCATTTGCTGTCCGGTGTGCTGAAAGCCCGGCAAAGCGTGGAATGGAGTTGGTAGGGATCAGACAGGTCGCGGCGAGCCTCCCGGCAACGTGGATCAATATGTATCCTATGCAGGAACATGGGCCACCTCCTGCGGAAAGGGAATCCATTCCGAACGCACGAAACGCGACCCGAAGCGCCGTTCGGCAAACGATGACAGCGGTTGATCCATCTTGAGCACGCCGGAACCATCCGCAGACTCATAGGAAACCAGGAGCTTTTCAGGAAGCTCTTCCCATTTCCGTTGAGCTTGCGATCCAAGGCCAGCGAGCCAAAACGTCCACTCAGCGGAGCATCCTGTAGTCCGTCAGCCATCCAGACCGACTCGGATGGCACATAGGATTTACGCCCCAAAGCAAGTGTCCAGAAAGGGTTTTGCAGGGCAGCGTGAATCTTTTCAAGTAAGGTGACATCTTTGCTTTCAAGACCCACCAGGAAACAAGCGTCTGCGAGGTAGAAACGTTGTGAAACGACACCTCCATCCTTAGCCTGTTTTCCATCGGCCTTGATGATGGTGTCTGCTGCAGCGCAGCCTGCGGTCTGGTAATCCCGTTTGGGCACCCCTGGCCGGTCATGACGAACCCCCATCGTCAGACGAGTAAGCGGTTCAAGATCCGTCCAATTTTCTCGATCAATACCCAACGCAGCAGCCAACATGCCGACGACCCCGGACTTGCTGGGTTCTTTGCCGGTATCGCGTTGATCAAAACGACTGGTAGTTCCCCACGACTGCATGGGTCCCACCAAGCGAAGCAACAATGTGGGCATGGGTTACTCCTGTGCGGCCAAAAGGGCCTTATCGAGAAGATCCTTCAGTGCAGGCAAGGTCGTTCCCAATCCATTCAGCTTGGCATCTATGAGATTGAGAATGAATGTTTGTTCCTCACCACCAAATGCAACCTGCAGCGTCTGGGCCTTCCTGACAAGCTCTTCCGCCGACTTCCGAGTCAGCGATTCGTCCTTTTTGACGCGGATTGGCGTTTCAAAGGCATTGGCTAGATTACGTGGCGCGGCATTGTGCCGCACAGTTACTGCCACAAACTCCGGTGGGTTATGAGCTGCGAAGGTGTTTTGCTTACCGGTAGGTTCAGCCACCACGAAACCCTCCAGAAATGCCCGCAAACCCTTGGCCGCCAGTTCTCGGTCATTCTGGAGATTTTCAACAAGTTTCTCCCAATCAACTACGGCATAACGGTAGAAACAGGCCGAATTGAATTCTACGGTTCCAATCATATCGGCACCGGCGCTGTCCTCGGGCTTGAGGTCGTCAACGGCAGTGTAGAAATCGAATTCGCGCTCAACCGAATGGGTCGAAATGGCGTGGGCAACTTGGCAAGCGGCGTTCTGGTTCTTCTCTGGCATATCAGCGAGCATGCGCCCAAAGAGCGCCACATCAAGGGCCTTGCCACCGTTGAAAACTTTATCGAGGGCTTTCTTTAATTCGGGATCAGCACTCAGAGCAGCCTGCTTCTTGGCCTTACCCGGTTTTTTCCCCTCTGCAGGTGCGGCATCAGATGCAGTGATGGAATCCCACTTTTCGTGGATAATTTCTGCTATGCCGGATAGTTCGCGTTGTCCCAAAAACAGGAGGTATTCGCTCTTGCCGTCTTCCTTTACCGTTAATTCCATGGCACCCAAAGCCAACCGCGCTTTTTCGTCCGCTTCAGATTCTAACCGGCCTTTTCCAACCAAATACTTGACGAGAGCATCCAGAATACGTTTGGTACGGAAAGCCACATCATCAGATGCAAGTGCGTTTTGCTCCACCAATCCCTGGAAATACTGCCGTACTGAGCGTTTGAGGCACTGGCTGGAGACGCGGGCGCGGCGGGTGCCTCCAAAAAGGGCATCCTTGGGAGCACCGGTGTCATCTCTATTCAAGTTTGACGGGGCAAAGTTCTGTAGGGCGTGAATCTCGATAATTGTTTTCATTCGCTGATCTCCTTATTGCTGTTAGATTTAGTGTCGGTTTCGTGTTTATAGGTTTCGATAAAAATCGCGAGCCCAAATGTTCTGGGTGCGCTTTTGGTCATCATTCCAGTACAAAAGCCTGTTCAGCAGATCGTCAAAATCAATGGATTGTTCCTTGAGAAGAGCAACCATCTGACGCAAACGATGTGGCAACTGGTCAGAATCGGCATCCAGAAGAGTAATGAAGCGACGCTCCGTACTCGTGGAACCGCTTGCCACCTGATGAGCTGCGCACGCTTTCCCGAAAGTCATCAGCAAACCACTTCTGCCGTCCCGCCAATGACTGGCCCAAAGACCGGCTACCAGATAGAAGACATCCCTTCTCCAAAAGTTTTCCTCATCTTTCAGAAAGGGCTCTACATAGGGATAGGCGGGAACAAATTTCCCCGGATCAAAAGCGAGGCTGCGCCGTAGCACCGCTCGCACCTTGGTGTCTTTCTCGTTCAAGCCTTCCAGCCATTCGATAAATCCATTCATGCGACCTCCTTCACTGGTTCGAGTTTGACAATTTCATCGTTCAGATATTTCAACTTACGTAGTACCAAGCCTTCAGCTTTTATAAGTGCCCGAATAGCCCAGGCATCACCAGTAGATACCGACGCACCATGCTGATCCCAGGCGGACTTTAATGTGTCCCGAACCGATTTCAGCCATTGACAGCGGATATCTTCTGAATCCCTATCAAGACAGTACTCACGTAGGATCTCGTGAAAACGAGATTCAAGCGTGGACCAGTACCAAGAGTTCACTGGCATCTGCTCTACAAACCGGCTGATGTCCTTACCGAACGGCTCTCGCTCCCCTCGGCTCAAAATGTCCCGCGCGAAGGATTTACAGGCCATCCAGAGAGATTTTTGGGTATCCTCTGCATCGTTAAGAAGTTGCCGAATCTCCGTTCGAATGAAGTGGTCTCCTGTCAGCGATTCAGGCAAGGCGAAACGCTCCATACGCCAATACTCGATCTTCGCCTTATTGTTTGACTGCCCCAGCACCATTACTGATCGTGGGAATCTGTCTCGGTTCAACCGCGTCAGAGCTGTCGCATGCTCAATTACCTGAGGCGCAAGATGTGATTCATCGGGGAGCAGGGAATCAAAGTCTCTCCAAAATCCTCGGTCACGGAATTGGATAGGAAGCTTACCGTTTTTTTCGTCGATCCTGTAACCATGCATGGGGTCGATCTGATCAACAGTAGTATTTCCAACTCCTGAAGCGAAAGCCAGTTTATTGATCTGCCCTGAATCATCAGCTTCGAGTCGGATTGAACGAGTCCTCCATGTATACCGGTCAGCTAACCCACTCACAGAGCGAGAAAAACCGTCTTTGAGACTTTCAACTGATTCCGGGATTCTTTCCCATAAAGATTGATCGGTAGCAGATATTTCTCTATTTTGTGGAATTAGCGAAAGCAGCAGAGTGTCGGAGAGATCACACCCAAGCGGCAGGGCCATAGTAGCCGTTGCAGATGGCGCAGTGCCAGTATGCGATAATTCGCTTTTTCCACAGCTCACTGAAAATGTCTGAGCGGCCAGTATCCAACGTGTTGCCGCAGCTTCAGAAATAGTGCCTGGCGCTTCAACATCCACGTGATCGAAAAGGACCTTGGCATTGTCAGCATTATGCTCTGCAGCAAGTACAGTCCACGCTCTCCATGTCTTTGGCACAAATGTTGGTATCTGCCCAAACGGATATTTTTCATCAAACAACCAAAACCGTTCCCGCCACGTTTCCAGATATGCCGTGATCTTATCTCCGGGCAGACCATCCTTGAACAAAGCCTTGGCCTGATCAATATCGGTCGGGCCTTCCAGTGCGCGGTACAACACGGCCAGCAAAAAACGATGCAGAGCTGCTACCACAAGCGGTGACGGATCTTCGATAGCCGTGATTTCTTTGGCACGCATCAGGGTGTCGCGAATACCCAGTTCATCACGAGTCCCATCGGGGAATCGCACCGGAATCCATTTTTCATCAATCAGGTTGAATCGGCTCATTCGGCCTCCTTTGTGTCATACACCAGTCCAAGATCTTCATCCAGTCGCACCGTCACATCTTCTATCCAGCAGTTTTCATCATTTAACACCAGCGGGAAGTAGTTCCGGAGCAGCGTTGAATTCTTCCAGCCTTCCGGCACCCCAACTTTTTTAAGATTTTTAACCACTCTTTTATTTAAAAGACTGATGGCACGCTGGCACCACAGTTTGGACTGATCAAAATCCGGTAAGGTTTCAGGGATGAACCCGTCTTCCAGCCATAACGGGATAGTAACAACCGAGTCCTCACCAAGTCTGGTCTGGGCCATGAGTGTCCGATGCACTCCTGGCTCATCTTCATAGAAGAGAACAAATCGCCCCGGATCATTCCATGAAGCATCGTCAGGAAAACCTATGATCGCCTGATTCGCCTGTCCACGCTGTGGTTACGGCCTCACCTTCCCCATTCAACAAGGCTTTATCCGATCTTTCAAGAAGCGAATCAGGTATTTCAACCTGTTCTTCATAAACTGCTTGTACCAAGGCGTCGATCTCATCAGGCAACATTAGACTCTGCCTCTGCCCTTCCCGAAGCAGACTCCAGGTACGCAACAGAATATCCTCACGATATACCTTCCCCCACCACAAGGGCTTTCCGAATGATGGCGGCTCGTCACCGGCAAGACCAGCCACCAGGAGGGTTGGAGGCCCGGCAACCGGCCTGTTCTCGCGCTTATGCCGCCACAAGCGTCCTGCACGCTGCAGCAGAAGGTCAATGGGTGCAAGGTCGGTTACAATCACGTCAAAATCCAGATCAAGACTCTGTTCGGCAACCTGCGTAGCAATAAGAATTTTCCGCCCGCTTCGATTGCCATCTTCTCCGAAGGTCGCCAAGACAAGGTCCTCGCGTTTCTGCCGCCGATCAGCCGGAAAGCGCGCATGAAAGAGAAATATTTCCGTCCCATCGGCAAGCCGTTTGCCGACACGCTGACCATCACTCTCCATCGGCTCGCCGTCCGGAAAAAGCCGGTACAACTCTTGAGCCCGCTGCACCGTATTGACCAGCGCCAGCCCCATGCCGCCATTGACAAGGTGCTCCTTCAGGGCTGACTGCATGCTTGGCAGATCACGGGAATACCCTGTAACCGCAGAGTCATGTCGGCGAGCGGGATCAGCCTCGAAATGAATTTGATCCACCGTCCCAGGACGAAAGACCGAAAGGCGGGGATATTGCGTTTCCTGTTCCGGCAAGGTTGCGTTTACCACTTTAGCCAACTGCGCGCCGGATATTATGGTGGCAGCGTCGCCGAGAGCAAAACCACCGACGAACCGAGCGACAAAAGCCAGCGCAGCAGATGAACCAGAAGCGTACCCGTGTAGGCGTCGTAAGCGTGGATTTCGTCGAAAACCACGACACGGTTTGCAAGTCCCCACAGGCGGACGAAGTTGTGTCGGACCGGCAGAATAGGAAGAATGGCCTGATCCACCGTTCCGACGCCGTATTCCGATAGCAGCGCCCGTTTTTTGTTCGTGAACCATTCTCCGGCTCGAACCTCACCACCCGTTTCTGGGTCATGGATGCCGCGAAAGACGCAAATTTTGGAAGGTGTCGTTGAACGCAGTCCCGCCATGCAGCAGTTGCAGGTCAAGCTTTCGATCAATCCCTGGTTGCGCAAGAATTTCAAGGGTTCGCTTAAACATTGCATTGCCCGTGGCCTTGGTCGGCAAAGCCACATATAGACCACGATGCCCGAAACGGCGTTGCAATTCGAAATGGGCATAGAAAGCGGCCTCGGTCTTACCCTCACCCATGGGCGCTTCAACCAGCAGAATTGCTGGCCCCTTCAAATCGGCCACAACATCAGCGACTGCTTGCTGCAAAGGTCGGGGAGCAAACTTAAAAATCTGCTCGAAGGATTTTGGCTCTTAAGAAAGTGGTGTTCGTGACCCCCATCCGATTGCATCCAATGCCTGTTCAGCATGGACTCTACGTTTTTGAAACCATCCTTCCAGATCATCACAATCTTCGGGTGTGCCGAAGGCAAACCATTCTTCATTCGAGCCGATCCAGTCGGCAAAGCTGGTGAGGCCCGACAGCAACATGAAGTCGGGGCCAGTGAGAGTTTGTTTGGTAGGAATCTTGATCGGTTTGAAAACTTCCAACAACGCCTCCACAAGACCTCGGCGGACTTGCGCCCAATCATCCTTCGCCAAGGGCGCGCCCTGTCGCCTTCCAAATCATTGAGAGTTATTGGCGAAGCCCTGCTCCCGTGATGACATCCAACCGCATCGGCCACCAGCGCCGCCAATTCATCTGGCCAGTTCATCTCCCGCAACAATCCGACAGTGCAATCTGGCTCACGAAGGCGTGGTGGATCTCGGTATTCGGACTCCGAGTTGGTTGCAGTCCAGTCATGTCCAACCACTTGCACTGAAAACCCGGACAGGCCTTACCCAGATCATGGCAGGCCACCACGAGCAAAAGCCACGGACGGGCATCCTCCCACTCAAACCCCAAGATTGCTGCCATCCTTCCGCGAGTAGATTCTGGTTCGCGCGCCAAGATAGCGTCCGCGCTGGCAGCCACATCCAGCATGTGGAGAATCAGAGGATGCCATCGAGCATCATTATTTCTGTCTGTTTTCGCCCAGATGTTTACCAACGTTTTATCCACTAATGGCCTCCATTACCACCGCCACATCCTAACTGGTACGGCAGCAGATGAAACCGTTCCCCATCCCTCTCCGCCTTCCCCCAATAACCCATCCCACCCTCCAAACCGGGCGGCCACATGGGGCCGCCCCTACGGACAAATATCAATATCGGGCGCGGCAGCAAGCACCCCTACGAAACCGTTCACATTTCGGCAGAATCCGGGTTTTCCATATCCTCCGCCCATCTCATCGGGTTGTACGCAATATATTCTCTGGTTGAGGCCAATTCATCTTCATCCCGAATAATCCGTTCGTAATAATTACGCTGCCATAACCGTCCAGAAAATGGCGGCCAATTATTATCTTTAACGCCACGGATGTATGCATTGGTGGTCATGGTTTTAAACCAATCCATCACATCACCCAACGTAGGGGCAA
>CAVYYZ010000012.1:0-318511 GCA_963772835.1 uncultured delta proteobacterium | reverse complement strand
ATGTATTGCTGTGAAGTGTCACAAATAGCTAAATCACTCGTATTTAGAGAAGAGAGTACCGGTATTCCTGTTCTCGTAATTGCATCCGGCTCAAATCGAGTGGATGTAGCGAAAATCGAAAACAAAACGGGCTTTAAACTCGGCAAAGCGGATGGAAGATTCGTAAAAGAAAGAGTTGGATATGCAATCGGCGGAATACCGCCGGTAGGCCATAAAGAACCGTTGGAAACTCTATTGGATATAGACCTGAAAAAATATACCGTAATTTGGGCGGCAGCAGGCACTCCGTTTGCGGTTTTTCAACTGAATCCTGCTGACCTCGGGCCGCTGACAAATGGAAGGTGGATCGAATTATCAGAGTAACTGACAGCATATTCACCGAAACATTTGAAACAGCACGGCGACCGGAACTGTTCCATCACATTGGTTCTTGAGACCGGGTAATAAATCATGATTATTTCCGCCAGCAGACGCACAGACATACCTGCTTTCTATGCCGACTGGTTCATGAAGCGGGTACGGGAAGGATACTTCTACCGGGTCAATCCTTTCAACAGCAAGCAGGTTACCGGATTCAGCCTTAAACCGGAAGATGTCGAGGCCATCTGCTTCTGGACCAAGAACCCACAACCTCTTATGAAGCACCTGAACGAACTGGATGAGCGAGGGCTGAAGTACTACTTCCAGTTTACCCTTAACCCCTACGACAGGACATTCGAACCCAACGTACCATCGTTGCAGGAACGCATCGCAACGATGATCGAACTGGCAGGTCGCATCGGTCCGGAACGGGTGGTGTGGCGCTATGATCCGGTCATTCTCACCAGCATTACACCAGTCTCATGGCATCTGGAACAGGCCGCGCGGATAGCCTGCAAATTGAAGGACTCCACCCGCCGGCTCATGTTCAGCTTTTACGACTTTTACGGCAAAGGGAAGGGGAGATTGTTCTCGGCATTGAAGGGCACCGGCATTTCTCTGGACGATATAACTGCATTCGATCATAGAAAGTCGATGGAACTGATTTCACAAGGCTTCAAGGAGATTGCCGACAGCCATGCTCTGCAGATATTCTCCTGCAGCGAGGATGTGGACATGGGTGACCACGGCATCCCGCATGGAGCCTGCATTGACGGCGGCCTTGTCAGAAGGCTGTTCGACGTCACTGCTGCAGCCGGAAAAGACAGAAACCAGCGGGAAAGCTGCCGCTGTGCCGAGTCAGTGGATATGGGTGCCTACAACACCTGCCATTTCAGGTGTGCTTACTGCTACGCCAATTTCAACGGGAATATCATTGAAAGCAACTGCCAGAGGCATTACGCGTACAGCCCAGCTCTCATTGACCGCTTCGCTGGAATGATCGAGATCAGGAAAGATATACACCGGAAACAGGATAATTACACTGGGCGGCAGCAGGATCTTTTCTGATGCGCCATCCCTCACTGCATGACACATACATCTGCTTTCCGCTTGCACTGGCCGTCAGTTTTTCGTAGACTCCATCTCATGACAACCTTCGAAACCATATCAGCAAAAGTTCACGCCGGTCAGCGCATCACCGCTGACGAAGCGCTGTTTCTCTTCGGATCCAACGACCTGCTCGGGATCGGCGCTCTGGCAGCGCTGGTAAACGAACGTAAAAACGGCACACACGTTTTTTTCAACGTCAACCGCCACATCAACCCGACCAACGTCTGCGTCAATCGGTGTGCGTTTTGCGCCTTCTCACGAACCGCCGGCGAGGATGGTGCCTACACTCTGGCACTGGACGAAATCTGCCGAATGGCCCATGTCGCTGAGGGAGAAGGAGCCACCGAAGTGCATATCGTCGGGGGGCTGCACCCCGATCTGGCTTTTGAGTTCTACGAAGAGACGCTGCAGGCTATCGGCCGCACAGCACCGAAGCTTCATATAAAAGCCTTTACCGCCGTGGAGATTGAGTATTTTTCCCGTATTTCCGGCTTGACGATCGAAAGTGTTCTTGAGCGACTAATCAGTGCCGGTCTCGGCTCCATGCCGGGTGGAGGTGCCGAGATTCTGATTGAAGAAGTCCGGCAGAAAATCTGCCCGGAGAAAATTTCCGGTGCACGCTGGCTGGAGATCATTCGTCTTGCACATCTGACCGGTCTGAAAACCAACGCCACCATGCTCTACGGGCACGTTGAGGCTGTTGCAGATCGGGTATCACATATGGAGATGCTGCGGACTCTGCAGGACGAAACCGGCGGTTTTCAAGCCTTTATCCCGCTGGCGTTTCAGGCCGAGAACTCCGATCTGAAACTCGATATTAAAGGAACCTCCGGCCTCGATGATCTTAAAACATTGGCAATTGCGAGGATTTTCCTGGATAACTTTAACCATATCAAAGCATATTGGATCATGCTGGGCGAGAAGATCGCCCAGGTATCACTGGCTTTCGGCGTAAACGACCTGGATGGCACTGTCGTCGAAGAAAAAATCGGCCATGACGCCGGAGCCAAGAGTCCGCAATCTTTGACAAAAGAGGGCATCATCCTCCTGATCAGAAAGGCCGGAAAAACCCCTGTTGAACGGGATACTCTGTACCATCCGATTCGTATGTACTGATGCACGCCGTTTCGCCACGACTCTGCTCCAAAAGCGAAACCGATGATCTGAACGCTCTGACGACTTCAGTTGATAAGGGCCTCTTCCAAAACGCCATCCGCCGTCTGCATACCCTCTTCAGGGTCTATGCTGAAACGTGCCACATGCCGCTCCCCGCTCCGGGGCTGATTGTCACCCCTGAAATCCGTATTCAATGCGAACGCTACCTGCCTATTGCTGATATTACCACTGTCTTTTATAACCTCTACTCTGCGGCTCTGACCTACCCGCCGATACTATCCAGTTCGCCGTTTCACAACTCCTTGAGCTGGGCAGATACATTCGCAACTCTGCCGGCACAGTTCCAGTTCAGTGCCAATCCGGCTCGGCTTATGGAATGTTTGCTGGCTGATGATCGTCTGCTATCGCGGTTTCTGTTTGCCTCCTTCCTACCGGATCGCTTCTATGGAGGTATCGGACGCTATCCAGGACAACAGAATTATATCCGGGAGTGGTTAAAAAAAGGTTCTCCGAGTGAACTATGCTGTCTCGACGCCGCCTGCGGTGCCGGTGAGGACACCTACGGGCTGGCTCTCCTGCTGTCAGAACAGGAGCTTTCGCCGGAAAAAACCCGGATCGAGGGGTGGACGCTGGAGCCACTGGAGGTCTGGGCAGCCACATATCGTCGTTTTCCGCACAGCATGCTCCGCGAAGCCCATTTGAGGGATGTTACCTCTACTCTTTTTCAGCGGCCATACGACCGCAACATACGCTTCTATTGCCAGGATCTTTTGAACGTGCCGCAACAGTACCATGACGTTTTCAGGGGACATAACCGTACACAGGGCATTGAGAACAGACCATTCAATCTGATACTCTGCAATGGACTTTTAGGAGGACCGCTTATCCATGAAAAAGAATATGTAGACCGGGTGGTGGGTAATCTGGCACTAATGCTGGCGCCGGGCGGGCTCCTGCTGTCTGCAGATAGTTTTCACGGAGGGTGGAAACAGAAATGCCCGCAGAGTGTTCTGCGGGCATCTTTTAAATTATATGGTTTAAAGCCGGTAGAAACCGGCGAAGGCATTGGCGGATTAAAACCTGATTAATAGGCCGCCCCAGGTCAAACCGCCGCCAAAACCCATGGCCAGAACCAGATGACCCGGCTTGATCGTACCGTTGCGCAGGTTTTCATCCAGCACCAGTGCCACCGAGGCGGCTGAGGTGTTACCGCACCGGTCAAGGTTGAGCAGGAAGCGCTCCTTGGGGAAACCGCTCTTTTTGGAGATGAAGTCGATCATCCTCACGTTGGCCTGATGCGGAATAATGTAATCCAGATCATCCGAAGTAATACCCGCTTTCGCGCAGAGGGTATTGATAATGTCCGGGATTACATCGGTTGCAAATACGTAGACCTGCTTGCCGGCCATCTGGAAAAAAATCTCACGGGCCTCAATTGATGCAGGCGAAACCGGCTTACGCGAACCGGAAGAGGGAACCTGAATCAGTGGCCACCCCGCGCCGTCACTGCGCATGTAGGTGTGTTGAATTCCTGTGGTGACGTCACCACCGCTTCTCAGAATGGCTGCACCGGCACCGTCGCCGAAGAGAAAGCAGCTGTTTTTGTCGTTGAAGTCAAGAATTCTGGAGTACGTATCTGCGCCAATGGCCATTATGGTCTTGTATTTGCCGCACTTGATAAAGTTGTCGGCAATTTCGAGTGCGTAGACAAAACTGGAGCAGACGGCGTTGATGTCAAAGGCGAAGGCGTTTTTAGCACCTATATTCTCCTGGACAATACAGGCAGTTGAAGGAAGGCTCATGTCAGGCGTTGATGTGCCGACAATTATGCAGTCGATCTCTGAGGGGTCAATGCCGGCCGCCTCAAGAGCGTTTTTTGCGGCAACAGTTGCAAGATCAGAGGTTGCCTGATCGGCGTGGGCAAAGCGTCTCTCGCGAATGCCGGTGCGGGAAAAAATCCACTCGTCCGCATTTTCAACCAGATAATCGAAATGGCTGTTTGGTATCACCCGATCCGGCAGGCATGAGCCACTTCCGATGATTTTTGATATGATCATTGTTTCCCCGATTCCGCCCGCACTAAAGTGAGCGAATTTCATTTTAAATAAAGATTTTTATTTATCTCACAAAATAACGTTGTTTGTCAAGATCGGCACGAGATCTCAACCAGTCAATCTGCTTTATATCTGAGTATATCGACAACGGAATACATCCACAGGACTAAAAAAGCTGCAAGGACAGCTTTGCCAAAGCCGGCGGTTCCGTCAAGAGACTTCATTACTTCGGATGGCGTTATGCTGATCGCTCCGCCGGCAATCTGTGAAGCGATCACCGGTGAAAGCCCTCGTAGCAGCACAAAAAGCGCCAGCAACAGCACCAGGTTGATGAGTACTATAATGATCCCGCCAACCGCTTTACGGCCGAGATAAAGCTGCCCGAGTCCCGGCAGAACCAGGGCAGAAAGGAGAAGAGCTGTCAGCTTTTTGTTCATAACCAGTTTCCCCTGTTGTCGTAAGCAAAATATTTTATTATGTATTTTAACAACCGATAATTCCGGACTGTACTGAGTTAAAGCCGTTTCTATTTTGACTTTTCCGGTTCATTAAGGCATAGTTACCCCGTTTATAATCTGTACTTCGGGGGCAGGCAGATGTTTCTATTTGCAAATATACTGATGGCGCTGGCTAAGCTGGTCGAAATAGCCGGCGGCCTGTTAACGCTCTACAAATACATTCTGCTGGCCAGTGTTGTAGTGTCCTGGGTTAATGCGGATCCCTACAATCCAATCGTTAATTTTATCTATCGAGTTACAGAACCGGTTCTGCGCCGAATCCGTCGGCACATGCCGGATACCGGCATGCTGGATCTTTCTCCTCTGGTCGCTTTTGCCGCAATCTATCTCCTGCAGATTATCATTCTTGATACAGCTTACCATTATCTGATAACCACCGGAATGTCTCTTAAGATGGGAGGGTGATTTTGAAATTTCTCATTTGAGTTTATTCCGAGCTGAATTATTTTGGGTGAATTAGATCAAAAAAAAACCCCGGAAAGTCTCCGGGGTTTTCGGGTTTGGAATGAAGCAGACCTTAAATTCTAGTTACGTTCGCGGCCTGAAGCCCTTTCGGACCCTTAGTTACTTCAAAAGTTACTCTATCGCCTTCTGCAAGGGATTTGAAACCTTCGCCTGCGATTGCGGAGAAATGGCAGAATACATCTTCGCCACCTTCCTGCTCAAGAAATCCAAAACCCTTGCTGTCGTTAAACCATTTTACTGTTCCGTTTACCATGTGCTTACTTCTCCTGATTCTTCTTAATGATTTTATCCGGAAATATCCGAACTTTTTGTAAAGTATCAGCAGCGCGTAATCAATGTCAAGAAAAATATATCAACGACCTAACTTTTTTTTAATAACATCTCTCGCCTGTTCAATCTGATCTCCTGCTCCCTTAATCCAGTTTATGACGACGCCATGCCGCTCCATCCGCCGGAACCAGTTCCCCTGACGTTTGGCAAAATCATGGATCGCACTGTTCAGCCGCTGAAACATATCGTTTCTATTCATATCGCCGCGGAGATATGCCCCCACATACCGGTACTCAAGTCCGTAATAATCGAGCCGTTCCCATGGTATGCCGCTGGCATGCAGATGCTGCACCTCTTCAACCATACCGTTATCGAGGCGCTCTTTCAAACGATCCGTTATGCGCCGACGTAACGCTTCACGCTCCCAATAGATTCCCAGTACATCTGCCTGTATCCCGGGGCGTGGCGCACAGGCTGAGCGAACATCGGTCTCTCCATAGGCAATTTCGATTGCCCGGACGGTACGCTCCCTATCCAGCAGATCAGTATTATTATGCTGATCCGGTTTGATACGGCGCAATTCCTCCACCAGTTCGACATCAGTTTTCAACGCCAATTCAGCGCGCAAAGAATCGTTATACGGCACCTCAACCATGCGATACCCTCGCAAAGCGGCATCCAGATACATGCCGCTTCCACCGCAGAGAATCGGCATTACCCCCCGGGTGGAAATCTCCGCAAAGACTTTCAAAAACCTGCGCTGGAACTCGAAGACACTGAATTCACCGCCGGCATCAAGAATATCTATCAGATGGTACGGCACGCAGCCATATTCATGAAGATCCTTGCCGCTACCGATGTCCATCCCTCGAAAAACCTGACGGGAGTCGGCTGAAATAATCTCTCCACCGAGCTCCTCTGCAAGAGCAACGGCAAGTCGTGTCTTGCCGGAAGCGGTTGGACCGAGAATGGTTAATAGAACCGGGGGCATCTCTACCTTATTCATCGTGCAGCCCTCTATGAACAGCCTCAGCAATAGTCCGGTTCATTCCCGGAACACTAAGGATTTCTTCAATCGTAGCCTCCCTCAGCCGCCGCAGGCTGCCGAAACGCTTCAGAAGAGCAGTCCGGCGCTTCGGGCCGATTCCGGGTACCGCTTCGATTCCAGAGGAAATCCCCTCTTTTCCGCGCAGTTTACGATGATATCCGATGGCAAAACGGTGCGCCTCATCCCTGATAGCCGCAAGCAGAAGCAGCGGCTTTGAATTCTGACGCAGCACAACCGGATTCTTTCTGCCGGGGAGAAAGACCCGTTCATCACTTTTATTGACGGCAAGCCCGGAAACATCATGCTGAACACGGCTCTTGGCCAGCGACACCAGATCAAAACGGCCGGTCAGATCAAGCTCGGCAAGTACCCCCTGCACAGCATTCAGCTGCCCGATCCCGCCATCGACAACAACCAGGTCGGGCAGACCGCTCTTTTCACTATTTTCGGCACGAAAACGTCGAAGAAAAACTTCACGCAGCATGGCAAAATCATCCTGACCGTCTACGGTTCGGATGCGATAGTGGCGATAATTCTTCCGGTCTGCCGTGCCGGACGTAAACACGACACAACTCCCCACTGAAAAACGCCCCTGAATAGTGGAAATATCGTAGCACTCTATCCGGAGAGGAGTTCGGGTCAACTGCAGACGCCGGGAGAGCTCGACAAGTACTGCTTCGGCTGTCGCGCTTTTTTCATCGCTCTCTCGAAAAGCGGAAGCGGCGTTTTTGCCGGCCAGCGCTACCAGTTCGCGTTTCGTGCCGCGATGCGGGAGGCTCAGAGACACTTTGCTTCCTTTCAGATCACCCAACAGATCGGCTAACGCCTCCCTGTCTTCGATAGCGAGCGGGAGCAGAATCTGTTCCGGGATAAAAACCTCACCGGTGTAATACTGCTTCAAAAAACCAGAAATAGCGGCCGCATCGTCCAGTTCCCAGGATACGGTGAACCGGTGACTCCCCGAGAGAACCCCGGCGCGAATGAACAGCAGAGCCAATTCGATTCTGCTGCCATCACGGTAAAAACCGAGCACGTCACTGTCTCCGCCGCGCAGGACCGCTTTCTGTTTTTCGACGGTCACATCGATCGCGCGGAGCAGATTTCTCCAGCGTACGGCCTCTTCATACTGCATGAGCTCTGAAGCATCGGTCATACGTCGCTTGAACTCTGCAACTAACTGCCTCCCTTTACCCTCGAGAAAGAGCATCGCTCCGTTCACCAGGACTTCGTACGCCTCCCTCGTTATCAGACCATGGCAGGGGGCGCTGCACTGACCAATCTGATGGTACAGGCAGGGGCGTGATCGGGACATGCAGGTGGCACGCGGATAGTGGCGGAGCGGAAACATCCTGATCATCTCCCGGAGAACTTCCCGCGCCGCCGAGCCGGAGGAATAAGGGCCGAAATACTGCGCCCCGTCGCGGGGACGCTTGCGCACAACCGTAAAACGGGCATACTCTTCACGCGGATCAATCCGCAACGAAAAATAGGTTTTGTCGTCTTTAAGATTCAGGTTGTAGCGGGGATGATGCTGCTTGATCAGGGTGTTTTCCAGCAGTAGAGCTTCTTTCTCAGTATCGGTAAGAACAATATCGATATCTGAAACCTTGGCCATCAGAAATTTGACATGGTAACGGGAATCGCCGGACTGGTTAAAGTACGAGCGCACCCGATGCCGCAGACTTCGTGCCTTGCCAACGTAGATAATTTTACCGGAGACATCGCGCATCAGATATACTCCGGGCGAGGCAGGAAACTGCAGTATCTTTTCTTCGAGGCTCATGACAACAATCCTACCTGTTTACCTATCGAATGGGAAGTGTCTTCATTGGGCAGCTGTTTGCCTTAATAATCGGCAGCTGCCAATTATTAAGGCACCCGTCATGCGAGAATAATCAGGACAATCTCCCATATAATCGGAATGTTACCAGAATAGTCTGATTGGCCGCATTCTTGCTTAAATTCTGGTTCGCCCAACGACGGGCAACAGACACCAACGGGGGTAATCTGTATGGAAACCATGTCAACGATGACAGGTCTAAAGAGTAGCGCTGATGTTTTATTTCTCATGTTGGGTTCTGTTTTGGTGTTCGCGATGCACGCAGGCTTTGCTTTCCTGGAAGTCGGCACAGTGCGTAAGAAAAATCAGGTTAACGCGCTTGTAAAAATACTCACCGACTGGTCGGTTTCGACAGTCGTCTACTTCGTACTCGGCTTTCCGATTGCCTATGGCATTTCTTTTTTGAAGCCGGCCGGAGAACTTCTCGGCACATCTCAGGGTTATGATCTGGTCCATTTTTTCTTTCTGCTCTGCTTCGCAGCCTGTATTCCCGCCATTATTTCAGGTGGTATCGCCGAGCGTGCCAAATTCTGGCCACAGGTTACCGCCGGTGCTATCTTCGCAGGAATCACCTACCCTCTGTTTGAGTCCTTTGTCTGGGGTCAGAATGCTGCCCACTTACAATCTTTTTTTAAATCAATCGGGGGCGCTGAATTCCATGACTATGCAGGCTCTGTGGTGGTCCATTCCATCGGAGGCTGGATCGCACTTCCGGCAGTAATCATTCTTGGACCTCGCATGGGGCGTTTCGTGCGCGGCAAATCCCACCCTATTCTGGTCAGCAACATCCCATTTCTTTCACTCGGTTCATGGATACTGGCGGTCGGCTGGTTCGGCTTTAATGTCATGAGCGCCGGAAATCTGGAAAAAATTTCCGGCCTGGTTGCGGTCAACTCTCTCATGGCCATGGTTGGTGGGGTCATTGCAGCTCTGATTGCCGGCAAAAACGACCCGGGATTTATTCACAATGGAGCTCTGGCCGGCCTGATTGCGGTCTGTGCCGGAAGTGACATAATGCACCCTCTCGGGGCATTTGCCGTCGGTTGCATTGCTTCGGTAATTTTCGTCTATGGTTTTCATTTTGAACAGGAAAAACTCAAAATAGACGATGTCCTTGGAGTATGGCCGCTGCACGGCATAATTGGAACCTGGGGCGGGATTGCCGCAGGCATTTTCGGACAGAAGTTTTTGGGGGGAATTGGCGGAGTCAGCTTTATTTCACAACTGTGCGGAAGTGCTTGTGCGATAATTTTTGCTTTGGTAAGCAGTTGTCTCGTCTACGGTGTTTTGAACAAAACAGTCGGTATCCGCCTTGATCAGGAAGATGAATTTAGCGGCGCGGATCTTTCTATTCACAAAATCGGAGCCTACCCGGAAGACAGTATTCGCTGAAACCATGCGCTGTTGAGTTAAAATATTTCAGGAAGACACATTAAGGGACCAGGTTCGATACCCCATTTACAATATACAAAGGAAAAGGCCACGTATGAATTACGCGGCCTTTTCCTTTACTGGCTGGTTTTTGAACAACACTGGACTGTAGCTGAGCAGAATTATTCTACATTTTGAGGGTACGCTTTAATAGCCGATAATTCTCATTGATCACAACAATATCAACTGAAGTTTTGTAGATTGTTTTGCAGAATTTTTATAATTTCTTCCGACGACTGCGATTTTCCTGCAAATATCACAATTCCATTTATTATCAAAGCAGGTGCAGATTTCACTCCGTATTTCAAGATAGTCTTAATATCATTGACGATCACCACTTTTCCGTTGATACCACACGCTTTTAAGGCTTCCAATACATTACCGAAAATGGTTTTGCGGACCTTACCATCGGATTCAATAACTTCGATTTTCATAGTAATACCTCCTATCCGTTATGAAATTCTTTGGAATAATGAGATTATTGCCTACTGCCTGTGAGTCGCATGCACCTCTTTGCGTACGGCAAATACGAGTATCTCAACCTGCTATCATGCTGTCAGACAGAAATGAGAAGAACTATATTTCGCGAATTTGGTGGCAATATTTGAATACAAAAAACTCTTAAAGAAAATACCGACTTTTATGGTTCAAATACAAAGCCGGCTACATACACATTGCTCTCTTGCAGTATGGATTGTATTTCGATTCTGATTCACCATCGTCCTAGTTGGCTCACTATATTTTAATCACCATTTTAAATCAACAAGCATAATCCGGGGTACATTGGGCGGCCCATCTGATCTGAACAAACGGCTTTCTCATCCCTGATGCGAGAATTGCGGTGGCCTATATCGAGGTAAATTTCAAATTACGTATAAAAACAGTCCCGAAGGGGCAAGGTCGCGAATAGAACATAGTGACGCACAGCGAGAGGGAGCACAGGCTAATGTGATTATATCTTGACATAGTCTTATAGGGGCAAAGGGAAAATATAGCGAAACAAGGTGCCGTGACCATCTTTCCGGCTGCAAAGCGTAACCGTGCCACCCAGCCGGTTTACGATACTCTGCACAATAGCCAGTCCCAGGCCGCTGCCGGCTTCATCTGTACCAGCAACCCGGTAAAACGGTTCAAAGAGCCGCTCCTCGTCGCCAGCCGGTATTCCGCAGCCGTTGTCGGTTACCTGAAAGATCGCCTGTCCTTCTTCACGATATAGCTCCACATCTACCTTCCCTCCAGCAGAGGTATAGCGGACAGCATTATCAAGTGCGTTGCGCATCAGAATGACCAACGCATCGGCAGGAGCGGTCACGGCAACCTCGTCAAGACGTTCACATCCCAGATCAATCCCTTTTGCTGCAGCTATAGGCATCATATCCTCGAGTACCTGCCGGACAAGCTGGTCAAGGCGCAGTTCAACAGCGGAAAAAATACAGGATTGTTGCCGAGCCAGAGAAAGCAATTGATTCAGCAGTGTGCGGGTACGGGCCAGCCCCTTTTTAAGCTGCTGGAAACGCTCTGACCGTTCCTGAGGCGAAGCACCCCTTTCCAGATTTTCAGCCTGCAGGGTCAGGGCCATTATCGGCGAGCGAAGCTCGTGTGCTGCATCGGCGATGAAGCGGCGTTGCTGTTCAAGCACCTCTGAAAGACGATACATCAGGCGGTTGATGGATGAGACAAAAGGTCTGATCTCCTCTGGCACGCCGGTTTCTGGAAGTTTGGCCAAATTGGAGTCGTCCTGTTGGTCCAGCAAATGTGAGAGATTAGTGACAGGTGAGAGTGATTGCCGAATAATCCAGGCGGTCAAAAGGGTCAGGAACGGTACCAAAAGTAATACTGGAACAAGAGTACGTAATCCGCTGTTCCGGGCTATTTCGTTACGAATTTCCGTCAACTGACCTACTGCGATTCTCTTGCCAGACGGTAGAGTACGAACAAACAGCCGCCAGGCATCTCCATTACTGTCAATAGTCTGGAAACCCTCCGACAGACTGGATGGAATCTCCGCTAGAGCAAACGACTGAGCGGACTTTTCCGCCTGTGGTGGCACCCCAAGTGTGCGTATAATTATCCGCGCATCGGGATCACTTTCGTCGAAGTTACCAACAGGACTTGCCCACGTGTCAGTTGAGGCGCCGGAACGATCTACCAATAGTGCCAACTGACGGAGCTGGTCATCCTGCAGTTCGCGAGCTTCCTGAAATGTCAGGAAGAACGAGCATCCTCCAGCAGCTATACCGCTGATAATCGTGACAGCAGCTATCCATCCGGAAAGTTGTCGCCGCAGTGATTTGTTCATCTGTTTCGGTCCACCATCCATCCCATCCCCCGCACGTTTCGTATAGTATCACTCCCCAGTTTTTTACGCACGGCATGAATCAGGAACTCGACGGCGTTGCTTTCTACCTCTTCGTTCCAACCGTAGATACGGGTTTCCAGCTCATCACGTGACAAGATGGCTCCGGGACGGGTCAATAGAGCTTGCAACAGTGAAAACTCCCGTGCAGACAAACGGCAGAGTTGCTCGCCGCACCGAACCTCCTTGGTTGCCGGGTCAAGCGACAGGAGGCCGTTGGTCAACAACGGTAATGCTTGCCCACGGAGACGTCGTTCAACTGCCCGCATACGGGCAAGCAGCTCACCGGCGGCAAATGGCTTGACCAGATAGTCGTCCGCGCCCAGATCCAACCCCTTAATCCGATCATCAAGGCCATCCCGAGCCGTCACTATCAGTACGGCGGCGCTGTCGCCGCGACTGCGCATCCGTTCCAATACGACAAGACCGTCCTGTTTGGGGAGTCCCAGATCAAGAATCACAATTTCATATTCGCCGGTTTCAATCGCTTCAGAGGCCGTGACCCCATCCCTCACCCAATCCACGGCGTAGGCAGCGTCCTTCAATGCCTGTACCAGCGCCTCACCAATCATCCTGTCATCTTCAACCAGCAGTACCCGCATCATTTATCCTGTTGATCGCCGCTACCCGACGAATATACAAAATTTCTCTGGTGTGACAGCAGCGCCAACAAGGCCACTACACAAAAAACAGCGCCTGTGCAGAAAGTAAAAGACGCTCCCAGCCTCTCCCACAAAAGCCCCGCCAGCAGGCTCGCCAGAAGCATTGCCAGCCCACTCAAAAGGTTGAAAAACCCAAAAGCCGTTCCGCGCAAATCGTCTGGAGCGGTATGTGCCACCATCGTTGCCAGCAACCCTTGTGTCATGCCCAAATGGACGCCCCAGAGGGCAACTCCTGCCAAAACAAAACTCCAATGATTGCTGGTCGCCAAAACCAGATCGGCAAGAATAAGTACGATTAATCCTGATGCAAGCAGCTTGCTGTGGCTCATTTTATCCGAAAGCTTGCCGAAAGGGTACGCCGTTAATGTGTAAACCAGATTCATTGCCACCATTACCAGTGGTATCAGAGCAACCGGAACACCACCCTGCTGTACGCGCATTACCAGGAATGCTTCACTAAACCGGGCTAACGTGAATACTGACCCTATGCCAACCACCCACCAGTAAGAAGCACCGAGACGTTTCAAATTTTCCCGTTGGATCGGGTTGGTTCGTTTTTCAACCTGAGGATGTTCCGGTTCGCGCAGACCAAAGAAGAGTAACGCGACAGCAAGAAAACCCGGAATCACAGCCACCCAAAACACGGCACGATAATTGTTGCCCCAAAGCAGCATCAAGACAACTGCCAGCAAAGGGCCAAGAAAAGCTCCAACCGTATCGAGTGACTGGCGCAGACCAAACGCGGCGCCACGTAGATGCAACGGCACAATGTCAGCGATGAGGGCATCCCGTGGAGCACCGCGCACCCCTTTGCCGACTCGATCCAGCAAGCGGGCGGTGATTACGGTGCCGATGCCGGGTGCCATCGCAAATAACGGCTTGGTCATCGCACCAAGCGCATAGCCCAGCACGGCCAGTCCCTTTCGCCTGCCAAGGTAATCACTCAACGCACCTGAAAAAACCTTGACGATCAGTGCTGTGGATTCAGCCAATCCTTCAATCATCCCTACGGTCAATGCACCAACGCCCAGTGTTGTAATCATGAATAGCGGCAGCAGACTATGGATCATTTCCGAAGAAATATCCATCAACAGACTGACAAATCCAAGTACCCACACCCCGGTGGGGATCTGGCTTAATGTACTTTTTTCTCTGCTTGTTACTTGCAACCGGTCGCTCCGAAAAAACGCATAATTTTATGCCTCGTACAAACTACAAAGAAAATCAACGGTCAAACCTTTTACCTTTCAGGCGTAGGCGGCGTCCCTCAACGCCTGCACCAGCGCCTCACCTATCATCCTGTCATCTTCAAACAGCAGTACCCTCATCAGGTCTCCCGCAATTCACCGTGGAGTTGTGAATATACCACGTGCCTTTGGCACGACAGCAGCAGCGCCGATAATAGTAGCGCAGTTATGTGAACCATCCCCCAGGCCCAGAGCACGTCACTCAAAAAGTGCCCACCCTGTGCAATGCGGGCATAACTCATAAGCAGTCCAAAAACAAGACCACCTGCAAGCCATTTCCGTGCAATTGCAGGTTTGGAACGACGATAGATGTAAAACGGTGCCGTTAGATAGAAGGCAGCTGAACCGTGCCCACAGGGGAAGGAACGTCCCTTGCCGTTTATTTCAGCCTGCCAGGGTTGATGAAACTGTTTCGTTCCGCCAAATTCAATAACGTCACGAGGGCGAGGACGGCCCCAATGATCCTTGAAAACGGCATTTACCATTAATCCCGGTCCGAGGGCCAGTAGCAGGACTAGAAAAATTCCCTGACGGCGCCATGGACGCCATTGTGGTTTAAAGCTACCGTAAATGGCAGCGCAGAGGCCAAATATCGCCATAATAAGCGCCGGGTAGCGATCCAGGCGATAAAGCAGCTTCCATGGGAAACGCTCTCCAACCGGCCAGCCACCGGACTGATAGAAACAGGACGATACCGTCAGATCTGCGCCGGTACAGGCAATCAGAACAGTTCCTGTGATAAGGAACAAGAGCACAAACAAAACTTCTGCCCAACGTATATTCATGAGATTCTCCAGAAGCATGCTACAGTAAAATCAGGCCGGTGAGGCGCCGCCGCAACGTTGTTATGCGCTATATGTAAAGGTTCTGCTCCTTCATCGTTGTCCTTTCTGTTTTTCTGCCGCTTTTGCGGCTGGGCTCTCTGACGCTTCTTCCCCAGCAGTATAACCGGGGGAATTATTCAGTTGCATAGCCTGTTTCGAAAGAGTCACTGAATCCGTCTGGACCTTTGATACGGTGGCGGTTTTTGCCGCTGCGGTCTCGGTGGTTTTGGGCTCCGGCGCAATCTGCTGCGTCTGAGCGGCTTTTGTTTGCTGTGCTGCCGGTTGTATGGTCATTTGTATCACCTCCTTTCAAAAGAAAATAGATGTTTTGCGGCGGCCCATCACCGGTCAGATCTTCGTTATTACGCATTCAACAGGTTAGAAAGATATTCTCATTTTTTTCATTTGAACGACTAATGCAGTTATCAAAAACGGTATTCCGTCATAAGTCCGAATCCTCGTTGGCTAACGGTCGGCAATATTTTTAAGGCGTTGACGCTTTGCGACGTATGATATTTAACTACCGCTTTCCCGACAAAGTATCCGATTGCCCCGCCAAAAAAGGCGTCTGATGCCCAGTGTTTATTGTCATAGACGCGTGCAAAAACAGTGAGCGAAGCCAAGCCGTATGCAATTGGCGGCACATATGGATTGGAGCCGTATTCTTCGGCAAGAACTGATGCAATCGAAAAAGCTGCTGTCGTATGGCCGGAGGGGAAGGAGGTGTTACTCATCTTGAGACTGGGACCATTCCACGTTGTGGAAGCTTCCCCGGTATATGGGCGGGGTCTCTGAGCTGTCGTTTTAATGACCCAAGTGAAACCACCACTAATAGCAAGACTTTCTACTGCGAGCAAGGAAGCCCGGCGCGCCTTCGGATCTTCATTGAGGTGGCCGTACAGATAGAACAGGCCGAGTGACGGCAAGGTATAGAGCGGGTTGCCAATTGCATTTCCGATCGCAGCACCTTTATCCCCGCTTGAACTCTGATTTCTCTGAGCGAAGTTCTTTATGTCTGCATCTGCAAGATAAAGCCCTGAGGCGGCCCCAATAACCAGCCCGGCTTTTAACCAGTCGCTCCCGTCCCAATTCACTGGTGAAGTCAGCATGTTGCCAGTGTCCGTTACGTATCCTTTGACGTATTCACCGCTGATTCTATCCGGTTGTTCAACCGGCATAACCGGGATGTGGCTGGAATTGTTTTTTTCAAATAACACTGCTGACGGCAGTTCTTTAGGCGGATCCGACAGCGTTTCTGCATACGCGGGAAGCGTTGCAAACAGTATCAGAAGCGGAGTGATTCTTATCAACCATCTGCGAGTCGCAACTGAAAACATAAATGGTGAGGTATGAGGCATTTAAACTCCTTGTGCTTCCGAGATTCCATCAGATGGTTAAATTTGGGATAACAGGTTTTTTCTGTATGAGGGTCAAATAGATCACCATGGCGGCGATACTCACCAAAAAGAGCATGCTCGTGACAACGGTGCCGAGACCCAGACCACCATTTGCAACCGGTTGCGAGAGCAAGTCGCCGAAGGATGCACCCAGTGGACGGGTCAGAATGTAGGCGATCCAGAATGCAGCAACTGCATTTATCTTGAAAAGGTAATAGGAAATAGTTGTCAAACCGATCAGAGAACCAAACAGCAGAGCCGATTTTGCATATCCCAACCCCAGGCCTTCTGCGGTCAGATCACCTGCGGCCGTTCCAAGTGCAAATGTAAATAAAATGGCCGCCCAATAGAACAGTTCGCGTCTGGTGGTAACTATGGTGTGGATGGACAGGGTCCTTTCATAGGAGTACCACACGACGAAAGTGGCCAGTAATGCGACACCGAAGATGATGGTCGTTGTTTGTAATGTCATGCCGAGGTTATCCACAAGGTTGTCAGTGATAAGCGTTCCTACTACGCTGATCAGAACAACAACCAGCCAGTAGAGCCAGGGGAGGTATTTTCTGACACAAAGCTGAATAACCAGGAATACTGCCAGCAAAACCCCCATGACAACCGAGGTGCCGGTCAGGCCGAGATTTAAGTTGACGTTAAGAAAATCTGCCGCGGTCTCACCAACAGTGGTTGCCATTATCTTGATGAGCCAGAAGTAGATCGTAACTTCCGGAACCTTGTTGAGCATATGTTTTGTGCCTTCGCTAAGTTGTATTTTCACAGTTTTCTCCTTTTGTATTGTAGGTCTACGCTAATCCAACACCCAACCGCGCCGAATCAGTGGAGCTGCCAGCAGACGGTAGAGTGTCAGTAGTGGCTGATACAGGCGTTCCGCAATAACGTGTTCCCCATAGAGAACCAGTCGAGTGCTGGCCAGAGCCACCAGAGCTGCACCGGCCATGTCCAACGGGAAATGCACTCCCAGATATATCCTTGCCCAGGCTACCGGCAACCCCACAAGAGTGAGACACAGTCCGGCTACACGATAGCCCTTGTGAAGAAATAAATTGAATGCAACCGCCCAGATCAGGGTCAGATGGTCACTGGGAAAAGATGAATCCGGGGAATGAGCAAGAAAAGTATGCCCCAGACCGATCATGAATGGACGCGGGTGCTGCCAGGCAAGGCCGATCAGCTGATTAAACAGCAGACCCAGCAATCCGGATGTTGCAGCCACCAGGAACAGTATGCGCGTCTTCTCTCCGCCTCGCAGCCAGCCAAGTGTCAGCATCAAAGGTATCAGCCAGATGCTCCAATCTGCCAGTCCCAGCGCCATGTCCAACAACAGAACCGGGGGATGAGCCGGGGAGTTAATCATTAAAAACAGTGCTTGGTTCAGTTCTTCCATGTCAACTCCGTGGCAAATAAAAAACAAATATACCGGTGGAAACTTAGCTGAAAATTAGCAGTACGTATTTTGCGGGACTCTTTTTCCGCACAGAAAGAAGCCGGGGGATTAACGCCCCCGGCCGATATTCTTTTCCTTCCCTGCTACGTGCGGTTAATCCTCCTTGTCCTCGCCGTCATCATGGTCGGCCTTGTCCTCTTGTGCTGTGAGGACGACCCCCTTGGCCGGGTCTACTGCAACATCGTAGGTTTTGTTTTCAGCGACGACTTCGACATCAAATACCCACCCTTTTTTGCCATGTTCAAACTCGGCCTTGACCGCCTTGCCATTGACGTGCTGTTCCGCAGCCTGAACTGCCTGAGTAAGAGTGATCCCAGCCTGTTTTATGGCTAAGGCATCGTTCTCAGCGGATTTCGATGCGTGTGCGGCCAATACGCCTACGGTGGAAAGGGCGGCGAGTGTCAGTGCTACTTTGATCGTGCGTTTCATACTGTTACCTCCAAGAGTTTTTTATGCATCTCTGCTGCATGATTTTAACTCTAGAGGTAAAAACTTAGCTGATGATTAGGAGAGAGATATTTGGCAGATGAAAGTCGAGATATAAAAATATGTGCTGCCGCAAAAGCACAAAGAGCAACAAGCTTTTTTTCTGTATCAATGTAGTGCCAAGTTCGCGCAAATCGCTATGTGACATCATAGACTTGATGACCTCGTTCCGTGACCTGTTTGACTGCTTCTAACTTAAATTCTTCGGCGTAACGTTTGTAGCTCATGTGATCCTCCTGAAGTCCTCTTTGTATAACTCAGGAGTGTCTTAGAAACTTGGGGCGATTTAAGCGGCGCAGATCTTACTATTCACAAAATTCGAATTTAGCAGGAAGACTGTATCCCCTGACCTCGAAGGCGATCGCTATTTTTGATTTGATCCTTGAATTTCAGCGTGTCATAACGGTTGCTAACGTACTGACATAGCGTTTCTTTCGTTGACAACAACACCGGGAGGTGATACTTAAACACGTATTTTCCTGTAGCTCATATCCGCTCTCCGTGCGCCGTCAGCTGCGTAACCGGCCAAAAGAGGTCAATTAACGTGATATTATTGAGATTATGCCGCAACATCCTCCTCCGGCTTCTGATGGCCTTGGTCATAATTTCATCTCTGATCGTCCCTCCCGCTTATAGCCAGGAAGCGGAAGATTCTCAGGTTTTTATTGCCGGGTTTAATGCTTATCAACAGAAGGATTACGCCTCCTCAATCGAAAAGATGAGTGAGGTGTTGCAAAAGTACCCCGACACCCCTCTCAGGGACATGGCGCTGTTCTGGCTTTCCCGATCCTACTTCAGAACGGGCAACCAGCAGGAGGCTGCCCGTTATCTTTCTCAATTTTTAAAAGAATATCCCGATAATCCCCTCAAAACCACTGTCGAGGACGAACTCCTTGCTCTTACGACACGTTACGAAAAAGGCGAAAAACTTCCGGTAGGAACCTCGCCGGTCAGGCCGCCCGACCGTCTGGCGGCTCAGAAAGCAAGAGCCGAGAAAGAGCGGATCGCTGCAGCCAAGGCTGAAGAAGCCAGATTGGCGGCCGTTGCTGCTGCTACTGCAGAAACAGCACGCATTGCAGCCCTCAAGAAGGCAGAGGAAGCGGAACTGGCTCGCATAAAGGCTGCAAAAGCTGAACAGGAGCGGATTGCCGCAGCCAAGGCTGAAGAAACCAGATTGGCGGCCGTTGCTGCTGCTACTGCAGAAACAGCACGCGTTGCAGCCGTTAAGCAGGCAGAGGAAAAAGCTGCCGCTGAAAAGAAAGAGACGGAGCGGCTTGCAGCAGTCAAGGCTGAAGAAGCAAGATTGGCGGCCGTTGCTGCTGCTACTGCAGAAACAGCACGCATTGCAGCCCTCAAGAAGGCAGAAGAAGCAGAACTGGCTCGAGTAAAGGCTGCAAAAGCTGAACAGGAGCGGATTGCCGCAGTCAAGGCTGAAGAAACCAGATTGGCGGCCGTTGCAGCTGCTAATGCAGAAACTGCACGCGTAGCAGCAATCAAGCAGGCAGAAGAAAAAGCTGCAGCTGAAAAGAAAGAGACGGAGCGGCTTGCCGCAGTCAAGGCTGAAGAAGCAAGATTGGCGGCCGTTGCTGCTGCTACTGCAGAAACAGCACGCATTGCAGCCCTCAAGAAGGCAGAAGAAGCAGAACTGGCTCGAGTAAAGGCTGCAAAAGCTGAACAGGAGCGGATCGCAGCAGCCAAGGCTGAAGAAACCAGATTGGCGGCCATTGCAGCTGCTAATGCAGAAACAGCACGCGTAGCAGCAATCAAGCAGGCGGAAGAAAAAGCTGCAGCTGAAAAGAAAGAGACGGAGCGGCTTGCAGCAGTTAAAGCAGAAGAAACGAGGATTGCCGCAATCAAGGCTGAAGAAGCAAGATTGGCGGCCGTTGCTGCTGCTAATGCAGAAACAGCACGCATTGCAGCCATTAAACAGGCAGAAGAAAAAGCTGCAGCTGAAAAGAAAGAGACGGAGCGGCTTGCAGCAGTTAAAGCAGAAGAAACGAGGATTGCCGCAGTCAAGGCTGAAGAAGCAAGATTGGCGGCCATTGCAGCTGCTAATGCAGAAACAGCACGCATTGCAGCCCTCAAGCAGGCAGAAGAAGCGAAAGCTGCCGCTCGAAAAGAAAGAGACGAGCTGCAACAGTTGAACAGAGAACGGATCGCCGCAGTCAAGGCTGAAGAAACCAGATTGGCGACCATTGCAGCTACTAATGCAGAAACAGCACGCGTTGCAGCAATCAAGCAGGCGGAAGAAAAAGCTGCCGCCGAAAAGAAAGAACAGGAGCGGATTGCTGCAGTCAAGGCTGCTCTGCGTGCTGAAGCGACTGCAGAAGCTGCTCGTATTGCTGTCCAGAAAGCTGAGAGCGATCGGGCCGTTGCCAAAGTTGAAAAGGCCAGACTTTCACAGGAGAAACGTGCTGAGGAAAAAGCCCTGTCTGCAAAATTGGCGTATCGCGAGAAAGCAATCGACCAATATAAAATCATCATAGACAAATATCCCGGGTCCGCTGCAGCTGTCACTGCCGCAGCAAAACTCCGCGAACTGGGAATTGTTGTTGCTTTGCCTCCTCAGGTTGTCGAAGCACCTCTGCCTAAGAACGCTCAGGTATTGCGTCTCGAAGTTGCACAATTTGCCGGCTTCGAATTTAACCTTCTGACTCGCCCGGATGCATTCACTGTTGGACGTAAGATTTCGGTTCCATTTGAAGTAATCAACCGCGGCAACGGAAACGACTCGTTTTATCTGGAGTCAATGTTCCCGGCTGACTTTGAAGCCCGCTTCACCGCGGCAGCAACACCTGGTGTTGCGATCAGTCAAACCCCTCTGCTTACTCCTGGTGAAACGTTCAAAGGGGTAATCAACCTTGTCATTCCACCCGGGAGCATTGACGGCCTGCGGATTACCCATCCCGTTAAAGCCGCTTCTCGTCTCATCGCAGAAGCAAGTCAGTCACGCGAGGTAAAGCTGATCGCCTCTGCCCCGCTTCTACGGGCCGTCCTGCGAACGGATAAAACCAAACCCCTCCCCGGGAATAAGGTTGTGTACCGCATCGCCATACTCAATGTCGGCTCGACCGTTGCGAAGGACGTGACATTCCGGCTTAACTTCCCTCCGCAATTCGAGCCGGTAGACTACGCAGCTGCTGGTTTTAGGCAGGAAATGAAATCCGCTTTGGTATTTGACGGCCTGCAGATCAATTCTGGAGAAAGCCGTGAATTTAGTGTCACCTTCCAGCTCAAAGATGATTCTCTTGCCGGGCAGGAGTTGTCAACCCGCGCCGAGTTGATTAACAACTCTCTCAAAACCAATGCCGCCTTCGTTTCAAATGTTACTTATGTAGAAGCGCAGCGAAGCATTTTCGTTGGTACAGGCTCAGATCGACTGGTAGCGATTCCGGGGCAGACGCTCTCAGTGCCCTTTGTTGTAACCAACACCGGCAACGTCCGGGAAAAATTCAAGATCACATCCATCGTCACTGGGGCCCGTGACGCAGTTATCTTCAACGATATGAATCGTGACGGCATACGTCAGGCAAGTGAACCGGTGATCAGCGAAATCGGCCCGTTGGCGCCGCGCGAAGAGGCGAGCGTTGTCGTCGAGATAAAGACTCCTAACAATGCGGCCGATGGCAGCCAGGGAAGCGTCCAGGTGTCCTTTGTATCAGAAGGCAATGCCGCCATTTCAGCATCCGGGTCAACCCAGCTGACATATTCGAGACCCGTATTAACGATGGTCATGGCTGGTCGGGACGGACGCCTCAAGCCTGGTGATGTTGCCTCTTTTGATCTGGCAATCACAAACAACGGCTCCAACCTTGCGAGGATTGTGGAACTTCGGAGTACCTGGCCGGAACAGTTGGAGTTGGTAGCAGCCGACCCTGCCGTTAGTGATGTCAATAGCGGAACGGTTGTCTGGCGCTTCAAGGAATTGGGTGCCGGTGAAAAACGGAGTATCAAGGTTTCATTCAGAGTTAAACCGGGCACCGGTGTTGGAACCGCTATCCAGGTCATAAACGTTCTGGCTTACGAAGACCAACTAGGGAACAGGTATTGATATGACATCATACACTCGTCTCACGATCGTCATCGCACTGGTAATCTGCATAGCACTACCGGCTTGGGGCCAGCAATATCTGCTGTATACTCCTGAACCGGTCACTGCCGGTCAAGATTCTTCTTCCAAGGACGGAATACTGGTTCAGGAGATTGAGATCCGGAAGGGTGACACCCTGTACGACCTTTCCCGAAAATTCAATGGACGAGGAATGTATTTCCCGCAGATACTCCTTTTCAACTCGATAAAGAATCCTGACCTGATTTATGCTGGAAAGCTTCTGAAGATACCGGTAACTCAAAAAGGTGAGCTCAAGTCCGTGCCGACTGAAATGAAACAGAAGGGCGCTTCTATAAAGTACCGAGCCACTGGTGTCAGAAAAACGGCCGCTGATCACACGAAGAAAACTATACATGATCCTGCGTCTTTGCAAGCCAAAGCGTCTCCACTCTCTGTGGATAATAAAAGCGTCACCGTGAATGAACCAGCCGCTGATGCAGCCGCCGGACAGAAACTTTTCGAGGCGGCAGTTAAGGCGTATCGGCAGGAAGATTGCCGCTCTGCCCTTACACTGCTCGACCGCTATCTTGCTGACAACTCCGGGTCGCCTCTGGCCGCTGATGCAAATCTGTACAAAGCCGAATGTTATTTGAAGCTTTCGGCTCAATAAACAACCGGTGAAGACCGGCACCCGCATTTCAGAGACCAGCCGTCGGCAGCAGCCGTCATCATGAGCCGCATACCAGATATACTGACACTTCACGCGTTTCACTCAGCGAGGCCATTACACTATGAATATCTCTCCGCTTGACATTCAGCAGCAGCAATTCAAGGTTAAAACGTTTCGAGGTCTTGACCCGGATGATGTGGATGCCTTTCTGCAAACAGTTGCCGGTGAAATGGAGGGACTGATTCGCGATAACAGCCAGATGAAAGACCAGCAATCCCGGCAGAGCCGTGAGATGCAGGACATGGCTGAAAAGGAGCGGGAACTGCGTGAAACCCTGCTTTCAGCCCAGCGGGTCATCGAAGAAATGAAAGCTAATGCCCGAAAAGAGGCTGAGTTGATCGTTTCTGAAGCCGAAATTAAGGGAGAGCGGATTGTTGCTGACGCTGAACGGCAGCTCGGAGAGTTGAAGGCACGGATTGAAGAAATCCGGCGGCAAAAGATCCAGTTTGAAATGAGCTTCAAGGGTTTGCTCGAAAGCTTCAGCCGGCAATTACCAAGTGATGAATCCATCTGAACTTCCCTTTCTCACTACTCTCCATAACGATCTGATCCTGAGGATCTATATTCAGCCACGAGCATCAAAAAACCAGATTTGCGGAATTCAGGGAGACGAACTCAAAATCAGGCTCACCTCCCCTCCGGTCGATGGAGCTGCGAACAAACGCTGTCGGGAGTTTGTTGCAGACCTCTTTGATGTAGCCAAATCATCGGTCGAGATTGTCTCAGGTGAAACATCCCGCCATAAACGTCTGAGGGTTAGCGGCACTCATGCCGCGCAGTTCAGCACTCATATTTTCGCTCTTGCGGAATCCCTGAAAAACGGGAATACACACTGAAAGGATATAACCATGGCAAAAGCAAAAGCAGGTGACAAAGTTAAAGTACACTATACCGGCACTCTTTTGGATGGGTCTGTTTTTGACACGTCGGAAGGCACTATTGAACATACGGAGAAACATTCATGTGGGTGCGGCAGTAAAAAGGACGGCGATGACGGATGTGGTAGCGGATGTGACAGCAATGCATCCGGCCCGATGGAGTTCGTCATTGGTTCCGGACAGTTGATCCCAAAGTTTGAAGCTGCAGTGATCGGGCTCGAACCGGGACAGAGTATAACCGTTTCAATTCCCGCAGATGATGCCTATGGACAGCGTGCCGAAGAAATGGTGGCAGTAATAGAGCGGAGTGAAATCCCGGCTGAAATCAATCCGGAGCCGGGCCATCAGATGGAAGTGATTCTGGAAGATGGTTCACCGCTACCGGTTCTGGTAACGGAAGTTACCGATACAACCATAACGCTGGACGGCAATCACCCGTTGGCTGGCCGTGATCTTACTTTCACTATCAGACTGGTAGAGATACTGTAGACAGAAAGGTACCGGAGCAGAGACCATGAGAAAGGCCGTTAACAGAGTTGTTAACGGCCTTTCTCATGGAATTCAGTCCTTTATGCAGAACGGTATGCGGGATTACGGATGTTTCCCGGTGGCGATTGTCGAACCGGAGGGCTGCACCTCAAAGTCTTTGGCTCCCTTGGGAAGATCCGCAAGAACGATGACAAAAGGGATCGCTTTGCCGGGAGCGACTTCCATATTTGCAAGTGAATCACCGAACTGATTTGCCATGGCCGCCTCGATCTTTTCAAGCGGCAGGCTCTCCAACTGCTCCTCCGTCAGCGGATTACCCCCATACGCACTTTTAGAGGCTATAATTTGTCCCTGTGCATCAAATATAGTCACCTTGACTTGCAAAGCTGCCCGTGGTTCCGCGTACTCGTTGAGAGCATCACCGGAAATTACCAAAATCTCTCCCGCCTCGTCATTATCTAAGTAGGATGCTACGACCGAGCTAACTCCGATTTTTCCGGTATCAAGAGCAACGGTCTCCGTATGAGAGGAAAACGATGAGTAACCGAAATAGCCGGCAATCGAGAGCACCAGTAGAGCGATCACTGCAATCAGAGAGCTGAAAAGCGGACTCTGCTTACGGCGTGAAACAATCGAGAGTGGTGGCAGTTCCTGTTGACCATCTGACGGGATATCTCCCAAAAAAGATCGGGCTAAGTCATCGTCCATCGATTTGACCTTGGCTTCAGCCAGAGGAGCAAACAGAATCTCCTGAGAGGGTTTCAGGTCATCCGGATTTACCTGTTGAACCGCAACCGAAGTAAGTTCATCGCCAAAATCAATTTCACCCAGATTGAATGGTGCATCACCGGGTGAATCAAGTGAAAACAGTGAGCCGCTTTTACCGCTTGAGTCCTGCCCTCCCATGTCCATAGACTCAGCAAAACTGTCTTCTCCAAAATCAAAGGAAATGGTGTCACTTGAAGGTTCTGGTTCAGTCGGTACAACTGCGCCGAACATAGCATCATCAGAAAAATCAAGCCCCTGCGGGGACTCTTGTTTTGGAGGAGTTGCGAAGGCAGGTTCTATGGTCCTGTCACCAAATGAATCGACAGATTCAGTAGTCCGCAGGTTCGATTCTGGCTCTGATTCGCTGTCATTAAAATCGAAACTTGAAAAATCGACGACATCACCCTTGCCGGCAGGTTCTTCAGACGTTACAGGAGTATTTTCAGAAACGTTACCATGAAAGGCATCTGATTCAAATGATATGGCAGAAGCATCATCGGTTGATGTCTCAAACGAGCTGAAATCGACCGGTTCACTATGGGTTGCACCATCTTCAAAAGCATCCGCATCAAACGGCGCATCTGGAACATATTTCGAAGCGTAGTGCTGATTCTCGGGAGGTACAACCGGTTCTTCGGCCTGCCCATCAGAGAAAGAAAAACCGGCCAACGGCCCTTCAGGCTCAAAAGAGTCTATTTCTGATTCTTCCTTATGCACAGTAAATACATTTTTACATTTGGTGCAGCGGACTTTTACACCCTTATCCGTGACTCTTGAATCTTCAAGCCGGAATCTGGTCTGGCATTTTTCGCATTGGATTATCATCTGTAACTCCTCGATGATGATAGCATATGGGGGAATCCGCGGATCTAACCTGAAACGACGTTTGTCCTATATCAGAAAGGGTAGAGAGTGTCAAATCATTACGCCGATACATTTCGACTATTTAGTCGGTTTTTGGGCACATATCCCGCTCAGTTGGCATAACAAACAACGACTCAGATCTTTGCCGTCACAGCCATCGCTTATTCCGAGGTGTGCCAGAGAAAAATCATATTTAACCGGATCTGTCGGGCTATACATGCGCAGGGCAGCAGTAATTTCCTGCGCCATACGCCAGTCAGCCGCTTTTCTTCCGGTCATCCCGAGATAACGGCAGATGCGGCTGATGTGCGTATCAACCGGAATAATCAACTGCGCCGGAGATACCTTGTCCCACAGGCCAAGATCTATTCCATCGGAAGGACGGACCATCCAGCGCAGCATCATACAGAGCCGCTTGCAGGCGCTGCCGGATGCAGGCGCCGGGAACAGGAAAGGGAAGAAGGAGTCGGCAGGAATTGTATGAGTCCCGAATACTGACGAATAGTCTAAAGCAAGTACAGCAGTCGAATAGTGATTTAAGGAGTTACCCACGTCACAATCTTCTGAAGTGTGCCCTCGGAGAAAAAAAGATTGAATGCTGCCGGCCTGCTCCACCATCTGCCTCATTCCCCAGAATAGGGCGCAGAGGTCCCGGCTATTATTAAAGCGGTGCTTGAAGTTTGAGAAAGTACGTGCACCTTCCTCTGGATCAAAACATTCAACATACGTTCTGGGAGACGGCCCCACCTTGGAAAAAATTGCTTCCAATGTACGGAGGATGATGGCTATTGAGCCGTAGGCAAACGATGACGCAACTACCGCAGCAATCTCACAGTCGGCCGGTTCCGGATAACGATGACAGAACATTAGCGGATCATTGGCAAGATGTTGCCCGGACCGAGAGGCGTAAAGCGCGTTTAGTATCGTACGTACGTCAGACATCCGCCTCTCGAAGGAACTCGGCTGCATCCTCGGGTGAAGTCGGGTTGATGTAAAAACCGGTACCCCATTCGAAACCGGCCACCTGCGTTAAGCGCGGCACCAACTCGATGTGCCAGTGATAATCATACTCGAGAGAGTTCCAGTGATCCGGCTTACCGGGACGGCGATGCATGGGAGGAGCGGTGTGCAGAATAAAATTGTAGGGTGCATCGCGCAGTACTGTTTTGACTCGCAACAGCATATCCTTCATTGCCACCGCCAGTTCAGCCAACTGGGCATCGTTCATTAAGGCAAAGTCATGACTGTGGCGCTTTGGATAGAGTCGCAGTTCAAATGGAGAGCTGGAAGCATACGGGGTCAGAGTCACGTAATTGGAAAATTCCTTTACCACGCGCACCCCCTCACGCAGTTCGAATGCAATCAGATCACAGAAAATACAGCGTTCCTTGTCACCGAAATAGTTGCGGGCCACTTTTAACTGAGTACTTGCAACCGGCGGCAGCAGCGGCACCGCTATCAATTGACTATGGGAGTGGCTAAGGGAGGCACCGGCTCTGGTACCGTAATTTTTGAACAATACCATGTAGCGAAAACGAAAATCCTTGCGCAGGTCAAGATAGCGATGACGATACGCAATAAGAACGTCATTCACCTCGCTGACCGTCAGATCAGCAAGCGTTCGATTGTGATCCGGCGTTTCTATGATCACCTCATGAGCACCGATACCGTTCATTACATCATACATGCCATAGCCGCGGTTATCGAGATCTCCCTCTACCCGCAGAGCGGGGTACTTGTTGGGAATCACCCGCACCCGCCAGTCAGGGGCGTTGGGCAAGCTGCCTGAGCGAATTGCAAAGATCTCAGGCGGGGTTTTATCTTCATTACCGTAACAGAACGGGCAGGCAATCATACCGCTCTGTTCAGGCTCCACCTGAAAATCCCTCGGACGGCGGCCACGTTCGGTGGCAATAATCACCCAATACAATTTTATCGGATCCCAGCGCAGCTCGGACATTTCAATCTCCTTTAAATCACCACCCGCCCATACCCAGTCGCTGTCCCGGGGAAGAAGGGCTCTCCTCCTGACAACAGAAACACAAGGGAAGTATTATATCAGCCAGTTGTCCAACTCAATGTTCTGACCCGCATAATACAACATCAACGGCGCATCGCTCGGCCAGCGGCCGGCCTCCTCGCCGTCCCGCACCAGCGTCACAGTGACGAACAGCTTACTTCCCTCGGTCATCTTGATACTGCTCAGCGGAATGCTGATCTCACAGCTTTTGGCTATCTTCCAGCGACATTCGCTACTGGTCGGCGTCCAGTCCCCCTTTACCTTAACCAGCAGCGGACCGGTTTCGTTTTTCATCTGAAGCGGCAGTCGATAATCACGATCATAGATCAGGTGCAGATTGAGCACATCGTCCTCCTTCAACAGACAGGAGAGTTCCTGAACTCCATCGATCCTTATAAAGAATGAACTTCTGTTATAGCCATAGTAGAAACTTTGCAGCATCCGGTCGGACGAGTGCATGGCTGAGCCCTGTCGGGTTAAGTCATACAGTCCGGCAGCAAGCCATTCAAAATAATCACTGATCCTGCCGTTAATCTCCGGATCGATGAATGCGGCAGGCTCACGTATCAATCCAGCAGGGTTCTTCTTCTTGATCGGCTCAAGCAGTTCGCGAGGGGGGGGCAACCCCAGAAGGCGATAGATGTGTATCAGATGCTGACGGAAGAGACTGTCAAATCGGTCGCTATGCGGAGAGAAGTGGTCATCCCCGTACCACCAGAACCAGTCACTCCCTTCAGCGGCATAGAGAGAGCGGCAAATACTTTCAGCAGCATTATCCGTTGAAGGTTCACCGCTTTCAAGAGCTGCGGCAACGAGCGGATTATTCGACACGGCGGTTTCTCTGGCATGGGCAATCAGATCCCAGGCCAGGTTTTCTTCAGGATGACCGATCCATATTCCGTAGTTGCCGTTAATCCACGATCCGGGAAAAATCGTGTGAAGCCGGCCTTCGAAGCGAGTCTCATTCAAAACCTCACTACAGGTGGTCAGACGAAGCGTCGCTGATTCGGCAATTCCTTTGTACATTCCCTGCAGAAAATCATATGCGTTGTCCGGATAATACTCCCAGGCATTTTCACCATCGAGAATGATAGTCACAACCCGTCCATCGCTTCCAAGGCGTGACTTGATGGCATTAAGGCGGCCGCACAGGTCTGCAACGGCACGCCCCGATTCCCACTGTGAGTAGGTAAAACCGATCAGATCGGAGAGTTGGTGATCCCGAAAAAATGCACCGACCTCACCCTGTGCGCTGCTGTAGCGCCACGGCCGATATAACCGTTCCTTACCGGAACCAAGGCCGCCGTCCATGCTTTTTTCAAGAATTTCCTCATCGGTAGCAATCCAGCGGATACCGCTGCCGGCTATAATCGACAGAACCTCGTTGCAGACGGAACCCTCCGAAGGCCACATACCGGTAGGTATGAAGCCGAATATTTCCTGGAAATAGCTGATTCCGCGGCTGACCTGGGCGCGAGCATCCTCAGGATGACGAAAGCCTGAGACCGGCAGCGCAACGCGCGGCATGGCGGTCTGTGCAGAACGGATATCGCACAGCAGCGGCAGAATCGGGTGATAATAAGGGGACACCGACAGCTCTATCCGCCCCTCATCGTGGAGGCGGCGATACAACGGAATTATCGCCTGTAATACTTCCAATTGAGTGGCAAAAAGCAGTTCCTTATCGGCTGCGGTGAAATTTTCACCCTTTGCGATCAGATCAGTGAAGGCAGGATACCGGCGACGGGCAGCCTCGCCGGTCCAGGCCAGAAAGAACCAGACCTGCAGATCCAGAAGATCCTGTTCGCTGAAATGTCCGACCCGCTCTGCAGCACTCCCCGGCTTCCCTTCGCCTGCCATGTAGAGCAGCTCCAAATAACGCCGGGAGGGTTCGATCATATGCTGCCTGTTTGCCGAAAAAAAGTTCTCCAGCAGGAATATGCGGTCATTCTGATTCAACTCGGCAGGTGCGGCTTTCCCCCTTTCAAGAAAAGGATCAACGGCACTGCCGGAAGCATAATCCAACAGCTGCTCAATCAATGACGGAACCAGATTGAATACCGCCTTGGCACCGGGAGTATCTTCAACGATAGCCGGCATGTCAAAATAATCCTTAATACCGTGCAGATAGGTCCAGGGGAGTGCGTATTCATTTTTCAGCGGGTCTTTGTAGTATGGCTGATGCATGTGCCATACGATGACCACGTCCAGGGCTTGAGGCATAATCGGTTACACCAGTTCCTTCTTCCACTCTTTAATTTTCTTTGCATACTCGCCGAGAAGTCTCTGGGCGGACTTATTGTCCCTGGCCTCGGCAACGATATGAACCACCGGCAGATACTGGTCAGGCAGCACCAGCACCCACTCTGCACCGAAATGTACTTTGATGCCATCGATGAACGTAGCCTCTTTTTCGAGACTGTCTTCGCTCATCTTACGCATAATACCACCCTTCATTTCCCAGGGGCACGGGAGGCTGGTTTGAAGGAAAGCAGCGCGCGGGACATCCGAAAGTGCCTCTGAAAGCGTTACTCCGCCTGCGGCACTCAGCTCCATCAGTCGGGCGATAGCAAACATGCCGTCAAAGGCCGACTGAAACCGGGGAAACGCAAAGCGCCCGTCCGTCGTGCCGGTCAGGACAATTTCCGAAGAAGAGGCAATTTCCTGCATAGAGCGGTCAGAGCTCTTAGTGCGGACCACTTGACACCCCTTTTGCCCCGCCATCCGTTCGATTGTCGAAGGAGTCTGCACCGGCACGGCAATTGAGCCTTTCTGCCCGGCCATCATCTGAAGGGCCACGGCCAGAGAGAGGAGCTCGATATCTGTGCAGATCCGGCCGGTTTCGTCTACCATGGTGATCGCTTCTGCAGATGAGTCAAGCCAGAATCCGGCCTGGGCCCCCAGAGATGATACAATTGCCGACAGCTGATTGAGGGCCAATTCTTTTTCCTTGATCTGCACACCACGGCCTTCATCAACATATGCATTAAGTGCAATGACCGAAAAACCGATCTCATTTAATAGTTGAGGCAGAGTATGGCTCGCAGGAGAAAAGTTGAAGTCCACTACCACTGTGAAAGCGGATTTTTTGAGCAGTTCCCGATCAAGTGCCCGCAAAAAGCCTTCGCGATAAAAATCTCCGACATTGTTGATATCAGTGATAACTCCCGGTTCTGTGTGGTGTGCACGACGAAAATTTTCCTTGAAAAAGGTGCGCTCAACGTTCTTCCCCATGTTGCTCGAAAAATCAAGACCATCACCGTCCAGAAAAATGATTTCCAGTATGGCGGGATCGTCCTGTGCCTGACGGAAATGTACCCCTCCAACCTCACCAAATGTCTTCAGTTTATAGCGAACGAGCGGTAGTGACGTCATCTTCATATCGCGCACATTGATTCCGGCCGAAAGCAGCCCGCCCATAAAACAGCGCTTGAGCATGCGGGATGAAGGATTTGAATCACGTCCGCCCAGCACGAAACTTCCCTTGGGAAGTGATGTGCCGTAAGCACATCCCAGCTTCGCACAAAATTCCGGAGTGAGTTCCACATTGGAAAGTCCTTTGATGATTGCCCCCTCAAAGAGCGACTTTTTCCATTTTTCCCCCCAAATCATATTGGAAGTGACAGTAGCACCGGCCTCAATAGTCTTCTTGGGCCATATTTTGACATCAGCTTTGATAACCGCTTCGTCACCTACCGATGACTCATCAGCAACAATAACCCCCTCTTCAAGGACTACACCCTGACCGATACGGACATTTGAACAGATGACACTGTCGTTAATCCGGGCTCCCTTTTTAACATACGAGTTATCCCAGATAATGCAGCGATTGAGCCTGACTCCCGCTTCAATCGTGCAGTTGCGGCCGATCACCGAATCCTTGATGCGCACATCTCCCAGGATCTGGCTGTTGTCACCGATCACGACGGTACCTTCAAGGCCTGCGGCCTGCTGCAGCTTGACATCGGCGCCGATACGCAGATCCTTTCCGACAAAGTCCTGTTTCGGCTCGTCGATCTTCAGGTTGACCCTGCCTTTAAAAATATCGAGGTACGCTTCACGATAGGAATCAGTGTTGCCGATATCCCGCCAATATCCTTTGGCCGTAACACCAAACAACGCATCCTTCTTTTTCAGCATGAGCGGGAACAGATCCTGCGAAAAATCGAAGTTTTCCCCCTCGGGAATATATTTCAGTATCTCCGGCTCCAGGACATAGATGCCGGTATTGATTGTATCGGAGATAACTTCTCCCCAGCCCGGCTTTTCCAGAAACTGGGTAATGCGCTTCTCCTTATCGGTAATCACAACTCCAAACTGGAGCGGGTCTTTGACAGATGTCAGCGTAATCGTCGCCTTTGCATTGTGATCAGCATGAAAATCAACGATCTTTTTAAGATTAAAATCGGTCAGAAGATCCCCGCTGATCACCAGAAAGCGCTCATCAAGATACTTTTCAGCCGCTTTGACCGCCCCTGCCGTCCCCATGTCAACAATTGGAGTGACATACGTGATCTTGACCCCAAAATCGGAGCCGTCACGGAAGAAGTTTTTGATATAGAATGGTTGGTGATAGAGCAGCATGACCAGATCGGTGATATCGTATTTTTTCAGCAGTTCAACTATGTGAAGCATGATCGGACGGTTGAAAAGGGGGATCATTGGTTTGGGCATATTGCCTGTAAGCGGCTGGATACGGGTGCCGAATCCACCAGCCATGATGACTGCTTTCATGTAAACTCCTTTAGTAGTAGATCACCTCCCTCATGATGGAGGTGATTCAGGGAGGGGGGATGTGTTACTCTCCCGATTTAATCTTTTGTGCCTTCTTGGCGAGCACCCGGGAAATTTCCTGTTTAAGTTCCGTCAGGTCACCTGACTTGACCACATACCCATCCGCCAGCCAGGCAGAAAAATCGTCCTTATAACAAGAAAATGCCGAGCAGAGGATCACCGGCATTTCGTGCCGCTCCTTGACCAGCTTCTGCAACAATTCTATACCGCTTTCATTTTTTAATTTAATGTCCAGAACCGCAAGGTCAAACGTATTCCCCTGCAGTTTTTCGGCCGCCTCGGCGCTGCTGGACGCCGTCACCACTTCATATCCTTCGTCCTTCAGTTCTTCGGCGTACAGCAATCGGATATTTGCCTCATCGTCAACGACTAACAATCTGCTCATGGCTTTTCCTCCTTTCGGGTGGGAAGTGTGATGGTATACCTGATTCCTTCATGCTCGTCTGCCTGGACAATGAACGGGATCCCCTGTTTGTCAAGCATGGTTTTGCACAGCGCAAGCCCAAGTCCGGTACCCAGATCACGGGTTTCGGAAAAGGGTACCAGCAGTCGTTCAAGTTCTACTTGGGAGATGCGCCGGCTTCGGTCATCAATCCTTATAATGACGCAATCTTCGACCTTCTGAGAGGTGATCGCAATCGATCGATCTTCCCCGATACCGTTAATATCATTCTGAAGTACGGTGCGGAGACAGTAGGAGAGTTGCTTGAAATCTATAAACACCTGCGGCAGGTCATGTTCCGGCAAGTAGCTGGTGGCAAACCCCAGTGAAGTTAAAATATCGGCAGTTTCACGCAATGCGGTATCGACAAGCTGGTTTACATCCCAGAAATCACGGGTCGGATACAGCGCGTCAGAATAATTGAGAATTTCGTCCAGCACCACCTCCAGTTGACGAGTTTCTGCAACAATCGATTCAATAAAAGTGCGTTTCGGATCCGTCGTGGAGCTGTTTTTGAGCATAGAACGGGCAAACCCGCCGATAATCATCAGAGGATTTCGAACCGAATGAGCAATACTGGAGGTGATCCGCCCGACCAGAGCCATGTTTTCCATCCTGAGGATAAGCTCCTGCTGCTCTTTCAGCTTTTCCCCTGCTTCGGTAACACGATCAAGTTCGACATGCAGTTTATCGTACAACGAGGCGCGTTCGATAGCAAAAGCAACCGGAAAGCCGAATGTCTCCAGTGAATGCATATCTTCATCAGTGATGGTGCGGTGGGTAATACAGTTATCAGCGACAATCATGCCGACTCTTCTGTTGCGCGAAATCAGCGGCATCAGCAAAAACGTATCAACCCCTAGCAAGCGTGCCAATTCGGGAGGGACATCCGGGTGGTCAAAAGCCCCCTCGACCATGATCGGAATCCGACCGTCCAGTGCTTTGATGACTATATGATCTTTATTGGAAAGCGGGACCGTCAGGATTTCCAGGATATCGTGAAATTTTGCGCGTTCGGAGGAAAGTTTGTTCAGTCGAAAGTTCTGGGCCAGTGTCTGCAGATCCATATCGTTCTGAATGATCTCATTCCAGACAAGGCTGGCCTCTTCAATATTACGGGGGCCGAGGCCCAGATACCCCTTAAGGAGACCCTCGTCACGATCGCACAGGAGCAGAAAGGCCCGGTTCATGCCGAAGCCCTTGCCTGCTGTAATTGCAGTCAGGGCGACAGAAAGGACCTCGTCAAGGTCCACTGAACTCTGCAGAACAGATCCGAGCTCATGCATGAAACGCATTTCCAGCGTTTTATTATCGAGGAAACTTACCAGAGACTGTATCTGGACTTTCTGACGGTGATTTTCACTCAGCATATCTGCGAGAAGAGGCGCAAGAGGATTTGTGTCATTTTGCAATTGTTTCAGGTCGCTCAAAAAACGGGGGCACTCACCGCATTTTTCCAGGTACCGCTGTCGTTTTGATACAAGCAGCTCTTCTTCACCCTCGCCTATCATCGGGCAATCTGCCTGCTCAATTACGTCCCTGTTCCAGCAACACTCCCAATCCACACAGAACCTCATCAGATGTTTTAGTAGGTTAAAAGTTGTTTTCCGCCATGATTTACTGAGAACAACCCCGATAACTCACGTATCTTGTCGGCCTCGGTCAGGCTCACATTATAACAGGCAAAAACCAGTATGCAATCAAGTGATTCAATTTCAGATTTGAAAGGTCAGGGGATTATGTTTTGGCACGGCAGAATCGGGAATGTGAGGTAGAGAGCGCGATGTGCTGCACATGCAGGCTCGAAGAGAGACACCGCCAGGACGGAAATAACTCCATTCCGGATGGAGGCTATTTCACGTTCCAGGTTGTTCCCTGAGCCGAGTCAAGCAGTAAAATGCCTTTTGCCAACAGCAGATCGCGAATTTCGTCGCCGCGCTTGAAATTTTTTGCGGCCCGCGACTCTGTTCGCTCAGATATCAACTGCTCGATCTCTTCAGTTGATATGTCAATTTTGTCCGCCTTTACGGTTTTGATGCCTTCCAGCCAGGTAGCAGGCAAAACGGTAAACAACCCAAGCACATTCCCGGCTTCAACAAAGATATGACGAACATGTGCAATCAGAGAGAGACAAAGTGGAGTATATTCCTTTGTCTCAGCGAGGAAACGGTTTGCGGCGCGCACCATTTCAAACAGGACTCCGAGAGCTTGAGCCGTATTAAAGTCATCATCCATCGCTTCGACAAACCGCGGCATGCAGTGGTCAACTTTTTCTTGCAGTTCCAGACCGACCTGCGACAGATTTTCAATCACAGCAATTTCAGGCGATGGAGACGGCCCGTTCAAAATTTCATCCAGTGCGGCCAGACAGGTGTATATTCTTTCCAGCCCTGACTGCGCCTCATCCAGATTCTGGTCTGAGAAGTCTATCGGCGAGCGGTAATGTGCAGATAGAATAAAGAGCCGCAGCGTTTCTGCGTCATACTTCTTCAGAACCTCGCGAATGGTAAAAAAGTTCCCCAGTGACTTGCTCATTTTTTCAGCATTTATATTAACAAAGCCGTTATGCAGCCAGTAGCGCACAAACGTGCATCCGTTTGCTCCTTCGGACTGGGCGATTTCATTTTCATGATGAGGAAACACCAGGTCTTTTCCGCCACCATGGATATCAAAGGTTTTCCCCAAAAACTCCATGCTCATCGCCGAGCATTCAATATGCCATCCGGGACGACCGTTACCCCAGGGGGATTGCCACCATGGTTCTCCCGGTTTTGACCCCTTCCAGAGGGCAAAGTCCATCGGATGACGCTTTTTGTCTCCCACATCCACCCGGGCCCCCGCCTGCATCTCCTCGAGGTTGCGCCCGGAGAGTTTCAGGTAGTCAGGAAAGGTTTCTACCGCGTAATACACGTCTCCTTCCGAGGCATACGCGTGACCTTTGGCAATCAGTGTTTCGATGATACTGATAATCCCGTCGATATGATCAGTGGCTTTCGGTTCGACCGTCGGTTTGTCCAGCCCCAGTCTCGCCATGTCTTCATCAAAAGCCTGGATATACCGGTCGGCGATTGTACGAAAACCGGTTCCCTCCTGGTTGGCACGGTTGATGATCTTGTCATCGATATCGGTATAATTCCGCACGTATGTAACGTCATAGCCGGCATATTTCAGGTAACGAAAGATGATGTCGAACACCACCCCGGCCCGGGCATGCCCGATATGGCAGTAATCATAGACCGTTACCCCGCAGACATACATGCCTACTTTGCCGGGGGTCAGTGGAACGAAGAGCTCTTTTTCACCGGTAAGGGTGTTATAGACCCGAAATGCCATACGATAAACTCCGCTTGTTAAATGGTGCGTATTATGCCTGTTTCCGGTGGGGATGGCAAGGAGTGAAATGCCGGCTGTTACGGTTCCTGAGCGGTTCTCTGCTGGAAAATTCTGATCACGCCCCATGCGAACCCTGCACCGATCAGATCTGCCACGACATCAGCCCACTCAGCGGTTCTGCTGGTTGTCAGAGTGCCCTGAAGTATCTCGATCAGAACTCCGAGTGATGCCCCGTACAGAAACGCGACCGGTGCCGCCCAGTTGCGTGATTGAAGGGAAAGGTATGCAAGGCCTGTTGCAACAGTAATGGCGCCGGCATGATTCAGTTTGTCCCATCCCAAACCTGAAGGAGCCACGTTGGAAGGCATGAGCGCCAGCCAGAGTATCAGGAACGTAAGTCCGGCACAGAGGAGCAGCCAGAGCCGGGGGAGTCCGAGTATCCGGTAATTACTCTGCCTGTTCAACTTTGAACTATCGCGGCGATTCGGCACAACAGGCTCGTTCGCGGCTTTAATTTCAGCGGGGATTCTCTCTCTGCTGTTCATATTCATCCCTTTACTCAAGCCCGCACAACGGTCCGGAAACTTGGACGGAGTAGCTGGAAAGACCAGACCCGCGTGCGCTGTTCAGATACTATACACAGCACTGTCAAAAAAAAGCTGGCGAATGAAAGGGCATAACAAGGGGCAGACATGCTGGAGAGCGGTCCGCGTAAACCGCACATGGAGTCACAACCACATAACAAGTCTGATCCTGTCAAATGGTTGCGCCATCCTGATTGTTTTCACCGGGAGCCCACACACTAGACCGTTATTCCAGGTTACAGGTATCGACTATTTTCCTTTTAGCAGATTTGTTGATCAACCATCCGCCCGTTTCTCCCGTTCGGCCATGGTGAAGTCGGCATCGGTCATCATATTCACCAGTTCCTCAAAGCTTGTCTTCAGTTCCCACCCCAGTTGTGTCTTCGCCTTGGTCGGGTCGCCGAGGAGCAGGTCGACTTCTGCCGGACGGAAGTATTTCGGGTCGATCCGGATGACGGTCCGGCCGCTTGTCGTGTCGATCCCTGTTTCATCTACTCCGTTGCCCTGCCATGCCAGCGGCATGCCGAGACGGGCGAAGACTTTTTCGGCAAAGGTCCGTACCATGTAGGTCTCGCCGGTGGCGATGACGTAATCGTCGGCTACGTCCTGCTGCAGCATCCGCCACATGGCTTCGACGTAGTCGCCGGCGAAGCCCCAGTCTCGTTTTGCGTCGATGTTGCCGAGGTAGAGACATTCCTGCAGACCCAGTTTGATGCGGGCGGCGGCGCGGGTGATTTTGCGGGTGACGAAGGTTTCGCCGCGACGGGGCGATTCGTGGTTGAAGAGGATGCCGTTTGAGGCGTGCATGCCGTAGCTTTCGCGGTAGTTCATGGTGATGTAGAAGGCGTAGGCCTTGGCGCAGGCGTAGGGTGAACGGGGGTAGAAGGGGGTTGTTTCCTTCTGGGGGGTTTCTACTACCTTGCCGTACAGTTCGGAGGATGAGGCCTGGTAGAAGCGTGTGTTCAGGCCGGTTTCCCGGATTCCTTCAAGGATGCGTACGGCGCCGAGACCGTCTACTTCTGCGGTGTATTCAGGGACATCGAAGGAGACGCGGACATGGCTCTGGGCCCCCAGGTTGTAGATCTCCTCGGGCTGGATGGCCCGCAGCAGCATGTTGATGGAGCTGGCGTCGTTCAGGTCACCGTAGTGCAGGAACATGCGCACATCCTTCTCATGCGGGTCGCGGTAGATGTGATCGATGCGGCCGGTGTTGAAGGAGGAGGAGCGCCGGATCATGCCGTGGACTTCATAGCCTTTGGAGAGAAGCAGTTCTGCCAGATACGATCCGTCCTGGCCGGTTATGCCGGTGATGAGTGCTTTTTTCATTAAGGGATTACTCCATGTTGATATTTGTATGCGGGAAACTGTCGAGCCCTTATTCCTTTAGATCCCTGCGACAAGGAATTGCCTGGAATGGCTCTGTTTGCGAACGTTATTATTTCCCCAGCACGGGATTCAGAACCTGATAGGTAAGGTAGGCGACCAGGGCCGAAGCCGGAATGGTAAGTACCCATGCTATCAGAATCCTTTTGGCGACGTTCCAGTTGACGGCAGTCAGCCGCTTGGAGAGCCCGACGCCCAGGATGGTGGAGGTGATGACGTGCGTCGTACTGGTAGGCATGCCAAAGGCCGAGGCCCCCAGAATAACGCCGGCTGAGGCTGTTTCTACACAGAATCCGTGTACCGGCTGCAATTTGACAAAGTCGTGTCCGACGGTCTTGATGATGCGCCAGCCGCCCGCAGCGGTTCCGAGTGCCATGGCTGTCGCACAGGCCACCATGACTTCCCAGGGAACGTCAAAGGTCTTCAAGGTTCCGAAGCTGACCAAGGCCATGGTGATGACCCCCATCGACTTCTGAGCATCGGCGGTGCCGTGTGAGAAGGCCATCAACGCGGCCGATGCGACCTGCAGTCGACGGAAGTTCTTATTGAGACCGCTGGGTGCGCTGTTACGGAAAATCCGGTACAGGATTAACATAAAGATGAAACCGACGATCGTTCCCAGGATCGGGGAGAGGAGCAGCGCCATGATGATCTTCTTCAACCCGGCCCACTTCAGGGCAGTGATGCCGGCATGGGCAAAAACCGCTCCCATCAGACCACCGATAATTGCGTGGGATGAAGATGAGGGAAGCCCGTAGTACCAGGTTATCAGATTCCAGAGAATCGCGCCGGCTATGCCGGCCAGGACAACCGTCTGGGTTACGTTGGAGGCGTCAACAATTCCTTTGCCGATGGTTGTTGCAACCTTGGTAGAGATCATGGCACCGGCAAAATTAAGCACCGCCGCCATTATAATGGCGGATCTGACCGAGAGTGCCCGAGTGGAAATACAGGTGGCTATGGCATTGGCCGTATCATGGAAACCGTTGATGTAGTCAAAGACCAGCGCTGCCAGAATCACCAGGCAGAGCATCATAAAGGCCGGTTCAAGCATTTTTTACCACCACGCTTTCTAGAATGTTGGAGGCGTCTTCGCACCTGTCGGTGGCCTTCTCAAGTGTCTCGTAAATTTCTTTCCACTTGATCAGCTGGATCGGGTCTTTCTCTTCATCAAACAATCGGCTGATCGCCTCGCGAGAAACCCGGTCCGCTTCATTTTCCAGTGAGTTGATTTCCACGCACGCCTCAAAGATCTGCTCGTTGGTCTTCTTGCCCAGCATGGCCACCGCTTTATCGACCGCATGGCACGACTGAAGGATAATAAATCCGAGGGTCTTGGCTTCCGGGGGAATGGCCTCCACATTGTACATGATAATCCGCTGCGCAGATGCGTCAATGAGGTCAAGAATATCATCGAGTTTGGAGGCGAGTGAGTAGATGTCTTCGCGATCCAGGGGAGTAACAAAGGTTTTATTGAGCTTCTGGATGACCTCATGTGTGAGAGAGTCACCCTTGTGCTCAATATCCTTGATCCGCCGCTGGCTTTCTGCCGGGTTCTCAAAGTTGTCAAGCATCTCTTTGAGGAGTTTGGCCCCTTCGATAATATTTTCGGTCATCTCCTTGAAAAGCTTGAAAAATTTTTCTTCTTTGGGTATCAATCCGAACATGGTTCCGCCTCCGTTAGTTTTCGTGCCAGATGCATTTAAAACTTGTGACAAATAACATACTTTTATCCACGTTCACAGCCTAAATTTACTCCCGTCTGCCGGCAATACGGCAACAGTGATTGCCTTTGCTGATGTGTTGCAGTATTCTTCGTTCATTTCTACGAGGGAGTTTGACATGACTATGTTTCATGCGGCGGTTCTTGGCGCTCTGCAGGGCTTTACCGAAGTACTGCCGATCAGCAGTTCTGCCCACCTGATCCTGTTACCCTGGCTGCTCAAATGGCCTGAATCCGGCCTTACCTTCGACGTTGCGCTGCATCTGGGGACTTTTATTGCCCTGGCACTTTATTTTTGGCGCGATATCACTGAAATGACCGTATCGTTCTTCGATGTCATTGCAACACGCAGGTTGAACACTCCCGCCCGGAGACTACCGTTTCTGATCATCGGCGCAACCGTTCCGGCCGCCCTGGCAGGCAAGCTGCTCGAACATCAGGTCGAGGCTGTTTTCCGCTCTAATCCGTTATTGATTGCAGTTTTTCTGGTTGTTTTCGGTCTGATTCTCGGTCTGACCGATTACTTTGGTCGTAAACGCCTGACACTTGATCAGATTGGCCCGTCCAGTGCCCTGAAAATCGGTCTTCTGCAATGTCTTGCGTTGATCCCGGGAGTTTCCCGTTCCGGTATTACCATCACCGCCGGACTGATGCTCGGATTCACCCGTGAGAGCGCTGCCCGATTTTCTTTTCTGATGTCACTGCCGATTGTTGCAGGGGCCGCCCTGCTTAAATCCGTGCATCTCTTAAAACATGGTATTCCAGCCGGTGAAGGCCAGCTGATGCTGGTCGGAATTATTTTCTCAGCGGTCACCGGGTATATAAGCGTCGCCTTCCTGCTCCGTTTTGTGCAGAAACAGAGCCTTTCACCGTTTGTCTGGTACCGGGTGATCGTAGGTGGCGGTTTGATTGCGGCCATTCTGTCAGGGTTCATCGTGTAGGAGGGAGCATGAAGGGTGGCATCAAGGAGTGGCCCGAGGACGAGCGGCCGCGGGAAAAAATGCTCAAGCAGGGTGCTGCAGCCCTCTCTGATGCGGAATTGCTGGCGCTGATCATCAGAACGGGTGATCCAAGTTCACGGCAGAGCGCCATCGATCTGGGACGGGGATTGATCTCGCACTTCAGCGGCAACCTTCGCGAGCTCGCAAGTGCCGGCATCGGTGAACTGTGTGCCATCAAAGGGGTCGGTCTGGCCAAGGCAACCAGCATCAAGGCGGCTTTTGCCCTTGCTTCACGATTTCAGGGCCGCAAGCTGGAACGCCTCGACCGCTTCACCTCCCCGCAGCAGGTCTTCGACTATTTCCATCACGAGTTTCGCGACAGCCGCAGGGAATATTTTCTTGTCCTGCTGCTGGACGGGAAAAACCGCATCATCAGGCGGGTCCAGATATCTGAAGGAAGCTTAAATCAGTCGATCGTCCATCCCCGGGAGGTCTTCAGCCCGGCGGTAAAGGAATCGGCCGCCGCCGTTATACTGGTTCACAACCACCCTACCGGTGATCCGGCCCCCAGCAGCGAGGATATCGCCATCACGCGCCGCCTGAAGGAAGCCGGGGAGATCATGGGAATCAAAGTACTGGATCATATCATTGTCGGTGACGGGGAGTATCTGAGTTTTGTGGAGCGGGGGCTGCTCTAAACTATCAACAACGCCCCATCCGCCGCCCGTTCTGCCGCCGCCACGCAGTCATTCAGCCCGATGCCGCGGTATGAGTTTCCGGTCAGAATCAGTCCGGGATGCGCGCGGAGCATCTCTTCCAGTTTCTGCAGCCGTGCGCCATGTCCGACGGTGTACTGCGGAATTGCCTGCGGATGGCGGAATACCCTGACAAACTCCGGTGCGGCATCTATTCCCATTGTCATCTTCAGATCCTGTCTGACCCGGCTTACTACTTCATCATCGCTCAGCGTGACGTATTCAGGAAAGCAGGCTCCCCCCATCATGCTGCGCAGAAGTACTTTCCCCTCCGCAGCCCGATTCTCGAACATGCTTGAATCCCAAAGGGTGCCGAGTGTACTGCGCCCCTCCTTTTTCGGGATCAGATAGCCGAATCCATCCAGAGAGCGGTTGATCTGGTTACGGCTGTAGCCACAGCAGATCACCGTCATGCTGGCATAGGGAATCTGCCGCAGTACTCCGGAGATCCCCCCGTCAAGGTCAGACAGCATATCCGCCGCAGCATAGGCAGGTGAAGCCACAATTGCCACATCAGCCTCATATATACTGCCGTCGCTGCACGTCACTACATAAGAAGCGCTCCCCCTTTTAGCCACAGAGGTGACAGTAACGCCTGTCCGCACTATTCCTCCCAGCGATGCTGACAGGGCATCGGAGAGAAACTGGATCCCCTCGCGGAACGACGTCAGGGTTCCTCCCGGGCCGGCGGCACTGGAGACGACCTTGCCGTCGGCGATATCCTTTTTCTTCTTTTTGCCTAGCATGATCATCGCCCGGATCAATCCGCCATATTCCCGCTCAAGTTCGGCAATGCGCGGAAAGCAGGATTCCAGCGACATGGTTTCAGGATCGCCGGCAAAGATGCCGGAAACCATTGGTGCAATCAGTTTATCCAGAGCCTCTCCACCAAGACGGCGCCGTCCGAACGCGGCGAGAGTTTCATCCACGCCAACCGGTGCAGATGCTATAAAGGGGGTTGGTTCCAGTGCAAGCCGCAACTTGCCGGACCAGGAGATCAGGCTGCTTTTGAGGAAGGCGGGGGCGCCATCCGGAAGCTGATGCAGTTCACCGCCGGAATAAATGAAGCGTTTGCGGGCGTTGTCGTTGCTGCGATGCAGGTTGCCTTCCACTCCGATCGCTCTGCAAAGATCCAGTGTTTGCGGCTTGCTGTCCAGAAAACCGTTAGGCCCCCATTCACAGATGTAGCCGTCAGTCTTGATGCTCCGGATCTTCCCGCCCGGCCGCTCTTCCTTCTCTATCAGGGTTATCTCCAGCTCTCTTCCGGCTGCTTGAGCCTTGGAACGGAGCAGCCAGGCGGTAGCCAGACCGGATATACCGCCGCCGATGATGACAATTTTTTTCATGGGAATGCCCTCGAAAACGTAGTGGAACGTACCTGCTGATAGTACGTGCCGTCACCTGCTCTGTCAAGGTGTACACTGCCGACAAAGTTGACAGTACCGGTGTTAGCGCTTACATTGTACCCAAATAATGGTGGATGGAGAGCAAAATGGCACAGGTTGATTATTACAAAACACTCGGAGTCGAAAAAGGGGCTTCGGCAGATGATATTAAAAAGGCTTTCCGCAAGCTGGCGGTCAAGTATCACCCGGACCGCAACCCGGACAACAAAACGGCCGAAGACAAGTTTAAAGAAATCAACGAAGCGTATGCCGTGCTTTCCGATCCGGAGAAGAAGCAGAAGTATGATACCTACGGCTCCAGCGGCTTTCATCAGCAGTACAGCCAGGAAGATATTTTCCGTGGATTCGACTTCGGAAATGCCTATAAAGACATGGGGGGAGGCGTTGGCGGCGGAGGGGCAGAGGATATTTTCTCACGTCTTTTCGGCGGATCATTCGGGCGTGGCGGCGGTCGTGGCAGCTTTCGGCAAGGGCCGCAGAGGGGGGGCGACCATGAAATGGAGCTGACCGTTACGTTTCGTGATGCCGCCCTGGGCGCTGAAAAGCAGATCGCATTCCGCCGTAATGGCGAGCGGGAAGAGTTGAAGGTGAAAATCCCGGCCGGGGTTGACAACGGCAGCAAAATACGCATTTCAGGCAAAGGGGCACAGGGAGAGGGGGGCGGTCCGACTGGAGATCTGTTCCTGATCATCAAGGTGCTTCCTGATTCTGTTTTCATCCGCGACAGTGGTGATCTGTTTGTGGAGCGCTCAATTTCGTTCAGCGCCGCCTGTCTGGGAGTTTCTCTCGATGTGCCGACACTGGAGGGGGACAAACGGATCAAAGTTCCGGCGGGGATTCAGCCGGGTACCAAGATCAGACTTAAGGGGTGCGGCATCAAATCACTCGGTTCAAATGCCAAAGGCGATCTGTATGTAAAAATCGGGGTGCATATTCCTGAATCGCTGAATGGGGAGCAGAAAAAACTGGTGGAGGAACTGGCCGAGAAGGGGTTGTAGGAATCTGTGTCGTAGGGGCGCAATGCTTGCGCCCCTGATTCATTGTAGTACCGCTGGGGCGTATAAAATACGCCCCTATCAACGGTTTATTTCTTTGCCGTCATCAGCACTACCGCATGAGCGGCAATACCTTCTCCGGATCCGCTGAATCCAAGACCTTCCTCTGTCGTGGCTTTGACGTTAACCTGTGAAACATCGACATTCAACACCCGTGCGATGTTTCTCCTCATGATCTTAATATGGGGCGCCATCTTCGGCATCTGGGCGATAATGGTGGCATCCAGGTTGCCGAGCTTGTAGCCGCGCTCGGCAGCTAATTCCACAACGTGCGCAAGCAGCTTCAGGCTGTCAGCCCCTTTGTAGGCAGAATCAGTATCGGGGAAATGCCTGCCTATATCCCCTTCACCAATCGCTCCGAGTATTGCGTCGGCAATGGCATGCAGCAATACGTCCGCATCGGAATGCCCCAACAACCCTTTCTCCCACGGGATATCCACCCCTCCCATGATCAGCTTTCTTCCCTCCACCAGACGGTGAACGTCGTAGCCGTGCCCTATGCGCATGGTTTGTCTCCTGTTGTCTTCAATCATTATTCCGGTTAATCAGATTCACGATTACTTTGACAATGGTGTCCTTCTCATCCGGTCGACTCTCTGCAATCAGAAGCGTTAGCGCCACCAGGGCGTTGTCTGCAAGGCGCTTGCTCCCATCAGGTCGGTAAAGAATGGCGTTAGTACCGAGGAAATAGATGAACAGGGCGGCGGCGATTCGTTTGTTGCCGTCGGTAAATGCGTGGTTCTTGACGACGAAGTAGAGGAGGTTGGCGCCTTTTTCCTCGACACTCGGGTATAGCTCATCACCACCAAATGTCTGATAGATTGCTCCCAGTGCGCTCTTGAAACCCTGATCCTTCTCAATACCGAACAGCCCGTCAAACTCCCTCTTCATTGAGACTACAATCCTGATTGCTTCGTCGTAATCGATAACGTGCAGCGCCTGCCGGGTGGTTTCCTCGATAGTCAGGGTGCCGTGATCATAACGGTCCAAAAGGTTCAGGGCATACGCGTAGTCGGTGATGACTCGCAGCACTTCCTTGCCGGTATCGCTGACCAGTTCCTGGTTTGACAGGGTGCGGGCCAGCAATTCCACGGTCCGGCACATGTCGGTCAGTTTTTCGGCTTGTTCGCGGAAGCGCTGCTCGTTGACCGTGTAGCCTTTAACAATATGGTCTTTCAGGGTTTTGGTAGCCCAGATGCGGAAGCGTGTACCTTGTGGTGACTTAACCCGGTAACCGACGGAGATGATGACGTCGAGGCTGTAGAGGGCCACCGGTTTGTCAGAAAAAGCAATGTGCATATTTTGCACATTGCTTTTTTCATCCAACTCCCCTTCTATAAATACATTACGTACATGTTTGGTAATTACACTACGCTCACGCTGAAACAGCTCAGCTAACTGCTTTTGACTTAACCAGACTGTGTCATGGTCGAGATGGACGTCAAGAGCTGTATTGCCGTCAGGGCTCTGATAGAGGATAATAGCGTCGTCAGTGGTGGCCATGGCTGTCTCCAAAGCATCTATGAGCAGGAGTGTCTAAACTATAAGGCAACTAACATTAGTTAGTTGTTGGGTGCAAATACGGCTAAGCGCTGCATGCTTGGACTACGATGAATGATGTTGTCGAACTCAGGAGCCTCAGGTGGACGAACGGCTGCCAGCTGTTCCAGTCGTTCGTCACTAAGGGTTCAATGATGGAATGAATTCGGCGGACATATCAAAGGGGACATTTGCAGACTTTACACAATGTTCTTTAGATGATTCGATAGGGAACTAGCTATGCCTCAGCCTTCAAATCCCGCGCCATCAGTTCGATCACCGCCTGACGGGCCGGTTTGTCTTCGTGGAGGATCTGGAAAGTCTTCTCCACGATCGGCATCTCGACTCCGAGACGGCGGGAGAGCTGGTAGACCGATTCGGCGCTCTTTACCCCTTCGGCAACCATTCGCATCTCGGCCAGAATATCCGTCAATTTCATTCCCTGCCCAAGCTTGAAACCGACCGTGCGGTTGCGGGAAAGGTCTCCGGTACAGGTCAGCACCAGATCGCCCATGCCGGCCAGACCGGCAAAAGTGGCTGCCTGCGCCCCCATGGCCTGACCCAGTCGGTTCATCTCGGCCAGTCCTCTCGTAATAAGGGCCGCCCGGGCATTGTGGCCAAAGCCGAGACCGTCACAGATTCCGGCGGCAATGGCGATGACATTTTTTACCGCACCACCCAGTTCGACGCCGATGACATCACCGTTGGTATACACCCGCAGACAGGGGCAACTGAAAGCGGCCTGAACACGTCCTGAAGCGACAGTACTGCGGGAGGCCGCCACAATTAACGAAGGGAGTTCCTGAGCCACTTCACGGGCAAAGGTCGGCCCCGAAAGAGCAACATAGCGCCCCAGAGCGGTTTCTCCAAACAGTTCCCCGCAGATCTGGGAAACCGTTTGGAGGGTTCCAAGTTCGATCCCTTTGGATGCATTGGCAATAATCGCGTCCGGTGCGATATGAGATGTAAGCTGCTTCAGCACGCCGCGCATTACCTGAACCGGCGTCACCAGCAGTACAATACTGCGTCCGGCGGTCGCCTCTTCCAGATTTCCGGTGCATGCAAGAGTCGGGTGCAGATGTATGCCGGGGAGATAGAGCGAATTGGTGTGACTGGAATTGATCTCCGTCACCAGTTCCGGCTCATAGGCCCACAGAACCGTGTCATTTCCGTTGGCCGCAAGCCGTCCCGCCAAAGCTGTTCCCCAGCTGCCGCCGCCGATGACAGCAATCCGCTCGATATCAGTCGTCGTATTCATCGTCATCAAAACCCTCCTCCAGACGCGGATCATACCCTTCTGCCAGCGTTTGCCGGGCAGCGTCAACACTGTCCAGCAGCAGCCTCCTGACAAACGGGTGGCGGCAGTCGGGCAAAAAACCTCCGACCAGACTTAAGGCAGTAGCCAGGGTCTTTTGCACCGCATTTTCATCTCCTTCGATCTGCTGCAGGTAATCAGCTGTCAGCAGCAGCCGTTTGATGATATCGGCACGCCGGGGCACTATCAACTCGTCACAGCAGCGGGAGATCTCCCCCTCCAGATCCTCCTGTGACACCGAATCCGGGCCACCCTCAGCTTCAAGAGCAGCGAATCGATCAGCAGCGTCATACAGAGCCGTCTCGGTAAGCACCCACCCTTCAAGACCAGGCTCATCGAGCAGGTCGTTGCTTGTGGCAACATATCCCGGAATCTTCTCAACGATATCTTCGAGATGCTTGAGTTTGAAGCGGGGGATGTATGATTCAGGTTTCAGGGAATCCGGGCGGAAAAGACGCATATCAACATAAAAATCGGGAGGGAGGTAAAATCCCCCTTCTCGACTGCGGTGGAGTGCATCACGCAGCGAAGCAAGGGCATAGTCATGCTCCACCGGTGTCAACATCTCACCGCCCGACACGTCTTTCAGGATATGACTGTACTCTTTTTGGTCTTTCATGCGATAGCTGATGGCATTCAGCATGCCATCAGTTTCACCGGTCAGGACCAGCATGGCAGCAATAGCCTGATCGTCCAGCCGCCAGGAGAACCAGAGCGTGCGGGAACCGTAAAAATCGACCGGTCCGGCAAAAACCTCATAAAACGGAAGCGGTTGCTGGAAAGAGTTCGGCAGTTCAAGTGACTCACGGATACCGGTAAATGCAAGCCGTCGGATACTGCGCCGGATCAAGGCGGCCAATTCCCCTTCATGCCGTAATTCAGCACGTTCAAGAACATCAAGTGCATATCCGCTTTTTGCACGACCTAAGGCACGTACAGCTTCGCGTACGATCTCCTCTTTTTCGAAAGAGAGCAGGATCTCCAGTAATGCCACCGCTTCTGCGGATGATGCATCGGAGAGTCGATGTATCATCCTTTCACGGAACTCGTCTGCCACATCGAGAAAACTGTCAATGAACCGAACCAGTCCGCGCTCGTTATCGGCCAGGCAGTCATCAACAAAGCCTTCCAGTGTGGGGGAGCCATATCCGGTCATGGCTGCGAAGGGAGGCGCGGTGACATCGATACCGCTGTCATGCAGGACATCCAGCAGGGCCAGCTTGCCATCCTCCTCCAGATCCTTGCGCTGCAGGGTTATCTGGATCAGTTGATCCATCCAGGCCGAAGCATCGAAAAAATCGAGCATACAGGTATACCGATAGATGGCTGTGCCGTTCTGCTCGCGCCAGAGCTTGCGTACAAGAGGCGAGAGCGCCCGTTTGCCCGATTTTTGAAGCCGTCGGCCAATGCGCTCCATCTGCTCACCGGTAAGGTCATCCCGCTTGAGAAAGTCCAGAAGGCGGTTTATGCGACGACGTTCACGCAGTGTTTTGTCTATTTTGAGCGGCAGGGTCATCTATGCTTCCGTTTCTTCAGTCCCTTCATCCAGAATATCATCCGCCTCGTCTTCGTCCTTCTCAGCCAGGCGGGCAACCGCCACAACCTTCTCGTTTTCCTCGGTGTTCATAAGATTCACACCCTGGGTATTTCTACCAATTACCGAAAATCCGGAAACCGGTACGCGCAGGATCTTACCCTGATCGGTGATAACCATAAGATCGTGATCGTCAGCAACCTGCATGACGTTGACCACAGAACCGTTACGCTCGGTAGTCTTGATCGTGATGATCCCCTTGCCGCCACGCGACTGGTCTCGATATTCATCCAGATCGGTGCGCTTTCCGAAGCCGTTTTCGCAGACGGTGAAGATTGTCGAGCCGACCGCTGTATTGTCGACGATCTCCATGCCGATCACCCGGTCATCCTTGCCAAGATTCATGCCGCGCACCCCGCGGGTGACACGCCCCATCGGCCGGACATCCTCTTCGTTGAAGCGGATGGCTTTACCACAACGCGAAGCGAGGAAGATGTCCTTGGTTCCATCGGTCAGTGCCACAGAGATCAACCGGTCACCATCGTCCAGATTTACGGCAATAATACCACCGACCCGGACATTAGAGTAGTCAACCAGAGGGGTTTTTTTGACCACACCATTTTGAGTGGCCATAAACAGGAAGGTATTCTCACTGAATTCCTTGACCGGCAGGATCGTGGTGATCATCTCACCGGCAGAGACATTTACCAGATTGACTACCGCCTTCCCTTTGGTTGTGCGGCTCCCTTCAGGAATTTCGTAAACTTTGAGCCAGTACATTCGTCCGGCGTCGGTGAAGCAGAGCAGGTAATCTTTTGTCGAAGCGATGAAGAGCTGCTCTACGAAATCCTCTTCTTTAGTCTTCATACCGGTCTTGCCTTTGCCGCCACGGCGTTGGGAGCGGTACAGATCGACAGCGCTCCGCTTGATGTAACCGGTGTGCGAAATCGTTACAACCATTTCCTCGTCTTCGATGGTATCTTCCCGCGAAATATCGGCGCTCTTGTCCGCAATTTCGGAGCGGCGTTTGTCGCCGAATCGCTCACGGATTTCGCTCAGTTCGGCAACAATAATCTTGAGAATTTCGGTATCCGAAGCCAGAATTTCCTTTAGTCGGGCGATCAGTTTCATCACCTCTTCATACTCGGCAATGATCTTGTCCCGCTCCAGTCCCGTCAGGCGCTGCAGGCGCATCTCAAGAATGGCCTGGGCCTGAATCTCGGACAGCTGAACCGAATTTTCGATACCGGCCGGACGCGGCAGGTTGAGCCGCGTCAGGAATTCGGGATCGGCAAACTTTCCTTCCATCAACCCCAGTTTGGCTTCGGGCGGAGTTTTTGACTCCCGGATCATCTCGATGACGGCATCCAGCCAATCCAGGGCTATCTTGAGACCTTCCAGGATATGGGCGCGGGCCAGCGCCTTCTTCAACTCGAAGTTTGTACGGCGGGTGACGACCTCGCAGCGATGTTCGACGAAACAGTCCATCATTTCCCGCAGAGTAAGCACCCGAGGACGGTTGTGAACGATAGCCAGCATGATGATGCCGAAGGAGACCTGCAACTGGGACTGCTTATAGAGCTGATTGAGCAGAACTTCGGCGTTTTCGTCCCGTTTGACCTCAATAACGATCCGCATCCCCTGACGGTCGGATTCGTCGCGAATCTCGGTAATCCCTTCGACCTTCTTCTCCTTTACCAGCTCGGCAATCTTCTCGATCAGACGGGCTTTGTTGACCTGGTACGGAAGTTCGGTGACAATGATCGCCTGACGCTCGGAACGTTTGGAAGCCTCGACATGGGCTTTGGCACGGATCTGAATGATGCCGCGTCCGGTACTGTATGCATCCCTGATCCCCTGGCGGCCGTAGATGGTGGCTCCGGTCGGAAAGTCGGGACCGGGAATCATTTCCAGCAGTTCCTCAAAACCGATCTCCGGATCCTGGATCACGGCGATGATACCGCCGATTATCTCGCCAATGTTGTGAGGCGGGATGTTTGTGGCCATGCCGACCGCAATACCGGTCGATCCGTTGATCAGCAGGTTGGGAAACTTTGCCGGAAGCACAGTCGGCTCCAACATCTCCTCGTTGTAGTTCGGGACCATGTTGACGGTTTCTTTGTCCAGATCCGCCAGTAGTTCGTGGGAAAGGTGGCGCAGACGGATTTCGGTATAACGCATTGCAGCCGGTCGGTCACCGTCTACCGAACCGAAGTTACCCTGACCGTCAACCAGCATGTAACGGAGCGAAAAATCCTGGGCCATTCGCACGATAGTGTCATAGGCAGCCGTATCACCGTGGGGGTGATATTTACCGATAACATCACCGACAACTCGGGCCGATTTTTTGTACGGCTTGTTGTAGTCGTTGCTCATGTCGTACATGGCATACAGGCAGCGACGGTGCACCGGTTTGAGGCCGTCGCGCACATCCGGCAGAGCACGTCCGATGATGACCGACATGGCGTAGTCCATGTAGGAGCGTTTCATCTCATCTTCAATATTTACCGTTATCTTGTTGACTGGGATTTCACTTGGGATCTGCATTGCTACCTCGTATCTGCTATACCCGTAAAAATGAGGGTAAGATTTTGTTGAATAATTTTATTTTAAATGTCCAGGTTGACGACGTTCAACGCATTTTTCTCGATGAAATCGCGCCTTGGCTCAACCTGATCCCCCATCAGGATCGTAAAAATCTCGTCCGACTCGACGACATCCTCGATCTTGACCTGCAACAACACGCGGTTTTCAGGATTCATCGTGGTTTCCCAGAGCTGTTCCGGGTTCATCTCCCCCAGACCTTTATAGCGCTGAATTGCCAGCCCTTTTTTGGCGTTTTCGAGAAAGAAGCCCAGCAGATCCTGATGGTTGGTGGTCTCAAACAGCACCTTTCCACCTTCCTGTTCGACGAAAGCCCGACCATCTGCCATCGTCTCGACGATCCGACGGTGATTGTCTACCAGGAGTTCATATTCACGAGTAGAGAGTACCGCCAGAGTCTGCTGATCAATGATTGAGCGGATATTTCCGATACGGAAGGCAACCCGATGTTCCTCAATCTCATATTCTGATCCGTCGGCCAGTGATTTCATCGCCTCCAGGTACGGCAGAACCTGAACCATCTCTTCCACACCGGACGGAACGTTACTCCGGATGACAATTGAAAGCAGTTCCGGAGAGATGCCCTTCTTGACAACCTTGTTAAAGATGGATCGGTTTTCGATGAACTGTTTGATAACAGGGATGATCTGCTTACCGTTGTAGGTCCGGTCTCCCTTTTCAAGGCGCAGGGTCAGCTCTTCCGATCCCTCTTCAAGCAGGAATTCCTGCATGGCGTGTTCATCGCGCAGGTACTGTTCCCGTTTGCCCCGCTTTACCTTGTAGAGCGGCGGCTGTGCGATGTAGAGGTGTCCACGTTCGATCAGTTCACGCATGTTGCGGTAGAAGAACGTCAGCAGCAGTGTCAGGATATGTTGACCATCGACGTCGGCGTCAGTCATGACGATAATGCGATGATAGCGCAACTTGGCTATATTGAAATCGTCCTTGCCGATGCCGGTGCCGAGCGCAGTAATCAGCGTACGGATCTCCTGCGAAGAGATCATCTTGTCAAATCGCGCTTTCTCGACGTTGAGAATTTTACCCTTGAGCGGCAGAATCGCCATATTCTTACGATCACGTCCCTGTTTTGCCGAGCCGCCGGCGGAGTCACCTTCGACCAGATACAGTTCGCAGAGAGCCGGGTCCTTTTCCTGGCAGTCGGCCAGTTTACCCGGCAGTCCCCCCATATCGAGAGCACCCTTACGACGGGTCAGGTCACGAGCCTTTCGGGCAGCCTCACGAGCCCGGGCAGCTTCAATCGATTTGTTGAGAATATCCTTTGCAATCTTCGGATTTTCTTCCAGATACACCGCCAGACGCTCATTAAGAAGCGATTCGACGTATCCTTTGACCTCGGAGTTGCCCAACTTGGTTTTGGTCTGCCCTTCGAACTGCGGCTGGGGGATTTTGACCGAGATGACGCAGGTCAGACCCTCGCGCAGGTCGTCGCCCGAAACCGTAACCTTCTCGTTTTTGAGTAGGTTGTTGGCCGCCGCGTAGGAGTTCATGGTACGGGTCAGGGCAGCCTTGAATCCGGCCAGGTGGGTCCCGCCCTCATGGGTGTTAATGTTGTTGGCAAAGGCGAATATTTTCTCGTCGTAGGAGTCGTTGTACTGCATGGAGACTTCCATCTCCACGCCACCCTTTTCACCTTTAAAATACATCGGCTTTGGGTTGACGACCGCCTTGTTGCGGTTCAAATATTCGACGAAGGAATTGATCCCTCCTTCGTAGTGAAATTCGTGGGATTTGCCATCGACCCGTTCGTCGCTGATCTTGATCCTCACTCCGGCGTTGAGGAAAGCCATTTCGCGAATACGCTGGGAAAGGATATCGAACGAGAATTCGGTGGTTTCAAAGATCTCCTCATCCGGCATGAAGGTTATCTTGGTGCCGCGTTTTTTGGTTTCGCCTACCATCTCGAGCGGCGCCTGCGGGTCTCCACGACGGTAGGATTGACGGAAAATTTTTCCGTCACGGCGAATTTCCAGCTCAAGCCATTTTGAAAGTGCGTTGACGACCGAGACACCGACTCCATGCAGACCACCGGAGACCTTGTAGGAATCGTTGTCAAACTTGCCGCCGGCATGCAGAACCGTCAGGACGACTTCTGCGGCAGATTTACCCTCGTTCGGCATTATGTCGGTCGGAATGCCGCGACCGTTGTCAACGACGGTGATCGAGCCATCGGTGTTTATGGTCACCGAGACATCGTTGCAATAACCTGCCAACGCCTCATCAATCGAGTTATCGACAATTTCATAGACAAGGTGATGAAGTCCGGCACTGGAGGTTGATCCGATGTACATGGCCGGTCGTTTGCGTACCGCCGACAGGCCTTCCAGAACCTTGATATTTTCAGCACCATACTCTTCGGAACCGTGTGTTACATTTTCCTGTTCACTCATGCGGTTAATTTCCTTCAAACGTCAGATTGCCGCCTTCTACATGAAAGACGGCGCAGTGTGGTGCAGCCTCCAGCAGTGCCGGAGACCGTTCCGTGGTCGTAATGAACACCTGAATTTCTCTCGTAGTCAGAAATTCCATAAGGTTATGGTTTCTTCGGTCATCAAGCTCGGAGCTCATGTCATCCAACAGGAGTAGCGGCGCCTCGCCAAAAATTTCCTGCAGATTATCCATCTCTGCCATCTTGAGCGCCAGAACAAAACTTTTCTGCTGCCCCTGCGAACCAAACGCCTTGAGCGGTCGCTCATCCAGCAAAAAGGTAAGGTCATCCCGATGCGGACCGGCCGTTGTTGTCCCGTGGCGCTCGTCAGAACGCAGATGGCGTTGGAACAGTTCCAGCAGCTCCTCGCGGATTTGTTCCCGTCCCGCCGACTGTACCCCTTCCGGGTGATAGATTAGACGTGACGTTTCGCTATCGCCTGCTATGGTGGTGTAATATTTTCGCAGCTTATTATCGAGTACGGCAACAAAATCGAGCCGTCGCTCGATAACTTCAGCTCCCGTTTCAGCCAGTTTTTCAGTCCAGATATCCAGACCGGATCTGTCAGAACTTTTTAACAGGTGATTACGCTGCTTAAGAATCCGCTGATAGGAGTGCCAACAGTGCAGATATCCGAGATCCCCCGAATAGACGGCCCGGTCAAGGTAGCGCCGTCTGGATTCAGGCCCCGTTCTAACCATCCCGGTATCATCTGGTGAGAAAACCACCGCGTTTAGCTTTCCATGCAGCTCGGATGCTTTATGCACCGCTTTTCCGTCTATTTCCACTTTGCGACCTGCAGATTCAATCATCAGTCGCAACGTGCTCTCAATACCTCCTGATTCAACGGAACCCAGAATCTGTGCCTGCCGTTCACCATGCCTGATTAGTTCAGGTAGTCGGGAGGTTCTGAATGATCGGGTACTTCCCAGAAGATAGATTGCTTCCAGTATATTTGTTTTGCCCTGGCCATTGAGGCCATACAACAGATTGAACCGTTCACTTGGTTCTATATGAACGGAACGTATGTTCCTGAATTCGGCAACCGCCAAAGAACAGAGACGCATCAGCTGTTTTTATAGTCTCATCGGCATTATGACGGCAAGAAATGTGTCAGAATTTTCCGGAACAATGATCGAAGGGGAAAGCTCATCCTTGAATTTCATCTCAACACGTTCGGTTTCGGCAACGGAAAGAACATCAAGAAGATAACGGGCGTTAAACCTGACTGAAATTGGCTCTCCTGAATAGACCACATCCAGCTCTTCCATTGCATCACCCAACTCGGGATTGCTTGAAGAAATTCTAACGCCTCCCGAAGAAATTTCCAGCATGATGCCTTTGAATTTCTCGCTTGATAGAATCGCCATACGCCGCACTGAATGACTGAAGTCTTCCTTGTTGACAATTACCACCTGTGTATTAGCCACGGGGATGACGCGATTGTAGTCAGGAAACTCACCGTCGACAAGACGCATAACCATGTATGAATCGCCACGTTTGATCACAGCGCTATTATCCATAAAGCCAAACAGCAGTTTTCCGCCTTCCTCTTCTGTTATTTTTTTCATCTCAAAAACTCCTTTCTTAGGCAGAATTACACCTTTAAGGAGTTCCGGTCCGGCTGAACCATTAAGATTTCCTGAAGCGATTGACAGTCGATGTCCGTCAGTAGAAACCATTTTGAGGCCGTTACTGCCATCGGCACGTACTTCAACTTTTATAAAAATTCCGTTGAGATTATATTTTGTTTCATCAGTGCAGATGGCATACGAGGTTCTTTCGATCATTCCGCGTAACAGGGACGTTTCAATTTCAAAGAGGTTTTCTTCTTTTACATCAGGAAAATAAGGAAATTCATCCGGTGAGAGGCCAACGATGTTGAATTGTACCTTTCCGCATTTTATTTCAACCCAATCATTGTCTTTAGTAGAAAATTTAATTGATTGATTTGGAAGTTCTTTTACAATTTCATACAGTTTCTTGGCGGAAACAGTAATTTTTCCGGGTGTAACAACTTCTGCTGAATAGCTGCTTTTCATTCCCACTTCCAGGTCGGTAGCAGTGACAAGAAGTGACGTTTCAGTAGCTTCAAGAAGAACATTAGATAAAATGGGCATTGAAGTTCTTTTTTCGACAATCCCCTGAATTTTTTGCAGTGACTTCAGGAATTGCTCTTTTTCAATTATGAATTCCATGCATGCCTCCCTTTATGTACTGGTAGTATGTTTATAAAAGATTTAAAACCTTGTAGTATATTGTTGGTCCTGTGGAAACAGTGGAAAATCTGTCAATATACTGAATATGCATGCTTAAATGATATTTTTACCCTGTGTATTCTGAACGGTAAATATCACACTTTTACACACAGCTAAAAATTACCAACAGATGTTCACAATGAATCAACAGGTTTTACTTACTTGAGCAGTATACGTCTTATTTCATCAGTAATTTTTGATAGTTTTGGTTCATTTATCAATGCTTTATCAATTTTTTTGTAGGAGTGAATGATTGTTGAATGATCTTTCCCGCCAAACTTTAATCCTATATCTGGATACGACGATTTAGTCATTTCTCTGCAGAACCATATGGCTATCTGGCGTGCATGTACAATATTTTTCAGGCGTTTTTCTGATTTCAGATCAACGAGCTTCAAATCAAAATACTCAGCTACAGTTTTTTGGATTAATTCAACAGTTATTTCCTTGTGACGGTCTCCCAGAATATCTTTAAGATTTTCTTTTGCCATTTCCAATGTAACCGGAATATTCTGAAGACTACTGAATGCCCCGAGTCGTATGAGCATTCCTTCCAACTCACGAATATTTCGTGTATCGCTTGAGGCGAGAAAATAATATACATCCTCAGGGAAAAATACTCTGGTCACTTCTGATTTTTTTTTCAAAATTGCAATTTTTGTCTCCACATCAGGCGGTTGTATATCTGCGATAAGACCCCATTCAAAGCGGGATCTGAGACGTTCTTCCAGGTCTGAAATTTCTCGAGGGAACTTATCAGAAGTAATCACAATCTGTTTATGGGCATCATGAAGAGCATTAAAAGTGTGAAAAAACTCTTCCTGGGTTCCAGTTTTGCCGGATATAAACTGTATGTCATCAACTAACAGTACGTCTACATTTCTAAAACGATTTCTAAACACATCCATTTTTTTCAAGCGGAGATGATTAACCATTTCATACATGAACTTTTCAGCGGAACAGTAGCAGACATTCAACTCCGGAGAATTTTCACGGATAGTGTGCCCTATTGAGTTTAACAGATGGCTTTTGCCAAGTCCGACACCTCCATAGATAAAAAGAGGGTTGTATGTGTCAGCGGGATTATGTGCAACAGCCATAGCTGCGGCATGAGCAAATTGATTGCCGCTTCCACTTACAAAAAGATCAAATGTGTATTTTTGATTGAGAGGAGTAAATACCTGTTCAAGGGGAGTATTTTTATTCACAATTGGTTCAAACTCGTTTTTAACAATAAAATCTTCTGAAATGTATGGTTGGTGCTCTTCGTCGGCACGTATGATAAAGTTAACGGTAACAGAATATCCGGATGTGGCTGAGAGTGCTCCGGTCAAAACTTTCAGATAATGGTCTTCCAGCCACTCTTTTATAAACGAGTTGGGAACGGACAGAAAAACGGCGGAACCGTCATAGTGGCTGTAATGAACCGGTTTTATCCAGGCACCAAAATCGGCTTCCGACATTATTTTTTCTATATTTTCGGTGGCTTGTTGCCATGCTTCTAGCATCAGGAATAATCACAATCATGGTATGTATTGGTTATCAACATCGAGTGCTGCGTGTAACTGCTAATTGTGAAAGCATGTTTAATCAGTGCCTAACAGATATTTAAAAAGTTTTCAACACTATTGTCAACAGCTGTTGAAAACTATTTAGACAAATAAAAACAGCTATTTAAAGCATATATAGGACAGATTTAGGCTTGTTAAAGGTGTTGGAGAATAACAGAGCCAGACCTCTTTTTCAAGGCAAATCAGTTGTAAAGGACCCATTCACGGATATAATATAAAACTTGACACAACGGGAGAGTTGTGTTTAATAACCCATTTCCTGAAAAATAATTTTGTAGAGGTAAATCAAGATGAAAAGAACATATCAGCCAAGCAATACTTCACGTAAGCGTACTCACGGTTTCCTCGTAAGAATGGCAACAAAGAATGGTCGTCTGGTCATTAAGCGCAGAAGAGCTAAAGGACGTAAAAACCTGTCCGTAAGAATCGCTACTAAATAGTTACTTTCTTGTGTGAGTGTTGACACTGAGGCTACTTTTCCGAAAACGTCACGTTTGCGGAAGCGTGCTGAGTTTCTTCAGCTCGCTTCCGCACAACATAAGACAACTGTGCGCGGTTTTCTTGTTGTGTGGAGTGAAAATAACCTCCAAGTGACGCGATTCGGAGTAACAGCCAGCAAGAAAATCGGATGCGCGGTTGTGCGTAATCGGGTAAAAAGATATCTGCGGGAGTTTTTCAGACATAATCGTTTTGGTATGCCTGAGGTGGATATTAACGTTATTGCACGACGAGAATCGGCACAGATGATATATCCCGATATTGTGCGGGAACTCAGTAAAGCCTTCCGGTTAATAGGTCAGTCCCCATGTTCAAGAGCAGTGTGCTCCTTGTAATCAGGTTTTATCAGAAGTTGGTTTCACCGCTTCTTCCGCAAACTTGCCGTTTTTATCCCTCCTGTTCCGAGTATTCCCGTGAGTCCTTAATTCGGTATGGTGTTGCCAGGGGTTTGTTGCTCACCTTTGTCAGAATATGTAAGTGTCATCCGTTTCATCCGGGCGGCCACGATCCGGTACCCTAACATAATTTTATTATAATCAGGAGCCCCGATGGAAAAGCGCGCTTTTATAGCTGTAGGTCTTTCAATCGCTGTTTTTTATCTTTTTTCCATGTTCTTTGGACCGGATAAGCAAAAGGTCCAAACCCCTGTTCCTCAAAGTGCATCTTCGGTGGTGAGTAACCCGGCAGCGAAAACAGAGCCGCCACAGGCACTCCAAAATCCTGCTCCGGTCACCGGGGGAACGCTCCCTGCACATGTCGATCAAAAGGATGTTATCGTAGAAACAGACCTCTATACGGCGGTTTTTTCTTCTCGCGGAGCGGCTCTCAAGAGCTTGACTCTTAAAAAATACCGTGAAGAAAATTCTCCGGCATCAAAAAATGTAACGCTGGAAAATGACGGAGACCCGAACCTCTTTTCCTTTTCTACGCGTGCTACCGGTCTTAACCTTCCCGACGGCACGCAGTTCACAACCGATATTGATGAACTCAAAATTGAAAAAAGCGGGACCAAACAGCTTACATTCAACTTTATTTCCGGACAGGGGTATACAGTTCGTAAAGTGTATACTTTCACTTCTGGAGAGTACGGTATACAACTTGAAACTCAGGTTTTCAACAACTCTGCAGCCCCACTCGTTGGCTCCATTCAACATGTAATGACCTATCCGGCAGAGCCGAAAGTAAAGAACAACAGGTTTGACACAGCCGGATCATATTTGTTTTCTGATAACAGTCTTCAATCCAATAAAATCAAAGATGTTTCCAGCGCCTTAAAACGCTATGACAAGACAATTGATTGGGCCGGTTTTGCAGACAAGTATTTCCTTTCTGCTATCTTATCCGTGAAAAACAGCATTGCGTCCGTAGAGCTGAAAAAAAACAATGCCGGTTATTTTGAATCAATCATTTCATCCCCCCAGTTTACTGTAAATCCAGGCCAATCCGCTACCGTAGTTCACCGCCTGTTTATTGGTCCGAAGGATATCGATATTCTTAAGGGGCAGGGTAATTCACTGGTTCAATCTCTTGACCTTGGCTGGTTTACGGTCATCGCCAAGCCGCTTCTCTATACTCTGAAATTCTTTTACCGCTATGTCGGCAACTATGGCATCGCCATAATAATCATAACTATTATTCTAAAAGCACTGTTTTTTCCACTCACCCACAAAAGCTACAAATCAATGAAGGGTATGCAGAAAATTCAGCCTGAGATGGCAAAACTGCGCGAAAAACATAAGGACGACCGTGACACAATGAATAAGGCTGTTATGGAGTTATACCGTGACAATAAAGTCAACCCGATGGGTGGCTGTCTGCCGATGGTCGTGCAGATCCCGGTATTCTTTGCACTCTACAAATCTCTGATGTTTTCCATTGAGTTGCGCCATGCACCGTTCCTGCTATGGATTACCGACCTGGCGGGCCCTGATAATCTGTTTGGTCAGTTGTTTCATCTTCCGTTTATTCTTGGCCCGTTGCCTATTGTTATGGGTTTAACGATGTTCGTTCAGCAGAAAATGACACCTTCTCAAATGGATCCGATGCAGCAGAAGATGATGCTGGCCCTTCCAGTTGTGTTTACATTCATGTTTCTCAGTTTTCCTTCCGGTTTGGTGCTGTACTGGCTGGTCAACAACGTGTTAACAATCGGCCAGCAGATGTACATCAACAAGCAGGCATAAGATTAGCCGGCGGCACCGGAGCTTTGATTTATGTATATTCGCGATACAATAGCGGCTGTCAGTACCCCTCCAGGTAACGGGGGTATCGGAATAATCCGTGTGAGTGGAGACCTCGCTGCTACGGTCGGACATGCAGTTTTTAAACCTGTTTATGACGGTGGCCTTGTGAGCCACCGTTTTTCTTTTGGTGTCATCGCTGACCCCGGAAACGGTGAAAAAATTGACGAGGCGATGGCGGTTTATATGCGTGCTCCCCGCTCATATACACGCGAAGACGTTCTGGAACTTCATTGCCATGGCGGATGGCTGGTTGTCGAACGGGTGCTCGCACTGGTTCTTTCATGCGGAATCAGGTTGGCTGAGCCTGGTGAGTTTACCAGGAGGGCGTTTCTTAACGGACGCATCGATCTGGCCCAGGCCGAAGCGGTCATGGATATTATCGCTTCAAAGAGCGAAGCCGCTTTGCAGTTGGCTCAGAGGCAGCGAGAAGGCGCTCTTTCGACACGCATCGAAGATACCCGTGGATGCATTCTCCGGGCGCTCTCTTTGGTGGAGGCGTACATTGACTTTCCTGACGATGATCTCGGGGAGACGGATGTAGCGTCGATTATTGCTTCGGTCGGGGAGGCACAAAGTATTATTACCACGCTACTATCGACCTTCGACGAGGGGAGGATCATGCGTGACGGGATATCCATCCTGATTGTCGGTAAACCGAACGTAGGCAAGTCAAGCCTGCTTAACCGGCTGTTGAATGAAAATCGTGCTATTGTAACTCATATTCCCGGTACAACCCGCGACGTCATCGAAGAAACGATAATGTTCGAGGGACTGTCCGTCCAGTTGCTTGATACGGCCGGAATTCGTCATACCGATGATCTGGTTGAACAGGAGGGTATCAGCAGGGCTCTTGAAAAAATACCGCTGGCTGATCTTGTCCTCGCTGTATTTGACGCCTCCCGGGAGTTCAGCCACGAGGACCAGATGATCTTTGACGCGCTCGCCGGTCGTAAGACGATCGCGGTTCTAAATAAGGTAGATCTCCAACAGCGCTTTGTCCTGCCTGACGAAGGCAGATTCGTTGCTCAGGTAAGGATTGCAGCTCTTTCAGGAGATGGAGTCGATCTGCTCAAGCAGACAGCTTGCAGACTGTTTCTTCATTCCACGGCTTCCGACCCGCGAGAGGCTGTTGCGCTGTCCAGGGCCCGTCACCGGGACGCACTGATTTCTGCAGAACAGTTCCTGAAAAATCTTGTTGGCGGGATTCGGAGTGGCAATCTGGAGTTATTGGCTTTGGATCTGCGTGGAGCGTTGCAGGCGGTGGGTACCGTTACCGGACAGACCGCAACGGATGAAGTTCTTGATCTCATTTTTTCTTCATTCTGTATAGGGAAATAGTGCTATGTTTCACGTGAAACAGACCCTGGACAGTGGATTTCAATCATGATGACCTACGAACTGATGTATGACGTAATTGTAGTTGGTGCCGGCCACGCTGGCTGTGAAGCCGCTCTTGCGTCTGCCCGTATGGGATGTCGCACTATGCTGCTGACGATTAATCTGGACGCAATAGCACTGATGTCCTGTAATCCATCAATCGGCGGCTTGGCAAAGGGTCATCTTGTTAAAGAGATCGATGCGCTTGGTGGCGAAATGGCGAAGAATATCGACGCTACCGGCATTCAGTTCCGTATCCTGAATGTAAAAAAAGGTCCCGCTGTCAGAGCATCGCGAGCCCAGGCTGACAAACAATTATATCGCCTCCGGATGAAGAACATTTTGGAGCATCAACCAAATCTCGACCTTAAGCAGGGAGAAGTAACGTCTCTGTACATTGACGGGGGCAAACTGTGTGGCGTCGAACTACGCTCCGGCATCAGGTTTCTTTCAAAAACGGTTGTTGTTACAACCGGCACGTTTATGCGCGGCCTCATCCATATTGGGCTTAACCACTATCCTGGCGGACGTGCAGGTGATCAGCCATCGATCGGTCTGTCTGACCAGATGAGAACACTCGGTTTTAACGTAGGTAGACTTAAAACAGGAACACCCGCGCGACTAGATGCCCGGACCATTGACTTTTCACAGCTGGAAACTCAATTTGGTGATGATCCACCGTTGCCTTTTTCTTTTTCAACCAAACAGATAATGATGCCGCAACTACCATGTCACATTGCGTACACAAATCAGAAATCGCACGATATTATTCGATCCGGCCTGGACCGCTCACCGTTATATTCGGGTATTATTGAAGGAGTTGGGCCGCGGTACTGTCCTTCAATAGAAGACAAGGTTGTGCGTTTCCCGGAAAAAGAGCGTCACCAGACATTCATCGAACCGGAGGGGCTCGACACGATTGAGGTCTATCCCAGCGGAATGTCAACGTCACTTCCCATAGATGTTCAGATATCTTTTTACCGCTCTATTGTCGGCTTGGAACGTGTAGAGATAATGCGTCCTGCATATGCAATAGAATACGATTACGTTGATCCGATTCAGCTCCATAGTACTCTTGAAACGAAGACAATAAAAAATCTGTATCATGCCGGTCAGATCAATGGCACATCCGGCTATGAAGAGGCTGCAGGGCAGGGGCTCATAGCCGGCATAAATGCCGCACTTCGTGTAAAAGGGCGTGAGCCGCTTGTGCTGTCACGAAGTGAGGCATATATAGGCGTTATGATCGATGACCTGGTGACTCTCGGTACGAAAGAACCATACCGGATGTTCACATCGAGAGCTGAATATCGTCTCTTGCTACGCGAAGATAATGCGGATTTGCGTCTGCGGGAAACAGGATATCGACTAGGTCTCGTATCGGATGAGGAGTATGCCCGTTTTACTGAAAAAAAAGGTATGATCGAAGAAGAACTTGATCGTATAGCGATAACACGTCTCGGCCATTCCGATATTCAACTCGAAGTACTCACGCGTCACGGCCTGAAAGATATCCAAAAAGGTACAACACTTGAGCATCTGCTCAAGCGAACAGATGTCACTTATTCAATTCTTGGCGAACTTGATACGGTTTCACGTGAAACGCCTCCGCTAATACGTGAACAGGTTGAAATACAGACTAAATACAAAGGGTATATCGATAGGCAACTGGAACAGGTTGAACAGTCGAAAAAACTGGAAAACGCACGCATTCCCACAAGCCTTGATTATGCATCTGTGAAAAGCCTGACTACAGAGGTTCGTGAAAAGCTTTCGAAAAGCCGGCCCGACACTCTTGGACAAGCATCAAGAATACCGGGTGTCACACCGGCGGCTATTTCAATTCTGTCGATTGCCTTGAAGTCATCTTCCTGGAAGGGATAGAGCGAGTAATGCGCTCCATTATAGGTGATACAGTTGCTTTGGGAGCTCAATCGATGGGAATATCGCTTGAGAGTCATGATATCGATTTATTTGAACTCTATGCTGCTGAGTTGAAAAAATGGAACCGCAAAGTCAACCTGACCTCAATAACTAAAGATAATGAGATTGCGATCAAGCACTTCGTCGACTCCCTCAGCCTTGCTCCGTATTTAAAAGCTACTGACCGATTGCTTGATATCGGATCAGGTGCCGGTCTTCCGGTAATCCCGTTAAAAATAATCAGACCAGAGATCCCGATGGTTTCCGTCGATGCAGTGGCGAAAAAAATTCATTTTCAACGGCATGTCATCCGTATCCTGAATCTGCAGAATATTGAAGCGATTCACGCACGAGTTGAAGGGCTTCACACAACACATCGCAACTTATTCACTGTTATTACCTCGCGCGCGTTTACACGGCTTGATCGTTTTGTGTCTCTGGCTGCGCCGCTCCTGTCAGATGGCGGAGTACTGATAGCGATGAAAGGGGAACAGGTTGAAGGTGAGATTGCTGACAGTGATGAGATCGTGCATGCCGGTGGGTTTACAGTCTCTTCTATACACCGCTATTCGCTGCCGCAAAACATGGGCGAGCGGGTACTGACAATCATAAAACGGAGTGAAGCCTTATAAAATAAGGGTTGAGGCGGTGCTGCTTCAAATATCGCTTCTGAGGCCCAAACGTGCGCATGCAGATGGCCAAGTATGTGTTTGGGGTCTTGCGATGTCTCAGGAGGTTTTATGGCGTCTGAACGCCGGGGAGCTTTTTTTGCTTTAAAATACCGAGAATAAGTTGCAGATGAAAAGAAACTGCACTAGAGTAATTCCCTGCAACAGGTAATCGGGCAAAGATGGGACAGAGATAGCAGATGGACGTTCGAATATATTATGAGGATACCGATGCCGGTGGCGTCGTGTATCATGCAAATTACATCAAATATCTGGAACGGGCACGAACTGAATATTTTCGCAGTCACGGTTTTTCTGTGGCTGAACTTGCCAGAAATGGTTTTGTCTTTCCGGTAGTACGTCTGGAAATTGATTTCAAAGCTCCTGCACTTCATGATGATCTTCTTACGGTTACGACACATCCGTCGCGAGTCGGAGGATCATCCGTGACGCTCTGCCAGAAAATAATGCGGCAGAATGACGGTAAACTGCTGGTTGAGGGCTTGGTCACGCTGGCCTGCATAAGCCCGGCCCTAAAAGCCCGGAGGATTCCACTTGAGATCCGCAGGATGCTTGAATCCGAACTGGAAAAACGGATGAATATTCTCAAGGCCATTGCGTGAAAACAGCCGATGCGAATAGAATTGAGCGTACTGCGGCTCTGGATCTGCTGCGTAACGGGAATCTGCTTGCCCTTGGAGAAAGGGCCGACGAAATAAGGCGGCAGCTTCACCCTGAAGGTCTGGTCACATTTGTAGTAGATCGCAACGTGAATTATACCAATATCTGTGATACGAAATGCTCTTTTTGCGCCTTTTACCGAACCAAAAACGCGACTGATGCCTATATACTGACGCATGCACAGATCTATGAAAAGATAGCCGAGCTTGTCGAACAGGGGGGGACCCAGCTGCTGATGCAGGGTGGCCTTAACCCGGACTTGAAAATAGAATTTTTTGAAGAACTCTTTTACGAAATAAAGAAACGTTTTCCGGCGATACAGAATCACTCCCTTTCCCCGGCTGAAGTGGTCTGTATCTCTGTCAACTCAATTCTTACGCTCGACGAAACGCTGCTTCGTCTTAAGAGAGCCGGGCTCGATTCGATTCCGGGTGGTGGCGCCGAGATATTGGTAGACGAGGTGCGCAGCAGCATCTCTCCCAAAAAAATCGGGTGGCAACAGTGGGGCGAGGTCATGCTAAAGGCCGCCCGGCTTGGCATGCCGACCACCGCCACAATGATGTTTGGAAGCAGCGAGAAGCCGGAAGATATTATTGAACACCTCTTCCGGGTGCGTGAAATCCAGGATCAGGGCGGATCATTCACGGCGTTTATTCCCTGGACCTACCAACCGGGCAACACCGAACTGGGGGGCACCACCGCCACGGGCATCGATTATCTGAAGGTACTGGCTTTGTCGCGGATCGTACTTGACAACATTTCCAACATTCAGGCCAGTTGGGTTACACAAGGTGCCAAAATGGCTTCCGTTGCTCTGTTTTTCGGGGCTAACGACCTTGGCGGGACCATGCTTGAGGAAAATGTAGTAGCCGCTGCCGGCTGCAGTTTCTGCATGTCGCAGCAAGAGATGGTAACCCTGATACGTGGAGCCGGCTTCCGGGCCGCTCAACGTACCACAACCTATTCAATTATTCGGGAGTTTCCGGTTTGAATTCTTTCCATAGGCAGGCTGGAACCTGCGAAATCATTACCACCACGGCGCGGTTGACCGAAGTTGCCGATATCCTATCACATCAGACAGAAATTGCAGTCGATATGGAGATGGATTCTCTTCATCACTACCGCGAAAAAGTCTGCCTCGTTCAGGTCTCAACCCGCCAGCAGAGCTGGTTGATAGACCCTCTGGCGCTGACGTCTCTTTCTCCTCTGGCAGCTCCTCTCGCCAACCCGGAAATAGTCGTTGTCATGCACGGCTCTGATTACGACATCCGGTCACTGCATCGTGACTACAGTATCGAAGTCACAAACCTGTTCGATACAATGATATCTGCGCGTTTTTTGGGGATTACGGAGTTTGGTCTGGCGGCGCTTTTGAAAGTGCGCTTCGGGATCGAACTTGACAAAAAATACCAGAAGGCGGATTGGAGCAAACGCCCCTTGACCAGGGAGATGTGTGCCTATGCCGCAGCGGACACTTCTGATCTGCTGTCGCTGTATGATCAGTTCAGGGTAGAACTTACTGACAAAGGCAGGTTGGAGTGGCTTGAAGAAGAAGGTGTGCTGCTGTGCCAGGCGCGGGTGTCAGAAAAAGAGGGACCGTTATTTCTCTACTGTAAAGGCGCCGGAAAGCTGAGAGGACACGCCCTTGCCATCCTCGAAGAATTGCTTCAGATGCGGGCCCGACAGTCGGAACTTCTGGATCGCCCGCCGTTCAAAGTATTGTCGGCTGATACTCTGATTGAGGTAGCTGAACACAGACCACGATCGTTACACGAGCTTTCTTTTTTTAAAGGAATGACCTCCGGCCAACTCCAGCGGCATGGTGACGGCATTATATCAGCCGTAGAACGGGGGCTTGCAATGCCTGAAGAGTCGTTACCCAGTTTCCCGCGCAACGGCAGGAAAGAAGTATCGGAGCGGGTTAAGGAACGGCTGAAAAACCTTAAAATATGGCGTGAGAGGTACAGTGCAGAACTCGGGCTTGATCCGGGTGTGCTTGCTCCCAACTGGCTGCTTGAAGCGATTGCCGACACGCAGCTGGCTACCAGGGACGAGCTTGATGCCATACCGGGAATGAGGGAATGGCAAAAGCGACTTTTTGGTGCGGAACTGGCAGGCATAACTGCACTGGCCTGAGTTGATGGACAGCCATTCAGACAGCGGCTCGAATATCATCGGACAGTGCGGTAATAAACAAAGCCGGTCCGGTTTTACTCTGATTGAGCTCGCGATCGTGATGGCCATTATCGGAATGGTCATGTTGCTGGTTCTCCCGCGTCTCCCCTCGTCAGACCAGGAAAATCTGAAAACTTCAGCGCGAACATTGGCCTCGACTCTTCGGTATGTGCAGGAAAGGGCCGCTACGTCTCGAACCGCTTATTATCTTGCTCTGGCACCGGGGACCGAATCCCTAAAGATCCTTGAGGTCGGTGGGGACGGGAGTCCAAAAGAACCATCAGACCCGATGCTGCAGAAGTCGCCGGTAAAAGAGGGTATCATGGTCGCGGATGTGCGGATTCCCCGTCTGGGCAAAGTCATCGATGGTCAGTTGCGGGTAGATATCGGAGTAGGGGGGATACGGGACTTTGTCACCATTCATCTCCGCTCTGCAGAGGGTAAATTCTGGACGGTGATGGCCTTTCCATCGGGCGGCAAGGTAAAGGCGTACGAGGGATACCTTGAGGATCCGCCATGAGAGGGTTTACGCTTCTTGAAGTAATGGTGGCCCTTGCGATCATGGCCGGTGTCATCCTGACCCTGCTGGGGTCGGTAAATTATCATCTCGGGATCATAGCCAACGAGCGCGACAGTACAACTTTTACTCTGTTGGCCCGCACCCGCATGGATGAAATGGGAAATTCCCCGACCAAGGGAGAAGGAACGTTTGCTCCATCCCATCCTGAACTGAGCTGGAAAGCCGATCTGCTGCCGGCCGATCTGCCCGGCCTGCAGAAGCTTGTTGTCAGGGTAACGCGCCCCGGTGATGGCAGGGAAGTGGCACTTGTCCGATATCTCTCGAAATAGCGGTTTCACACTGCTGGAAGTCCTTATTGCTGTGGTTTTGCTCGGCATCCTGTCTGCGGCGCTCTATGGCAGTTACTTCGGTGTCATAAATGCCAGGGACCGTGCTTCAGCCGGAATGGAATCACGGCGGGAACTTGGAGCGACCCTTGATTTGATCCGCCGTGAAGTTTCATCTGCCCAGTTTAACCGCAGTGACAAAAGACTGCGATTCGTGGTGGAAGATCGGGATAACTTCGGCTCACATTCTTCGACCCTGGAACTGACCACTTTGGCACCACCTGCCGGGCAGAGCCGTAGCGAATCGGGTATTGTGGTCGTCACGTACATGATTGCCGAGAAAGCTACACGGCATTCCTTGACACGTCAGGAGCGTGATCTGTTCTCTGAAGAGGCCGTCATCCCCGCGTATCCGCAGATGGAGCTGATCAGCGCTTTTCTGGTGGAGTGCTATGACGGATCAAAATGGGTCAAAAGCTGGGATACTGCAATAAACGGTGGTCTGCCCAAGGGGATTCGGGTAACAGTACAGATTGAGGAGCAAGGCAAACCGGTAGAGTTTTCAGTGCTCTCGTCCCCGCGGGTGACCGGATCATGACAGGGCGGCTCAAAAGTGAATCCGGATTCGCCCTGATTTTGACACTGGTCGTAACGGCACTGATGGTGGCTGTCGTGATCGAGATGATCCATCAGGTGTATGTGGATACCTCACTCAGCCGGGGCTTCCGTGATGGACAGCAGGCTTCAATTCTGGCTGAATCCGGTGCAACAGGGGGCGCAAAGCTTCTGCAGCTGGCGCTCTCCAGCCGTTCGTATACCTCGCTTTCGGACCAGTGGGCAACACCGATCAAGCTGGATGACGATGCCGGTTCGCTGGAAATCACGATCAGCGAGGAAAGTGGTAAAATAAACATCAACGGTCTGGTGCAGCCCAACGGAGAGTACGAACCGTTTACACTCGGGGCTCTACAGCGGCTGAGCAGGAATCTGAATATCACGACAGATGTCTGGGGCGCAGTAGCGGATTGGATTGACAGCGACGACCAGCCCCGCTCCGGCGGCGTTGAGACGCCGTATTATCGCACCCGGAAACCTGCCTACAGTGCCCGTAACGGCAGGTTGATGACGCTGACGGAACTGTCGCTCGTCAAGGGTTTTACGCCTGAGTTGTGTAGCCGGCTGCAACCGTATCTGACGACCTTTTCTGATCAGGCCGGATCGCCGCAGTCGACGGTCAATATAAATACTGCACCGAAAGAGATCCTGGCCGCTCTCGACGACCGTATCGACTCCTCGATGGCAGAGCGAATCATGGAAAATCGACGTATTCAGCCATTCAAGTCGACGGGAGAGCTTTCGCGGGTATCAGGGATGGATACGATAGCAACCGGTCTGGTCGGAAAGATCAGTGTCAAAGGCAATCTTTTCAGAATAACCTCTACAGCCAAAGTCAAGGATTCCGGCAGGACAGTTGTAGCGGTTGTGAGGCTGTCAGGCAGTGCGCATGAATTTTTGTCCTGGCAGGAATACTGACAGACGGTAAATAGTTCCAATTTCGGTTGATGAGGGTGCAGCGTACCATGGACTATCTGATTCTGCAGGCAGAAGAAAATCGACTGACTGTTGCCCATTTCGGAGTATCGAGGCGTTCTACGGAACTGATCGGTGCTGCGATGATAGAGCTGAACGAAGAGCGGTCGCTGTCCGACGCTATCGGCAGCATAACCGAAAAAATGACCGGTTCCCCTCGTGTTGTGCTCTGCCTCCCGCCGACGCTGTTTGCGCAACGTTCCATTGAGCTTCCGTTCAGTGATCTCCGCAAGGCACGTGAAGTTCTCCCGGCACACTTGCAGGGTGAAATAGCTCTTCCGGTAGAAGAGCTTGCGCTGGGACTTCTGGCGGTCGGGGAAGGCCGGTTTCTCTCCCTCTGGGCCCGCAAGAGCGATATCAGCACTGCAATCGCGCAGTTCCAGGAAGCAGGAATCGAGCCTCAGGTTGTCAGTTCACTCCCGCTCGCATTTGCCGGGCTCCCGGGAGTGCCCTCCGACTGTGCCGTCTGCGACGGAAGCACCCTGGCACTATTGGATGGCGGACGATTGACGTATTTCCGCTCGTCCGATTCCGCCATGACAGCTCCAATGATAGAAGCAACATTGTCGGCATTGGAACTCTCCGGGGGGGAGGCTCCAAAAAGGCTCTGCCTGTTCGGACAGGGAAGTGAAGGATTATCTGCTGCTGCCGGACTGATACCGGTTGAAAAGTTAGAACTGCCGCAGGAACTGGGGCATCTGTTCAAAAATGATGAAACCTTTCAGCAGTTGGCCGGTTTTTATGCTGTTGCACATGCCTGCCATAACGGTACACTGCCCGATTTCCGCCAGGGAGATCTGGCATGGACCGCCGGGGATGCCAAATTTCGTAAAAAATTGATTCTGACAGGAATACTGGCGGCGGCGATCATCGTGCTGCTTTTTGTAAACAAAGGCCTCCAGTACCGTGCCGCAGCGGCTGATATTTCTTCGCTGAACAAATCGATAGCCTCTCTCTATCACGAAATATTCCCGTCCCGGGCCAAGGCGGTTGATGAAATATCTGAAATCAAAGGAGAGATCAGGAAATTGGCCGGTGTCGAAAATTCAAGCGGGTATCTTGATTTATTAAAAAAGCTTGCCGAAGCAAAAGGAAGCAGCATCAATGGTCTCTACGAAGCCGAACTGGAGGGTCGCAACCTCCGGATAAAAGGTGATGCCCGTTCCGCTCAGGCGGTTAATGAATTTAGAGCAGTGCTTGCTCCTCTGCTGGCCGCTGCCGAATTGGGTGAGGTCAAGAGTCGCCCCGATGGCACGGTTTCATTCAGTTTGACAGGAACGCTCAAGGAGGGGACGAGATGAAACCTCTGGAAATAATCCTTGACAGATGGCGGTATCTTGACGGCCGAATACGGCTCTGGTGCGGCTATGTCCTGATTGCACTGCTGGCTGCAGCGGTCGGATGGTCGGCTTTGAGCGCGAAAGTGCAGGCGCTTGAGCAGAAACGGAGCGCTCGTGAAACGGTACTGAAGGATCTGCTGCCGCTCAAAGCCTCGTATTTGACAGCCCGTCAGTCGTCGGATCAGATGAGTGGCAGGATGGCTTCTCTGCGCCCGGATGACTCCCCGGCTAAAATTATCGAAGATATCGGTATCAAAGGGAAATCAGTTAAAATCGTGTCGATAAAGGGTGAAGAACGGAGCGGCTTTACCGAGGATGCGGCTGATATCCGCATAGATGGACTGACGCTCAATGAAGCGACTAATCTGCTGTATCGTCTCGAAAAAGGGAGCCGTCCGCTGATCATTAAAAAATGTAATCTTAAAATTCGTTTTGATGACCCGTCCCGGTGCGACTTGAGTCTGATTCTGGCACTGCTTAAGCCGGTCCCCGGCCAGGCAAAGCAATGAAAATTGTGAGGCTTGCATGGGGAGCCGCTCTTCTGGCCGTGGTTATACTTATTTTTCTGCTGTTCAGTTACCTCTTTTTTCCGACAGGGAGGATCGATGCCGTACTTGCCCGGGTTCTGACGGGGCAGGGGTTGACGCTGGCTCCGCCGGTTCACAAGACAGTGCTTCCCGGTCTGGCGTGGGATAATCTACTGCTTTCATCAGAGCAGGGGCAGCTGCTGAGCTGTGAACGACTGCAGGTCCGGTTGCTTCTGCTTCCGATCTTTACCGGGCGTGCAGTCTTTTTGGGAGAGACAACGATTGGCACCGGGCATCTGGACATTACATACGCCCTGAATGGCAAAGAGGCCATGAATCTTGATGCCGACGGCATAGATCTTTCGCGCATACCCTTTTTTAAAAGTGTCCTGGGGGCAACGGTGGCCGGGAGCCTCTGGAGCCGCGGTACGCTTCAACGCAGTGCGAAGGGTTTGAACGGCGACCTGAAGCTTGAGATAAAGCAGCTTGAATTTTCCGGAGTTAAGCTTGGAGCCTTTCCGCTCCCTGACACGGCCAATCTGAAAACCCAGGGGATGATAAGAATCAGTGACGGCAAAGCCCGCCTGGAGAGTTTTACGCTGGAAGGAGACGGTGTATTCATGCGGCTTTCGGGCGACCTACCGTCGGGAGCTAATGCCGGAGTGACGCCTCTTAACATGAGTCTTGAAATCATGCCGAAACCGGAATTCCTTGAAAAACAGAAGCTGGTTTTTATGCTGCTGATCAAGTTTATGACTTCGCCGGGGGTCTATACCGTGCCGATACGGGGGACATTGCTCAAGCCGCAAATTCTGTAACGTCAACGGCAAAAGAGGTACAAATGGCGATCAAGCTCGGCCAACTATTATTAAAAGAAAAATTGATTACTCCGGAACAGCTTGATGAAGCGCTCAAAAGCCAGACCGTATTCGGTATTAAGCTGGGAAGCAGCCTGATTGAACTGGGGTTCATCTCAGACGAGCAGTTGTGCGGTTTTTTGAGCCGGAAACTGGGGGTTCCTTCGGTTTCCCCGCGCATCATGCTGTCCATTCCTCCGAAAGTGCTTGCTCTGGTACCTGCAGAGCTGGCCTCCAAATACCGAGTGGTACCGATCAGGGCCGACGGGAAGAAACTGGCGCTGGCCATGGCGGATCCCACCGATTTTAAAGCGATTGAAGAGGTGGCATTTGTCACCGGTTGTGTCATTCTGCCTCACATTGTGCCGGACGTCCGGATTACCTCGGCTCTTTCGGAGTATTATCAAATCCGGGGCGATATCCGTTACCTCCGGATCGAGGGTGAGCTTGCCAACAAACGAAGGTCTGCTCCCGTTGCGGCCGACGTAAAAAAAACCGGAAATATTGATATTCCGATGATGAGTGACAGCGGTGAGCTGCTCAACATCCAAATCCCACTCGAATTCGAGGGGTTTGCCAACCTTCCTGATTATATGAATGATCATGCTTCAGAATTGGAAGGAATGGAGCGTTATTCGGTTGATCGTCTTTCCATAGAGTTTGCCTCGGCAAAAAACCGTGATCAGGTTGCCGCGGTTTTTGTCAAATATCTCGGCCAGGAATTCACGGTTGGCGCTCTTTTTATTATTCGCAACAATACGGCGGTCGGCTGGCGGGGAGTTGGTGCAGGAAAGCGCCTTGAAGAGCTGGAAAACCTGAACATTCTTCTGAGTAAACCGTCCGTAATGAGGGATGTACTCGAGACCCGGCAGTTTGCCATGGGTACTTTGATTCAGACACCTGAAAATATTCAGCTGATCAAGGCTCTTGCGGTCGCCTCCGGTACGCCTCTTCTGGTGCTTCCGATTATCATGCTCAAAAAAGTCGTGGCAGTAGTAGTCGTCTCAGCCGATATGGATGCGCTCGGCACGCGGTTGCTGGAGCTTCAGAAGCTGGTATACAAGGCATCGCTGGCATTTGAAATGCTGATTATAAAAAACAAGATCCTGATGACATGAGAATAGGCCTGCTGGGAGGGAGTTTCAATCCGCTCCACAACGCCCATCTGCGCATTGCCGCGGAGGCACAGACAGCCTGCCTGCTCGACAAGGTCATCTTTATTCCAGCGGCCGATCCGCCGCACAAGCTGCTGGCTGGCGGCATTTCGTTTGAACAGCGCTCGACAATGGTAAAAATGGCCATCGCCGGGCGGCCGGATTACGAGATGTCAACGGTCGAGGCTGAGCGTGAAGGCAAGTCATTTTCAATAGATACGATCCGGATATTCCGTGAATGGTTTCCGGGTGATAATCTTTTTTTTATCATCGGTGGAGATTCTTTTCTTGAGATAGGCACGTGGCATCGCTACGCCGAGATATTCTCCCTGTGCAACCTGATTGTTGTCGACCGTCCCGGCTGCCCGATTATCAACCCGATTGATGCCGTACCGGATGCTGTACGGCGTGAGTTTGCCTTTGATCGCGAATCCGCCTGCCTGAAGCATCTTTCAGGCACGACCGTCTGTTTTATCACGGGCTCCCCGCAGGAGCTCTCTTCGACTGAAATCCGGCGGCTTGCCACCGCGGGATCCGACATTTCCAGGTTTGTTCCACCCGACGTAGCAGCATATATCTCGCAGCAAAGGATCTACTACACATGCCAGTAAAAAAAACTCAAACTGATGAAAAGACGACCCTGACTCCCAGCGAGCGCGCACTTAAATGCGCAGAGCTGGCATATGACAAAAAGGCTTTTGACATCTGTGTGCGCAACATTTCACGGATTTCGTCGATTGCCGACTACATGGTGATCATTTCCGGTTCCTCCGATAAACAGAACCAGGCCATCTCTGATAATATCCGCACCGGATTGAAAAAATACGGCAAGGTCAACGATATCGAGGGCGCCACGGACGGAAAATGGATCGTCATGGATTACGGTGATGTGCTGGTGCATATTTTCCACGACCAGATCCGCAAATATTACGACCTGGACGGCCTCTGGGGGATGGCGCCTGAATTGGAGCTGCCGCCTGAAATAAAGGCGTCCCGCAAGGAATCGCAGTATTGAAATTAAAGGTTCTTTGGGTCGGTAAAAGCCGTGACCCGTGGGTCAAGGATGCGATCGACGAATATGCCGGTCGTATCCGGCGCTATATGCCGCTGGAGCTGATAGATATCCGCGACGAGAAGGGTGCTGAAGCCGAGGAGATGCGTCGCCGTGAGTGCGAACGGCTGGAGAGGCAGATTCCACCTGGCGCCACACTGGTTTTGATGGACGAACGGGGCGAACAGATGGACTCCCCCGGATTGGCGGCTTTTATAGGTAAACAGCGTGACAGCGGCACTGGTGAGCTGGTCTTTGCCATCGGCGGTGCCTACGGTTTCTCAGAAGAGTTCCGCCACCGGGGCAAACTGCTGGCGTTGTCGAAGATGACCTTCACTCACCAGATGGTGCGTGCTTTCCTGCTGGAGCAGATCTACCGGGCGTTTACTATTCTGAACAAAGAGCCGTATCATCATTAAAAACACGCCGAATCCGGAGGATACCGGGGTGGGCGGAGGAGGATGAAACGGGTATATCCTCCGTTACTCATCGCTTAGAAGCGTCTTCAAGTTGCGGTACCTTCCGGGGACTGTTTTTTGTATCTACGTACGTTTTCATACGGAGGTTGTTTTATGAAAAAACCGATTGTCCTCATGATTCTCGACGGCTGGGGGATCAATCCCGATCCCGCTCACAATGCCGTTGCCCTGGCTAAAACCCCCAATCTGACAAAATATCTCGCGGCATACCCCCATGTTCCGATCCGCACGTCCGGTATGGCGGTCGGCCTTCCTGACGGACAGATGGGTAACTCCGAGGTCGGGCACCTGAATCTGGGGGCCGGTCGGGTTGTCTATCAGGAGTTGACCCGCGTCACCAAATCAATCCTTGACGGCGATTTTTTCACCAACAAGGTCCTGCTCGACTGCATCGCGCAGGTCAAGGCTTCAGGTGGGAGGCTGCACCTGTCGGGACTGCTCTCCGACGGCGGAGTACACTCGCACAACACCCACCTGTATGCCCTGCTGGAACTGGCCAAGCGCGAAGGCGTGACGGAGGTCTTTATTCATTGCCTGCTGGATGGACGTGATACCCCTCCCCAGAGCGGCGCCGGGTACCTGGCTGAGCTTGAAACAGAGATCGTACGGATCGGCATTGGAACGGTTGCAACCGTCATGGGGCGCTATTATGCCATGGACCGCGATAATCGCTGGGACAGGGTAGAGAAGGCCTACAACGCCATAGTGCATGGCCTTGGTGACCTGTATGTCTCCTCGAAGGATGCCATCGAGCAGAGCTACACATCCAGGATATACGACGAATTTGTCGTCCCTGCTGTCATCTGCGGGCACGGTGCCCCGGTCGGTCAACTTCGGGACGGCGACGGCTTCATTTTCTTCAATTTCCGCTCTGACCGCGCCCGTGAAATTACCCGTGCTCTGGCACTGGATGGTTTTGATAAATTCGAGCGAGGTTATTGGCCGAAGCTGGCCGGCTATGTCTGCCTGACCGAATACGACGCAACGTTCGGCCTGCCGATTGCGTTTGCTTCCACCGGGCTATCAAATATTTTTGGCGGCGTGCTGGCAGATGCCGGTTTGAAACAGCTGCGCATTGCCGAAACGGAGAAATATGCCCATGTCACCTTTTTCTTCAACGGCGGAGTGGAAGTCCCTTTCCCCGGCGAAGATCGCGCTCTGGTCCCCTCCCCTACAGAGGTGGCCACCTACGATCTAAAACCGGAGATGAGTGCCGTGCAGGTGACGGAGAAGCTCCTTAAACTGCTCGATCAGGATCTGTATGACGTGATAATCCTCAATTTTGCCAACTGCGATATGGTTGGTCATACCGGTGTCGAGGCAGCAGCCATCAAGGCTGTGGAGACGGTGGATGCCTGCGCCGGCAGGATTGCCAGCCGGGTGCTGGATATGGGAGGCGCCGTATTGATTACCGCTGATCACGGCAATGCCGAACAGATGCAGGATGAAAACGGAGAACCGTTCACCGCCCATACGACTAATCCGGTCTGGCTGGTGCTGGTGGACAACAATCGTAAAAATGGTACCCTGCGCGAAGGGGGGTGTCTGGCAGATGTGGCGCCGACCATGTTGAAGATGCTGAGACTGGGTCAACCGAAAGAGATGACAGGGGAGAGTCTGCTATGACGACACGAAAACTTATCACAACGAATCAGCAATTCACCATCGGCAAGATCGTCTGCCTGGCACGCAACTATGCCGAACATGCCCGCGAACTGGGCAACGAAACTCCGGCGGCACCGGTTCTTTTCATAAAACCGGCTTCGTCGGTCATTAGTGATGGCGATTCAGTGCGAATCCCGTCTTATTCACAGGAGTGCCATTATGAAGTCGAACTGGCCGTTCTGATCGGAAAGAGATGTCGTGCCGTTTCGGTTGACAGCGCGCTGGAGTTTGTCGCCGGCTACGGCGTAGGGATCGATATGACGTTACGTGACGTGCAGAGTCAGCTGAAAGCCAAGGGGTTCCCCTGGGAAATTGCCAAAGGATTCGACACAGCCTGCCCACTGTCAGATTTTGTCCCGTCGGAATCAGTGGCCGATCCACATGCTCTCAGCCTGAAGCTTTCCGTCAACGGCGAGATCCGCCAGGACGGCACCTCGTCCGACATGATCCACCGTGTGGCGCAGACCGTCGCCCATATATCGGCAATCTTCACCCTGGAACCGGGCGATGTCATTCTGACCGGTACTCCCGCCGGAGTCGGTCAGGTTGTTGCCGGCGACATCATGACCGCGGAGATCGAATCGGTGGGAAAGTTGACGATACCGGTTGTTTAGGAGGCAGACAACAATAAAACAAGCACGGTGCATCTCATCTCCCGGCCGTTTTGGCGGCATCTCAATCAGAACTTCCCGGACGTAGCTTTGTTACGCCGCGGTCTGTTCTATTACGGCCTCCGACTCTGACAAAAATATGAGATAGATTTTGTTCTGCTTATTACAGCCGGACTTCTTTGCGTGATGTGAGTTCCATGCGAAATAATCACTACAAGCATAAAAAACGGTTTCCCAGGATAATCCGCCTGTTACGACGGATGCGCCCTCTGGAGTTGCCGGTCACCCATCGCCATAACAGCGTCGAACTCTTTCATGAAGGGAGATCGTTTTTTGAGGCGCTTTTTGCCGCCGTTCGCTCCGCAGAACATACCATCCTGCTTGAGTACTACCTTATACATGATGATCGTATCGGCACCGGGTTGGCGCTTGAACTGGCTGCAGCGGTTCAACGCGGAGTCAAGGTCAGGCTGATTTACGATTACATCGGCTCCCTGGATACACCATCCTCCTACTTTAAAAAACTCTCCAACGGTGGGGTCAAACTGCTCCCTTTCAATATCCCCTCATTCACGCGTGGCGTCTACTGGTTCGATAAACGGGATCATCGCAAGATGACGATTATCGACGGTACGCTGGCCTTTCTGGGAGGATTCAACATCGGCGATGAATATGCAGGCTGCGTTGCCGGTAAACTCGGTTTCCGGGATCTGGGTTTCAGCATCAGGGGTGATGCGGTGTGCGAGTTGGCGGCGATCTTTCACGAAACCTGGAACGGAGAGAGGGATAAAACCGCAGTGAGTGGCGCGGCAGAGCGCCACCGCATCCCCGATTGTAATACCGGGGATGCGGCAGTCAATATCATCAGCGGCGGGCCGCGCCAGCGACGTTCCTACATACGTGAGGCGTTTCAGGTTAATATTGCATCCGCTGCCGAAGAGATTCTGATCGCCACTCCGTATTTTGTACCCGGCCCGCGCATTATCCGCTCAATGTTACGGGCCGTCCGGCGTGGTGTGCGGGTGCGACTTCTGCTGCCGGCCCGCAGTGATGTGCCGCTGATGCTTTTGCTCGGCAGAAGCTCGTACGCTACCCTCCTTCGAGGCGGCATTGAGATTTTTGAACTGGAACGGGAAATCCTCCATGCCAAGGTTATGCTGATAGACGCCGAGCGGGCGGTCATCGGCTCGGCCAACCTGGATCAACGCAGTTTTCATCGCAATTATGAGATCAACTGCATGATTGATAACGTTCAGTTCGGCGGACAGATCCGGGCACTGCTTCTGGAGGAGATAGAGGGATCCAGCCCTGTAGAACTGGATGTTCATGAGCGACGGAGCATACTGATCCGGATCATGGAGCGGATAGTCAGCCTGTTCGGGTGGTTCTTGTGACGGATCTGCAGGGAGACCGGAAACGGCAGTACGATGCCGCCGGTGATGACGGACTTATCGACAGTCATTGTCATCTTGATCTGGAACCCCTCAGATCCGGGCTTCAAAACCTTCTGCTCGATGCATATGCGGCCGGAGTGCAGCGTTTTGTTGTGCCGGGAGTAGCCCGCAGCGGCTGGTCCGGGATAGCCGCCCTGGCTAGGGAAAATCCCCGTATATTACCTTCATTCGGCATTCATCCGATGCATGCGGAAAGTGTGACTGATCAGATTATTGAGCAGTTGCTGAAAATTGCACCGCACGGGGTTGCAATCGGTGAAACCGGCATCGACCCGGCCTATCCGGTGCCGATGCCGCTGCAGGAACGGGCGTTTCGCGAACAGCTCCGGGTGGCAGTTCATTGCGGTATACCGGTACTGATCCATTGTCGCCGGGCGTTTCAACGGGTCATAACGATTCTGCGCGAAGAGCGTGCGGACCGGGTGGGCGGGATCATGCACGCCTTCTCGGGCTCTGTGGAAATGGCCCGCGAGTTCATCCGGCTTGGCTTTGTCATATCGATTTCCGGGACCGTTACCTGGAAAAATGCGGTGAAACCGCTACTCGCAGCACGGGAGCTGTCGCTTGAACATCTGGTGCTGGAAACGGACGCCCCTGATATGACCCCGGAACGGTATCGCGGAAGATTTAACCGTCCGGCCTGGATAACGGAAACGGCGCTGCGTGTTGCGGAAGTACGGGGAATATCTCCGGAAGTCGTTTCCCGGACTACATCGGGTAATGTCCGGCGGATCCTGCGACTGGATAACAATTCCGCTTGAAGCTTTATTTTGGCCGATTGTGTGCTACTATCTACACGACTGCATCTCTTCCCACAGGAGCGACTCGATGAAATATGCCCTTATACTGCTATCCGGCTCTGTTTTCATAATCAGCGGATGTGCCATGTTCACCGCCTGGAAAAGCATTCCCCCTCCCGGCGGCTGCGACCAGTGTCACACTGTAGCGATCAGCGCCAACTGGCAGGCGACGTACAAGGCTGCTACTGTATCCGACGAACGAGGGCGGCTCCCTTTTCAGACCCCCGAATACAACCAGCCTTCCTTAGGGGGGCAACAGTCGCCGCTTGATTCTAAAAAGGTTGAGGAAAAGGCCTGTTTTGACTGCCACAAAGCTCCTACGCTGGCGCATAAGGATCGTAAAGGACGTTTTCATCATTAGTAAGTCAGGTGTATCGTCTGCGGCTTTTGCAGGAGGGTGGAACCGTGAACGCACTCCCCCTTGCGGATTAGCATGTCAGAAGATATTTTCTGAATCATCGTGCAGAGAATATCAGAGTTAAAGTCCGTATTCTTTTTAAGGCCGATACGGGCAGCATCCGGCTGTACATCACCTCCGTTCGAAGGAGACCGATATGTCTATCGACTCATATAAATCGGCCCGTCCGCTTGTTGTAAATGACCGCTCCTACCGCATGTACGAAATCGCCGCCCTTGAACCGGCCGGCATCGGCGATGTATCGCGGCTTCCTTTTTCTCTGAAGATTCTGCTTGAAAATCTGTTGCGCCATGAAGACGGCGTGACCGTAACTATTGATGACATCAAAGCCTTTGGGGAATGGCTGGATACACGATCATCCTCCCGTGAAATCGCCTTCAGCCCCGGTCGGGTGCTGATGCAGGATTTTACCGGCGTCCCGGCGGTGGCCGATCTTGCCGCTCTGAGAGATGCCGTTACGCGTTCCGGGGGGGATCCGACATCGATCAACCCGATGATCCCGGTGGATCTGGTCATCGATCACTCTGTGCAGGTTGACAGCTACGGCAGCCCTGATGCCTTCACTACCAATGTCGCATGTGAAATGCAGCGCAACCGGGAACGATATGCATTTCTGCGCTGGGGGCAGAATGCACTGCATAACTTCCGGGTCGTTCCGCCCGGGACCGGCATCTGTCACCAGGTGAACCTGGAGTTTCTGGCAAAGGTTGTCTGGCATGATCTGAATGGTTCGCATGATCCGGTTGCATATCCCGATACCCTGCTGGGAACCGATAGTCATACAACCATGATAAATGGGCTCGGCGTTCTTGGCTGGGGGGTGGGCGGAATCGAGGCTGAAGCTGCAATGCTGGGTCAGGCGGTGTCGATGCTGATTCCGGAAGTGGTCGGCGTGCGTCTTGAGGGGGATCTCAGGCCGGGTGTAACAGCGACCGATCTGGTGCTGACGATTACGGAAATGCTCCGTAAATCCGGTGTGGTCGGCAAGTTCGTTGAATTCTTCGGGAAGGGTCTTGACTCTCTTCCGCTGGCCGATCGGGCGACAATTGCCAATATGGCCCCTGAATACGGCGCGACCTGTGGATTCTTTCCTGTGGACTCTGAAACTATCCGGTATCTGCGCTTTACCGGCCGTGATTCCCGGACAATAGACCTGGTTGAAGCCTATTGCCGGGCGCAGGGTTTGTGGCGCGACTCAGGGTCGCAGGAGCCGCTCTTCAGCCAGGTCGTATCGCTCGACCTCGGCACGGTTGTCCCCTGCCTTGCCGGCCCGCGCCGGCCCCAGGACCGGGTGCCGCTGGCCGATCTGCCCGGGGCGGCAAATGCAACGTTCCCGGCCGGAGAAGAGAACCTGCAGGTGCCGATAAAAGAGTTCAACGCGGGGCTGGCGCATGGAGCGGTTGTTATTGCCGCAATCACATCATGCACCAACACATCCAACCCCGGTGTCATGCTGGCTGCCGGTCTGCTGGCACAAAAAGCGGTGACTGCGGGGTTGACCGTCAAACCGTGGGTTAAGACCTCTCTGGCACCCGGTTCAACGGTTGTGATGAAGTATCTGCAGCTGTCGGGGCTCTATGATTCACTGGTTCAGCTCGGCTTCGATCTGGTCGGCTACGGTTGTACGACCTGCATCGGGAATTCCGGTCCACTCCCGGAACCGGTTGATGCGGCTGTACAGAAAGGAAATCTCGCCGTAGCGGCGCTTCTGTCCGGCAACCGTAATTTTGAAGGGCGTATTCACCCGTTGGTCAAGGCGAGCTGGCTGGCCTCCCCTCCCCTGGTCGTGGCATTTGCTCTGGCCGGAACGACACGGATCGACCTGACCAGTCAGCCGCTCGGGATCGGACACGACGCTCAACCGGTGTATCTGAGCGATATCTGGCCGTCACAGGCCGAGATATCGGCACTGCAGAGCAGAATCGATCCGGAAATATTCAGTGAGGGATATGCTGATGTCTATACCGGCACGCCCGAATGGAAGCAGCTGCCGATTGGCGATACCGCCACCTACCCCTGGCAGCCGGATTCAACCTACGTCAAAGAACCCCCGTTTTTTCAGGGGCAGCGGTCCGGTGAAGAGCAGCCTCTTCCCGGGAACATGCGGATTCTGGCCCTGCTGGGTGATTCCATTACCACGGATCATATCTCACCCGCAGGCTCCATTCGTCCCGAAAGCCCTGCCGGCAGGTACCTTCAGCAACAGGGGGTCGCCGTGAGTGATTTTAACTCCTACGGATCGCGGCGTGGCAACCACGAAGTCATGATGCGCGGCACGTTTGCCAATATCCGCCTGCGCAATGAAATCGTGCCGCAGCGTGAAGGGGGATATACGCGGCATTTCCCCGGAGGTGACGAACTGTCGATCTATGATGCCGCCATGCGCTATCAGCAGGAGGGTGTACCGCTGCTGATCATAGCCGGAAAAGAATACGGCTCCGGATCGAGCCGTGACTGGGCAGCCAAGGGGCCGCTGCTGCTGGGTGTCTCGGCTGTTATCGCCGAGAGTTATGAGCGGATTCACCGTTCCAACCTGATCGGAATGGGGATACTGCCGCTGCAGTTTATGGGAGGTGAGACGAGATTGTCTCTGGCGCTGGACGGCAGTGAAATCGTGGAACTGATCCATCCGGAAGGTGACCAGCTGACCGGCCGGATCTTTACCGCGGTCATTCATCGTCAGGACGGACGTAACGAGCCGATCTCCGTGCGCTGCCTCCTTGATACGGCCAATGAAGTCGCCTATTACCGGGCGGGGGGGATTCTACCGTACGTGTTGAGCAGATTTGTGACGGGTTAATACTATCCCGCTAAGTCACTCGTACCTCAAGATGCTTGGGAAGCTATAAGGGGCAGGCACCAATTACTCAATTAGGTGCCTGCCCCCTTATTCTATTCGAAGGTTCTTCTTGCAAATGCAAAGCAAGGAATATATATTTACAGTATATATTATTTCGGAGGTAGATCATGAAAACTGCAAAATTATTTCAAAATGGGCAAAGCCAGGCAGTCAGACTGCCCAAAGAGTTTCGTTTTGATGACAGTGAAGTATTCATTAAAAAGACCGGCAATGTTGTACAGTTGATTCCCCGGAGCGATTCATGGAATTCCTTATTTAGAAGTCTTAAAAAGTTTTCCAGCGACTTCATGGTTGATCGTGTCCAGCCAGAATTGGATAAGCGGGAGAGTTTCTGATGAAGCTGATGCTCGACACAAATATCTGCATTTACATTATCAAGCAACAGCCAGCTGCCGTGCTAAAGCGTTTTCTTGAATATCAGATCGGCGATATAGGTATTTCTTCCATTACGCTTTCAGAACTACGCTATGGAGTTGCCAAGAGTACACATCAAGAAAAAAATGCCAAAGCTCTTGATGAGTTCATTACACCTTTAGAAGTTGTTTCGTTCGATGAAGAATCAGCTCACGTTTATGGCGATATTCGAGCTACGCTTGAAAAAGCAGGTACACCAATTGGTTCTATGGATATGCTGATTGCTGCTCATGCCGTTTCGTTAGGAATTCCGCTAATTACAAATAACGCCCGAGAATTTGTACGTATTCACCCCCTTAATATTATGGATTGGCTTGCCTAGCTTGTCCAACGTGATAAGGCACACCGGCTCGGCGGGGGCTTTTTCCCGCTGACCGGTGCTGCCGTTGGTTGAATATTGCATCATAGCGATACCGGACGCAGATGAGCTTGTCTCCGAACTGTTCCACCAGACGTCTGGTACCCTTCTGCCCGGGCTTCAGGTGGGTGTGTGCTTTCATATCCTTCAACATAAAGCCACCTCACCAAAAAACAAAAAAACCGTTCAACCGTCTCTATGACGACATGAACGGCCAGCTTGATCCCGATTGTCGGATGTCCTCAATCAAGATACCCTCCCCCGGAAGATGAAAAAATAACATAAAAACGGGTTAACGTATACCTCCCACTCACTCTAAATGCAACTGCAAAGTCGAGATGGAGCCGTTAACAAACTGCTGTCTTCTCATGCGCGCCTTCCCGCATTTTACCACCGCTTACTCCCCTTCACGGCTGAATCGATATCCGACGCCGCGCACCGTCTGAAAATGCTTCGGATGTGAAGGGTCCGGTTCAAAATATTTCCGGAGCCGGACGATGAAATTATCGAGGGTTCTGGTTTCGGTGTCGCTGCTGTACCCCCAGACGGAGTGCAGCAGATCGCTGCGATGAACGGCCTGTCCTTCTTTCTGGAAAAAAAGGGACAGTACGCGAACTTCCATCTCTGTCAGGTCAATCTCCCCCTGAGCCGTTCTGGCCCGGTACGAAAGCAGAAAAACCTCGTTGTCGCCAAAACGGTACCCTTCCTCAACCGGGTCCGGCCGATACCATGAAGATCGACGCAGCATCCCCTTGACCCGCAGCAGAAATTCCACAAGATTGAACGGTTTGGTCAGGTAATCATCGGCTCCGTTTTCCAGCCCCTCGACCCGGTCGGCATCTTCGGAGCGGGCTGTCAGCATCAGAATAGGGACTCGAGGGTCAACAGCCCTGATGGCACGGCACGCTTGAAAACCATCCATTCCGGGGAGCATGACATCCAGAATAACCAGGTCAAACCGCTCAATTTCGAGAGTGGCGAGAGCCCGCTCGGCGGTTTCAAAATGGCTGACCCTATGCCCCTCTTCCTCCAGATTGAAGCAGATGCCGCGCGCCAGATGGATTTCGTCTTCAACCAGCATGATATGTGGTTTATCGTCAGTCATCGCAGTCGCCTCATGACGCAGGAAATTTTACCGTAAACGTGCAACCTTTACCCGTCCCGGCGCTTGTCACGCCGACTGTCCCGCCATACCCGGTTATCACTGATTCCACGATGTAGAGGCCGAGCCCTGTGCCCCGTACATTGCCTCCCGGCGGCTGGACCCGATAGAACCTGTCAAACACTTTTTTCAGCTCTTTCCTGTCAAGTCCCCGCCCCTGATCCTGTACCGAAAGATGCAGCCATCCCCCCGCCCTGACCAGCCGGACCGATATGTCCGGACTTTGGGGAGAATAGAGCACTGCATTCTCAAGCAGGTTGCGCACCACCATACTCATCTCTTCCGGGTCGACCAGAGCCTTCAGTCCGGCGACGGATTCGAATGAAATACTTCCCCCTTGCGGCAATGTGGTCCGTTCCCGCTCGACGTGCTCTTCCAACAATTGCGATACATCGGTCAGTCGTCGTTCGGATTGCTTGCGCCGCTGTTCGAGTCGTGCGGCCATCAGAAGATTATTTATCAGATAATGAAGCCGGTCGGTGTCTGCCAGCATGGTGCCGACGAAAGAATCAAGACGCTCCTCAGACGGTCTTCTCAGGCGGATTGTCTCAAGGTGGAGCTGTATGGAAGCGAGCGGGGATTTCAGCTCATGGGTCACCTGGGAAATAATGTTGCGCTGCTGAAGATACAGGTTTGATTGGCGGTTCCAGTAGACAAAGATAACATACACGCCGATCAGGATAAGAACCAGCATGACCAAACCTTCTACCATGACCGGCCAGTTTGCTCCCTGCCCGAGCAGCTCGGGGCGATATTTTTCGGCCAACTGGCGCAACTCGTTGTGCTTACCGATAAACCAGTAGATCCAGAACACGACAAGGGTGATCCAGACAAGCTGAATGGCGATCAGGGCCATGATAGGATGGAATATACGGCGAAGAATATTCATTATTTCAGACACCTTGTGGCAGACACTGCTGCCGGGCGACAGCTGGATGTGATGCTGCCGGCAGTATAGAGGAGTTCTCTTTCGGCCGCTTGTACAAACTGACGCTTTCTGCTACATTCGCGATCTGTTCAAGCTTACTTATAAATACCTTGCGGAGTGTATGTCAATGGCCAGTAACGATTTCAAAAAACTTAACCGGCAGATGATGATTTATCGTATCGTTCAGACAATAATTACCGGGATGCTGATTGTCGTGGCGATAATTTTCCAGAGTGGGTTTGCCGCTCTTCACAAGCCGGAGCAGTTTATCAGCAGTATTGTTACTGCCATCGCTGTCCAGCTGCTGATTCTTTACCCGGTTTATCGTCTGGCCTGGCGTGACGCAGGTGTTGAAATCGAAGGGAGCCAGCCAAAATTATCAATCGAAATGACCGCAGCTCTGCGTAAAAAACGTTTGGTCGGTGATTTGTGGAAATTCTGCGGCGTGGCTTTCTATATGGTTTTTGTTACGCTTGTTCCGGACGTAAAAAAGTCGGTAGGCGCAATACCGGTTCTCGCCACCACAATCTTCTCGTTTCTGCTGACCTGCCTGATGTATTTCCAGTGTTTCAATTTCAGCGCAAAAAAACGGATGAAGTCTTTAACCTGACGAAACATTATTCACCACGAAGGCACGGAGGACACGAAGTTTTTGAAAACGGAGGCTGAAAACCCTCATCGGACGGAGTTCATTTTCAGCCATATTTTTTAGAGTAGTTGTTTTCTTCGTGATCTTCGTGCCCTCGTGGTAGAGATCTGCTTTTTGAATTTTACTTGTCCACTTGGAAAAACTCCTCCATCCTTCTGAATATATCCGCCGAATCCCCCCTGATAATTTCCGTGTCCGGCAGCGAACGGAGGAAGATCCTGCCGTAACTCTTGTTGAGCACGCGTCGGTCGAGAATCAACACCGCTCCGCGGTCATCGCGGCTGCGGATAAGGCGCCCGAAACCCTGCCGGAATTTGATGACCGCCTGTGGCACGGAAAAATCGCGAAACGGGTCACCGCCGTCAGCCTTGATCTTCTCGGCGCGGGCCTGTTGAACCGGCTCGGTCGGCACTTGAAACGGGAGCCGGGCGATGATCACCAGTCTCAGCGCCTCTCCCTTGACATCAACTCCCTCCCAGAACGAATCGGTGCCGAACAGCACAGCATTTCCCTCCGAGCGGAATTGTGTCAGCAGCGCGTGGCGCCCGGTTTCTCCCTGTTTGAGTGCGGTCAGCCCAAGGCGGGCCAGTGCTGGTGACAGAGCCTGGTACACACGGTTGAGAAGATCGTAGGAGGTGAAGAGGATAAAGGCGCCTCCTCGTGAGATCGTGACCGCTCTGATGATATGGCTCTCAAGTGCCTCCCGGTAGCCGGGTGCCGTCGGCTCCGCCATCTCCTCCGGTATGGCTACAAAAACCTGGCGGGCATAGTCAAACGGCGATGCCAGCAGCAATTCCGACAGACGCTCTTTGGGGAGCAGGGCGAAACCGGTTCTTTTTTTAAGATAGCCGAATTCCCCTCCCACCGTCAGCGTGGCGGAGGTGACGATGATGGTCTTGAGCCGATCGAGGACAGTTTCCTTGAGTTGGTCCGAAATGTCGAGCGGTGCGGCGGTGAGCCGGGCCTGAACGCCCCGATTGCCCCGCTTGGTCTCTATCCAGCGGCAGTACCCTTCGGCTTCGGTCGTGAAAAACAGCAGTGCATCGGCCATTCCCTGCAGCCGCGCTTCAATGCCGCTCGTATCGAGCAACTGGTCCGCCAGTTTTTCCTGCAGCTTCTCCGGAAGATCCTTCGAACGTCGTACGAACGTGCGCAGCGCCGCGGTATAGTCATTTACGGCATCCGACAGAGCGTGCAGCCGCTGACGGCACTCCTGCCAGAAGGGTGTTCGCTCCACCTCAGGGGTAATCCGCAGTTTCTGCTCCCGCCCGGCGATGCCCCCCGCTCCGTGTTCTACGCTGATCGCCAGCCAATCCATGGTCTGTTCCGTGGTTCCTGCCAGATCATGTGCCTTGGGAAGAAGGTGGCTTTCCAACAGTCCCGAAAGCTCGGCATAAAGCCCTTCCTGCGATTCCGGCAGATCACGGGTGATACGGGAGGAGATAATCGTCAGCAGCCCTGCCCGGCCGGCTTTATGAGGCACCAGACGCTGCAGCTGCTTGAGGATCCCGCTGCGGGCGATCGTCAGCGACAGATGGCTGGTGGCGACGTCTTCCAGATGGTGCCCTTCGTCGAAGATCAGACGGGTAAAAGGGGGGAGGATTGCGGTGGCATCGTAACCGGTCTCTTTGCGGAGGACGATGTCAGAGAGCAGCAGGGCGTGGTTGACTACCAGTACCCGCGCGGCCGATGAGTCGCGCCTGGCCCGGTAAAAAAAGCAGCGGTTGAAGTGTTTGCATTTGGAGCGGCTGCACTGGTCCGCTTCGCAGCAGATCTCTTCCCAGGTGCCGGCGTGAGGCGTAAAGGCCAGGTCGCTGCGGCAGCCGTCCTTGCATCCTTTGCTCCATTCTATGATAGTGGTCAGTTCGGCCGATGATTCATCGGGAAAAAGCGCCGGCTCAGCCTCGGCATGCTCAAGTTTGCGCAGACAGGCATAGTTGCTGCGCCCCTTGACCAGAACAGCTTTGAACTCAATGGCGGAGTTGCGGGCCAGGAATGGAAGGTCTTTTCTGATCAGCTGTTCCTGAAGGTTGATGGTGTTTGTGGAGACCACAATCCGTTCATTATTCCGTACTGCCCAGAGAATCGCCGGTATCAGGTACGCCAGCGATTTGCCGGTTCCGGTGCCTGCCTCGACCAGTACCACCCGGTCCCGGTTGAAGGCTTCGGCTACGGCAAAAGCCATTCTCACCTGTTCATCCCGTTGTTCAAAACCCTTGAGGTGGGCCATCATGCCGTCTTTGGCAAAAACGCGGCCGATCTCCTCCAGAGAAAGCAGCTCCCCTTTTTTTTCAATATGCGGGGAAACTACCTGATAACAGCGGACGCAACTGTTATCGATGATGGCAAAACCGATCCCCTGATTGCCGCAGACCGAGGCGATGTCCATATCGGCGGAAGAAGGGGTAAGGTCGCCGGTGGGGTGGTTGTGAATAACGACGTCGCCGCCGGAGGCCCGGGAGATGATGGCAGGAACGGCCACCTTGTTGCCGCGTGCTATGGCTTCAGCTTCGTAGACGACTCCGTCCACGTTGGTGCGGCCGATGAAGAAGACCTCGTTCCCTTTGGCGGTGGTAATTTCGTGGCGCATCATGGCGCGGCAATCAGAAGTGAATTGAGTTTCCATAAGGTCTGACACAATAGCATACCGCACGTAAAAAGGCACCGGTGAAACCGAGTGCCTTTATTAAAATCCGATGCTCCTAATATGAATGGTACCGGTCAGTGTATTATTATTCCCACCAACCCTGCCCCGAGAATAACAACCATCGGGCTGATTTTTGTCCATTTGAAAATACAAAAACCGGCTCCCAGGATCAAAAAATCTTTCAAGCCGGTGAGGGATGAAGCACCAAGGTTCCATGCCGCGGCAGCCACCAGTCCGACAACCGCAGGAAGCAGACCGTCAAGAGTCGAACCGATGATGTCGATGCTCTTCAGGCGGTGGTAATTGCGCCCGATTACCAGCATCAGCACGACGCAGGGAATAAAGATACAGACTGTCGCCACCAGCGCGCCCGTGAAACCGCCTGCGCGGAAGCCGGTGAAGGTGGCCAGCATGGCCAGCGGTCCGGGGGTCAACTGGGACAGGGCGAGTCCGTCAAGGAATTGCCGCAGAGTCAGCCAGCCGTACTTTTCGACCATGATATGATTCAAGAGCGGAATCAGCACATAGCCTCCCCCCACGAACATAACCCCGATGCGAAGGTAGATCCAGGCGAGTGTCAGCATCGATCCCATCAGCTGCTTCTCCGGCGGTAGAGGCTGAAACCCAGCGCCCAGAGGGCTGCAGCGACCAGTATCAGGGCGGCATTCAGTTTGAACACAACCGACGCTGCAAAGGCTGCCAGGGCCATCAGGACACCGTTGCCACCCTTGATCTGTTTGCGCCCCATATCAATGGCAACCACCACGATCAGTCCGATGACCACCGGGTTGGTTCCCTTGAGGGCCGCCTGCAGTTGGGGGAGTTTGTTATAGGTGAAATAGAGCCAGGAGAGCATTGACATCAGCAGAAATGAAGGCATGATGAAACCGATGGCGGCGATCACACCGCCGCGGATACCGCGCAGATGATGTCCGGTAAAGGTGCAGACGTTGAGCGAAAAAGGCCCCAGAATCTGGCCGAAGGCCAGGCCGTGCATAAATTCTTCCGGTGAAATCCACTTCTTTTCCCGGACACAGACCCGCTCAACAATCGCCACAATGGCCATGCCGCCGCCGAATCCGGTCAAGCCGATGGTGGCAAAGGTAAGGAAAATATCGGTCAGTCCGACTTTTTGCGGGATGGTGTCCATGACCGATGTATAGCAGGAAGAACGAAGTGGCGGCAAGCGGAAATGGCTCTGCAGCATCGGTGGCTGAACAGTGGTGTATAAATCGGCTTTAACAACGGGGGATAGTGCGATGCCCGGGTTTTTTCGTATCACACGTTCACAGACAACTCTGTTGTGAAAAAAGGAAAATCATGGCATCTTACACCCATCTGCAGCTGCCTTTTTCATCCTTCTCCGGCAGCCGCGGTACTACGAGCAGAGGAGTCCTCATGTCCTTCCGTACCATCGAATGGCGCGACAACACAGTGATCATGATCGACCAGACCCGCCTGCCGGGCGAAGAGATCTACAACAGCTATGGCGATTTTCAATCGGTTGCGGAAGCCATAAAGGGGATGATCATCCGGGGAGCGCCGGCCATCGGAGTTGCGGCCGCCATGGGGGTTGCGTTGGGGGCGCGGTCGATTATCGCCGATACCCATGAATCATTTTTCCGCCAGCTCGACAATATCTGTGACATATTGGGGCGGACCCGCCCGACGGCGGTCAACCTCTTCTGGGGGCTGGAGCGGATGAAGCGGGTTGCGGAGGATCATCGCGGCATGAGTCTCGATAACATTCGCGAAGCGCTCAAAAAAGAAGCGATCAGGATCGAGCAGGAAGATCTGACCATCTGCCGGAACATCGGCAAATGGGGCGCTACGCTGATTCCTGAGGGAGCAACCGTACTGACCCACTGTAATGCCGGAGGGCTGGCCACCGCCGGCTACGGCACCGCTCTCGGAGTTATCCGTGCCGCACATGAAGCGGGGAAAAAGATCCAGGTTTTTGCCGACGAGACCCGCCCCTGGCTGCAGGGGGCCCGTCTGACCGCCTGGGAGCTGATGAAGGAGGGTATTCAGACGACACTGATATCTGACAACATGGCCGGGTTCTTCATGAACCGGGGCGAAATAACCTGCTGCGTCGTCGGAGCCGACCGGATCGCCGCCAACGGTGATACCGCGAACAAAATCGGTACCTATTCGGTTGCGGTACTTGCCAAAGAGAACGGCATACCGTTCTATGTCGCCGCTCCGGTTTCAACCTTTGATCTGTCTCTTTCAGACGGCAGCAAAATTCCGATAGAAGAACGACCAACGAGTGAAGTAACCCACATTAAGGGGATTGCCATCGCGCCGGAAGGGGTCAGGGTGCGCAACCCGGCGTTCGATGTAACGCCGGCCCGGTATATTTCGGCCATTATAACTGAAAACGGCATTGTCACCGGCGACTACCGCAACGGACTGCGCAAGATGTCCGGGGCCTGACATGCACATAGAACGTTTCTCTCAGGACTTCAGCCGTATCATGACGGTCAGCGATCACGCGGTGAATCTGCAGGAGCTGACCATATTCCTGCAGTCCCACGGTTTTCACTTCTCTGCCCGGACTGCTGAAAATATTCTGCTGCTCCGGAAGCTGTTCGCTGTTGAAACTCTGCATCGCATTGCCGTTTACGCACTTTTGACACCCTCGCCTGACCAGGCGCTGAACTCCTTCGAAAGACTGGCCGGAGTCGTCTCACCGGAAATACTGACCGGATTGGCGGCGCACAGGAAGCGTCTGGCCCAATGCATTCTGCTCTGCGGCTCATCACCGTTTCTGGTGAATCTGATGTACAAATCCCCCGACATAGTTGGCTGGCTGTTTCTGGAAAACGGCATCGATCGTGCCCGTTCTTCTGAAGAGATGCAGTCGGCAGTGCAGGATACGGTGGATGAATCGACTGATTTCGTCGCACTGCAGAGAGCGTTGCGCTGTTTCAAACGACGTGAGATTGTGCGCATTGCCGCGCGCGATCTGAATGGCCTGGCCCCGCTGGAAGAGGTAATGGGGGAACTGGCCGATCTTGGTTCGTCAACACTTCAGGTCGCCTACCAGGTCTGCCGGCGCTGTCTGGTTCGTGATCATGGAGTGCCGCTGGTGACAGAAGAGGGAGCGGTTCCCCATGAGGCGGAAATGACCGTGATCGGAATGGGGAAACTGGGCGGCCGGGAACTCAATTTTTCTTCCGATATCGATATCATCTATTTTTATGAGTCGGACAGAGGTGAAACGGCCGGATCCGGGGGAAGAAAAGGGGTCATCTCGCTGCACGCCTTTTTCAATAAACTGGGAGAGATGATCAGCAAGGCTCTGTCGCAGGTGACGGAGGACGGTTTCGTATTTCGGGTGGATGTGGGCCTCAGGCCGGAAGGGAAATCGGGTGATATGGCCGTTTCGCTCCGTTCGGCCGAGGTCTACTATGAATCCTGGGGGCAGTCCTGGGAGCGTACCGCCATGTTGAAAGCACGTCCTGTGGCCGGCAGCCTGGCGCTTGGCGAACAGCTGCTCAAAACCCTTCAACCGTTTATCTATCGTAAATATCTCGATTACAACCTGATCGAAGATATGAAACAGATGAAACAGAAAATCGATGCCTCGCTGGCTCGTTCCCGGGAGGGGGAGATTAATCTCAAGCTCGGTCGCGGGGGGATCCGAGAGATTGAATTTTTCATCCAGGCCCTGCAGTTGGTGTATGCCGGCAAAAACCCGAAATTGCGCGAACGCAACTCGCTTCGCGCCCTGGATACCCTTCTGGCTGCAAACCTGCTGGGGGAGGAGGATCACCTCAAGCTGCGGGAAGCCTATCGCTTTCTCCGTTCTGTCGAGCACCGGATTCAGGTGGTGCAGGAACGCCAGACGCATAACCTGCCGGCTAAAGAGGAGGAAATGCTTGCGCTGGCCAGGCGCAGCGGTTATCTGCGCAGTAACGGGCTGGAGCGTTTTCGCGAAGTGCTGGAAGAACACCGTGAAAACGTGTCCTATATCTATGGCACCCTTTTTCATTCACGGGATGAGAAACTCAAGGAAGAGGTCCATCCGCAGGTTCTGTTTCTCCTTGATCCCAAAGCCGATTCCGATCTGGTCAAGGACCTGTTGGCGGAGCGTCATTTTGAGGATGTAGACCGGGCATATGACAACCTGTTATCGCTCCGGAGGGGTCCGGTGAAAGGTAATCTGACCGAACGGAGCCGCCGGATGCTGGAAAAGATCGCACCGCAGATGATTCAGGAAATCTTTGAATCTCCCGATCCCGATATGGCGTTGGTCAATCTGGAACGGTTCATGACCGTTGTTGCCACCCGGTCATCCTATTATGCGCTGCTGGCTGAAAACCGCGCTACGATCAAGTTGCTGGTGTCTCTCTTTGGCATGTCCGAATTCCTCTCAAAGATTTTAATCAGCCACCCGGAACTGCTCGACAGTCTGGTTGCCCGCGGCAGTTCGTCCATAGTAAAAACAAAAGAAACTATGAAAGAGGAGCTGAACGCACTGCTTGAGCAGAGCGACTATGTCGAAGATCACCTGAATATCCTCCGCCGTTATCGTAACGAGGAGTTTCTGCGCATCGGCCTGAATGATATTCATGGCCGTCTGCTACAGGGAGAAGTTACCGCGCAGCTCAGCCTGCTCGGCGAGGTGTGTCTTGCTGCGGCATTCCGGCTGGCAGTCAGCGAACTGCATCGATTTGGACAGCCGACCTTTCAGTACGAGATGGGCCGGGCCCCGGCGCACCTGGCGATCATCGCTATGGGTAAACTCGGGGGGGGAGAGCTCAACTACCACTCTGATCTGGACATTATCTTTGTCTACGATCATCAGGGGCATACGGACGGCGAGAAACAGATATCAAACCACGAATATTTTGCCAAGCTGGCCCAGAAGATCATATCGATCCTCACCATGCAGACCCGTGAGGGATACGTGTATAAGATCGATACCCGTCTGCGCCCTTCCGGGAATGCCGGTCCACTCGTGACGTCACTGGAATCCTTTCTCGACTACCACCGCACGGAGGCACAGATCTGGGAGCGGCAGGCACTTACCAAAGCACGTGTAGTGCTGGGAGATGGAACGCTGGCCGGCCAGTTGCATGACATTATCCGCCATACGATTTATGGTTCAACGATAGATGACGATGGCCGTCAGGAAATCTACCGCCTTAGAATGCGGATGGAAAACGAGCTGGCCAGAGAGACGGACGGCAGCTACAATATCAAAACCGGACGTGGCGGGATGGTTGATGTTGAGTTTACAGTTCAGTATCTTCAACTTCGTGAGGGGTATCGCTCACCGGAACTTCGCACCCCCAGCACGATCGTTGCGCTGAAGGAGATCAGTGCGCTGGGACTTTTGCCCGAAGGAAGTGCCCAAACGCTCCTGGCGGGATACAAATTCCTGCGTAAACTTGAAAACCGGCTGCGGATTATCCATGACTACTCGGTGAATGATCTCTCCGGCACGAAAGTCTACTTGAACAAGCTGGCACGACGTCTCGGTTACGATTCGAAGCTGAAGAATCCGGGCGCTCTCCTGATCAGTGATTACGAAGAAATGACCGGCAAAATCCGGGATGTATTTGATCGACTCTTTGTGGTTGTGAGGTGAGAGATAAAAAAGTTTAAATCTCTAATACGTCAGCATCTGCTGCGGATTCTTTTCGGGCTTTTTCTCACGTTCCTGTTCGTATTTAATGCCGCAGGTCTGATTGATCTCAAGTTTACCGATCAACTTGAGGCACTCAGTTATGACCTGCGACTTAAGCTCACCATGAGTCAGGAGATCGACAGCAGAATCGTCATCGTTGATATCGACGAAAAGAGCCTGGCCGCCGAAGGGCGTTGGCCCTGGAGCAGAAACCGTCTTGCCCTCCTCATGGACCGGCTCTTTGACGAGTACGGAGTTGCTGTCGTCGGGTATGACGTCATTTTTGCCGAAAGGGATGAGAGTTCCGGTCTTGGGGTGCTTGAACAACTTGGTAAGGAAGCCCTGAAAGGTGACACGCGGTTTATCAACTCACTGGGTAAAATCCGCGAAAAACTCGATTACGACGCTATCTTCGCCCGGAGCATCAAGGGGCGACACGTGGTTCTCGGTTACTACTTCACTGATTTCGAGGGGGAGATGATCCGCACCAGCGGCACTCTGCCACTTCCGGTCTTTACCGCAGCAGACATGGCAGGCTCCGGAGCATCTGTTGTGAAAATGACCGGCTTCGGTGCCAACCTGCATGAACTTCAGCAGATGACACCGGTGGCGGGCCACTTCAACCCGTTCATAGACCCGGATGGCGTCTGTCGCCGTGTTCCTGCCATTATAGAATACAAGGGCAATTATTACGAGACTCTCTCCATAGCGGTCGTGAGGACGCTCCTCGGTTTTCCGCCCCTGACGGTTGCGTTCCCGGAAGGGAAGGATGATGGGGACTACCGCAAAATCGAGTGGCTCGGCATCAGCGACCTGAAGATACCGGTGGACGACCGGGTGACGGCCCTGGTCCCCTATCGCGGTCGTCAGGGGATCTTCCGATATGTTTCGGCGACAGATGTTATCAACGGCCGGGTTGGGAAGGATGTTCTCGAAGGGGCTATTGTGCTGGTGGGAACAACGGCACCGGGTCTTATGGATATGCGTTCAACTCCGGTCAGTGCCGTATACCCCGGGGTCGAGGTCCATGCCAATATGATCGCCGGGATACTGGATCAGAACATCAAGCAGCAGCCTGCCTATGTCGTCGGGGCCGAGATCATTATTCTGCTGTTTAGCGGACTGCTGCTTTCCCTGCTTCTGCCGGTTCTGTCGCCGATCAGGTCAATGGTGCTTTCTCTGGCGCTGATGACCGGTATCTGTCTGTTGAATGCTGCCGGTTGGCATCAAAACATGGTTTTACCATTGGCGTCATCGTTGATATTGGTAACAGGGCTGTTCGTGCTCAACATGTCCTACGGCTTTCTGTTGGAGGCTCGTTCAAAACGCCAGATAACCGGGTTGTTCGGGCAGTATGTCCACCCGGAACTTGTCAACGAGATGAGTCTGGAACCGGATCGCTTCACCATGCAGAGCAGAAGCCTTGATATGACGGTTCTTTTTTCCGACGTATGTGGATTTACCGCCATTTCTGAGCAGCTCCCGGCTGCCGATCTCTCGGCCCTTATGAATGAGTACCTCTCTGCAATGACGGAGGTCATACAAAAGCACCGCGGTACAATCGACAAGTATATCGGCGATGCCATTATGGCATTCTGGGGCGCTCCGCTTGACGACCCCGACCATGTACTGCACTCGGTGCTGGCCGCCCTGGAGATGCAGGCGGCGGCCATCCGTCTGCGGGAGTCCTTTGTTAAGCGAGGCTGGCCGCCGCTCCACCTTGGAATAGGAATCAACACAGGAATCATGAGTGTGGGAAACATGGGGTCCCGATTCCGCATGGCCTATACCGTCATGGGGGATGCGGTCAATCTGGGCGCACGCCTCGAGGGGCTTTCGAGGCAGTACGGTGTCGGCATTATTGTGGGGGAGGATACCCGCAGCCGTCTCACCGGCATTGTGTTCAGGGAGCTGGACAGGGTCCGCGTCAAAGGTCGCAGCGAACCTGTTACCATATATGAACCGCTGGGACTTGAGGATGAACTCGACCAGGCCGCCATCGAGGAGCAGAAACAGTTCACCCATATGTTCAAACACTATCACGCCCGGGAGTGGGATGACTCACTTGGACATCTGCACGAGCTGCTGCAGCTGAATCCCGAATCGACGCTCTTCCGGCTCTATGTGGAACGGATTGAACATTATCTGAAGGAGCCGCCCCCTCCCGATTGGGACGGTGTGTTCACCCACAAAACAAAAGGGTGACAGGGAGTGTTACTTCCTCTACGGAAAAGCAAAACGTCCCACAATGTCAGATGGATGGATACAAGCCCCCGGGCTTCATGTGGTAACAGCTACAACAAAAAAACGTTAATAATCGGGTAAAAATATACCGACCCGCCCCCCTATTTCGTGAGATATAATTTCCGCCCGTAATAATATGTAGAGAAACCGTAATGTGACTCTTTATTTCTTGTTGCTAATGTATGCAACATTGTTTTATAGTGCCATCCGCTGTGAATCGTCTAATTTGATTTCATGGCAACTACTGCACAAATCTGCCGCTTTGAATATGTGATGAATCGTCCCCGGGAGGAACCATGAACCTCTTTTGTAGAACATCCCTTCTCGTTTTTCTGGCTCTCTCTCTTTCCGGTCCCGTCCGGGCTGCAGATGTGCCCCGCTTCGATGTGACCCGCTACCAGGTTGAGGGAAACAGCATTCTTCCCGAAGTTGAGGTTGATCGGGTTCTTGCCCCATACACCGGTAGGGGGAGCGATTTCGGGACACTGCAGCAGGCGGTGGAGGCGCTCGAGCAGGCGTACCGCATCCGGGGCTACCATGCAGTGAAGGTGCTGCTTCCAGAACAGGAGCTGCAGGGAGGCGTGGTCAAGCTCAAGGTCCTCGAAGTGCGCATTGGTACCGTCACCGTCGAAGGGAACAAATACTTTGACAATGCCAACATCCGTGCGAGCATTCCACAGTTGAAGGAGGGTACCGTCCCTGATCTGGACAGAATATCCATGAACATCAGAGTCGCCAACGAAAATCCCGCCCGGAAGACTCAGATGCTGCTTCAGGGGGGTGACAACACTGACACCACCAACGCCCAGCTGAAAGTAGTCGATGAGAAACCCTGGAAAGTGGGTCTCTCCCTCGATGACACCGGCAACACCGAGACCGGGTATCTCCGGCTCGGCATTCTTGCCCAGCATGCCAACCTATTCAACCTGGATCATCTGCTGACATTGCAGTACACCACCTCACCTGACCATCTTGACAAAGTCAGCATCTACAACTTCGGTTACCGGGTTCCACTCTACTCTCTGGGTGATTCCCTCGACATATACGGCGGCTATTCAGATGTAGACTCGGGCACGGTTCAGTCCGGAGTACTCAGTCTCAACGTCAGCGGTAAGGGCACTTTTGCCGGCCTCCGCTACAACCAGAACCTCGTTCGTATCGGCTCCTACGAACATCGTCTGCTGTACGGGTTCGATTACCGCCGTTTCGATAACAAAGTTGATTACGCCGGCACGCCTCTCGGCACCACAACAGAATCGATTCCGGTCAGCATCGGCTATTCCGGAACGTATGCCAGCGGTACCGGCAATGAGGTTGGTCTCTGGGTTTCACTTTCCAAGAACATCCCCGGCGGTGAAAAGGGGGATACTTCTGATTATGCAAAACTGCGCCTTGATGCCCCGGCTAATTTCACCATACTGAGGGGCGGCGGCTCCCTGCGTGCCTCCCTCGGAGGGGATGTTCTGTCCAGAATCAGCTTCAACGGGCAGTACGCAACCGTTCCGCTCATTCCCGGAGAGCAGTTTGGTGCCGGAGGACAGAATTCGATGCGCGGATTCAACGAACGTGAATTGACCAACGATATCGGTCTTGCCGGCACCGCGGAGTTATACTCCCCGAATATGATAGGGAGCGTCCATGCCTCGCAGCTGCGGGTACTGGGGTTCGTTGATGCCGCCTATCTGCAGCGCAACAAACCCCTGCCGGGTGAAGCCTCAGTAAATGGTGCCGCCAGCGCCGGTTTCGGTCTGCGTCTCTCTGTCGCCAGTAATCTTGTCGCCAGCACAGACTATGGCCGTGTCATCAACGCATCCGAAAACCGTAAAGTCGGGGACGGTCGATGGCATTTCAAAGTTCAGTTAACCTTCTAATCTGCTGAAGCAGAAGGAGTACCGCCATGAATAAAGCGTATCGTCTGATCTGGAGCCAAGTCAAGAACGCCTGGGTTATCGTCGCCGAAATAGTCAAAGGAAACGGCGGTCCACCGCCCATCACGGTGAAAGCTGTCATAGCGGCCGCTGCCATAACGCTGCTGGCTGCAAGGGCAGAGGCCTTACCCACCGGACAGCAGGTAGTAAGCGGAACCGCTACGTTCAACACCGGGTCAACCACCGTTGGCGGCACCACGTACGACAAGACTCTGACCATCACGAACTCTCCCAATACCATCATCAACTGGCAGGGTTTTTCTATCGCGTCCGGCGAGCGGACCACCTTCATCCAGCAGAGTCCGACAAGCTCCGTACTCAACCGGGTTACCGGCTCCTACAAGTCGGACATTTTTGGACTTCTCGACTCCAACGGCAGGGTCTTCCTCCTCAATCCTAACGGAATCCTCTTTGGAAACGGGTCAAAAATTGATGTGGCCGGACTGGTGGCATCATCGCTCGGCATGACCAACAATGATTTTCTCGACGGGAATTATCGCTTTACCGGCGGGGCCCAATCAGGTTCGGTGATTAACGAAGGGGCAATCACCACAGTTGCGGGAGGCAAGGTCTGGCTGATCGCGCCGCAGGTTGAAAACCGCGGCATAATAACGGCGCCTAACGGTGATGTTGTGTTGGCTGCCGGGCAGAGCGTGCACCTGATAGACCCGGACAACCCCGAAATTGCCGTAGTGATCAGCGCCCCGACCGACAAAGCGCTTAATATCGGCACGATCACCGCGGACGCCGGTAGAGTCGGCATCTTCGGCGGACTGGTCAGCCAGCAGGGTACCATTAGCGCCGATAGCGCCGTCGCGGGACAGGACGGCCGGATTTTTCTCAAATCGACCAGCGGCACGACTCTGGGAGTGGATAGTGTCACACGTGCCAATTCCGGTTACGGTGGCGGCATCCTTATAAACTCTTCAGAAGGACCCATAATTCAGGGCGGAACCGTTTCCGCTTCCGGTGACATTACAATTACCGCCAATGACATGACCCTTGGCGGGTCGATCACCGCGCCGACAGTCAACCTTAGCCGCAGCACCCTGGGGGATATTGACCTGGTGGGTGCAACCGGCAGCAAGACGCCCGGAGTCCTCGGCCTGACTCAGCAGGATCTGGACAGTATCACCGCCACCGATCTCACCATCGGCAACCTCGACAAGAACTGTGGCATCGGCGGCAAGAACTGTATTACGCGCGATTTGTCAATCAGTGCTCCCGTGGACATTGCGGGAGCAGCTCATCTGAACCTCGTTGCCAACTCCAGCATAAATCAGAATGGCTCGCTTTCATCAACAGGTTCTGTGTCTCTCTCAACCCAAAGCTTCAATCAGGCAGCAGATGTTCCGCTCAGCGCTGTAGACAATGTCACGATAGCGGCTGATTACATGATTCTTGGGGGGACGACCACCGCACCGATAGTCACCCTGACCCGAAACAGCTGGGGGTATATTGATCTTGGCACCTTGTCAGGCGGCTCCACTCTCGGCTTGACCCAATCCGATCTTGACACGATCACCGCATCAACCGCCCTGCGCATCGGAGACCTGTCCACCGCTGCCGGCATTACCGTCAGCGCACCTATCCTACGAAATAACCCGGGAAATGACACCCTGCATCTGCTCTCAGGCGGTGACATAGACCAGTCTTCAACGGCTAACCAGGCTCCCCTGACGGTGGCTAATCTGGCGCTGGAGGCCGGAGGCAACATCTCTCTCACCGATCCGACTAACAGTATAGGCACCCTTGCCGTCACTGCCGGCACCGGTAGCGGCAATATCAGCAACTTCAGCCGAAGCTATGGCGGCAGCGTATCGGTTACATCTGCCTCGCCATTGATGACTATAGGCAGCGTAGACGGCCTGAACGGTGTTCAGACGACCGGCTCGGTCTCTCTGGTAACGGACGGGTTGAACATCCTCCAGACGGTCACAGCCCCGATCGTCAACCTGTCAACGCTGACAGGGACAACGCCGATTGACCTGGGTGCCACTGACGACAGCAGCAAACTGGGATTGTCAAATGCCGAGCTGAGCCTGATATCCTCCCCTGATTTGTACCTCAGTTCCGGGTCGGGCACTATTACGGTGAGCAATCCCGTCACCATCAACAGTATTGACAATGTATACCTCAGCACCGGTGGCGACTTCAACAGGGCGGCTTCGCTTGAACTGCCGACCGGCAGCATATCGGTCGCGGCCGACACCATGAGCCAGACCGGAGCACTTACCGCCCAGACCGTTAATCTGACCCGCGCTACGCAGGGAACCATAGATCTGGGCGGCAGCGATATTTCCGGTGTCGGTGGTACGCTCGGCCTGTCCACCGCAGAATTGGGAACAGTCTCGGCCGCCAGCCTGAATATCGGTGATTCCTGGAATGTCACCGGCATGACGGTCAGCAATGCAATTTCGCTCACCGGTGTAGAAAACCTGAGCCTTACCACCGGTAACCCCGTTACCGGCGCCGCCTTCCTGCAGAATGCGGCACTGTCCGCTCCCGGCGACATACACATTCACGCCGACAGCATGAACCTTTCGAACATAAGCGCAGCAAATGTCACACTTTCAAGAACAACGTGGGGTGACATCGATCTGGGGACGAAGACAGCCGGTACTCTTGGATTGACTCAGAGTGAGCTGGCCGGTATCACCGCCGGCAGCAGCCTCACGGTCGGTGACTACGGGGATACCGCCAATGTCATCACCATAAGCGCCCCGATTACTCTCACGTCTGCGAACAACCTGAGCCTGGCTTCATACAACAGTATCAATCAGAATGCGGATATTACCGCTCCGAATGTCACGCTTGCCACCCAGACATTCAGTCAGACTGCAGCGGTCAATGCAGCCGGTTCGATATCCATCGCTGCCAATTCCATGACTCTATCGGGAGGCATCACCGCCCCTGATGTCAACCTGACCCGTTACTGGTGGGGAGATATCGACCTCGGGAGCAAGCCGGTCGGCGGAGCCCTCGGGCTGAACCAGACAGAACTTGACACAATCACCACAACCAACACCCTGCGTATCGGAGATGCTTACAACACCAATCGCATAGACATCAGCAATCAGATTCAGCGGACCGGTACCGGGGCACTGCATCTGATTTCCGGTGGAGATATCGCGCAAGGTACCACGGGTACCGACCTGCAGGTTGACAATCTTGCGCTGTCGGCCGGGGGCAACATCTCCCTGAATGACACCAATAATGCCATCACCAACCTGGCGGCGGGTTCATCGTTCGGAAACATTGCCATCACATCGGCCGGTATACCGTTGACAGTAACAACTGTTGACGGAATTGCAGGAGTCCAGACCAACGGTACCGTGACCCTGACCGCCGACGAGATGACCCTTGCCGGCAGCACTGTGCGCGGTTCCACCGTGACCCTTGCTGCCACGACAGGGACTGATATCGATCTGGTAGAAGTCGGTACCAAGGGCGGCGGACTGCTGGAACTGGACCAGAACGACCTGGATGCGGTATCGGCAAGCAACGGACTGGTCATTCAGAATCCAAACTCAGACGGACAGCTGACGGTTTCTGCACCGATATCAATCTCTTCGACAAGTATCCCCGTATTCAGCCTCATTGCCGATTTCATGACCTTTAACAGTGCGGTTTCCAACACGAACGGTACGATAGCCCTCAGCCCGTTCTCCTCATACGGCATCACTCTTGATTCCACCGGCGTCGATATCAGCAACAGCGGTACCCCGGTTTCATGGGGGAACATAAGTGCCCAAACACTTGTTCTCGGTTCCCACACAACCGGCCCGATCTCCGTCAATGACATCGGCAATGTGACTACAAGCGTGAACAGCAACCTGTCGCTGATCAGCGGTAACGGAATATCCATACTGACACCCATTTCTACCGGCAGCCATGACCTGAGCCTTGATAACGGCTACTCGACTACGACCCAATTCACCGGTGCCACCATCACTGCCGGCGGCCTGGAACTGCTGGGCGGCTTGTTCACCCTCAATGAGGCCAATCAGGTTGGAACCTTGGCTGGCGATGTTAACACGCTCTCCTTTACCAACAGCGGAGACTTTACCATCGGCGGTGTGGGAAATACCTACGGGCTGGCCGCCGTTGGCAATATCACTCTTTCAACCACGGGGTCGGTCAACCAGAGCGCCCCGCTTTCGGCCTTCGGCCTGGAACTGCTGGGTGTCGGCGGCAGATACAACCTGACCAGTCCTGACAACCTGGTTGGCACACTGGCCGGCAACACCGGTTCAGTCAACCTGCACGATAATCAGACTCTCACCATTGGCACTGTAGTTAGCTCCATTACAGCTGCGACTGGCGGCACCATCGGACTGACAACTACCGGAGACATCAACCTGACCGCTACCGGCACTGCAGGGCAGGACGGCATTGTCGTAGATGCCCCGCTGACCGCCGCAAATATTACGCTGCACGGTACCGGCGGTGATGGCTACACCGGTGGAGAAGGGCGCATCGGCAATGCTGGTGGCAGCGGAGTGGTTGTCAACAGTTCTATTGACTCACGCGGTAATGTCACGATCTTCGGACAGGGTGGCCGGGGTGGTGATGCTTCGGATGCGAGTGCAAGCTATTACAGGGGTGCATTCGGCGGCAGCGGCGGTGACGGAATCAGGCTGGCTTACGGGGGGAGCATCACGACAAGCGGTGGCGCCGCTTCGTTTATCCAACTTGATGGTTTCGGCGGCAATGGCGGATCTGCCACGACAGTTTCTCGTTATTCCGGTTCAGCAGGAGGCGCGGACGGCGGGCATGGCGGCGTCGGCATTCAAATTGACGGCACTATTACCGTCGGGTCAGCTGCAATTGCTTTGACCGGCAGCGGCGGTGATGGCGGTTTTGCAAAAAGCGGTTCAGGAGGCGCCAGTTCAAGAAGCTATTATTCTTACGGCAGCTATTCTAATGGCGGCAATGGTGGTTCTGCATACGCCGGTTCCGGCGGCAACGGCTTGAACCTGTCAGGTATTATCACCAGCGGTTCCGGTGCTATAATCCTGAAAGGAACCGGCGGACTTGGTGGTGCTGCATCGGCCGGCTCCGGCGGTGATAATTCCAACTGGGGCCTTAACGCCGGAAACGGCGGCTATGTCTATGGTAGTACCGGCGGAGATGGGCTGAACCTGTCGGGCACTATTACCAGCGGTTCAGGATTTATCACCCTGAATGGTATAGGTGGCGCCGGTGGATCTGCCCTGGGCGGAAATGGCGGCAATAATTACGAAAATGGTTACGGTGGAAATGGCGGTGATGCCTATGGCGGCAGCGGCGGAACGGGCCTGCTTGTGTCAGGGCCGATCTCATCCGATTCGGGAGTCATAACTCTGACAGGGACCGGCGGCAGCGGTGCTTTTGCCCGGAGCGGCAGTGGTGGTGCCGGTGGCGAAGGGGGATACAGCGGCGGAAGCGGTGGTTGGGTCTATGGCGGTAGTGGTGGAAACGGAATCAGTCTGAATTATGCTTCAGTTTCGAGCAGTTCCGGTGACATCAGCCTGACCGGTGTCGGCGGCAGCGGCGGCGCTGGCAGCGGCGGAAGCGGTGGTGTCGGCTATGGTTCCTACTTTGGGCACCCAGGCGGCAACGGCGGCAGTGCAAACGGTGGTTCGGGGGGGAGTGGTGTTGAACTGAACTCCAGCGCTGTTAATTCAGGCAGTGGCGCCATTTCCCTGATCGGCAGCGGCGGCAGCGGAGGCGGAGCTATTGGCGGCCGTGGCGGTGTTGGCGGATACAGCTATGATTATATCGGCGGGTACGGCGGCCTGGGAGGCGGAGCACACGGAGGTTCGGGCGGCGGCGGCATCTCGATGCAATATATCAGCTCGTTGAATTCGACTTCGGCCCGCATCAGCATGAACGGCAGTGGCGGCGACGGCGGAGCCGGATTTGGCGGCGATGGCGGCAGCGGCGGGAATATTTCTGATTACGCCGGTTCCGGCGGTAGCGGCGGTGATGGTGCCGAGGGACACGGCGGCAGCGGCGGCACCGGCATATCCACGAGTGACAGCCGTATTATCAGCAGTAACGGTGGCGTCGATATGTCCGGTACCGGTGGTGACGGAGGTACCGGTAGTGGAGGGTTTGGTGGTGCCGGCGGCCAGGGTGACACCGGTTGGTACGGTGGCAGCGGCGGTCGTGGCGGCAGCGGCGGCGGCGGCGGATATGCCAGCGGCGGCAGTGCCGGTGCCGGCATCCTGCTGGCGCGTGGCAACTATAGTAAGGTTCAGTGGATACGTCGCAGCCTCATTACGATGACCGGCAGCGGCGGTGCCGGAGGGAATGCGTTCGGCGGTGATGGCGGCAGCGGTGGCATGGGTGGCGCAGGCGGTAACGGCTGGAACAGCTCCTATGGTTACGGCGGCAGCGGCGGCCAGGGCGGCAGCGGCGGTTTCGGGGGCTCCGGAAACAGTTCAGCGGGTGGAGCGGCAGGAGCCGGGCTCGAGATCAGTACACCGGTTTCTTCCGCATCATTGGGAACTATTACCCTGACCGGCAGCGGTGGTGCGGGTGGGAGTGGTTTCGGCGGCACCGGCGGCATGGGAGGGACCGGTGGTACGGGCGGCAGTGGGGGTATCGGCCCGACAACGGTTCAGAACGGTTCAAATGGCTATGCCGGCTACGCCGGCTATTCCGGTTATGCCGGTTCGGCAGCGGGTGGTCAGGGCGGTACGGGCTTCACATTCGGTTCAACGAACAGCTGGTCAACTCTGTCCGGGGGTGGTGATGTAACCATCCGTGGCACCGGTGGTGCCGGCGGCAGCGGGACCGGTGCAAACGCACAGTCCGGTAGCTACGCGAGTGAAGGATATGGCGGTAGAGGAGGCAATGGTGTAGTCATCAACTATGCCGATATTACATCTACCGGCACCATTGATATTTCTGCGACCGGCGGTAAGGGGGGCGACGGCTTCGATGGATTTGGCGGGTTCAGTTCCGGAACTATTGCTCCGTATGCCCGTGGTGGACATGGGGGACACGGATTCGAACTGAACAACTACTACAATGGCGAATTCAGTTCGCGCATATCTGCTCTCGGCAATGTGACCATCACCGGAACAGGCGGCTTCGGCGGGGACGCAACAGGCAGCGGTGCTGCGTTCGGAAGCGGAAACAGCGGCGGATCTGCATCCGGCGGAGGCGGAGCCGATGGTATCTATACCGGTTCGGGAACAACCATCCAGTCAACGGGAACCGGTACAATGGTCAGGCTGGTCGGCACCGGAGGTAACGGCGGGCATGCATTCGGCGGTAATGGTGATGGTACCGGCCTTGGCGGCAACGCCAGTGGCGGCAGTGGCGGGTATGGCATCTACACTTACGGCCACGGCCGGCTTCCCGGGAATGGCAGCCAACGCTGTTTTTACCGGTGTAGGCGGAAGCGGAGGCAACGCAAAGGGCGGCAACGGTGGTTCCGGCGGCAACGCGTACGGTGGATCCGGCGGAAAAGGGGCCTATCTGGAATACAGTTCAATTCAGACCGGCTCAGGGAACATTAGTATAACCGGCACCGGTGGCAACGGAGGATTCGGTAAAGGGGGCAATGCTACCGGAAGCAACAAGATCCAGAAATACGACTATTACGGCAACCAGTATTTTGTTGATTTTGGCAAGGGTATTGGCGGTGATGGCGACAGGGGTGTCAGATTATATGATGAGGTAATCAGCTCCGATTCCGGAAATATTGCTATTAGCGGTGTCGGTGGTAATGGCGGATATGGCCGTGGAGGTGAAGCCGGTACAAACGGGTTTGGCGGCAGCGGCAGAGGCGGTGGAGGTGATTATGGAATTAAAGTATCGAGCAGTTCCATCATATCTTCAGGCTCCGGAGCCATAACAGTGCAGGCAAATATTGACACCAACCCTGACGGCACAGCAAAACTCGGCAGTGACGGACGGGTTATTCACATAGGGAGTGACGGCGGTGCCGGTTTTGGCGGCAATGGAGGATCCGGTGGCGGCAACGGGTATGGCGGCCATGGCTACGACGGGCTCTATCTGATCGGAAACACATCTGTTTCAACCGACTCGGGAAGCATCGGCTTGATCGCAACCGGTGGTTCAGGCGGCTTTGGAACCGGAGGAAACGCCCTTAACACCGGAAACGGGGGCTCCGGTTTTGCAGGGAGCGGCGGAAGCGGCATATATCTGGACAACAGTCTGATCACGTCGCGGTACGGCGCTATCAGTCTGACCGGCTATGGCGGCATCGGTGGTTCCGGTAAAGGCGGAAATGGCACCGATGGCGGCTTTGGGGGCAATGCGAACGACGCGTACGGCAACGACGGCCACGGCGGAAACGGCATTCATCTGAATTATTCCGGCATCTCGACGTATTCAGGTGAAGTATCCCTGAAGGGGTTCGGTGGAAATGGCGGAGATGCTGCTGCCGGTAACGGCGCCAGCGGTGGTACGTACAGTTGGGGTGGAACAGGAGGCAGTGGTGTTCATATCTACGGGTACAACACCGCGCTTCGATCCGATGCTGATATCTCCATCAAGGGGTATGGCGGCAGCGGCGGCGGCTCAACCGTCGGTGTGGGCGGCGATGGAGGCACCGGCGTCTATTTCAGTAGCGGCGGATCATATTCAAATAATTTTGCCGTCCGGTCATTCAACGGCAATATCGCCCTGACCGGTCATGGCGGCGACGGCGGTACCGGTTCGGCCGGCAACGGTATTCATGGTTTTGGTGTTCTGGATAACTGGGCTGGCGGCGAAGGGAGTCTCCAGTCATCGTCGGCTTCGGTGACCGCACTCGGCGGTCTTTCGCTCAGAGGCGCTGTCGATTCAATAACTCTTTCCAACAGCGGGAGCGGTGACATCGATTATACCGACGCTAATTTTTTCTCTGGCACTGTAACGGTTGTCGCCGCCAATACGGCGCCGTTTGATGCGGCTGCCGAGGGTGGCGGGGCGGTTCACATCTCTTCTGACCTCCGCGACATCACCGTCGGAAGCGGCGGAATTTCAGCCAGAACAGATGTTGCGTTGACCGCAACCAACGGAGCCATCAGCGGTACGCCCGGCACATCATCGATCACTGCCGACAGTGCTCAGCTAACCGCTCTGAACGGTATCGGCGACGCTTCGCCATTTTTGACAACGGTCAGCCGGCTTGGCGCAACCAATACCAATAATGCTGTTCAGCTGAATAACAACAGAGTGTTGACGGTAACCGGCATATCAAACGGAGGCCTGGTGCTGCTCGACAATCAGGGGGCGATGACCCTGAATGGTGTCGTGGAGTCAACCGGCAGTACCGTCACCGTCGCGGCGCACAGCCCTCTGACGGTTAACAGCAACGTGAGCGGTTTCGACACGGTTACCCTGTTCGCCGGTGCCGCAGGTTCGGCCAGTGACAACTTGACCGTAAACAGCAGTGTGAGTTCGCAAAACGGCGATGTCATACTCAAGGCCGGTGAGAATGTCGTTGTCAATGGTGTATCGCTCCCGTCCAGCGACAATCTGGTCGGGAATGCCTTCCTGACAGCCGCGGATATTACCGGTAAAGTCATAATCCAAAGTCATCTCAACCCGTCCCGAGATCCCGTACTCACCACGCAGGAAGCTGCCCTGCTTCCTGTTGTAAAAATGGTTAATAATCATTGGATTGCCACGATGGGCAACGAAGCGACCGACCTGAGTGACGAAGGTAATTCAGAAAATAGCGGTGAAGGAGATAATCATGACACCGAATCCAGTACTTTTCCGTACTGCAATTAGTATTTTTCTCCTGTTCGCCCTGGTGCTCCCCGGTCAGGCGGCGGTTGGAGGCGTGGGCACCGTGACCAACCTGAGCGGCCCGCTGTTCGGCAGGAAAGCGGATGGAGCTTCACGGTCCCTGGCCGTCAATTCCGCCGTGGAGCAGGGAGATACACTGATTTCGGAAAAGCGCACCTATGGCAGGGTAAAGTTCATCGATGGCGGCGAGATTACCATCCGTCCCGGAAGCAGTTTCGTGGTGGAGGGCTATCAGTTCGACAAGGACAAGCCGGCCGGAGACAAAGCCGTGTTCGGGTTGGTGAAGGGAAGCCTTCGGGCCGTGACAGGTCAGGTGAGTAAACGGGGAGATCCGAATGCCTACAAAATGAAAACCCCGGCGGCTACTATCGGGGTGCGCGGCACCTCGTACGATCTGAAAGTATGCCAGGATAACTGCCCCGGCCTTCAAAACGGCGTCTACTTCTTTGTCATCGACGGGATGATAGAAGTCTCCAACAGTGCGGGGTCAATGATCTTCGGAGCCGGCCAGTACGGGTATGTGAAGGATGACGGGAGTATGCCGGTTCTGTTGCCGTTCGAACCGGCACTTGAACTCGATATGCCGCAGTTCTGGATCGACGCCTGCAGTGTGAGGTAGGGGCTGCACGCTCCGGCAGAGTGGTGAGCAGAACAGAGGAAGACAGCTTTAGACAGATGCGTCCGGACTTGATGCCGGGCGCATCTTTTCCTTCTGTACCCGGCCTCTACGCCGCACGCCTCATGGCGGTCCTTTACCAGATGGAACAGAGCCAGTGGCTATCGGACGGGCAGTTGCAGGAACGGCAGCAGGGTCAACTTGCCCTGCTGCTCAGGCACGCATGGGATACCTCGCCGGGGTATCGCACCCGTCTGGAGTCCGCAGGATATAATCCCTCCCTGCCGCACGATGACCCGTCCGTCCAATCGATATGGTCCGCAATTCCCGTGCTGACCCGCTCCGACCTCCAAAACGAACACGCATCCCTTGCCAGCAGAACCGTTCCTCCTTCTCATGGTGCGGTGTTCACCATGGAATCATCAGGCTCGACCGGCAGACCTGTCCAGGTGCTCGGTACGGACCTGACCCGCTTCTTCTGGCAGGTCACGACGCTGCGCGATCATTTCTGGCACCGCCGCGATTTCAGCAAATCCCTGTTCGCGATCCGTCCAGATCGAGGCGGCCGTGATGGCATTGTTTCCCGGCAGGGGTGGGGGGCCCCGGTCGACATGCTGATGTCGTCCGGCCCGATGTGGCTGATGCACAGCAGCAGTGCAGTTGAAGAACAGTTTGAGCGGCTCTGCGAACTGCGCCCCGACTACCTGATGACCCTCCCCTCCAATCTTCGTGAACTCTCACTTCTGGCCACCCGGCGCGGCACCAGACCAGTTGGCAGGGAGATCAGAACATTCGGTGAGTCGGTGAGTGATGAATTGAGGGAGCTGGTGCGGGAATCGTTCGGGGTACCTCTAATCGACATCTACAGCGCCACGGAAACGGGCTATCTGGCGCTGCAGTGCCCACTGGGCGACTGCTATCACGTCAACGCGGAAACAGTTCTGCTGGAAGTGCTGTCTGATGACGGCACAAGATGTCAGCCGGGTGAAATCGGGCGGGTGGTGGTGACCTCGCTGCACAACTTCGCGCTGCCGCTGATTCGCTACGAGGTCGGTGACTATGCCGAAGTCGGAGGATCCTGCCCGTGCGGTCGCGGGCTGCCGGTACTGAACCGCATCCTGGGGCGCGTCAGGGGCATGGCGGTCGCACCTGACGGAGCGCGGTTCTGGCCGAGTTTTCCGGGTGAGGTCTGGATGCATGTGGCGCCAATCCGGCAGCTGCAGCTGGTCCAGACGGGAAAAGACAGCATTATGGTCACCTATGCCATGGAGCGCGAGTTGAACAGCCATGAGGAGCGGTTGTTGACCACCGCTCTCCGGACTTCTCTCGGCTACTCGTATCAGCTGACGTGCCGGCGGGTAGAGAGCATCCCGCGCAGCCCGAACGGCAAATTCGAGGATTTTATTTCTCAGGTTGATGGTTGAGCAGGCCGGATGTCAGCAGATAATCAATGGTCAGGTTGTCGAACAGGGCAGAACCGGTCGAGATGAAGAGGCGCGGGGCAACCGGCGGGGAGATGTCATCTGCCAAAAGTGAGAGCAGATCGGTCACTTTCTTTCCCTCAAGCAGTCCCGCACGGGTAAAACGTGCCAGGTCGCCATACCTGAGACAGTCCAGGGTATCTACGAACAGTTCATAGTGATCAAGCACCGTGTCGTGCACTTCGCTCTGCCAGTCGGTATCGGCCCCGAGGCTTATCACAAGTTGTGGCCGTTTACCCGTGGCCGAAAAAAGCGGATGTTCGCTGTCGCTGGCGATAACCAGCACATCCGCGCCGGTTGCGTCGGCGCAGGAACAGACACCGGTCGCTACTTCCGGAAAGGCCCTGTTGATTGCTTCTGCAGCAAGGGAGGCGCGATTACCGTCGATGTCATGGAACCGTATCCGCTCGAGTTTCCCCCGGGCGGCCATGTAAAGGGCTGAAAAATAGCCGACACGGCCGGCTCCGATCACGGCCAGGGAGACGGCATCAGGCGCCAGGAGACGCTGCGACACTGCTGCGCAGACTCCCGTCCGGGCTGACGACAGCACACAGCCGGCAAAACCGGCTTCAATGTAGTTCTCCTGCGCATGAAGCGCAAACGCCTTCCCGACGCTTATTTCGCCCGGTACCACCTTCCGGGGCCAGTTCGTCCCGATGATCTTGACCGTTTTTCTCACACGTTCCGGAAAGCGCACAACACACGGCATCACGCGGAAATCAGAACGCTCACCCGGGTCTGAAAGGAGCATCTTGGGCGGAAGATCGAGGCCGGCTTCACCGGATGCGATAGTACGGAGCGCTATATAAACCGCTTCCACGTAACCGGCGGGATCGGCACTGAGCGCGCTGAGTACGGCCCCGTCGTCGAAATAGCGGTAGGGCTCGTGGTTCAATCTCAGCACCAACTGCAGCAGATCGTCAGTACAAGGGACGGTCATGTGCGGCCGTTCGGGGGAGAGCGGAGCAGACCCCCGGTTTCCAGTAGAGCCAGTACGGCTCCCGCGCAGGCCTCGGCAGACAGCTTTGCTGTGTCCAGCCTCAGTTCCGGAGCCTCCGGTTCTTCATAGGGGGAGTTGATGCCGGTAAAATTGGGGATTTCGCCGAGGCGGGCCTTTGCATACAGCCCTTTGGGGTCCCGCTGTTCGCAGACCTCCAGGGGGGTCGAGAGGTGGACCTCCAGAAACTCGCCGGGAAGAAGAAGCGCCCTCACCGTGTCGCGGTCAGCCTGGAACGGTGATATGAAGGCGGTAATGACGATCAGGCCTGCGTCGACCATAAGCTTTGCCACTTCACCGATGCGGCGGATGTTCTCGACGCGATCAGCCTCGGTGAAGCCGAGGTCGTGATTAAGTCCGTGGCGGACGTTGTCGCCGTCAAGCAGCATGGTATGGTGCCCCATGCCGTTAAGCCGGGCCTCAAGTGCGTTTGCCACCGTTGACTTGCCCGAACCGGAAAGACCGGTGAGCCAGACAACGCAGGGTCGCTGCCCCTTCAGAGCTGCGCGCTGTTCACGGGAAACGTCCTCCCGCTGGCGGTGAATGTTACTTCCCCTCCTCATGGGGTATCGAATCATGCCACAGGCGACGGTGCTGTTTTCCGTACGATCGATCAGGATGAAGGAGCCGGTGTCCCGGTTCCGGTGATAGGGGTCGAAGGGGAGTGGCCGGGAAAGTGAGATCTCCACTTCGCCGATGTCGTTGAGTGCCAGGGAGTCGGCCGAAAGCTGCTGGAATGTTTCCAGACCGATGCGTCCGCGGATGCGGGTGATCTCGGCCTCCGTGGTGCCGAAGACGCTCCGGAACAGGTAACGCCTCCCGGCGAAAAGCGTCGCGGTACCCATCCAGACGAGACGGGCCCTGAACAGGGCTGCCTGCTCCGGGCGATCGTCAGGATGTGCGATGCAGTCACCCCGCGAGATGTCCTGCTCACCGGCAAGCACCACCGAGACCGCCATCCCTTCGGTCGCCTCCTCCGCTTCCCGGTCACCCCGGAGCAGCATTTCCACTCTGGTTTCCACGGCTGAAGGGAGCACTACGACCCGGTCGCCCTTGCGGAGAATGCCCGATGAGACGGTGCCGGCATAGGAACGCCAGGTGGTACGTCCGCCGGGAATAGTCAAAGCGCCGGCATCATCCCGCCACCCTTCTCCACCCGGTTTCCCCTTGAGCACGTACTGAACCGGCATGCGGAACGGAATCTCCTCGGACGTGCGTTCATCCGGCAGTCCCTGGAGCCACCCGAGCACGGTACTGTTGTCGTGCCAGGGCATACGGGTGGAGGGGGATGAAAGGTTATCGCCGCGTAGCGCCGAAACCGGCAGCGCCCGGAAAGAGAGCGGTACGGCGGCGACGAGGGCCGCATCTTCGGCCATGCAGTGACACTCCTGCTCGATCTGCCGGAATGGCGCCTCGGCCCATCCGGCCCGGTCCATCTTATTGACCGCAAAGAGCAGGTTTCCTACCCCCATGAGGGCACAGATGAGGGTATGGCGGCGGGTCTGGGGGAGTACTCCGAGAGTTGCGTCTACGAGAATAACGGCAGCGCTGCAGCGTGATGCGCCGGTGGCCATGTTACGGGTGTACTGTTCATGACCCGGAGTGTCTGCGACGATGAACTTTCGATCCGGAGTGTCGAAGTAGCGGTAGGCCACGTCTATGGTGATTCCCTGCTCCCGCTCAGCCATGAGCCCGTCCATCAGGAGGGAGTAGTCGAGGGAACCGTCAGCCGTCCCGATGCGCGCACTCTCGACTTCCAGAAGGCGGAGCTGGTCGTCAGGCAGGTTGCCGGTGAGGTGAACCAGATGCCCGATCAGGGTGGACTTGCCATCGTCGACGCTGCCGCATGCCAGAAACCGGAGTATGCCGTTCTCCTTCTGAACCATCAGAAATACCCCTCCTGTTTCTTTTTCTCCATGCTCCCCGCCTGGTCGAAATCGATGAGCCTGCCGCAGCGTTCAGAGGTGCGCGCAGCTTCAAGCTCACGAACGATTTCGCCGATCGTTGCTGCGCCGGACTCCATCGCTGCGGTCAGAGGGTAGCATCCCAGTGTGCGGAAGCGCACGGTGCGATTGCGGATCTCCTCGCCCGGATACAGAACCATCCGGGCGTCATCAGCCATCAACAGCTGGCCGTCGCGCTCCACCACCGGGCGGAGGGCGGCAAAATAGAGCGGCACCACCGGGATTGACTCCCGTTCGATATAGCGCCATACGTCCAGTTCCGTCCAGTTGGAGAGCGGGAAGACGCGGAAACTCTCGCCACGGTTTCTGCGAAGATTCGGGATTTCCCACGGTTCGGGGCGCTGCCCCCGCGGGTCCCAGCGGTGGCCGACATCCCGGAAAGAGAAAATTCGCTCCTTGGCGCGGCTCTTCTCCTCGTCACGGCGGGCACCACCGAACAGCATGTCGAAGCGGTGGGTGTCAAGGGACTGCTTGAGGGCCTCAGTCTTCATAATGTCGGTATAGACGCGGCTTCCATGGGTGAACGGGGTTACTCCCTGCCGAAGTCCTTCGGGGTTAGTGTGGGTGATGAGCTCCATCCCGACTCTTCGGACGGTCTGGTCACGGAAGAGGATCATTTCACGGAACTTCCAGGTGGTATCAACATGCACGAGTGGAAAGGGGGGCTTCAACGGGAAGAATGCCTTCAGGGCGAGATGGAGCATGACTGACGAATCCTTGCCGATGGAGTAGAGCATGGCCGGGTGCTCTGCCTCGGCAACCGCCTCGCGGATGATGCGGATTGATTCCTGTTCCAGGAGAGTGAGAGCATCCATGCGGATCATGTGAAGGCCTTTACGAGCGTTCTGATGCTGAGAACACAGACCAGGGCGCCCACAAGCAGCATGAGGGGCCGTGTCGGGAGCTTTCTGCATCCCCAGGCGGAAAGGGGAGCGGCGAGAAGTCCACCGATAACGAGTCCGCCGATGATGGTCCATTGCGGTGACCTGATAAGGGCCAGGAGTGCGGCCGCTTCCACCGCTGCCACGAAAAACTTGGCGAAGTTGATTGAACCGATCACTTTGTGCGTATCGTGGCCCTTGAGCATCAAGGTGGATGTTACCACAGGTCCCCAGCCGCCGCCACCGATGACATCGACAAGGCCGCCGGCAAAACCGAGCGGGCCGAGGCGGACCGGTCCCGATTCGGGACGTGCGCTGCGGTAGGCCATGGAAATGATGCGAAGTCCCATGACAAGGAGCATGACAGCCACCAGAGGCCGCATAAAAGCTGCCGGCAGCGAGGTGACCAGGCATGCGCCGACCAGGGCACCAGCCATGCCGAAAAGGGCCAGAGGCTTGACAATGGCGGGGTCGGTATTGCCGAAACGGAAATGGGATATGCCTGAAAACAGGCGGTTGGCTATTTCAGATGTATGTACCGTGGCGCTCGCCATGGCGGGGGGTATGCCCATGGTAAGAAGCACGGAGGAGCAGGTGACGCTGTATGCCATGCCAAGGGAGCTTCCCACCATCTGGGCACAGAAGCCGAGCAGCGCGGAAGCGGCAAAGAGGGTCTGGGGAGTCGAGGCGATCATGGGACGTAACTATACACTGAAACGCCTGCTGCGAAAGATAAAATTTTAGCACTATCTGATGGAAGTGATTGCTTATTTGAGGGTTGTGCATTAAAATTTTCGCGCTTTTGCAGTTGTATATACCTCCGGAGGGTACCATGACTTCACGCGCTCCACACACCGGTCTTGCAAAACAGATGGTATACGTCAGCGGCCTTCCCCGTGCCGGTTCCACGCTCATCTGTCAGCTTCTTGGTATCCACCCCCGTATCTACAGTATTGGCCACAGCTCTCCTCTTGCAAACATTCTCGAACAGCTGCGCCATGGTCTGAGTGACAGCCCTTTTCTGCTCGCCCAGCTGGACGTGGACTTCGATCTGGCGTACGGGCGCATCGTCAATGCCTTCCGCGGTTTTATCAACGGTTGGACCGGGGAGACCGACCGGCCGTTCGTGGCGGACAAGAACCGGAGCTGGCTCGGCATGGTACAGACGGTGCAGCTGCTGGACCCCGCTTTTCGCATGCTGGTCTGCGTTCGCGACCCGATCCAGATTCTCGGTTCCATAGAGGCACAGCACCAGAAAACACTCCTGCTGGATTTTCCTGACCACATGGCTCCAAACTCAGCCTGGTTCCGGGGGGATTCTCTCTTCAGCAACAACGGCGTCGTGGGAGGGCCGCTCCGGTCCATTGAGAATCTGCAGGACATCTCTGAAGACACCGGCATCAAAGAGCGGGTCTACTTTGTTATCTTCGAGCGGCTGATGAACGATCCGGCGGGCGAGATGTCCCGGATCTTCACCTGGCTGGGACTGCCGGACTGCACCATCGACCCGGGCACGCTCCCGGTGAAGCCGCATGAGAGCGACAGCTACTACCGCTACAAGTACCGCCACGCCACTCACCCGAAAATTTCTCCCCCTCCCGCTCATCGCATATCCCCCCGGATTGCGCGGGAGATATTCTGCAAATATCGCTGGTTTTATGACAGTTTCTATCCCGAAGCCTACCCCGAGCTGCGCGGCGGACAGGTTCCCCCCCCCGGCTACGGCACTGGAACGCCGGATAAGGAGCCGTCCCCCCCTGCGGCGATGCCGTGAAAACGGACATCTCCGCACGTATGACGGGCGCTGTCGAAAACAGCTCGGAACCATTCTGGAGCAGTATCATTTCCGACTGGTCCCTGGTGGGCCCCCCGCTGCGCCCGTCCCCCGAAGATACGGCCGTCATGGAACGGATGATCCGTGACTGGCACCGGGAAGCGGCCTGCCCCTGCCCCCGGGCCGGAATTCTGGGAGTCACTCCGGAAATAGTCGGGATGAGGTGGCCTGAGAAGAGCCGTATAGCAGCTTTTGACAAAGAACCGGCAATGATCCGTGATCTCTGGCCGAAAGCCGGGTTCCCTTATGCAACTGCGATCTGCTGTAACTGGCTTTCCCTCCCGATTGCCGAAGCCAGCCTGGATGTGGTGACGGGGGACGGTGCTCTGACACAACTGTCTTTTCCGGACGAATACCGGAAAATTTCACGTGAATTGGCGCGGGTGATATCACCGGGCGGGGTCCTGGTATTGAGACTGTTTGTTCCTCCTCCTGAACGTGAAACGGTTGACACCGTCTTCGAGGATCTCTGGAACGGCCGTATTGATAATTTTAATGCCTTCAGGTGGCGGATGCTGATGGCGCTGCAGGAGAACCCGGAAGAAGGGATCAGTCTGGGGGCGGCGTGGGAGGAGTGGCATTCCCGTATCCCCTCGCCGGAACGGCTTGCCGCGGCTCTTGGATGGCCCATTGAGACCGTCAGGGTGATAGACCGTTATCGTTATGTCACGACGGTATATTCTTTCCCTCCCCTTGAATCTGTCCGCGCCATTCTGGAGCCGGACTTCCTCATGGCCGGCTGCGTCGTCCCATTGTACCGTGATGGCATCCGTTACCCTACCGTCTGTTTCAAGCATATATGAACGATGCCATGAAATCATCACTGCCTGAACTTGCCTGGCCTCCGCTGCCGTCCGGACCGGCGGCATCCATGCTTGCCATGCTCCGTTACCTCGATGAGAGCCAGTGGTGGGATGCCGACCGGCTCATCGAAAGCCAGCTTCGCCAGGCGGAACGGCTCGTAGCCCATGCGATTGTCTCGAGCCCCTTCTCCGCCGACCGGCTCGCCAGGTTTGCCGGTTCAGGGCCGATAACCATGGAGCGGTGGCGTGAACTGCCGCTGCTTACCAGAGCGGACATCCAGGAGGCCGGAGATTTACTGCACTGTCGACAGAGTCCCATCGAACATGGGGAGATCTTCAGTACCACCACCTCCGGTTCAACCGGGCAGCCTGTCACAACTCAAGGGACAGGATTAACTCAATTCTTCTATAATGTCCTGACTCTCAGGGATCACCACTGGCACAAGCGCTCCGTTGAGGGGACCCATGCTATCATCAGAGTACTCGACTTTCCTGCAGAGGGAGGCGTGGACCGGCCGGACTGGGGAGGGCCGTTCAACCAGATCTATACGACGGGGCAGAGTTCACTGATAAGCCTTTTGGTCGATGTTTCGAAACAGGCGGAATGGCTTAAACGGGTAAATCCCCATTATCTACTGACCTATCCGTCCAATTTGAAGGCACTCCTTGAGATATTCGCGCATGAGGGTGCGGTTCTGACGAATCTGCAGCAGGTCCGCACCATCGGTGAGACTCTGGCTCCTGAAGTCACAGAGGCATGCCGGAACGTGTGGAATGTGCCGCTCGTTGATCTCTACAGCTCTCAAGAAGTCGGATATATCGCCATGCAGTGCCCGGACGGGGATTGTTATCATGCCCAGTCTGAAAATCTGCTGGTAGAGATCCTGGACGAATCAGGCAACCCCTGCACGCCGGGTCAGGTGGGGCAGGTGGTGGTCACGGCGCTTCATAATTTTGCGACTCCGCTGGTCCGGTATGCCATCGGTGATTATGCGGAGGCAGGAGAACCGTGCCTCTGTGGTCGGGGGTTGCCTTCACTCAGACGAATCCTTGGCCGTCGCCGCAATCTCCTGACTCTTCCAACAGGGGAACGCTTCTGGCCTATTTTCGGTACAAGAACATTCAGGGACATCTCCCCTTCCATACGTCAATATCAGGTAATCCAGAGCGAGATCGATCACCTTGAAGTGCGTCTCATTACGGATGAATTGCTCAGTGACGATATAGAGCGGAAATTACGGGAGTTGGTTGTCCGGACGGTTGGATACCCCTTCAACGTGGACTTTGTCTATCCCCGGGAGATAAAAATCGTCGCGGGAAAACATGAGGAGTTCAGGTCCGAAATATGATGCGGGATACGGACAGAGTCAACGTCCTCTTCACGAGAGATGCTGATGTGAACCGGGGCGGAGCGGTGGTATACAGATATCGGAGCCCGTAACTATTCAATGAGGTGACTTGTGACAACAGAAGGAATACTCGTCCGGGTGCTTGGCGATTATGGACCATTTTCCTCCATGGGGAAGAGTATCGGCTATCAGGTCAGCATCGGTGACAGCAGTTTTCTGGTAGATTGCGGCTCCCCACTGTTTCAGCAGATCGGCGGTCATGGGCTTAAAGCCATCAAGGGATTGATCATCACCCATTGCCATGATGACCATAAACGCTGGTTTACCGATCTCTCCCTCTTCAATCTGTATGCGCCTGACATGTCACATAAACTCCCCGTGTTTACCTCGGAAGCGATAAACAACGGGTTGCTTGTCTCTTCCGGGGCCGCACTTAATACAAGTCTCAGTAGCGATTCAAAGTCGGTCATTGATCTTGCCTATGAAGATTACGTCGATTTCCGACCGCTCGCCCCCCGGGCAAAGTATCGTATCGTGCGACAGGTTACCGGAGCAGGCGGCTCGATGCTGGCAGTCGTGGACGTGCACGGCGGTATTGTCGGCCCGGAGCGGGCCAAAATTGTCATCAGTGCAAAAAACGGTTCTCCGAGGCTCCTGCTCAAGGACCCTGAATACTGTGAATGGGTGGAGCCGGAACAGTTCTATTCCTTTTCATCGCCGACCTTCTACGAAGAGGAACAGAACATCTATCACGACCCGGCCGGTTATACGATTGAAGCGATCAACGCACCGGTCTGGCATGGAGTCCCGAGTATCGGGGTGAGATTCAGGACCGCAACGGAGTCTCTGGTGTTCAGCGGGGATACCTGCCATGATATCGAACTGTGGCAGGCCCTTCATGCCGAAAAACGTGCGCAGCGGCTGCAGTTGTCACGCAGCGAATTTGAGGCTGCTGCTGTCATATACGGTGACATCAATGATTATATCGAGCGGGCCTGGAGCAGCCAGCGCTACCACGAGGCGTTGGCCTCCTTTGACGATGCGGTTGTTATTCATGATATTGCAACGCGCAAAAGCGTCGTTCATACCGACTACCGCCGATTGAAACATACCTCACTGAATAAAGAGAGGACTATTCTTACCCACAGTCCGGACAAGATGACCTCAGAGTGGGCTCTAAGCAAAGCGGAAAAATCATTTCTGATCAAGGGAAAAACATTCAGCGAGGTGGTCGATAATGCCCTGCTTCCCATGGATGCGGCGGTATATCACAAGGAGGAGGGTAAATATTATGTCGGCTTCCGGAACCCGGCCGGCACTGCAACGGTGTATGAAAATGACGGAATTCTCAATCTCGGAGGTGAGTGGGGGTGGGAAAAAGGGACAGAGCTTTACACGGTGGATCTCTATGAGGATGTCGGTGGAAAATATTTCCCGAAGCTGGTGCCGGGAGTGTCCTCTCATTATATGGCGCGAACGGATGGCAGGGTTGAACTGGTTACGTGCGATAGAGCCGGTTCGCGGGGTACGGTTGTAGAGGATCTTCGCGGGAGGCTTGTGAACCGGTGAACTAAATTCTGGTTGAGTCGTTTGAAGCGGACGGTCTTTCGTGTTCCAGTACCTGACTTAATGCCTCGTCAATCTTCGATACATCCACGACCGTATTGAAGCAGGGGCCGAAGGGACGTTCGTTGAGAATGCCGATGACCGGCAGTGGATAGCAATCCTTGATACCGGAGGTCAGGTCACGCTCACAGGCAACCGCCAGCACCAGTTTTGGCCGCTTCTCCACGATGACCTTGCGAGCAAGTGTGCCACCGGTGGCAACCGAAATATCAACTGCATATTTCCGCCCGATATCGACCAGTCCCATGATGCTGCAGCGCCCGCATTGAACACATTTATGGATATCACCTGTCACTTTGATTTCGCAGTCAGACAACTGGATACAGTGCGGCAGCAGCACCAGAATCCGATCCGGTTTTACCTTCATCCGCTGAGATGTTACCAGGCTGTTATTCATCGCGATAAATGATTGTCTGATACGGTCCTTATCGAGCCCCAACACCCTCCCCACAAATTCTATGACCGGCAGTAAAAACTTGATCACCACGAGGCGCATGAAGCGGGTCAGAAAAATATCCTTGCCCAGTGCGGTCGTCAGTACCAGCAGGCCGGTGCCGAGTATCGCCACACCGGAAAGTACTACCATGATGATACCGACAACATGCGGAAGATTGGGGTGTATGTTGGCCAGGCCACGGTTGGGGATCCACCAGGCCAGAAAGATGAAAGCAACTACGATCAGGCAGGTTATGCCCATCAGGGTAACAAAGAGCCGTTTGCGGGGGGGGGTGACCGCTGGTTCCGGAGTATTCGTCACAGAGATGAACCCTCTGGTTGTCCGGTGCCCAGCAGAGTGCCTTCGGAAACGGGGCAGCCGGCCAGAAAGCTGACACAGTCAAGGCGTTTCTTGCCGGCCAGCTGCAGCTCATACAAAAAAAGAGTCCCCGATTGGCAGGCGACTTCAAAATGCCCTTTTGCGGCCTGAAGCACAGTTCCCGGTTCGCCGGAGCCGCAACCGACCCGGGTGCGGAAAATTTTAAGTACCTGGCCGTGTATGGTCGTGCAGGCACCCGGCCAGACCGCCAGGCCGCGTACCTGGTTGTGGATCGTGCGTGCGTCGGTGTGCCAGTTTATTATGCCGTCTTCTTTTTTGAGCATCGGGGCATAACAACTGTCTGCATTATTCTGCCGCTGAGGGGTAATGGTGCCGGCTGCCAACCTGTCGAGCGTGTCGGCAAGCAGGTCTGCACCCATTGTCGCCATGCGATCGTGAAGCGATGAAATATCTTCGTTTTCATCCAGCCCGGTTTTCTGAACCAGCAGCATATCGCCGGTATCGAGCCCGACATCCATCAGCATGGTGGTGACGCCGGTCTCGGCTTCGCCATGCATAATGCACCAATTGAGAGGTGCGGCACCACGATAGCGGGGAAGCAGGGATGCATGGACATTAATGCAGCCATGAGCCGGTATGTCTAGAAGCGCTTTGGGAAGTATCTGGCCGAAAGCAACAACCACGATAACATCCGGTTTAAGTTCGCGGATAATGGCAACGAACTCCGGATCACGTACTTTGAGCGGCTGGTACACCGCGATGCGGTTTTGTTCGGCCAGCACTTTCACCGGCGGCGGCATCAGCTTCTGGCCACGTCCCTTGGGGCGGTCAGGCTGGGTTACAACCGCAACAAGATTCTCTCCACGCTCGATCAACTTCAGCAGCGTCGGGCAGGCAAAATCCGGTGTCCCCATAAAAATGGTTCTCCAGCCGGTCATCGTTTTTCCTCAGCTGCTTTACGGGCTTTGCGCTGGAACAGCTCACGCTTGAGCATCGAGAGGTGATCAACAAACAGGGTGCCGTCAAGATGGTCAATTTCGTGCTGAAACGCTATTGCGAGAAGATCTTCAGCTTTCCAGGTGTGTTCAGTCCCATCAAGGTCCAGTGCCTTGACGATGACCCGGGCATGCCGTCTGACGTTGGCGGCATAGTCGGGCACAGAGAGGCATCCCTCCTCTTCGTAGGTTTCTCCCTCGGCATGCACAATAGTCGGATTAATCGCAACAATCAGATCAGGCGGCTCATTTTTACCCGAAATGTCGATAATAATGACGCGCTGATGGACGCCGATCTGGGGAGCCGCCAGGCCGACACCCGGTGCCGCGTACATGGTTTCAGCCATATCCCTTACAAGGTCGCGGACCGAATCAGTGACTGTTTCTACCGGCGCGGATTTTTTTTTCAGCTCTGGGTTCGGGTAGGTGAGAATGGTGCGAATCATAATATGGCGCATCCTTCATGGTAGTTGGCAATTCAAAAAACCGGCGTTATCCCTCTGGTGTGACGTCTTCTGCTCCTCAACGTACGTGCGAACGTCTCCGGTGCTTCAATCCAGTCTCCCCGATTTCGTCAATGGCATGAAACTGAAATTGGATTAGTGGGTAAGCATACTATTTCAGGGCGATAAAATCAATACTTCCGGTTCTCCGGCCCTCATGCCGTCCGCACCGCTGCATCTATCCCGATATTTCAGGCGGATGCGCACATTCAGTAACCCCTTTATGATCATAATCAGGTACTTAGCTTGAATTGACCTAAATTATTGAAATAGTATCGGATCGTGTGTATAATCCCGCCGCACTACCGACTGAAATTGAGGAAACACCGGTTATGAAAAACCTGCAAACATACCTGTTGCTGCTGAGTGCCGTTCTCCTTTTGACCGGATTCAGTTGGGGATTCGGCTCCGATCCCTGTAAAGAAGCGCTCGAGATTGCCGGCACATTGGACACAGTCCATGATGAGTCTCAACTGCGTCAGATGGAAGAGAATATTATTGCCCAGTGCCCTGACGGCTCTGCCGCCCATTTTGTGGGTGCACTCCGGCAGGAGCGGGCCGGCAACTTTGATCGGGCTGTTGAAGAGTATCGTCGGGTTCTGCAGCAAACCCCTTCTTTTGCTCGCGCAAGTGGCAACCTGGGGTTGCTTTATGCCCAGAAGGGGATGAATGACGAAGCGTCGGTTGAGCTGGCCCGGGGCCTCTCTTCGATACCCAACCCGTTTTACCATAAGGCGCTGGCGAAAATTTTAGCCGCGCAGAAAATCTATCCGTTGGCGGCGTATCATTATAATGAGGCGGCGCGTGAGTTGACCGGTGATGCGTCCGTTTTTATCGCTCTGGCTGAAATATATACTGCATCGAGCCAGCCGGATAAAGCACTGGTAGAATACAGAAGGGCTTTGGCCGCCGACCCCGGCTCGGCAAAGGCTCATATCGGCATTGCAACAATCTATCTGCAGCGGGGCGAACTTGATACGGCGCTGGAACAGCTGAAACGGGGAGAAGCTGCTGCCCCTCAAAATCGTGACATCCACCTGATGCTGGCGAGTGTTTATGAAAATAAGGGCGATGACAAACTGGCCTCCTACCATTCATTGCTGGGAGGCAAAAGCAAACTCTCGCTGGGCACTCAGGGACTACTCAGTCAGTCAGCAGTGAGTGGTACTGACAAGGAGATAGAAAGCCTTCGTGCGGCTATTAAGGAACATCCTGAAGATTCGCTTTTATATGAAAAGCTTGGCCATATCTACCAGGCGTCCGGTAAGGATGCGGACGCTATCAATGCCTATAGAGAGGCCGCACACAGCAACAGCACCAACAGTGATGTGTACCTCAATCTGGGAATCCTGCTCGAGAAAAAATCTCAGATCGATGAGGCCGTCGTAGCTTACAAACATGCCGTCAAGGTTAATCCCGCCAGCGCCGAATCCCATCTGCGACTGGGTGATCTCCGTTTCTCCCGCGGTCTGTTCCAGGAAGCGGTGGAACAGTATTCGGCTTTTCTCAAGCTGCGTCCCGCAAGCCCGGATATCCATCTAAAGCTGGCACGGATCTTTGCCAAAAGTAAAGAGCCCGCTTTGGCGCTTTCGTCATACAGATCCGTGCTCACCTACAGCCCGAATGATGGCGATGCCAATCGGGAAATCGCCGCCCTGTACGCTCAAAAAGGAGATACCGAGAAAGCGGTTGCTCATTTAAAACAGGCTCTGGCCATTCATAAAGACGACGGAGAGGCACGTACTGCACTCATATCCATATATGTGAAGAATAAACAGTATGACGAAATAACGCTTCTGCTTAAAGAGGCGGTCGAACTGAGCCCCGAGGAAGTGATCAACCATTACAAGCTGGGGCTGATATATGACTTTAAAAAAGAATATGAAAATGCTGCAGATGCGTACAAAAAAGCGATTGAACTGAAACCGGATAATGCCAGAGCGCTCAATGCGCTCGGTCGGCTGTATATGAAAACCGGACGGCTGAGTGAGGCTAAAGAGACGCTCGAAGCGGCGAAAAAAGCTGATCCTACTATGGAAGAAACATCAATCCTGCTCAATAACATACGAGACGAATTCAACCCGGAACCGCATAAAATAACGAAAGGCAAAAAAAGCAAAGGCAAAAAGAGCAAGAAGAGCTCAAAAAAAACAAAGGGTAAAAGCTCCGTCAAAAAATCAGCTGTGAGCGTCAAGCCACCAGCAAAAAAATAAAAGCATTGGTACTGATTGCACAATTTCTGACATCCCGGCATTCCGCGACTGGAAACATCATGACAGATCCGAGCGGTACAGATCCTTATTTCCCCTACGACATCCAGATAACCTACCACCACTGGCGTTCTCTCGGTTTAGGCCCGCTTTCAAGCGGCATTAAAGAGCGCGGCATCCCGCAGATACAATTTTTCCGGCAACTGGCTCTCAAGCTGAACAGCGTTCATGCGCCCGACTCCGCAGTTGTGCATGCCGGCGAGCTGAATCTGTTTGCCTCTCTCCAGAAGGCATTGCGTTTCCTTATCGACGGTGTCGCAGGTGCTCAGAAATCGTCCCTCCTTATCAATGCAGTGAAATCGGGTGGATACGACCTGGCAGGGAGTGGATTTCTGACAACGGCGCAGCGTTTTATCGAGCTGTTTCCGCCGACCCCTGTCCTGCAGAAGAGCGTCAAGCCAGACCTCTGGCTGGCCGATGGCCTACACAACTCTCTTCGCACTCATCAGGTGCTGCGGGAAATGCTGCTCCTGCGGCTGGCGGCCGCCAATCCCGCTATCGAAAGTTTCAGGGACCTCGTCGATGACCGGACTCTCGCTGCATCGACTCATTACGCGAGCATAATTGATGCCGTTGATCGCTCTCTGAAGGATGGTCCTGTTCTTGCCGAAAAAGGGTGTACGCTGATCGAAGCTCTCATGGCGGCGATAACTGCGTCTCCCGACTCTCTGGCCGGTCAGGCAGCCTACCTCCGCCGGCAGTGGGGTGACGTTCTGCCTCGTGATCTGCTGGTTGAGGTCGAGGTCGCCCTGGATATTCTGCAGGAGGAACTGCGGGAACGTGGTGGTGGCGGTGGAGACCCGGGGCCGGCTCCTGTCCTTGAGTTTTGGCGAGCCGGACATCCTTCGGCTGATTATTCTGCAAAATCCGGGACTAATGCCGTTTTTCACGGTTTCGATTACCCCGCGTATGAGCACTTCTCACCTGATGCCGGCTGGATGGCGCATGTCGTCCTGATGGCTAAAATGGTCTATATCTGGCTCGACCAGCTGAGCAGTACCCATGGAATTCCGATAACCCGTCTTGATCAAGTGCCTGACGCAGAACTTGACCGGCTTGCGGCGTGCGGTTTCTCCGGTCTCTGGCTGATCGGGTTGTGGGAACGGTCCCCCGCGTCGCAGCGGATCAAGCAGCTTTGTGGTAACCCCGATGCTATCGCCTCGGCCTATTCGCTCTACGATTATGAAGTTGCCGCCGATCTTGGCGGCTGGGAAGCGCTGGCAAACCTCAGGGAGCGCGCCGGCCGCCGCGGTATCCGGCTGGCCAGCGATATGGTGCCGAATCATACAGGGATCTATTCCCGCTGGGTGATACAGCATCCGGACTGGTTCGTTCAAACCGATTACCCCCCGTTTCCAACGTATCAATTTACCGGTGAGGACCTTTCACACGACAGAAATGTGTCCCTGCAGGTCGAAGATGGATACTGGAACAAGAGTGACGCTGCCGTGGTTTTCAAACATTACGATCGCACCACCGGCCGCACCCGCTACATCTATCACGGAAACGACGGTACCAGTATCCCTTGGAACGACACAGCCCAACTCAATTATTTAATCCCCGAACTGCGCGAATCAGTCATTCAGACTATTCTTCATGTTGCGCGCAATTTTCCGATCATCCGCTTCGACGCCGCCATGACTCTTGCCAAGAAGCATTACCAGCGCCTCTGGTTTCCGCTGCGCGGCCTTGGCGGTGGGGTCCCGTCGCGTGCGGAGCACGGTATGAGCAAAGAGGAATTCGATGCCGTATTCCCGATCGAATTCTGGCGCGAGGTGGTTGACCGTGTGGCGGTCGAGGCTCCCGGCACACTGCTGCTGGCAGAAGCCTTCTGGATGATGGAGGGATATTTCGTCAGGACACTCGGTATGCATCGCGTGTACAACAGTGCTTTTATGAATATGCTCAAAGCTGAGGAGAACGCAAAATATCGCACCACCATCAAAAATGTTCTGGAATTCAATCACGAAATCCTCAAGCGGTTCGTCAATTTCATGAACAATCCGGATGAAAAGACAGCAGTAGCTCAGTTCGGTTCACAGGGTAAATATTTCGGTGCCTGCGTACTGCTGGTAACCATGCCCGGGTTGCCGATGTTCGGTCACGGACAGATCGAGGGCTTCCACGAGAAATACGGCATGGAGTATAAGCGTGCCTACTGGAATGAACAGGTTGATGAAGGATTGATACGGGGCCATGACATGTGGATTTTCCCGCTGCTGCGTCACCGCCGGCTCTTTTCCGGATCGGAAAACTTTGTCCTCTATGACTTCCATGCCGGCGACCGTGTTGATGAAAATGTCTTTGCCTATTCCAACCGGGCTGGCGAAGAAAGGGCGCTGGTGCTCTATCATAACTGCCACGCGAAAACCTCCGGCTGGATCAGAGAATCGGCTTCATTTCTGGTGACCGGGGAAGGAGAAGAAAACCGACTCGACAGAACATCGCTTGCCGATGCACTGGCCGCGGCAGGTGAAGAGGGCTTTTATCTGGCGTTCCGGGACCAGACGGAGGGATTGGAATACCTCCGTTCATGTCGTGAACTGCGCGAGCAGGGTCTGTATGTCGAACTTGATGAATATCAATTCCACGTGTTCATGAATTTCAGGGAGATCCGTGATGACCGGGATGGCTCATGGAAACAGCTGTATTCTCATCTGAACGGTACGGGCGTTATTTCTCTTGAGGAGGAACGGAAGCAGCAGCGGTATGCGGAGTTAAATGCTGCATTCCGTATCGTCTTTGAGCTGCATGCAAAGGAGAAAGAATCAGGAGAAACTGCCGCAACGGATGCAGAACTGCAGCTTGCCGTTGGGCTGTTTATGACGTGCGCTGATGCGGACGAACCGGACGCACAACCGAGGGACAAACCACGTACTGCCGCCGGCAAAGCTACACGGAAGATATCCCGGAAGAAGAGCGTCGCTATTGAGAAGTATGTGTGCTTTACATCGCTTGGTGGTCACAAGACAACAGCGAGCGATGCCCGCTCATTTCAGCTCCGGCTGACCGCCGGATTCTCGGATCAAGCGGCCAGATCTCTGCTTCTGGCCTGGCTTATTCTGCGTGAGACGACTCTTGACCCGGTCAGTCGGGGGCTTGATTACACCCTGCTGAAGCATCTGCAGCGGGAGAGTGACCCGGAATTCAGCAGCTGTGCTGTCGAGCTGCTCTCTGCGCTGCTCCAGTGGTGGCGGTCGGATGAGCGGGATGCTGATGCAGGTAGTCTGAAACAGATGCAGGGGCTGTTTGAACTCGAAGCGTGTCGGGCATTTTTACAGCATCATATCAGTGACAACGTTGCGTGGTTTAACAAGGAACGTTTTGAGGAGCTGCACGAGTGGCTGACACTATTGCTTCTGGTAGATGAATGTACGACGCCTGTATCTGCCAGGGCTGTTTCTACGAGGATGGGGGAGGCAGAACGCGTTATCACCCGGGGAATGAAGCTGGCTCAGGATGTCGGTTACCGCAGCAGGCTTTTTACCGAACTGTCTGAGAAGGCTGGTAATCGGAGGATCTCAAAAGCAAAAACCCCCAAGGGATGATCCGCTGAATTGAGGCTTTGAACGTGGAAAGGCCGGCATTGATGCCGGCCTTTCCACGTTTACGGTGTGTTTTCCAATCCAATCAGGCAAAGGGATTCCTGATGGTAATCGTCTGATCGCGGCGCGGTCCGACCGATACCAGCACAATCGGACAGCCGGCCAGTTCTTCCAGCCGTTTTACATACGACTGTGCGGTTGCCGGAAGTTCTTCGAACGTTTGTGCAGCCGTAATATCCTGTTTCCAGCCGGGGAGCTCTTCATATACCGGCTGACATTTTTCGAACAGTTCCAGCTGGGACGGCAGGGTTTCCAGGGTTTTCCCGTTACAGGTATATCCGGTGCAGACCTTGATGGTGTCAAATTCCGATAATACGTCGAGTTTGGTCAGGGCGATGCCGGTCAGTCCGTTCACGCGCACGGCATAACGAATTACCATGGCATCAAACCAACCGCATCGACGGGGGCGGCCGGTCGTTGCGCCGAACTCTCCGCCGATCCGGCGCAACTCTTCACCGAATATGTCAGTCAGTTCAGTTGGAAAGGGACCGCTACCGACGCGAGTCACATAGGCCTTCGATATGCCGATTATTTCATGGATTTCGCGCGGGCTGACACCGGCTCCTGTACAGGCACCGCCGGCACAGGTAGATGAAGAGGTTACAAAGGGATAGGTCCCGTGGTCAATATCAAGCAATGTCCCTTGTGCACCTTCAAAAAGGGCTTTTTTCCCGGCCTTGAGGTCTTTGTTGAGAATAAGGGCGGTGTCGGCAACGTAGCGGCGCAAAACATCTGCATACCCCTGATATTCGGCAAAAATTTCATCATAGCTGCAGGCGGACTCTCCGAGAAAATGTACCAGCAGGAAGTTTTTTTCAACCAGAAACTCCTTCAGCTTTCGCGCAAAAGTGTCGGGGTCGATCAAATCCATCAGGCGGATACCGCGGCGACCGATTTTATCTTCGTAACAGGGACCGATACCACGTCCGGTGGTCCCGATTTTCCTGTCGCCGCTATTAGCTTCACGGGCTATGTCAATCCGTTTGTGATAGGGCATGATAATATGCATCGACTCTGACAGCAGCAGGCAGGCATCATCCTTAATCCGGCCGGATTCCTTGAGCTTCGTGATCTCCCTGATAAAAACTTCGGGGTCGAGCACTACTCCATTACCGATAATACAGCGCTTTCCCTCGTGCAGGATACCGGAAGGAATCAGGTGCAGAACAACTTTTTCATTGCCGACCACCAACGTGTGTCCGGCGTTGTTGCCCCCCTGGTATCGGACAACGTCATCCGCATGTTCAGTGTAAATATCGACGACTTTACCTTTGCCCTCATCGCCCCATTGGGCGCCCACAACAACTACATTTGCCATGTTCAGTTTTCTCCCTGATGTTCTTCAATATAGTTCATAAGTCCCGGCTGTGTGATCATACTACTCTCAATCGAGATTGTACAACCATCAAGGCTGCGGACGGCCTGGAACTGCTCCTGGTTGTCACCGATAATAAGCATACAGCGGATATTCATTTTTTTTGCATATTCAAGAGATTGGGCATAGTCCCGGCGAATGATATCGCGGGAGGTAGTATACCCCTGGCCACGGAGCCGCCGGGCAATCTGTAACACGTTTCGCCGGTCGTGGCTGGTGTTGAACAGCAGGAAATCAGTTGTTGCACATCCTTGCAGTTCCGGGCGGCGTTCGACAGTCTGCAGCAGATTGAGCAGATTGAACGTGAATCCGGTGGCTGGAGCATCGAAGCCGTAACGGGCGGTAAGGTTGTCGTAACGGCCGCCGCTGCAGACCGGTTCACCAAAACCGGCGACAAAGCCTTCAAAGGTGATTCCAGAGTGATAATCAAGTCCCCGGGTTTCTCCAAGATCAATGGAAAGGAAATCAGACACACCATGAATATCGAGAATATCCAAAACCTTCTGCATATTTCCGAGGGCTGAGAGGGAACGGGGATTTGTCACGATTTCCCGTGCGGTTTTCAGCACGTCCCTGTTGCCAAACAATCGTGGCAGAGCGCTTAATTCACGAGCAGATTCAGGAGAGACAGGATGTTCGCGGAGAAGAGATGCAAGAGCCGAACTGTCTTTTCGTGACACAGCTTCACGCGTCTGTCGGAGTGGGTCACCGCTCAAGCCGGAAGCCTGGAAGACCCCGTGGCAAAATTCGACCTGTCCGAGATCAATCGTAAAGTTATCCAATCCAAGCATCTGCATTGCTTCAATCGCCATGACAATCATTTCGGCATCAGCCTCAGGTGAGTCAAGTCCGATAAGCTCGACGCCGGTCTGGAATATTTCACGGCTGCGGCCTGCCTGAATTTCGGTCTGTCGCAACACCCGTCCGCTGTAACTTATGCGGTGAGGCAGGGGAAGAGCAGCCATACGGGTTGACGCAATGCGAGCTATCTGCGGAGTTATGTCGGGAGGCAGCGCAAGAAGTCTGCCTGACTGGCGATCGTCAAAACGATAGGTTTTCCCTTTGAGTTCATCACCCATGCCGGTTGCCAACACATCCTCATATTCAAGCCTGGGGGTGATAACCCGCCGGAATCCCCACAATTCGAACACGCGCAGCAGGCGACTCTCAATGTAGCCGATTTTTGCTGCCGCTTCCGGCAGAAAATCACTTACGCCCCGGGGGAGGGCTATTTCGCTGGGAGAAAGAAGCATGCATCCTTGATTTAAACAGGAGTTAGTAAACAGCAAAGGCCGGATTGTCGCAAAATCCGCGTGTCATGTCAAAATAAAAGGCTCGTGGGTGTCATGTCGCCGGGACTATTTCGATCGGACCGGTCGGCCGATTAGCGGGTGCATTAATAATGTTTTTTTGCACTGGCAATTCAGCTGGCGTTTCGACAGCAGGAGCCGGTGCCGTCGGAGTGTTTTGTACAGGCCCTGTCGGGGCAGCTTTATCCGGGGCTTCACCCGGTTTCAATGCATCCTCCGGAGCCGACTGAGGTGTGCCCTCAACGACTGTACCTGCTCTTTTTTTGTCTACTGAATGTCTGATCAATGCAGTTATTTCATCGAACAATCTCCCATAGACTTCAGGTTCCGTAGTCTCACGGAAGGTCCAATCGTTTCTTTTCTGCTCGAGAGTTCGGCGAATTCCGTCAAGCGACTTGAAGCGCACCTCGGTTTTTCGCGACAGATTTGCTTCGGACTCACTGAAATCCGGATATTGAAGGTTGGCCAGCGGGTAGTACGGCAACAGCCGTCCTCGAAAATTGGGGTACTCCCACAGAACTGTACCGTCAGGAGCAAGTATCTGGGCGGTCATCGTCAAAAAATTGAAGTCTGTTTCAAGAGACGTCAGCAGATTGCTGGAATATAATTTACTGGTTTTGGTCAGCCCGCTTACGACTACCACCATTACCGCGTCCAGACGGTTTTTCTTTATGTAGGCACCAATTTCATCATTTTTAAAAAAGTATTTGTTGTACTGAATTCCGGCATCATCTCGTTTTTCCCGACGCGCCATTAATGTGCTGAAAAGCTGCTGCGGTTCATCTGTCAGCAGAGTGACCGCATAGTAGTTACCGGTCTCCTTGATTTTACGCACAAGCAACGGCTCGTATCTTCGATTAAGATCAGAGATAAGCGGCATCAGCAGATCTTTTTGGGGGTAGGTGATGTCGGACCCGGCATCCAGTAAAATCGGTGCGACCCCGAGAACTTTAACTTTTTCCGCGAAATTATCGACAGAAATATTGAAATGATTCTGGGCACAGCCGAGCATTGCCACGGCAACAAAAAGTAAACAAACAACGAATCTTTTCATGAAAAACCCCGCATGTTCGTAATCTGTAAGAAATAAGTTTATCAGGATTAAGAAAACTTTTTCGCGAATGCATCTATTACTTTTCAGTAAACCGAGCCAAAACTATACCAGACAGTCAGGGTTTTTTCTACTCAAATTGAGTGTCGGGCGGGGAGGCGCTACAGTGCGGTGCGCACTCAATTATATTGACAAAATAAGGCGTTATTTCGTATCGTCTCAAAAAGAAACCTGCTTATCGAGAGTGGTGGAGGGAAAAGGCCCTGCGAAGCCACAGCAACCGGTCATTATGACGCCAGGTGCTAATTCCTGCCGAAAGGCAAAGATGAGAGGTGTGCTGCGTATTTTTGCCAGCCCCTTCTCATATTATGTGAAGGGCTTTTTTATGTCTGAAATTTACATAACAGAACAATCCAAAACCTTTGAAGCCGGCATCCGGTTGGACAGCGGGCGGATACTGGCGCCGATTACACTGGTTTATGAAACGTACGGCACACTTAATGCGTCGAAAACCAACGCAATTCTGGTCGAACATGCCTGGACCGGTGATGCGCATCTGGCTGGAAAACGGGACGAGTCGGAAACAAAGCCCGGATGGTGGGATGCCATCGTCGGCCCTGGCCGTCTGCTCGATACCGACCGTTATTTTGTCATCTGCTCAAATGTCATCGGCTCCTGTTTTGGTTCCACCGGCCCCACCTCAATCAATCCTAAAACCGGTAAACGCTATAACCTTTCTTTTCCTGTAGTTACTATCCGCGACATGGTTCGTGCTCAAAAATTACTGATTGATGCACTCGGCATCGGGCGTCTGCTGACGGTCATGGGAGGTAGCATGGGCGGCATGCAGGCCCTTGAATGGTCCACGCAGTACCCTGACAGCATTGCTTCGGCAATTGTTCTGGCAACAACTCCCAGTCCTTCGCCGCAGGCTATTTCACTCAATGCTGTTGCCCGTTGGGCCATTTTTAATGATCCCACCTGGCGTAAGGGAGAATATAAACACAATCCCAAGGACGGACTGGCTCTGGCCCGTGGAATCGGGCATATTACGTTTCTTTCAGATGAATCGATGAACGCCAAATTTGGACGACGGTTTTCAGCCCGGGACGGACAGTTCGATTTCTTCGGTCAGTTTGAGGTAGAGCGCTATCTGAATTACAACGGATATAGTTTTGTCGATCGCTTCGATGCCAACTCTTTTCTGTATCTTGCAAAATCACTCGATCTCTATGATGTTGCCTGGGGATATGAATCAATGGCGGAGGCTTTTACACAGGTTCAGGCGCCGATCCAGTTTTATGCCTTCAGCTCTGATTGGCTTTATCCTCCCTATCAAACGGAAGAGATGGTCACCTGCTGCAGGGATCTCGGGAAAAGTGTCGAGTATCATCTGATCACGTCGGCTTACGGTCACGACGCGTTCCTGTTGGAACATGAAACCTTTGCACCTTTGGTGCGGAATTTTCTTGAGCGGGTTTGAAGCGGTGAACATGCGTGATGCGAAAAATCCATCAGAATGTACGGATCTTCGGCTATTCAGGAAGCTGCGTCATGGTGTTGGCAAAGCCATCTCTGACTTCGGCCTGATCGAGGAGGGAGATCGTATCGCGGTGGCGGTTTCTGGAGGCAAGGACTCCTACACGATGCTTCTCGTACTGGAGGAACTGCGAAGAAGGGCCCCGGTGTCATTTGAACTGGTCGCTGTCAATATCGATTCCGGATACCCCGGTTACCGCACCGATGTTATTGAGGCTTTCTTCAGGGAACACGGTTTTTCCTACAGGATGGTGCCCACTGAGCACTACTCCATAATTAAGGAAAAACGCCGGCCGGGATCATCGTACTGCTCGATCTGCTCGCGGCTTAAGAGGGGAGAGCTTTACGAAGCCGCCCAGACGATGGGGTGCAATAAGCTGGCACTCGGCCATCATCAGGACGATTTTATTGAGACCCTGCTGCTTAACCAGTTTTTTGTCGGCTCCCTCAAGTCGATGTCTGCATCCATGCTGGCTGATAACGGCATAATTACCGTAATCAGACCGCTTGTCTATCTCGCGGAGGAAGATATTGTCACTTTTTCCCGTCAGATGAAACTGCCGGTTGTCTGCTGTTGCTGTCCGGTGTGCGGCACCGCGGACATGCAGCGTAAGCGGATGAAACGGTTGCTCAAGGATTTACAAATCGAGATTCCGCATGTCAAGAGCAGTCTGCTGAAAGCCCTTTCAAACGTTCACCCCCGCCATCTGCTTGACTCTTCTCTGCGTCGCAACACGACAGGCGCGTGAAAAATCGCAGCTCTTACTGTCAGTGGCGCTTCGTTTACTGACCCGAATCCCCATGTCTGTCAGCAGATCGAAGGCTGAGTACCAGCCACTGACCGCTACAACGGCAACTCCTGCTATCATGATCGCTTCCATATGCACTCCCTCGTTAATCGAATGAGTGGAGTGTATCATCAGGATACGACATAATAAGTCGTTTACATATTTTGGTGGGTTTTTTGTAGAAGTGCCGGGAGGCTGTACGGGTCAAATCATGGCATCGATAGCATCAAAATCGATATAGCGTTCAGCAATCGAGTTTATCAGATTTATCTTCTCCAGATCTTCGGGACCTATTTTTGAGACGTGCTCACGTAAACGATAAAATGTTTCCGAGGAGGTCTCCTTAATGCGGATGTACGGTATGTTGCTATCGTCCAGGATTCGCTGGGTTATATTGGAAACCGGTACGTGGCCGGCGATAATAAGCCCCGCGAGTCGCTCTTTGTATTCAGGTATATGGTGCAGTGCCGAAGCCGTAACAATCAACTCGTCACGCGAACTGGTAACAATCAACAGGGTGGATGCTTCCAGATGATCAATTACAATCTGCGAAGAAGCTGCGCCGAGCTGGATTGTATGGCACAGGCGGCTCCGTTCGGTTGAACCGCCATTAAGCGGTAAACCGAGAAGTTCGGAAACATGAAGTAACGTCGGATCTGCGAGAACCGGTAGATAATCAAAGGCACTTGTTACCAGGATGCCGCTGCCGGCGAAAGCTTTCTGTAAATACTCAAGGGAATCAGCTCTTTTATCCGGCACCAGTTTATTGGCCATAATAACCCGTACGTCGGCTTTTTCACGCTGATATAGTGCAAGATTTAGTTCAACGGCATCAATAACATTACCGATACCTCCACCGGTCACCAATAGTACCGGCGCATTCAGTTCAGCTGCTATTCGGGCATTGTTCATCCCGACAACCGAACCGACCCCCCCATGGCCTGCACCCTCTATAATCAGGAAATCATACTTTTTCTCCAGTTCGGCGCAGGCAGCGCGAATCTCCCTTGCGGGTGACTCCGAGTCTATCTCACCGTCGAGAAACCGGCGTGTTGTTCCCGGGGCGAGTGTCACCGGAGACATGAGTGCAACATCCTCCTCAACCCCAAAGACAGTGGAAAACATGGCTGCATCTTTGTCAACGATTGTGCCGTTAAACTCCATCCATTTGGGGCCGAGCGGTTTCATGAACCCGACCCGTGCGTACTTTTTGCGTGCAAGATGCATCAGCGAAAGACTGATGGTCGTCTTTCCGCAATGCTGCCCCGTTGCCCCTATGAATATTTTTCTGCACATACCAATAAAACCCCTGTAGCGGAAACGGATACACAGAATACGTGTGTCAGCAAACAGATTTTCTGCAAAACACCGCAGGAAGCACGTTCCACCTTTCTAGTCGCGTGGTATTGCGATGCTTTCGAAAAACTCATCAAAGGCTTCTTCACCGGAAAAAAAACTTAAAAACCGAACTCCCATCCCGCTTTTCTTGACAAGATGAAAAAGATTCTGCGGCACTTTTTTAGCCCACATGACTCGCGCTTCAAGCTCGACTTTAGGCCCGTCCGGGAGGACGAACTCTATTTTAATTTTTGAGTTAGGAGGGACAATGTTGGGAGTTTTGATAAACATGCCGGTCATTGAAACATCTTCTGTAAACGCCACTCTGGACGCATCTTCGATGCCAAAACGAATCGAAAGGCGCTTCCTGATGCGTCTGATATCACGCTTATCTGCCACTCTATCCGTCCTCCGGTACCTGATCTTGCAGAACAAGCCACGCATGCACCGGGCACAATGCCAGAATTATAAAATAATTTCAATAGATAGCAGCTTATCTGCGAAAAAAATGTCAGTTTATCTTATCGCTGTTCATGACTATATTGAATAACAGATGGTATGCGGTAACAAATGGATTTTCAGGATCCCCGATAAAGCAGGTTACGTACGTAAAATACCTTCTGCACTTTCCGCGCGGAGATCATTTGTTGTGTACAAAAAAAGGGAGAACGGTCGGATCCGGCGGACTAAAATTGAATTGACAGAGTGTCGGCAATCGTCTACTTTGGGACAAAGCTAGGGGAGTTTCGACTGAGAGCGGTAAATCCGCGACCCTTCGTACCTGATCCGGGTAATGCCGGCGTAGGGAAGCGCGACCGACTGATGTATTAATACAAGCCGCTGCTGCGGTTTTTTTTGTGTGCGGAGGTTGATATGCAGATTGTGTTGAACGGTAATTCTGTGGAGACAACGCACGGTTGCTCGATTGCGGAGCTGCTTCAACATCTCGGGATCAGCAGCGAGCGAGTGGCGGTTGAGATGAATGAGGTCATCGTCCCAAAGAGCGGCTATGAAATACAGCTTCTTTCAGATGGAGATAGAATAGAAATAGTTCATTTTGTCGGGGGAGGATAACCGGTATGACTCAGAGTGCAGACACATTGATAATTGGCGGTCGGGAATTTTCTTCACGACTGATGGTTGGTACCGGTAAATACGCCAGCTTCGAGCAGACCGCCCGGGCGCTGGAGGTCTCAGGTGCCCAGATTATAACCGTGGCGGTACGGAGGGTGAATCTCGATCGCAGCAAAGAATCGCTGCTTGATTACATCGATCTGAAGAAATACACACTGCTGCCCAATACCGCCGGCTGTTATACGGCTGACGATGCAGTGCGTACCTGCCGTCTGGCACGAGAGGCCGGCATGTCAGATTTTGTTAAGCTGGAAGTTCTGGGAGACGAAAAAACTCTGTTTCCTGATAACGAAGAGCTTCTTAAAGCCGCAAAAATTCTTGTAGCTGAGGGTTTTACGGTGCTTCCCTATTGCAGTGACGATGTGATCGTCTGCAAAAAGCTGGAAGACCTTGGTTGCGCTGCTGTCATGCCGTTGGGTGCTCCCATCGGCAGCGGTCTCGGTATCCGTAACCCGTATAATATCCGCATCATTCTTGAAAATGTCAGCGTTCCGGTCATCGTGGATGCCGGTGTCGGGTCGGCGTCAGATGCCGCTATTGCAATGGAGCTGGGCTGTGCCGGTGTGCTTATGAACACCGCTATCGCCTGTGCCCAGGACCCTATTGCCATGGCGGAGGCGATGAAGCTGGCGGTAATCGCCGGCAGACTGTCATTCAAGGCCGGTCGGATTCCCCGTAAACTCTACGCTAATGCCTCCAGTCCGCTGGATGGCCTTATCGGTTGAAAGCCACAATTGAGACCGATGACTGACGTACGTCTGTATCTGATCACGGATCGGCATCAGACAGGCGGAAGAGCGCTTCTCGATGTGGTACGCCTCTCTCTTGAGGGGGGGGTCAGAACTGTTCAGATGCGTGAAAAAGACCTGTCAAGTGCCGACGTATACCGTTTAGCCATGGATTTGAGGGTGCTTACGAGGGAATTCGATGCCGCTCTTATCCTCAACGACCGTCTGGATATCGCGCTTGCGGTAGAGGCTGATGGTGTTCATCTCGGCTTCAACAGCCTGCCGGTCGCCGCTGCCCGGCGGGTCCTGGGGCGGGAGAAAATAATCGGCTATTCAGCTCATTCTGTTGACGAGGCGCTGTCTTCCCAGACGGCGGGAGCCGATTTTGTTACGTTCGGCCCACTGTATCACACCCCCTCTAAAGCCGCATACGGCGAGCCATGCGGCCTCAACAAACTGGCAGAGGCTGCGGCCGTTCTGGAGATCCCTGTTTTTGCTCTGGGTGGAATCTCGCCGGAAAATCTTGCCGAGACCCTGACTGCCCACATCCATGGCATAGCAGTTATCTCGGCCATACTGTCAGCCCCCGACCCACGCAACGCGACCGCAACCCTGTTGAAAAAGATTGAAGAGTATGCCAACCACTCCTGACGACCGTCTCCACCCGCACCTTCATATCAACTCCTACGGGAGCTATCTGCGTCGCCGTTTCGGACTGCGGGTCAGCAAAGTCAATGTGGATGCCGGCTTCACCTGTCCCAATCGGGACGGAAGCAAGGGGACCGGAGGCTGCATTTACTGTAATAATGTATCGTTTTCCCCGAAAGGCACCCAATCCATCGTGCCGCTTGAGGAGCAGATGGCAGCGGGTATGGCTTTCCACCGCATCCGGCTCGGCTCTGAAAAATTTATCATCTACTTCCAGAAATATACCAACACCTACGGTTCGGTTGAACTGTTGTCAGATCTGTACCGCCGCGCTCTCAACCATCCGGATGTGATCGGAATCTCGGTCGGGACCCGGCCGGACTCTCTTGAAAATGAAGCCCTCGACCTGTTGACGGATATCGCTCGAACAAAGTATGTCTGCCTTGAACTGGGATTACAGTCAATGGACGACACTATTCTGAATCTCATTAATCGCGGGCACACTCTGGATGATTTTACCGGTTCGGTTAACCGGGCTGCCGGGCGGAATATAGACATCTGCGCCCACCTGATTTATGGCTTTCCCGGAGAGAGCGCCGCCGATTTTTTGAAAACCGCCGACTTGATGGCCAGCCTGCCGATCGATTCGCTCAAACTGCATCAGCTGCATGCTGTGGAAGGGACAGCGCTGGCTGCATTGTACCGTCGCGGGGAGTTTGTGCCTTTAACGCTGCAGCAGTATGTAACGACGGTGGCAGATTTTCTGGAACTGCTCCCGCCGCACATATCCATACAGCGGCTGTATGGATCAGCTCCTCTTGATATATGCGTCGCCCCACAGTGGGGGCTTAAGAACAACCAGATGTGGTATGCAATTGTCAATGAGTTAACGCGCCGGGGAAGTTGGCAGGGGTGCCGATCATCAGGAAGCTGTCTCCCCACCCGGAGGTGCGGATGAGGAGACAGTGTAACTCTTTTCTGCCACAGTCAATGCCCCGTTGAAATGCTGGCTTCCACGGCGAAGCGTTTGATCTTTCGGGTCGTTGTTTTGGGGAATTCGTCTTCGCGGATGGTAAACTTGCGTACCCGCTTGTAATCCGCAAGGCCATTACAGGATTTCTGGACTTCAACCCGCAGCAGCGCTTCTACATCGGCTTCGCTCATCGGGCACTTGCCGTCTAACTGGCACTGATTGTCGAGCGCCTCCTGATCGGGGTAGATGATTGCGTGAATCTCTTCGGATGAAGTGCCAACCCGGTGACCATAGACCATAACCTCCGAAATGAACGGACTTTTTAGAAGCTCGTTCTCCACCTCTTCCGGATACACATTCTTGCCGTTGGGCGTTACGATCAGATTCTTGACCCTGCCGCTGATTGTCAAAAAACCGTCCGGGCTGAGAAAACCGAGATCACCGGTGCGATACCAGCCATCGGACAGCACCTCTGCAGTGGCTTGAGGATTCTTATAGTACCCCAGCATGACATTCGGCCCTTTGACAATGATCTCACCGACACCCTCATCATTTGCTCCATCAATTCTGACTTCTACCTTTTCCAGCGGCCGTCCGATGGTGCCGAGCCGTTTGCCCCCCGGCTGCTCTGCGCTGATGATCGGTGCTGTTTCGGTTATACCGTACCCCTGGTAGATCGACAGTCCGAATTCCGTCATCCCCTTGGCAATGGCCGGATCAAGCGCCGCCCCGCCACTGATGAAAATGGTGCCGGAACCGAACGCCTGACGTACTTTCGAGGTGACGATCGGCCGCGTGAGCGGAACCGAAAAAAGCCATTGCGAGAGTTTTTTAGAGTTTATGTTCTTCATAACACGGTCGAGTATCATCCGGTACACAACGGGAACCGCGAGAAAAAAAGTAGGTTTGACCTCCGCAAGATTTTCACCCAGTTTTTTCAGCGACTCGCAGAAAGAGATTCTCCCGCCCAGCGAAAGCGGCAGCAAAACTCCGCAGACCTGCTCAAAGACATGGTTTATCGGGAGGAATGACAGGGTGTGAATGCTGTTGTCAAGGCGGAAATGCGCGGCAGCACCCTTGATGTTTGAGACGATATTGGCGTGACTGAGCATTGCCCCTTTTGAGCGTCCGGTTGTCCCGGAGGTGTACAGGATGACAGCCGTATCCGTATGACTACGTGGTTTTACCGGGAGCGGCGCCGTGTGGCAGAGTGAGGCAAGTGACTGGAGTTTCCCCTCACGGGTGAGTTTGTGCCGGAGTCGTTCCACCGGATCAAACGGGTCGGGCTGGTCTTTCTTGGCCCCGTTATCAGAGCAGGACGGACAGAGCAGACGGTACGCCTGACGGGCCATCACTTCAATCGTCGTGCGCCGGTCTGTCGGCAGATTCACGGCGGAAACCAGTTCGCGCCACTCTTCAATCAGTGCGTCCAGCACCTGGACGACTCTGGAGTCGGCATCTTCCGATGCGATCGGCGTGAGGGTGATGACACGTTCGAGAACCGGGATATCTGAAAATATTTCCAGGACAATATCGAGGCACGGGGAGGCACTGAATATGAAACGGGCGTCACAATCGGTCAGAATGTGCCGCAGTTCGGCAGCTTTCAGCTCCTTGTCTATCGGGACTACAACCCCCCCGGCCTTGAGAATACCCAGATAGGTGGCCACCCACTGTGGCGAAGAAGGCGCGAGAAGGGCGGCGTGATCACCAACATTGAAACCATTCTTGATCATGCCGGCGGCTATTCGATTTGACAACTCCCACAGTGCTCCATATGTCATGTCCTGCCACGTTCCGGCGAGTTTGAACCGCAATGCCGGCTGATCACTATATTTCTGGCAACTTTCTCTGATCAAAGAATCAATGGTTTGCATGCGCACCCTCCAGAACACTGTTATGAGTGAATAATAGCACGATTGATCATGCCCTTGTCAAAGTTTAAAGCATTCAAACAGGGAGAAAAAACTTTTTCAGAGTACCCGGGAATGCTATAGTCTCAACTCACAATATCTACGTAAACAGCGCCAGAAAAAGGAGTTACTCAATGTCCGAACTTCGTGTCCGTTTTGCCCCAAGCCCAACCGGTTATCTTCATGTCGGCGGAGCGCGTACAGCTCTTTTTAACTGGCTGCTGGCCCGCAAACTGGGAGGCACCTTCATTCTACGCATAGAGGACACGGATGTGGAGCGTTCCACCAAGGAGTCTGTGAATGCCATTCTGGAGGGAATGAAGTGGCTTGGACTGGAGTGGGACGAGGGACCCTACTACCAGTCAGATTCGTTCCCGCTCTATAAGGAGTATGTCGGAAAAATGCTGGATGCCGGCAAAGCTTACAAATGCTACTGCACAGCCGAGGAACTTGATGCAAAACGTAATGTGGCCATGCAGGAGGGGCGAAAGCCGAAATATGACGGAAAATGCCGTGAGAGCGCCAACCAGCCGGATGGGCCACCATATGTGGTTCGTTTTCGAGCACCACAGGACGGAGTGACCTCTTTTGATGATCTGATCAAGGGAACCATTACGTTTCCAAATGAAGAGCTGGATGATCTGATCATCCAACGCACCGACGGCACACCGACGTACAATTTCTGTGTAGTGATCGACGACGCCACCATGCGCATTACGACGGTTATCCGGGGTGACGACCATGTTAACAACACTCCGCGGCAGATTCAGCTCTACGAGGCACTTGGTTTTCCAGTGCCTCAATTTGCTCATGTTCCGATGATTCTCGGATCTGACAAAGCGCGCCTCTCTAAACGGCATGGCGCAACCAGCGTCATTTCTTACCGGGACATGGGATATCTGCCTGAGGCGCTGATAAATTATCTGGTCAGGTTGGGGTGGAGCAATGGCGATGACGAGATTTTCAGCCGGGCGGAAATGACTCAGAAATTTGATATCGGTAATGTGGGGCGGTCTGCCTCTGTTTTTAACACCGAGAAGCTGAACTGGTTGAATGCCCATTATATTAAAACCGGCGACCCGGAGCGTCTGGCCAATCTGCTGCTGCCGCATCTCTCGGCACGTGAGGTGACGACGCTCAATGGACCGGATCTGCTGGCAGTAGTACGCACGCTTCAGGAACGGGCCCAGACGCTGGAAGAGATGGCCGAACGGGCGGTGTTCTACTACAACGCTCCGGCCATATATGATGACGCCGCCCTGTCAAAATTTGACAAGGAACAGCTGTCGGCAGTTTTTGCCGCCGTTACGGAGAAACTTTTATCCGCACCTGCGGATGATGTTGCCGGAATTGATGCGCTTTTTAAAGAAATCTGCACCGAGAACAGCTGGAAAATGGGGCAGGTCGGGCAGCCGGTCCGGATTGCCCTGTCGGGTGGTACGCAGGCACCGGGCATTGGAGAAATTGTTGTGACGCTGGGGGTGGAGGAGACGGTCCGGCGGATCCATAAGGTGCGGGAGTATGTGGCTGGAAAATAAACGATATGGTTAGTGCCCGGCCCGAAACTACGGGCACTGTTTTTCAGCACTCTTTAAAAAGGGTAGTCGGAAAGTATGCCGGCTACCCTTTTTTGACGGTCGACCCGAGCATAACGCGCTGCAGTTCAGTTTCAAGATTATTCATGCTGTATGGCTTGCGGATGAACCCGGAAGGGTTTTGGCCATTGATGCGTTCGTCAAGTTCCTGCTCATTAAAGCCGCTGGAAAGAATTATTTTTACATCCGGTTTTATACGCCGCAATTCGTGCATAGCTGCCACACCATCCATGTTCGGCATGGTGAGATCCATCAGGACAAGGTCGATTTCGTCACTTCGCTTCATGAATGTGCTGACGGCTTCCGCCCCGTCAGATGCGGTGAGGGCCATAAATCCGCAGAGCTTGACCATGGTGGCACAGACTCTGAGGACGGACTTTTCATCATCCACAACCAGAACGGTACCGGGCAGACGGGGGGTGCTGACATCAGGGGTGAAGACCGCCCCGTTTTCAGCGGGCAGTATCACAGCCTCTGCTGTGGCCGGAAAGATGACTCTGATGGTGGTTCCTCTCCCCGGCGCGCTGTCCAGAAACAGGGTTCCGGAGTGCGCCTTGATTATACCGAGTACCGCTGACATGCCGAGCCCTCGGCCGGTAAACTTGGTGGTAAAAAAAGGATCAAAAATCCGCTGCTGAATCAGCTCATTCATGCCGATGCCGTTATCACATACTTCCAGATACACAAAATGTCCCGGTTCCGGTTTGTCTTCCAATCTGCTTACCGACAGGTCTGCAAGATCATACTGTTGCAGGCCGGTCGATATTGTTATCTCCCCGGGTTTACCTTCAGTTGCTTCCGCTGCGTTGGTGATGAGGTTCATAACAACCTGCTGGATCTGGGCAACATCGCCCATAATATCGTGTAGTACGGAAGAGAGTTTCAGATCAATCGAAACCGTTCTTGGAATTGCAGTTCTGAGCAGAGTGGCATTTTCATTGACAAGCTGGTTCAGATTAAGCCGGTTGATAACAAAAGTCCCCCTGCCGGAATATGCGAGCAGGCGATTGGTGAGATCCGCCGCTCGATTGGCCGCCAGAGTCGCCTGCTCGAGGAGCCTGTACGCCGTTGAATCGGGAGAAATGTTCAGCGCCGCCAGTTCAACATTACCAAGAATCGTCAACAGAAGGTTGTTAAAATCATGGGCGATGCCGCCGGCCAGAACACCCAGGCTCTCCAGTTTCTGGGTATGCAGCAGTTGACGCTCGAAATCGAGTCGATCCCGCTCGGCCTGCAACTGATCGGTGACATCGTGCCCGACTCCAATAAACAAGAGCTGACCTTTCGTGTCGATGTAGGGCATCCCGTTGGCAACAAAGCTCCGATATGAACCGTCCGAACATTTAACACGATACATGGGGCTGGTGCCGCTCCGGCCGGTGGTCAGGATATTCGTGAGATATTCAACGCATGGGGATACATCATCCGGGTGAACGAACAGTGCAAAGTTTTCCCCCATGACATCGCTGGCAGGATAGCCGAAGTGCCTCTCCCAGGCGGGGGAGACAAAAGCGAACGTGCCCATAGCGTTGAGAGTGAAGATTACGTCAAAGGAGTTTTCAACATGCGCGCGGAATGTTGCTTCGCTTTCACGGAGAGAGTCCTCTAGGCGCTTGTGTTCTGAAATATCGACTATGACGCATGCCAGAAGGTCGGGAGAGATTTGATATGCGGAAATTTTCAGAAACCTGTCGAGATCGGGCGCATACCGCTCGAATATCCTCGGCTTTCCGGTCAGCATGACCGCCTCGAATCCTTCTATCAGGGAACCGGCGGTTTCGGGAATGACATCCCGTAAGGTTTTTCCGATAATACGTGAAGGGATTAAACCGGTTATTTGTTCGAATGAATGATTGATTTCCAGAAAACGATAGTCAAAAGGTTTGCCGTGTTTATCACAGATGGCTTCATGGAGTACAAAACCATCAATCATTTCTGAAAAGAGTTTCTTATAGCCCTCATCGTGTGACGCCGGAATTGCCGTATCGGTCATGAGTTATACCCTTGAGTCCCTAGAAAGTTCTCTGAACCCGGATTTTCAAAGAAGTACATGATTTGAGCAGACTCATGCTCTCTATCACCTTCGTCCATCAGGGAGGTGAGGCAAAAAGCCGAATTACACAAAAAGTACCCGGTTTTTGCCGCATTTTTTGGCGAGGTACATGGCTTCGTCCACCCGCTTGACAAATGCGGTCAAGCTTTCTTCCGGGCGATAGCAGCCTCCGCCGATGCTTATGCTTGTGCGGACCTCCTCGCCGGGTAACGGCGAAAAGAGTGTGTCTTCGAACGCCTGTCTCAACCTCTCTGCCACGATCCGGGCCTCGGTCGGTTCCGTTTCAGGGAAGATCACGATAAATTCCTCGCCGCCATAGCGATAGGCGGAATCGGCTCCGCGGATCTCGCGGCGGATCACTTCTGCCAGACCGGCCAGAACATGATCTCCCTCCAGATGCCCGTAGGTGTCGTTGTAGCGTTTGAAATTATCCACATCCAGCAATAGTAGCGAAAGAGGCGACCCATACCGATTGGAACGCTCAATTTCTTCAGTTGCACGGCTGAAAAAGTGGCGTGAATTGTACAATCCGGTCAGGGCGTCGGTTATGCTTAATTCGCGGTGACGGGATTCGCTGGCGCGCAGCGCTACCTCGGCATTTTTTCGATCGGTTATATCCTGAAGAGTCTCGATAGCGCCGATGATTCGCCCTGACGAATCCTTGAGCGGTGCGGCGGTAAAAAAGATCCATTTCCCCGTTTCGCCGAAATGAGGAAAATAGTCCTCCGCCTCGAAGGCATCTTTGACCATTTCTGACCGCTTGTATTTGCCGGCGTAATGCCGGGCAACAACGTCTTCTATGCTGCCGGTCACGATCAGGTCGGCCATTACCGGACGCTGATGCGAGTAAAAGGCCCGCCACTGTTCCTGCGTATTGATGACATCGCACGACGGTACACCGGTAATCATCTGGCAGGCATCGTTCCAGTGGGTGACTACGTGTGCAGCGTTGATTACGAAGGTGGGAATTGTCAGGCCGGCTACGATGGCGGACAAACGCTCCTGACTGTCGATGAGAGCTTTTTCGGCTGCTGTACGAGCTGACCGGTCACGATGCGCTGCTACGGCATCGCTCAAAATGCGCGGCAGCATCAGTAAATAGGTGCTCTCCGGGTCCTTGATGACATAGTCATCGACACCGGCCTTGAGGGCTTCAACAGCAACCGACTCGGAACCACTGCCGGTCAGCATGACAAGTGGTAGACTGATTGACTCTGCCAGAAGAGTTTTGCAGAAATCCGCTCCAAAAAGGCCCGGGAGATGATGGTCAACCACGACAAGATCGAAGAGTGAAGCATCCGCTCTGATAAGGTCAAGTGCATCGCCGGCCCGCACACACTCGGTGATCTCCCATCCCATTTTTGTACCGCGCAGTGCACGGCGAAAGGCGATGCGATCATGTTCATCATCCTCAACCAGCAGGATTTTCAGTTGTGGCAGCAGGTTATATTTTTTCATGATGTTCTCCCGGCAGTTCAACCAATTTCCAGAACCGGTTGATGGTGCGGATTGTCAACAACCCGTCTATGCGCGGCTTGTTGAGATCAGGCCGTAGAATTCCGGGGTGCGGGGATGATGCCGAAGCGGAATACACGCTCCGGTGAAAAAGGTAGTCAAGACGCTCTTCGCCATTGTTGATAATAGACAGCGGAGTTGCCATCCGGCCTGTATTTCGCGCTCTTTTAGTTGCGATACTATTGTGTTCGTCAAGTACTGTACACATTTGTTCACTCACAGTTTTTCACTCGTTTCAGCTGTTGGAAGCGATATCAGGAAGGACGAACCGTCACCGGCCTCTGATTCGATCCTGACAGTCCCCCCCAGCTTAGCGGCAGCTTTTCTGACAATCGCAAGACCGATGCCGGTTCCTTCAAATTCCTTGTGCGTATGGAGGCGTTTAAACATCTTGAAGATCCTGTTGTGAAAGCGGGGGTCGATACCGATGCCGTTGTCGCGGACGTACAGCTCACAGTAGTTCCCGATGTGGGATATCAGGCCGATTTCAACTTTTTTGACAGTGGAATAATTGAATTTAAAACCGTTAATTATCAGATTGTTAAAAATCTGACGCAACAGGGTTCGTTCGGCGAGAACGGTTGGCATCCCGCTGTAGCAGATGAGTTCAGCGTCGGGATGTGGTTTGAACTCATTTTTCATCGCTGCCAGAAATTCATCCAGCGGAACCGGTGTAACGACCAGGTTTTCCCCCCCGACCCGGGAGAAATCCAACAGGTCGCTCACCAGATCCTCTCCGAATTTCAAGGCAGTTGTCATGCCGGCGAAATAGCCCCGCTGTTCGTTATTCAAGAGGGTTTCCAACTCTTCGTGCAGGAAATGGGTGTAGTTTCGGACGGCACGCAGCGGAGCACGCAGGTCATGGGAAACGACAAAGGCGTATTGTGATAACTCTTCGTTGATCTCTTGCAGGTTGGCGGCTTTGACAGCCAGTTCGGCGTGGGTCAGGATTAACTCTTTCGTGCGTCGTCGAATGGTATCTTCCAGATCATTCTGATAGACATGCAGCGCTTCTTCGGCCTGTTTCCTTGCACTGATGTCCTGCAGAGTTTCAATTGCACCAATTGTCTGACCATCTGCGTTGCAGATCGGAGAGGCGGTGAAGAAGAACCATGTGCCATCGGTACCGATGGCCGGGAAAAACCCTTCCGATTCGTATGCCCCCGGGATAACTGTTGATTGCCACCAGAGATCTCCGTAGTGGCTGCTCACTTCCTCCGGTGTCGCGCCGTCAAGTACCAGATCGGCCATAATCGGACGCTGATCCGTATAAAAAGCCGCCCAATGCCGGTTTGTACCAACCACATCTCTCGCTGCCTGACCGGTGACAGATTCACAGGCCCGGTTCCAGAATATGACATGGTGTTGATCGTCGATGGCAAAAGTGGGTATGGGACTACCCTCCAGGAGATGGCACTGGTTTCCCGGTTGCGTAAAGCTGCATACTGAGTGGTGAATGGTTTGAAGTTCTTGTGTCACACGAGTCTCCATGCTACCGTATGAGTCGCTATAATGCCCACGGAGCGGCAGTTTACCCGTTTCCTGTGTGAAAATCCATAAATACTCAGAAATGTAAAAACAATAATTTTAAAACGGGGCTGCATGTCCATTTTTAATCTGACAACCGAATACACCCCTCGCGGTGACCAACCCCAAGCCATTAATGAACTTGTAGAGGGAATAATAAGGGGAGACCGCCACCAGACGCTGCTGGGTGTGACCGGCTCCGGCAAAACGTTTACCGTTGCGAATGTAATCGCCCAAACCTCCCGTCCGGCACTGGTGCTGGCCCCCAATAAGACACTGGCAGCGCAGCTGTATGGTGAATTCAAGGAGCTATTCCCCGATAATGCCGTTGAGTATTTCGTATCCTACTACGATTATTATCAGCCGGAAGCCTATATTCCGACCAGTGACACCTTCATAGAAAAAGATTCCGCCATCAACGATGAGATCGACAAGATGCGCCATTCTGCGACACGAAGTCTGCTGACGCGGCGGGATGTTATCATAGTGGCATCGGTCTCCTGTATTTACGGCATCGGCTCACCTGAAGCGTATCAGGCCATGCACATCTACTTTCATCAGGGGGATGATTTCGGCCGAGACGACCTGCTTCGCAAGCTGATCGAGATACAGTACGAACGCAATGATATGGATTTCCATCGTGGTACGTTCCGGGTACGGGGGGATGTGATCGAGATTTTTCCGGCCTACGACAGTGAACGGGCTCTCCGGATAGAATTTTTCGGAGATGACGTGGAAGCGATCAGTGAAATCGATCCGTTGCGGGGCATCGTGTTGCAAAAACTCTCCAAGTGTTCCATCTATCCCGCTTCACATTATGTCTCCACACGCGAAACTTTGGAGCGGGCGGTAGAGCAGATCCGGGTTGATCTGGCGGAACGGATCGGATATTTCCGCAGTCAGAACATGCTGCTGGAAGAACAGCGCATCGAGCAGCGTACCGCCTATGATCTCGAAATGATGGAGGAGATGGGGTTCTGCCACGGTATCGAAAATTATTCGCGGTACTTTGACGGGCGCCAGCCGGGTGAGGCCCCCTATACGCTGATAGATTATTTCCCCGACGATTTCCTGCTGTTTGTGGACGAATCACATATCACCGTACCGCAGACCGGTGCCATGTACCGGGGCGACCGCTCGCGCAAGGAAACACTGGTCAACTACGGGTTCCGGCTGCCGGCTGCACTTGACAACCGGCCGCTCAATTTCCAGGAGTTTCAGGCCCGCATCCGTCAGGTGGTATATGTTTCGGCAACACCGGCCGATTATGAGCTTGAGGCAAGCGGCGGCGTGTTTGTTGAACAGGTCATACGTCCGACCGGGCTGGTTGATCCGATTATAGAGGTGCGGCCAGTGACGGCGGGAATTTCCGTCGGCCAGGTAGACGATCTCCTCCATGAAGTCCGTGAGACTGTTGCCCATGGCGAGCGGGTGCTTGTTACGACACTGACCAAGCGCATGGCAGAAGAGCTGACTAATTATTACCGTGAACTGGGGGTGCGAATAAAATATCTCCATTCGGATATCGTCACCATAGAGCGGATGCAGATCATTCGCGATCTGCGGCTGGGGGAATTTGATGTACTGGTCGGGATTAATCTGCTTCGGGAAGGGCTTGATCTGCCGGAAGTTTCGCTGGTTGCCATTCTTGATGCCGACAAGGAGGGGTTTCTCCGTTCCCAGCGGTCACTAATCCAGACCTGCGGCCGTGCCGCCCGTAATGTCAATGGCCGGGTACTTATGTATGGTGACAGCGTGACTCGCTCCATGCAGGCGTGTATTGATGAAACCGGCCGGCGACGGGTCCGGCAGCTTGCCTACAACGAAGAACACGGCATCACACCTGAAACGGTCAAAAAAGGTTTGCGCAGTATCCTGGAGTCAATCGAAGAGAAAGATTATGTCACGCAACCTGCCGGAGTTGCTGAAACGGGCGAAGAATATGTAGCACCCAGAGAAATACCGAAGCTGGTAAAAAAACTGCGTAAAGAGATGCTGATTGCGGCTAAAGAGCTGAATTTCGAGAAGGCGGTCGTGCTGCGTGACCGGGTGAAAAAACTGGAGGAGTTGGAGTTAGCACTGCGGTGAAGGCGCTGACGCCGGCATATCTGACGGGCAGTTTTCATCAGAATGGAGAACTTTCTCTTCAGGACATAGCCTCTTTCCGCTTGATGATCTACGACAATTACCACGCTAACCCCCGCCCGATGCCGTGGCGCGAGACAGATAACCCCTATCACATTCTGGTGTCGGAAATAATGCTGCAGCAGACCCAGGTGGAGCGTGTCAAGATTAAGTATGTGAACTTTTTGAGTGCCTTTCCGACGGTTTCTGCATTGGCTGCCGCATCCCTGTCAGACGTTCTTCAGGTATGGAAAGGGTTGGGCTACAGCCGCCGGGCGCTGTTTCTGAAACGCTGCTCCGAGGCAATTGAGACGTTCTACGCCGGACAGTTTCCCCGCTCAATTGATGAGCTGCAATCACTGCCGGGGGTCGGGCCCTACACAGCCCGTGCTCTGGCTGCATTCGCGTACGGTGTGGCTGAACCGCTGATCGAAACCAACATCCGCACGGTTTTTATTCACTGTTTCTATCATGGTCGGGAAAAAGTCTGTGACAGTGAAATCATGCCGCTGGTAGCAGTAACCCTGGATACGGTTAATCCGCGTCAATGGTATTATGCCCTTATGGATTACGGTGTTATGCTCAAACAGACTCTTCCTAATCCGGGTCGCCGCAGCAAACACCACACACAACAGAGCCGCTTCGAGGGTTCCAATCGGCAGCTGCGCAGCCGCATTTTACAAGAGGTTATGAACCGTCCGTACATATCACTCACAGAGTTGGCTGTTTACCTTGAGTCCGCGCGTGAAGCTGTGCAAAGTAATCTGGAAGCGATGCAGCGGGAGGGTTTCCTGGTAAAAAAAGGGGGGGGGTATTGCATCCTGGGAGAAAACAAACGGGGGCAGCGCTGATGCGCTACCCCCGGCATGGCTGCAAACTAGTGTTCAGCGCTTATTTTTTGTGGCAATCTTTGCAGGAAGTTGGTCCTTTTTTCATCTCAGCGTGGCATCCTTTGCAGGTTTTGTGTGCCCAATCCTTGCCGAGTTCGGCAATTTTCCCCGGGCCTTTTTCGTGGCACTTTTTGCAGTCTTTCAGCATTTCCTGATGTTTTTTGTGAGGGAAGGATATCTTACCCATGGAGGCTGGCAACTCGATTACGTCGGCTGCTAAAGCTGCTCCTGCAAAAGCGGTGACGGCAAACATTGCTACTACGGCGCTGATTTTTTTCATCTGTTTTTCTCCTCTGTTTGTTTGGTACTGCGTAATGACGCAGGCGTAAGTTACTTTTGAGCTGTTACTTAATCGATGATGTAAACTATTTAGCATATTGAGTGCCAATCTGCAAGCAAATTGCAACCATCCGGAGTTATTAAGTAATGTTTCATCTTAGTAAAAAAACTGCGGCAGCATATACCGCATTTGAGGTACCAATGATATTTTTTGAAGCATCCACGGACCTGAAAGAGCTTGCCATACCGCCTCTCTTTTGAGTAGAGTTCAACAGCAGAGAATTCACGCAGGAGGTACACACAGATATGCACCGAATAAACAACACTAAAGGATTTACCCTGATCGAGATCATGGTCGTGATCGTCATACTGGCGCTGTTGGCCGCGCTCGTCGGCCCGAAACTGATGGGGCGGACAGATGATGCCAAGATTACCGATGCGCGGGTGCAAATCAAGAATATTGAGACGGCCCTCAAGCTGTACAAGCTTGATAACGGTAATTATCCATCCACCGAACAGGGGTTGAGCGCTCTGATCACAAAACCGACTGTAGGTGTAATGCCGAAGGGGTACAAGGATGAGGGATATCTTGAGAGCAAGAAAATTCCCAAAGACCCCTGGGGTAACGACTACCTGTACATTTCCCCCGGCGAGCATGGCGACTACGACCTCTTTTCCTATGGTTTTGACGGCGTCAAAGGGGGGGAAGGAAAGAACACCGATATCACCAGCTGGGATACGAAGTAAGAAAAAAATTCACAATATAGTTGATATTTTGAAAATCTGCGCTATAGTCTAATCCTCTAAACTGTTATATTCATTATGAATAAATGTTTTTAGTGCCTGTAAAGCACTCGTTAGTATTCTACGAAAGAGGAGATGGTACTATGGCGCAGAAATTTGTGTATTTCTTTGGTAACGGTCAGGCTGAAGGTCGGGCTGATATGAAAAATCTGCTGGGTGGTAAAGGGGCTAATCTTGCCGAAATGACCAGCATCGGCCTTCCGGTCCCGCCCGGCTTCACACTTAGCACAGAGGTCTGTACCGAGTTTTATAAGAACGATAATAAGTATCCCTCCTCCCTCGCGGCAGAAGTTGCCGTCCATCTCTCCCGTGTCGAAGCTCTGATGGGTCGTAAATTCGGTGACCCCGACAATCCTCTGCTGGTTTCAGTGCGTTCCGGCGCCCGTGCCTCCATGCCGGGGATGATGGATACAGTCCTCAACCTGGGTCTCAATGATACCACCGTACGGGGTATTGTTTCCCAAAGCGGTGACGAGCGCTTCGCATACGATGCCTATCGCCGCTTTGTACAGATGTATTCTGATGTCGTGATGGGCATGGATAAACACGCCCTCGAACTCCTGCTTGAGCAGAAAAAAGAAGAGAGGGGGGTTCATCTCGACACCGATCTGAGTGCGGGAGATTGGAAGGATCTGGTATCCGCATTTAAAAACAGAATCAAGGAAGATCTCGGGATCCCGTTCCCTGAAGATCCTCAGGACCAGCTGTGGGGTGCAATCGGCGCCGTATTCGGTTCATGGATGAACCCGCGCGCCATCACATACCGCCGGCTTAACAACATCCCTGCGGAATGGGGCACCGCCGTAAACGTCCAATCAATGGTCTATGGAAACATGGGGGATGACTGTGCCACCGGCGTAGCCTTTACCCGAGATCCATCCACGGGTGAAGATTATTTCTATGGTGAATATCTGGTCAACGCCCAGGGTGAAGATGTCGTTGCCGGTATCCGTACTCCGCAACCGATCAACCGTGCCAAAGCCACGTCGCTGCCGCCGATGGAGGAGGTTATGCCGGAGTGTTACCGGCAACTGGTTTCTATCCGGGCAATACTCGAAAAACATTACAAAGATATGCAGGACATCGAGTTTACGATCGAAAAGGGCAAACTCTTTATGCTGCAGACCCGCAATGGCAAGCGTACCGCACCTGCAGCCATCAAGATTGCGGTTGACATGGTTGCCGAAGGACTGATCGATGAAAAAACCGCTGTAAAGCGTGTAGCCCCCGAACAGCTTGATCAGCTGCTGCACCCTTCACTTGATCCGAAAGCGGTTAAAAATATCATCGCAAAGGGTCTCCCGGCATCTCCGGGCGCCGTATCCGGTCTGGTTGTTTTTACTGCCGATGAAGCGGAATCTGAAGCTAAGGTCGGCCGTAAAATTATTCTGGTGCGCGTAGAAACCTCCCCTGAAGACATCCACGGTATGCATGCCGCTCAGGGGATCCTGACCGCTCGAGGCGGCATGACATCTCATGCTGCAGTCGTTGCCCGCGGAATGGGCAAGTGCTGCGTTGCCGGCTGCGGCGACATCAAAGTGGATTATGCCAACCAGTGCTTTACCGCCAAAAACGGGGTTGTTGTAAGAAAAGGAGACCTGATCACGCTGGATGGAACACAGGGTGAAGTGATGCTGGGCGCGGTACCGACTGTAACAGCTCAATTGACCGATGATTATAATACGTTGATGGGGTGGGTGGACGGTATACGTCGCCTGAAGGTTCGCACCAATGCCGATACACCCCATGATGCCAAGGTCGCACGCGAATTTGGGGCAGAAGGGATTGGTCTCTGCCGCACAGAGCATATGTTCTTTGACGCGGAGAGAATTGCTGCCGTGAGGGAGATGATTTTGTCCGATGATGTAGAAGGGCGTGAGCATGCCCTGGCCAAGATTCTTCCGATGCAGAAAGGGGATTTTATCGGGCTGTTCAGGGAGATGAAAGGGCTGCCGGTGACCATTCGTCTGCTTGACCCGCCTTTGCACGAGTTCCTGCCGCAGGAAGAGAAGGATATTGAAGAGTTGTGCAAGACGATGAAGGTTCCGGTCAACGCGCTCAAGCATAAGATAGATACACTGCACGAGTTCAACCCGATGCTGGGTCACCGCGGCTGTCGTCTGGGCATTACATTTCCGGAAATTTACAATATGCAGGTTACTGCGATCATGGAAGCGGCCTGCGAGCTGGTAAGCAATGAAGGGTTCAGCATCGTTCCTGAAATCATGATTCCGCTGATTGCGACAGTCAAAGAGTTGTCGGTTCTCAAGCAGAATGCCGTGATCATCTGTGACAAGATCATTGCCCGTTACGGCGTCAAGGTAGAGTATCTGATCGGTACAATGATCGAGCTGCCGCGTGCCGCCCTGACAGCTGACGAAATCGCGGTGGAGGCAGAGTTCTTTTCATTTGGGACGAACGATCTGACCCAGACCACATTTGGACTGTCACGTGACGATGCAGGCAAATTCCTGCCATTCTATGTCGACAATAACATCCTTCCCGAAGATCCCTTCGTGTCGCTTGATCAGAAGGGTGTCGGCAAGCTGGTCAAGATGGCGTGTGAACTGGGACGATCAACCCGCCCTAACATCAAGCTCGGCATCTGCGGCGAACATGGCGGCGATCCGGCATCGGTTATTTTTTGCCACAATGTCGGGCTGGATTATGTGTCCTGCTCACCATTCAGAGTGCCGATAGCCAGGTTGGCGGCGGCACACGCGGTTTTGGGATAAATATACCCCCTTCCGTACCGGGTAACATAAAAAGTCCGTTCATTCACTGATAATTCAGGGATGAACGGACTTTTTTGTGTATGGAGGAACAACTGCAGACGCGGCTTATTGAAACTATTTTATTATCATCAGCGACAGATAATCGGGTGAATGGGCGGCGATCTGGCTGAAATCGGTCAGAACTTTCTGGCGGGAACCCCCGACCCGCTCGACAAAAACGGTGCTATGCTCCCTTCCGGTTGAGTGAAGCAGTTCTACAATCTCCGCATAGAGTGGCTTGACTTTCAGGAGCACCACGGTTTCGTAGTTCTCCAAGGCTGTTTTAATCTGTCTTATCCCGGCAGTGGCCGGAATCACAACCATTTTTTCATCACTCTCCACAAGGGGGAGAGCAGCCTGAGCCGCTGCGGCATTGATGCTCGATATGCCCGGAATGATTTCGATCGGGAGATGCGGCCACTGTTTGCGCAGTATCCGCAGCAGGTAAATAAACGTCGAGTAAAACAGTGGGTCACCGATCGTGATGAAGGCAACTGAACGTCCCGCCTCCGCATGCGCTGCGATGAGAGCCGCTGCCTCCTGCCAGGCTGGAATCAGGCGTGTCCGGTCAGAGGTCATCGGAAATTGATGAACTATGATCTCCTGACGTTCCTCATTGATGAATTCGCGGATCGTTTCCAGGGCCACGCTGGCCTCTACAGGATTGGATACCGGAGCAAGAATAACGTCTGCACCCCGCAGGACCCGTTCAGCCTTGCGGGTCAGCAGTTCGGGGTCGCCGGGGCCTACTCCTACAGCATAAACCATTGCCACTATTCGCCACCCTTGCAGGCTGAAATTACATAGACCGGGTTCTGGGCTTCAAACATCTTGTATTCGGTAAGGTTCCGGGTCTTGGCGACATTGATGCAAGTCGCTTCTACCGTAAAACCGTGGTCTTCAAGAAATTCCACCGCTCTGGTGAGAGTATCCAGAGTCACTGCATTGATAACCACAACGCCATCCGGTCTCAGCCGCTGCGATACGATATCGATGATCTCATCCAGTTTACCTCCGGCTCCGCCGATGAAAACCCGATCCGGATCGGGAAGATCATCCAGGCCGTCGGGGGCGTACGCCTCGATCAGCTTTATATTTCGGGCACAGAACTTCTTCAGGTTTTCGTTTATAAACCCGATGCACTGCAGATTCTTTTCTACAGCAAAAATTCTTCCAGCCGGCATTAAGTTGGAGGCTTCGATCGAAACAGAACAGCTACCGGCCCCGATGTCCCAGAGTACCAGGTCATCCTGCAGCTGGAGTTTTGCAAGTGTGACTGCACGTACCTCCAGTTTGGTGATCAACTTTTTCGAAGTGTGGAACTCGTCGTCATCGATACCTATCAGCGGATAGTGGACGAGGTTTGGTTCGTAGGTGCGGATCAGAATAAGAATATTCAAATCAGATGCAGCAATATCCAGCAGTCCGCGTACAGTCGTCTTAGTAAATTTTTCTGTCGGCATGCCGAGATCTTCGCAGAGCCACGCCTCATACCCTTCTGCACCCCGCTCGATCAGTTCTGCCGCGATTGCTGCCGGGGTGTTGATTTTGTCGGTCAGAACACAGGCTTTTTCAGCGGCGATGATCTTGTCTATCGCCTGGTGCATGCCGCGCCCATGAACCGAAACGAAAATGCCGTCGTCCCACGACTCTTTGATCCGGGCAAAGGCGTATTGCATGCTGGTTACATTGGGGAAAATTTCGATACGTTCTTTTGGGAGATTCCGCAGCAGGAATCTTGAAATTCCGAAAAAAGTCGGGTCTCCTGAGGCCAGAAGGACTACACGCTGATCGGTTTTCTTGAGAAAATCGATCAATTCTGAAAGATCACCAAGCTCTCTTTTTACACCGGCAAAATCGGGAAAAATTTCCAGGTGACGCTGATTGCCGACCATGATGTCTGCCGTGGCGATAATCTCAAGCGCCTTGGCCGGGAAACCGTCCCAGCCGGTGAAACCTGCTCCTATCAGATAAATCGTTTGTTCTGCCATGTTGTGTGCCCCGCCTGAACGTATGGAATTTACCGAAGAACTATAGCATTCGCACCGTTAAAAATCACCAGATTATTCCTGTAAGAAACAAAATGAGCCGGGGAAAAAATCCCCGGCTCACGTATACGCGTTATTTCGGTATATCTACCCTTTGTTTGCCCGCTTGCGTCGGGTTGGATCAAGCTCTTTTTTGCGGAGGCGAATCGAAAGCGGAGTAACCTCAACCAGTTCGTCATCTTCGATAAATTCCAGCGCCTGTTCGAGCGTCATGAGTTTTGGCGGAGTGAGTTTGATGGCATCGTCGGTACCGGAGGCACGTACGTTGGTCAATTTCTTCCCTTTACAGGGGTTGATGTCCAGATCGTTGTCTTTGTTATTCTGGCCAATGATCATCCCTCCGTAGACTTCGACACCGGCACCGATAAACAGAGTACCGCGCGGCTGCAGTGCGTCCAGTGAGTAAGCGGTGGTTTCACCGTGATCCATGGCCATCAGCGCACCGTTTTTACGACCGGGGATATCACCCTTGTAGGGGGCATATTCGTGAAAGGTATGGGTCATAACGGCGGTGCCACGGGTATCGGTCAGGACCTCGCCGCGCAGACCGATCAGGCCGCGCGCCGGTATGATGAATTCGAGACGCACCATCTCGCCCATTGGCGCCATGGCGACCATCTCTCCCTTGCGGGGTCCCATCTTCTCGATGATGGCACCCTGGAATTCCGAAGCCACATCGACCACCAGATATTCCATCGGTTCCATTTTGACTCCATCCTTGATCCGGACGATGACTTCCGGTTTGGAAACGGCCAACTCGAACCCCTCGCGGCGCATGGTTTCGATCAGGATTGAGAGGTGCAGTTCGCCCCGGCCGGAGACCATAAAAGTGTCTGCACTGTCAGTATCATCGACCCGGAGCGAAACATTGGTGCGTAGTTCTTTGGTAAGGCGTTCGCGGATGTTACGCGAAGTGACCCATTTGCCTTCGCGGCCGGCAAAGGGCGATGTATTGACGATGAAGTTCATCGAAAGGGTTGGTTCGTCAATGGAAACGTAGGGGACTGCGATAGGATTTTCCGCCGAAGCCAGCGTCTCACCGATACTGACATCTTCAAAGCCGGCGACGGTGACAATGTCGCCGGTTCCGGCCTCTTCAATATCAACCTGCTTTAAACCTTCATAGCCAAGCAGTTTAGTGATGCGTCCCTTCGAGATTGATCCGTCTGCCTTGATCATGGCCACCGTCTCGCCGGCTCTTACCTTGCCGTTGAAAATACGACCGGTTGCCATGCGGCCGATGTAGTCGTTGTAATCGATGTTGGCGATAAGCATCTGGAACGGGGCATTGATGTCTCCCTTAGGCGGGCGGACATTTGATTCAATCACCGCAAAGAGCGGCTCAAGGTTGGTTGATTCGATGTTGATATCCAGCTTGGCGTAGCCCAGTTTGGCGCTGGTATAAACCACCGGAAAGTCGAGCTGATCGTCGGATGCGTTCAGTTCGCAAAACAGATCGAAAACCATGTTGAGCACTTCGTCCGGCCGGCTGCCGGGGCGGTCGATCTTGTTGATGACGACAATCGGCTTCAGGTTCAGGTCAAGCGATTTTTTCAGAACGAAGCGGGTCTGCGGCATTGGGCCGTCCAGAGCGTCAACCAGCAGAAGCACGGAGTCGACCATCTTGAGTACCCGTTCCACTTCTCCGCCGAAGTCGGCGTGACCTGGAGTGTCAACGATATTGATTTTGTATGGGCCGTGGTGAATCGAGAGACTCTTGGCCAGGATGGTGATACCACGCTCTTTTTCCAGGTCGTTCGAGTCCATGACCCGTTCGGTAATAGTTTCATTGGCGCGATACACTCCGGCGTGCTTCAGCATGGCGTCTACCAACGTGGTTTTGCCATGGTCGACGTGGGCAATAATGGCGATATTTCTGATTCGTTCCTGCATGGTGTAAAACTCCTCAATTCCGCAAAATAAAAAGACGGGCATTGCTGCCCGTCGATAATTTGGTACTATGTCAGCTTTTCTTTGATCTGGCAAGCATTTACTGGACGCACACGAAAATAATGTCAAATACGTTCTATCCGAAGAATCTGCCGCCAGTGGCAATTTCGACACGTACCTGGTCTCCCTCTTTGACGCGGAGCGATTCATACAAAGACTTAGACGGGGATATCTTCCCGTCATACACGCCGTCCCGGTCATGCGGCAATACTGAAACGGGGACGGTTTTCTTGGTTCCGTTCGCAAGGTTGGTAATGGTCAGTTTCTTGACCGGATCGGTTTCGAAATATTCACTGATTGCTCGTATGGTGTTCTTGTTGACGCTAGCGGAATCGACACCAAAAAAAACTTCAGCATCTTTCATGGTTTCACAGGTCAGCAGAATCCCTTTCCCTTCTGGCACTGCACGATAGCGGTCCGGTGCGGTACTGACAGGCCGCGGGGCTGCGACGACCGCTTGCGGGGGCTGAATCTGTGGAGTCGCCTGCTTGGCCGGTTGGGCCAAAAGCTGGTCAACAGAAAGTTTCTCAAGTTTTTTAATAGCAACATTCAGTGAAATATACAGGAGTTGAATGTTTACCGTCGGCTGGCAGAGTATGACAATAAACATATTGGGAAGAGTCTTGATGATAAGACGACCCAGTTCAAAGCGGATATCAAAGAGTTTTACCCCACCGGTGACGTCCTGAAGGCCGACAGTATTATCCTGGAGCAGTTCGGCAGCACTTTTGAGATTCCCTGCGTCAAAGTACGCGGGAAAAGAGTGGGCTAAAACATTTCCCCGCTCATCGGAGATCATACCACCCATTATTCCCGGAACAGAGGTCAAACCAAGCATAATTGACTGCATCTATATTCCCCCTATTTCTGGCCTATTACTCGACGGATCTCTGAATCAAGCGAATTTACATTGGCGCTCCCTTTAGCCGTAATGCAGAGATGGTGCCGTTTGGAATCGAAAAGGAACAGATGGTGCTCGGTGCCATGTACCGTAGAAGCTTTGAATCCACCGACGCCGAACTGAGACCCGATCTGCTCCGAAAAAAGAGCCAAAAAAAGTCCGTTGGCCCCGAGAAGCTCGGCCTGATATGAAGTGTCATCAACGACGACCCCGTCTTTTGTCATAATGAGCGCCTTCTCAATTTCCGGAATGACAGAAAGTTTTGTACTGATATCACTCATACCTGCATCCTCCCTGGAAGGAACGGCTTCAGCTCCTTCTCTCTGTTGCGAACGTTTTTTTGCCTCATCCATGCGGCGGAGCGCCTCAAGAATCAGAAACCCTAACGATTGGTCGATAGTCCGGCTGGTAGTGGAGAGCTTCGGCTCGCTCCGGAACGACCCCCCGGCCCACGCCATAACAACGTAGAATGCCTCTTCTCCATCAAGGGAATCCTGTTCGGCATGGATAATTTCCCCATCGCGGAAATAAACAACTCCGCTTTTATTCATGTGCTCTACAACCAGGCACCCCGAATATCGGTTGCCGCCTTTGACTTGAATGATATCAGCCAGCGACAATCCGCTGACCGCACCGACAAATCCATGCTGTTCCGCTTGTAATGCCGGTTGTGCCATACCGTACCTGCCAGTTAACTCATTTGATGCATATTTATCGTCTCTGAAAGGACAATAAAACATATTCGGGGAGATTGCAAAACAATTTTTTATAATAAAATGTATTGCAATCTCCCGATATTATTATATTAAATATTATAAAGTATTTCTGTTGGGATTAATATGACGGAGAAGGGAAGCAGTTGCTAAACAGTTATTATATAAATGATAAAATCGCCAAAAACTAAAAACAGGGTCAGGTTGTCCGTTCAAACACTGCACGGCGGGTCAGTGTTCATGATATCCCATAACGACCAACAGGCAGCTGCCGTCGGCGATGACGTTGATCCCCCGTTCGCGACAGAGTGACACCGCATCGGGATGCTCGGCTCCAGGCTGCATCCAGATGTTTTTGATTCCTTTTTCGATTGCCAGCGGCACCAGCCGCGCGGTGACAGCAGGTGGGGTGATCATTGATATACTTTTAACATCTGGCGACAAGTCACTGATCGTGGCTACGCAGGCGATTCCTTCGATTACCGCTTCATTGGGATTGACGGGAATGACCTTTTTGCCATTCTGCTGATAGCAGCGTAACACCTTGTTGCCGTATTTTTCGCGGTTGCTTGATGCGCCGACCACCCCGAAAGCGGGAGAAGTGAGGAACTGCCGGATCTGCTCCTGAATAGTCATAACCTGCTCCTTGTCTGTGAAATTACTCCCGGATCTGGCCGTCACCATAGACAATGAACTTGGTAGTGGTCAAATCCTCCAGACCCATCGGTCCGAACGAGTGCAGCTTGGTGGTTGAGATGCCGATTTCAGCCCCCAGGCCGAGTTGGCCGCCATCGGCAAAACGGGTTGAAGCGTTGACCATCACGCAGGAAGAATTGACTTCGCGAATGAAACGCTGGGCGCGGCTGTAGTCACTGGTAATAATCGACTCGGTGTGTAGAGAACAGTAGCGGTTAATGTGGGCGATAGCGGCATCAAGGTCATCGACCACCCGGCAGGCCAGGATCAATTCCAGATATTCGGTATACCAATCATCTTCCGTTGCCGGAGTTGAGGTCGGTGAATAGGTGCAGAATGCGGCATCACCGCGCAGTTCTACACCCAATGCAGAGAGAGTGGCGGCAATTTTCGGTATGAATTCAGCCGCCACATCGCGATGAATCAAAAGCGTTTCAAGCGCATTACATACGCCGGGGCGCTGGGTCTTGCTGTTGATAATTATCTGCTCCGCCATATCGAAGTCGGCCGACGTATCAACAAAGATGTGGCAGACTCCCTTGTAATGCTTTATGACCGGAATTCGAGAGTTTTCAACCACAAACCGGATAAGGCTTTCTCCGCCGCGCGGGATGATGAGATCGATTGACTCTTCCTGCCTGAGCATCTCCAGCACCCCCTCGCGCTCGGTGAACGGAATAAGTGACAGGGCCGCTTCAGGGATATTCATTTCTTTCAGTACGCCCTGCAGAACCGCAGCAATGGCCAGATTGGAATTGATCGCTTCTGAACCTCCCCGCAGGATCACTGCATTTCCGGCCTTAAGGCAGAGAGCGGCGGCATCTGCGGTCACGTTAGGCCGTGATTCATAGATGATTCCTATTGTGCCGAGCGGAATACGCATCTTGCCGACCATCAACTCATTGGGGCGCTTCCACATTTTTGTGACTTCACCGACGGGATCAGGTAGCGCAGCAATCTCACGCAGGGCAGCGGCGATCCCGCGGATGCGACCATCATCAAGCAGCAGTCGATCCAGCATGGCTGCTGAAAGTCCCTTCTGCTGTCCAACAGCGAGGTCCTTTTTATTTTCCGCAACGAGTTCCGCAGCTGCGCGTTCAAGTGCATCCGCCATTCTCAGTAACATGGTGTTTTTTGAGGTTGTTGACAGGCGTGCCATATCCAGCGATGCCTGACGGGCATCCTGTGAAATTTTTATGACCTTTTCTGTAATATTCATTATGTCTGCTCCATGCTTCAGCTGCAGTATCAGATATACCTGCTGTTTGATCGTTTATCAGGGCGTACAATCTCAAACTTGTCAAGACGATATTGCAGGGTCTTGTAGCTCATCCCCAGAAGAGTAGCCGCTTTACCGATGACCCATTCTGCCCGTTCCATTGCTTTTATTATAAGGCCTTTTTCAAGCGCCTCAAAATCGATCCCCTCCGGCGGAAGGTCGAAATTCACACCGCCGGTCAAAGAACAGCCGGCGGCGAGCTCGGTTGGTAGATCGTCCGGCTCGATATAGTTGCTTTCTGCCATCAATACAGAACGTTCGATTACCGACTCAAGTTGACGGACATTGCCGGGCCAGCTGTAGTTCATCAACAGTTTAAATGCCTGTTTCGAGATGCCGTCCATCGAAATTCCGGCAGCCTTACTGTACTTTTCAAGGAAGAATTCTGCCAGGGTTTTGATGTCGTTTCCCCTCTCGCGGAGAGGCGGGAGATTGACGCGGATAACGTTCAGTCGATAGAACAGATCCTCACGAAAAGTACCTTTTTTAATCTCCTGCTCAAGCTCTTTGTTGGTTGCCGATACCAGACGGACATCAAGCCCGATATTAATCTTTCCGCCAACCCTGCGGACCTCTTTTTCCTGGATGGCCCGCAGAAGCTTTGCCTGCATTGATACGTTCATCTCCCCGATTTCGTCCAGGAACACCGTGCCGCCGTTAGCCGCTTCAAAGATGCCGATTTCGCGGGCATTTGCTCCGGTAAAACTCCCTTTTTCGTGGCCGAACAGTTCGCTTTCGATCAGTGTGTCAGGAATTGCGGCGCAGTTGATAGCGATAAACGGCATGTCGCGGCGTGGACTTCCATCGTGAATCGCCCGGGCTATCAACTCCTTGCCGGTCCCTGATTCACCGACGATCAGGACGGTAGAATTTGAATGGGAAATTTTGGCAACGACCCGGAAAACCTCTTTCATTTTCGGGTGTTCCCCCTGCATATTGGGGATCGTAGCGATCGATTCTATACGCTTCTGCAGTACCCGGTTTTCGCGCAGGAGGCAGATGCGCTCGAATGCTCGCAGCAGGGTCAACACCAGGTTATCCCGCTCCAGCGGTTTTTCAAGATAATCGAAGGCTCCCTTGCGCATGGCTTCAACGGCCGAATCAACCGAACCGTGGGCTGTCATCATGATGATGCACTGTTGCGGGTCATCTGTCAGCACTTTTTCGAGCAGATCAAGTCCGCTCTGCCCCTGCATCTTGAGGTCTGTCATGATCAGGTCAAACTCGCGCTTTTCAAGCTGTTCCAGTGCTTCGCGCACGCCTGGCACATCTACAACATCGTAGCTCTCTTTTTTCAGGATCAGGCTGAGAATATCCCGCTGCCCCTTTTCATCATCAACGATCAGTATGCTGCCGGTGTTTTTCATAGTTCCTCAGGATTCCGCGGGCTGCTGCGGCAGCCAAACTGTAATGGTCGTTCCACAGCCAACTGTGCTTTCAACCTCTATGCTGCCGCCATGCTCCTTGATGATTCGTTCGGTAATAGCCAGTCCCAGGCCGATACCGACATCTTTCGTTGTGAAATAGGGCTGAAATATTTTCCCGAGATCATCAGGATAGATACCACACCCCTGGTCACTGAAGGTAAGCTTCACCTGATCACCTTCCCGCTGCGCCCCGATAGTTATCGTGCCGCCGTCCGGCATCGCCTGGGAAGCGTTTGTAACAAAGTTAAGGATGCAGTTCCGAAAGAGCTCGCCATCAATCCAGAGTGGCGGAAGATCAGACGGAATCAGCTGGTCGACGATTACCCGTTGTTCCGTTAACCGATCCTGCAAAACCGGAAGAACCTTGGCCAGCAACTCACGATAGACGACATCCGTCCGGCGCAACTTAAGAGGCCGGCCATAGTTCATGAAGTTGACCACCATATAATTTGCGCGGCGCACCTCTTCCTTTATTTTATCAGTCAATTCCTCCAGTTCGGAGCATTTATCACCACAGCAGGGGAGCATCTCGGTTTTGAGGTGATCAATCGCCAGACTGATATAATTAAGAGGATTACGAATCTCATGGGCAATACCTGCCGCAAGTTGCCCGACACGTGAGAGGTGTTCGGCCTCATAGAGGCGTTTTTCCAGCGCTTCCCGCTCACGCAATTTTTCAACCATGTTGTTGAAGCCTTCCGCCATCTCTCCGATTTCGTCGTTACTTTCCACCGGAATTGTCACTGACAGGTCGCCTGCCGAGACCCGATTAAAATCCTCCACCAGGTTTTTGATAGGGGTTGTGTAGCGGCGGGCGAGAAAGATGATCAGTGCCATGCCGACGGTGAAAACCATGCCGGTTGCGAACAGGCGGCGGACAAAATTGGCCCGTTGTATGTCGCGAATATTGTCCAAGAGCATATTTATCTGGACATACCCCAACTGCTCATCTCCGACAATAACCGGGACCACAACTTCATACGGCTTCTGAGAGAGCATAGCACCGCCAACCGGTCGCTGTACGGCATGGACACCCTTCTCCAGTTTTTTCAGTTCGCGTTTCTTGCCGATCTTGTCAGGATCGGAAGAGTCGATAATCTCCCCTTCCGTATTAATGATGTTTATCTCGTTGATACCCTTTTCGCGGGCCTTTGATAAATAATCTGTCAGGCGGGAGGTTTCGGCTTCTGAGGTGAGATCCTCGATACTCATCTGAATCGCCTTCGAGATCTCCTGAGAGCTATCCTGAATTTCGTTCACCAGGTCGGTCTGGGCAAACTGGTTGAGGATGAAGAGTGTCAGCAGGGCAAGTACCAGCAGCGAGAGCATGATGATGATCAGTTTGGCGTTTAGTTTCATGGGAGCCCGGCTATTCCACCATTTCGCCGATCAGGTCATAATCTGATGAGTCGGTAATTTTGAGCGTGATAATGGTGCCGATATCAGCGGTCCCGGAGGTAATATACACCTGACCGTCGATGTCAGGAGCCTGTCGGGATGAACGCCCTTTGAGCAGCAGTTCCGTCTCTTCGCTGTACCCCTCTACAATAACCTGTTCGGTCGTTCCGATCAGTGTGCGGTTGTGACGGAAGGAAAGCCGCGCCTGGGCGCGCATCAGCTTGCGGTACCGTTCACGTTTGACACGCTCTGATACCTGTTCAGGCATCTCTGCCGCGGGCGTGCCTTCTTCTCTGGAATAGCAGAAAACCCCCAGACGGTCAAAGCGGGTCTGCTCAACAAAATGAGTCAGGGTCGTAAAGTCTTCGAGAGTCTCACCCGGAAAGCCCACGATCAGCGATGTGCGCAGTGCGATCCCGGGAATTTCACTGCGCAGCTTGGCGATCAGGTCACGAATCTGCTGCTCAGAACTCCGGCGTTTCATTGCTTTCAACACCGGATCGGAAATGTGCTGGATAGGAATATCCAGGTACTTGCAAACCTTTGGCTCATCCCGTATCAAAGCAATAAGGCTGTCGGTTATCCCGTCCGGATACGCGTAGAGCAGCCGTATCCAACGCAGACCCTCAATCGCAGCCAGCCGCTGGACAAGTGCTTCAAGCGTGGTTCCGTCATCCATGTCACTGCCGTAACGGGTAATGTCCTGGGAAATGATGTTGATCTCCTTGACTCCCCGGGCTACCAGCCTCTCGGCCTCAGCCACCAAAGCGTCGATTGGACGTGAGCGGTAGGCCCCTCTCAGTTTAGGGATGATGCAGTATGAACAGCAGTTGGAGCATCCCTCACCGATCTTGAGATACGAAAACCAGGCGGGGGAGGAGTTCAATCGCGGCAAAGTTTCATCATAAATGAAATCGGGATCACCGATATAGCGCAACTGTCCTTCAGTGCCGCTCTTTTCGGCCAGAATCTCGGCGATACGGGGGTAGTCGCCGGTACCGATGAAAATATCGACCTCCGGCAGTTCTTTCGCCAGCTCCTCCTGATAGCGCTGAGGAAGGCAGCCGGATACGATCAGAGTGTGGCAGCGCCCATCGTGCTTCCGTTCCGCCAGATCAAGGATTGCGTCGATACTTTCCTGCTTGGCTTCCTTTATGAATGAGCAGGTATTGACAATAATGACATCGGCATCCTTCTCGTTCATGGTGATTTCGTAGTCCTGCTTAGAGAGCACCCCCAGCATGACTTCTGCATCTACCAGGTTTTTGGGGCAGCCGAGGCTGACCATGCTTACTTTCTGTCTAGATATTGTACTCAAAATTCCCCTCGCTCCTCGTCTTTATAAACAGGATAACTTACGTATACGTACTACTCTCTGAAATTCGTGAACTGCATCTCTACATCAATATCTTTACCCTTTAAAAGCTGGATCGCGTCCTGGAGGTCGTCCCGATTCTTACCGATCACCCGTACCTGATCATCCTGGATCTGAGCCTGTACCTTGAGTTTGCTTTCTTTTATGGCATTGGTGATGTCTTTGGCCTTTTCCTTGGATATTCCCTGCTGGACGGTGATAATCTGACGCACCATACCTCCCGAAGCCTGCTCAACCTTGCCGTACTGCAATGCCTTGATCGAAATATTTCGCTTCAGGAATTTGGACTGCAGTACATCCACAACTGCCTTCAGCTTGTAGTCATCGTCCGCGAGTATCTTGACCGAGTCCTTTTCAGGGGTGATCTGGCATTTGGAGCCTTTGAAGTCGTAGCGCTGGCCGATCTCTTTGATTGCTTGATTCACGGCATTATCGACCTCCTGCATGTCTACCTTTGATACGATGTCAAATGACGGCATAATTACCCTCCGATTTTTTTTACCACGAAGACACGAAGAAAAACGAAGAGAAAAGACAGCTAAAGTACAGAGCGACGTAACAAAAAAATGAATAAAACAAACGCGATAAGCGCCTGTTCATGTTTTCCTACGAGCTTTCGCTTTTGAAGTTCTTCGTGCCTTCGTGGTGAAGCCTTTGCCTACAGTTTTATTACCTCAACCCCGTCCGGGATTTTGAAGTTGAATTTCCCATTGTCGAGCCCTTTATTGACCCGCGCCCGGCTGTAGTCAATTTGTGTGCTGTTGCCGCCTGCATCATGGACAATGGATGAAACGATCGGGAAAATATTTTTGACTTCTCCGGACGCCTGCAGCTGTTCAACGGCTTTAGAAGAAATCGTCAGTTGCAGTCTCGTCAGAACCGGGCTCGCATGTTTAGGAGTCAGTTCAAGATGGTAATTACCGTTTTTATCCTGCGGTTCAGCTGCAAAGGTGATGTCAAAGTCACGTGAGACGTGGCCGAGGCCGGTCAGATATGACAGGGCGATTGAATTCCCCCCCGCAAACATTGCGGCAACACTGTTGATCAGTACCTGTCTGGTTTCCGGTGTATAAAACCATACCTGCTTGCCGTTGGAGATGATCTGCTGTTTCGGTTTGAAATAATTAAAACGGAACATGGCGGTTGCAGATGCAGGGCGCTTTAGCATTACTTCGCCGCTCCCTTTCTGCTCACGGTTGACTGCGGATATAGTCGTTTTTTGGGAAAAATCGGCCTGAACATCCTGCAGCCCGGCATATCCTTTTTCAAGAGCGGAAACAACATCCTTGAGAGTTGCAGGTGTCGAGGCTGCTGACAGCGGGAGCGCATAAAGCGATAGAAGCAGGAACAGGGAACATATTTTCAACATGGTACCGCCTTTCTCAGCGAGGCTGATTACGTCCGGTGGGTGTAACAACCTGGACACCGGGCGGAATCTGGAAATTGAAGATTGAATCGGCAAGTTGGTTATTGATTTTCACGTTGGCGAACTCCATCGTCGTGCTGTTTCCCTCCTGGTCTTCCACTTTTGATGACAGGAGCGGGAACGGGTCTGAGGTACCACCAAACGCCGGCATCCCTGCGAATGGTGTCGGGGTGCCAAAAGGTGTCCTGTTCGAGGGTGGAACGGTGCGCGAACCGGGTGAAACCGCCGCCGGACCGCTTGTGAGAGGAGTCGTCCCGGTCACGTATGAAAGGACGCTTTCACGACTGATTACAAGCAGCATACGCTTTATGTTGAGCATGGCACGCCGCGGATGTAACTCCAGCACGTAATTGCCGGAGGCGTCGTTCCTGCCGCTGGCGAAATTGATCTGAAAATCATTTGAAATACGCCCAAGCCCTTGCAGAAAATTCACCGCCCGATCACGGTCAGGATTAAAGCCGGGGCGTGTGAAGGCGGTGCTGACGTCACTCAGGATGACTTCCCGGTTTTCGGGGTGATAGATCCAGAGAGATTTGCCGTCAGTGACGATTTCCTGTTTGTAGGGGAGAAAATACTGAAAAAGGTACATCAGCGGTGAGGATGCTGTGGCCAACTTGACCGAAACCACGCCGTCGGCGCGCATATCACGGCCATCTTTTATTATTTGCGTGTTCTGTAAGAAATCTGCCGTGAAGTCGCTGATAGGAGCCTGCCCGCTGCTACCGGCTTTGAACGATTTTTCAACTGTTGCGATTACGTCGTTAAGTCCCACGTTTACCTGCTGTGCCGCATACGATGCCGAGCCCATGCATGAACAGAGCAGGCCGATAAATAATGCATATAAGTGTTTCATAGAGTTCTCCTCTCATGATTATGGGCCCGGTAACAGTACTCCCGTTGCACAGTTTGTTGATTCTGACATATATGGTCGTCAGTCGCAACCGTTTCAATGCTTTGGAGGCAGTTGTGACTATCCTCGGGGATGCCGGTCCCCCGATCGATTACCTGGTCGCAACCGTTTCAATGCTTTGGAGGCAGTTGTGACTACCCTTCCCGTCGTCAGTCAGTTAAAAACCCGGGGTTTCTATGATTGTATCCCTTTATCCGGTCTGGGCCAGTGCGTTTACATCTGCGACAAACAACACTCGACCGTCACCGGTTATGGTAGCTCCGCTAAATCCCCGCAAATGTGAAAGAGGTGAGCGTAGAGGGCGGACAAAAATTTCCTGCTGGCCGGAGATGCTATCAACGCTAAAAGCGGCCGGTGTACCTCCGATGTCACAGACGACAACCGGCAGTAGAATGCCTTCCGTTTGAGATGTTGCCGGCAGATTCAGTGCCTGCCGCAGACTCCGTAACGGTACGGGGGATTCTTCCAGAATCACCGTTAACCGGCCCGATTCTTCCCTGATTTCGGAACATTTCAGTTCCAGTGTCCTCGTGACGGCATTCAGTGGGAACGAGATATCAAACGGCCCACACCGGACAATCATGGCATGTATGATTGAAACAGTTATAGGGAAGCGCATGGCAAAACTACTCCCCTGCCCGCAGCGGGACTGTATGGTCAGGGCGCCGGACAGGGCATGTACCGCCGCGCGAACGGCATCCATGCCAACTCCCCGTCCGGAAACATCAGTAACGGTTGCGGCGGTCGAAAATCCGGGTGTACAGACCAGCTGCAATGCCTCTTGCGGGGTCATTAGAGCGGCATTTTCGGAGGAGATGAGCCCTTTTTCGATCGCTTTCAGCTTCAGCAAACCGGTGTCCATGCCGCGACCATTGTCGGAAATAATAATTTCAACATGGTCTTTATCCCGGCGCACCGTCAGGGTTATCATGCCGCCAAAAGGTTTACCCGCCATAACTCGTTCATCGGCAGTTTCGAGACCGTGATCGACTGCGTTCCGGAGTATATGAATAATAGGTTCGGTGATTTCTTCCAGAATACCGCGATCGAGTTCGATCTCTTTTCCCTCAAGCTCAAAATGAATCTCTTTTCCCTGCTTACGGGCCAAATCACGCACCATTCGTGGGAAGCGCTCCGCTATGAAGGCAAAAGGAAGCATGCGGGCTTTGAAAACCTCGTCACGCAGATTTCGCAGCAGCGTTGTAAGCTGATGGAGCGGTTCCAGGCATTCGGGTGCATCGGCCAGACGGATGGATTCGGCCAGACGGTAGCGGTTCGTTATTAATTCGCCGGTGATGTTGACCAGATGATCGAGCGTTTCGGTTCTGATGCGGATACTTTTGAAGGAATCGGTCTGCCTGAATTGATGCGGTGCAGAAGTCGCAGTTTCAATGGGCGTTGCAGGCTCTTCGGTGAGAGGTTCGGTATGAAGGTGAGTGAGCACTTCGGCGGATGGTTCATATGCCGCAAGTAGTTCTATAAGGGCGGTGACATCTTCAGAAGCATCACCCCCCTCTTCAATCACTGTTACCAGGCGGGTAAGGGTATCGCCCCCCCCAAGCAACAGGTCTGCAAGCGCCGGCAGCAGCAGGAATTCTCCACTACGGATACGGCTCAGCTGGCTTTCCATGAGGTGGGCAACCGACACGACCTTGTCGTAACCCATGGTTGCCGCCATCCCTTTCAAAGAGTGAGCGTGGCGAAAGAGCTCATCGATTGCGGCACTATCGTTCGGAGAATCTTCCAGCCGTACAATCAGCTCACTGAACGCGGAGAGATGGGTGCGGGCTTCAGAAACAAACAGATCCCTATAGGGGGACATGTCCATGGGTCAATCACCCAGGCCTTCAAGCGCTTCAATTACCTTTTCGGGAGTAAACGGTTTCTGGATAAATGCTTTGGCTCCCAGATCAAATGATTTCCGAATGACCTGCGGCTGTCCGATTGAAGAGCAGACAACCACTTTTGACTCCGGGCAGGCTGTGATGATTGACTCCAGGAGGTCGAGGCCGTTTGAGTCGGGAAGGATGATGTCCAGCAGAATAATATCCGGATGGTCGGCATGAAGGTTTTTCATGGCCTCAATGCCGCTCGCTGCCTCTGCAACCACGAGATACCCTTTTTCGACAAGCATGCCGCGTAGAATTTTACGCATAAAGAGGGAGTCATCGACAATCATCACTGTCCGGTTCATAACTAACCTCCTACCTCTTTAATTTGCTCAGTAGCAACTCGTTGACCACTGTCGGGTTGGCTTTTCCTTTACTGGCTTTCATGATCTGACCGACGAAAAAGCCGAAAACCTTTTCCTTCCCGCTTCGATACTCTTCAACCTGTCCGGCATTGGCGGTCATGATTTCGTCGATGATGCTCTCGATGGCGCCGCTGTCAGAGACCTGCAGTAGACCCTTCTCTTCGACGATCGTCTGTGGTGCTTTGCCGCTATGCCACATTTCATCAAAAACGGTTTTGGCAATCCTGCCCGAAATAGTGCCCTTGTCGATCAACTTCAGAAGCTGCGCCAGCTGGTCCGGTGTGACGGGACATGCTTCTATTGTAATCCCGTTGTCATTCAGAGTCCGGGTTATTTCACCCATAATCCAGTTTCCTACCGCCTTGGCGTTGCCGCCTGCGGCAACGCCGGCTTCAAAATAATCAGCCAGAGCTCTGCTTGCGGTCAGCACTTCGGCGTCGTACGGAGGAAGCCCCAGATCGGCAATAAAGCGTTGCTGTCGCTTTCCCGGCAGCTCCGGCAACTCTTGACGTGAGCGTTCCACCCACTCGGTGCTGATAACAAGCGGTACCAGATCGGGATCAGGGAAATAGCGGTAATCATGGGCCTCTTCCTTGCTGCGCATTGAGCGGGTTGCGCAGCTGTTCGGGTCAAAAAGCCTTGTTTCCTGAACCACCGTCCCGCCATCTTCGATCAGGTCGATCTGGCGCTGGATTTCATATTCGATGGCCTGCTTGACAAATTTAAAAGAATTTACGTTCTTTATCTCGGCTCGCGTTCCCAGGGTTTCGGAACCGACTGGCATAACCGATACGTTGGCGTCACAGCGAAAACTTCCCTCTTCCATGTTGCCGTCACAGATGCCGAGCCAGGTTACGATCTGATGCAGCTGTTTCAGGTAGATCACCGCTTCGTCAGAGGAGCGCAGGTCAGGTTCGGAGACGACTTCCAGCAGTGGTGTGCAGGCCCGATTCAAGTCAACGCCCGAGCCATCACCGGGACCGGAAAGTTCGCCATGTACCAGCTTACCGGCGTCTTCTTCCATATGGATACGGGTGATACCTATTCTTTTATGCTCCTGCCCCTCTATCGGTATATCCAGCCATCCTTGTTGACAGATCGGATCTTCAAACTGGCTGATCTGATATCCCTTGGGAAGGTCGGGGTAGAAATAGTTCTTGCGGGCGAAAACGCTGCGCGGCGTAATGGAACAGTTGGTTGAGAGGCCGGCTTTGATGGCAAATTCCACGACTTTCTTGTTGAGCACTGGCAGAGCGCCCGGCAGGCCAAGGCAGACGGGGCACGTCTGGGAATTGGGCTCGGATCCGAATTTTGTCGAGCAGCCGCAGAATATTTTTGTGTCGGTCAGGAGCTGGACGTGAACTTCTAGACCGATGACGGGTTGGTATTTCATAGTTTGCTCCGGAAGTTAGATCGTTGCTTTTCTGGTATGCCACTCAGTCGCCTGTTCAAAAGCATAACCCGCCCGGAGGATCGTTTCCTCGCCGAACGGTTTGCCGATCAATTGCAGTCCGATCGGGAGACCGGAAACCGAAAAGCCGGCCGGGATCGACATGGCGCATGTCCCGGCAAGGTTAACCGGAATGGTAAAAATATCGGAGAGATACATCTGTAGCGGATCGTTGATCTTTTCACCGATCTTGAAAGCCGGTGTCGGTGCAACCGGAGTCAGCATGAAATCGACACCGGCAAATGCAGTAATGAAGTCATTCATGATCAGTGTGCGCACTTTCTGTGCTTTAACGTAAAAAGCGTCATAATAGCCCGATGACAGGGCGTAGGTGCCGAGCATGATGCGGCGTTTGACTTCGGTGCCGAATCCCTCGCTGCGACTTTTTGTATACATGTCCAACAGCCCGTCCGCTTCAGCACGATGGCCGAAGCGAACGCCGTCGTAGCGTGCCAGGTTTGAGCTGGCCTCTGCCGTAGCAATCAGATAATAGGTTGCCACTGCATAGTCGGTATGCGGCAGTGAAATATCAACAAATTCCGCTCCGAGGCGCCGGAAGGTTTCGATGGCGGCATCCATTGCCCGTTGCACGTCAGGGTCGAGTCCTGCGATGTAGTACTCTTTCGGCAGCCCGATCCTCAACCCCTTGACACCCTGTTTCAGAGTTGCGGTATAGTCCGGTACTTCGGTGTTTACGCTGGTGGAGTCTTTAGAGTCGTGACCGGCTATTACTTCCAGCATGACCGCGCAGTCGGCAACATCCCGCGTCAGAGGCCCGACCTGATCCAGTGAAGATGCATAGGCAATAACTCCGTAACGGGAAACCCGGCCATAGGTTGGTTTCAGACCGACACAGCCACAGTGCGAGGCGGGCTGGCGGATGGAGCCGCCTGTGTCCGTGCCAAGTGTCGCAATCGCCTGACTGGCGGCAACGGCCGCCGCAGAGCCGCCCGACGACCCTCCGGGGATACAGGTCGTGTCCCATGGATTGCGAGTGTTTCCGAAGGCGCTCGATTCGTTTGAGGAGCCCATTGCAAACTCATCCTGGTTCAGCTTTCCAAGCAGGACCGCCCCACGGTCACGCAGTTTTTCCCAGGAAGAGGCGCTGTAGGGGGGGATGAACTTATTCAAGATGAGGGAGCCACAGGTTGTGCGGACCCCCTCTGTTAAAAAAATATCTTTGATTGCCAGAGGGATGCCGGTCAGCAGGTGACACTCCCCCTTTGCTATCTGCAGGTCGGCGTTTTTGGCGGCGGCCATAGCCAGTTCGGGAGTTACCGTTATGAATGAACCGATTTTCGGTTCAACGGCTTCAATGCGCTCCAGCATGGCAGAAGTGGCTTCCCGGGAAGAAAGCTGCTTCCCCTTCAGAGCGGTATGAAGTTCATGTATGGTCATGTCGAAAATATTCATGGTATATGTCCCTTACGCTATTCTATTACTTTTGGTACGGCGAAAAAAGGGCCCGAAACCATGGGAGCGTTTGCCAAAGCTTTTCCCAAGCCAATTGAAGGTTGAACCACATCATCACGGAATTCATTTTCCATCGGAACAGCGTGTGAAGTCGGTACGACACCTTCCGTATTAACCTCCTTAAGTTTTTCAACGTAACCGAGGATCGCATCCATCTGGCCCGCAAACAGCTCTTTTTCTCCAGCGGTGAGTTCAAGTCGGGCCAGGCGAGCAACATATTCGACTTCTGCTACCGTCATCATCATAAGTATGTACTCCAAAAAATCTGATAATTGCCGCATGTTTGTAACATGAAATCGGCTCCGTTACAACATTGATCAGATCAATTAATACCCCTGAAAATTTTTCCCTTGACATGGTCCGCCACTTTCAGTAAGTTACACCTCTTCAAAAAAATCTTGGCCTGTATTTGTCTACAGGTTGTACTGCGGGTGAGGAAATTATGAAAACAGAAGTTGCAAAAGCAGAGAATGTAGTGCGTGACTGGTATGTTGTTGATGCTCAGGATGCCGTCCTTGGCCGTCTTTCTACTCAGATAGCAGGTGTCCTGCGTGGTAAAAACAAGACACTCTACACACCAAGTGTTGATACCGGTGATTTTGTCATCGTCGTAAACGCAGAAAAAATCGCACTGACCGGTCGCAAGTTAGCCGACAAGATTTATTACAGCCACTCTGGATACGTTGGTGGCCTGAAGGAAATTACGGCTGGCAAACTGCTTGAAAAAAAGCCGGAAGAACTTATCAAGAAAGCGGTCAAAGGGATGCTCCCAAAGAATAAACTTGCACGGGCTATGCTCAGCAAGCTTAAAATCTATGCGGGCCCAAGCCACCCACACGCTTCGCAACAACCTAAAAACCTGGTACTTTAATACTCCAAGGAGAAAACGATATGGCAGCAATCAGTTACTATGGAACAGGCAAACGGAAGAGTTCAATTGCTCGAGTCTGGCTTAAGCCCGGTGTAGGTACTTTTACCGTTAACCACAAAACTCTTGATGAATATTTCGGACGGGAAACCTCCAAGATGGTAGTCCGCCAGCCGTTCGAACTGGTTGAAAAAGTTGGTATATTTGATGTGTACGTGACTGTTTCAGGCGGGGGCGATACCGGCCAGGCCGGTGCTATCAAGCACGGCATCACTAAAGCTCTGCTGCTGCATGAGCCGGAATTGCGTGGCGTCCTCAAAAAAGCCGGTTTCATTACTCGCGACTCACGCATAAAAGAGCGTAAAAAGTACGGCAGGAAAGCTGCCCGTGCCCGCTTCCAGTTCTCCAAGCGTTAATCGCTGGATTACATCACTCTGGTATGTTACAAGGGGAAATCCGCAAGGGTTTCCCCTTTTTTTACAAATCAGACGCAGTTTTCCGTTTTTCAGAAAGCAAACGGCTCGTTAATGCATGTTCCCTGGGTATCAGGGCTCTTTGAAAGGAGTCATATCATGTTGAAAGTTGCTATCGTAGGAGCCAGTGGTTATACCGGGCTGGAATTGATCCGTATCCTTCTTTGCCACCCGGAGGTTACTGTTACCTGCATGACCTCCGAGCAGAGCGCAGGAAAGTGCATTTCCGATGTGTTCCCGACTCTGCGTGGGCGTTGTGATATCGTGCTCGAAAATCTTGAGCCGGTTCGAGTCGCTGAAAAAGCGGATATAATCTTCACGGCACTGCCTCACAAAGCTGCTATGGAGGTTGTCCCTACCTTTCTCAAGCTGGGTAAAAGGATTATAGATCTGTCTGCCGACTATCGTCTTTACGACCCGGCGGTTTACGGGGAGTGGTACGAGCCCCATCTCAATCCGGCCAACCTGAAGAAAGCTGTTTACGGATTGCCGGAGATCAGGCGGTCAAAGATCAAACTGGCTAAACTGATTGCCAACCCAGGCTGCTATCCTACCAGCATTATTCTCGGCCTGGCACCGCTTTTGAGCAAGGGATTGATTGACCTGTCAAGCATCATTGCTGATTCCGCTTCCGGTGTTACCGGAGCCGGACGCTCTGCCAAGGTTGAAAGCCTGTATTGTGAGGTGAATGAAGGGTATAAGGCATACGGAGTCGGCGGAGTGCACCGGCATACTCCGGAAATCGAGCAGGAACTCTCCCTGCTGGCAGGAGAACAACTGAAAATAACTTTTACTCCCCATCTGGCGCCGATGGACAGAGGCATACTTTCAACTATTTACGCGATGCCCAAGACACCAGTCACCATTGAAGCTATTGTCCGGTTGTACCGTGACTTCTACGACGGCGAGCCGTTCGTGCGGATTCTGGCAGATAGCAACCTCCCTTCCACCTCTTTCGTGCGCGGTTCCAATTTTTGTGATATTGCTCCACGGGTTGATGCCCGTACCGGAAGAATTATAGTCATTTCGGCAATCGATAACCTCGTAAAAGGCGCTTCCGGTCAGGCGGTTCAAAATATGAATATTGTCTGCGGATTCCCTGAAACAATGGGATTGGAAGGCGTGGCGCTGTTTCCCTGACCCATGGCATTTATACCTACGACACAGGAAGAAATACTGAAGCGTGACTGGAACGAGTTGGACGTTATCTTTGTAAGCGGTGATGCGTATATTGATCATCCCGCTTTTGGTGTCCCGCTGCTGGCCCGCTGGCTTGAATCTCACGGTTTTCGAGTCGGTATCATTTCGCAGCCGGACTGGCGTTCAAAAGAGTCATTCATGACACTCGGCCGCCCCAGGCTGTTCTTTGCCGTTTCGGCAGGAGCAATGGATTCAATGGTGGCCCATTATACACCGGCCCGCAAGCTTCGTCATGATGATGCCTACACACCCGGTAACCGCCACGGAGCCCGGCCCAACCGCGCCACGATGGTCTATACATCCCGCTTGAAGGAAGCGTTCAAGGACGTGCCGGTGGTGATCGGCGGCATTGAAGCTTCGCTGCGCCGCTTTGCGCACTATGATTTCTGGGAAAACAAGGTGCGCCGCTCAATTCTGTTTGATGCTAAAGCGGATTTACTGATCTACGGAATGGCCGAACGGGCGATTCTGGAGGTGGCTGAAAGGATGCTGGATGGTGAACAGTTGAGGGAGATCCGTGATGTGCGGGGCACTGCATATCATTGCGGCGGGCTTGATGATGTTCCTCACATTGATGTACCATCCTATGAGGAAATATCCGTCTCCAAGGAAAAATTCGCCGAGGCCTTCCGTCACACCTATCTGCAACAGAACCCCTGGTCCGCACAGATAGTAACTCAGCAGCATGGAAACCGGACACTGGTCTGCAACCCCCCATCTCTGCCTTTGACTGAGACAGAGATGGATGCTGTCTATGCACTGCCTTTTGATAAGTGTCCGCATCCTTCCTATGTGGAGACAATTCCGGCCTGGGAGCAGATCAAGACTTCGATCACCAGCCATAGGGGATGTTTCGGCGGGTGCGCATTCTGCGCCATCACCATGCATCAAGGCAAAACGATTCAGTCCCGCAGCGAAAGCTCTATCCTTGCTGAAATAACATCTATGACCCGCAAGCACTGGTTCCACGGCACAATAAGCGATATCGGCGGGCCGACTGCCAACATGTTCGGCCTCGGCTGTAACAACTCAGACGCCATGAAAAAATGCGTCCGTGAAAGTTGTATTTTCCCGGGAATCTGCCCGAATCTGCGAACCGGCGATGCGCCCGCGACGACACTGCTGCAGTCTGCCCGCTCCCTGAAGGGTGTACGTCATACGGCAGTTTCATCGGGTGTAAGATATGATCTTCTTGAGCGGCAGCCCGCCTATTTCAGCGAATTGACCGGACATCATGTCAGCGGTCTGCTCAAAATTGCTCCGGAGCATCTGGTTGATCAGGTAACGGACATTATGCGAAAACCGGGGCGGAAATCATTTGAAACTTTTCTTGCCCGGTTCCGGGAAGAAAGTATCCGGCTTGGAAAACGTCAGTATGTGGTTCCTTACCTTATCTCGGGGCATCCGGGCTGTTCGTTGGCTGATATGTTTGAACTGGCACTGGCGCTCAAAAAAATGGGAATACAGGTGGAGCAGGTTCAGGATTTTACACCTACTCCCGGCACTATTGCCACCTGCATGTTCTATAGCGGATACGACCCTATGACCCGAAAACGCGTCTACACTGCAACAAGCGACCGTGACAAGGGATTACAGAAGTCTCTGCTGCTGTGGCATCAGCCTGCCGAACGCGATAAGGTAATGGCGGCATTGAAGGAACTGGGTCGTGAGGGTGATATGTCACTGCTCTGGGGGGGCAGTACGGTCCGGGATTGCGGTGCCTCACAATCTCACAAAAAGAACACAAAAAAAGCCCGCTGAGTGAGCGGGCTTTGACTGTTCATATTTACCTGACGTCAGGTTACATTACTTCTTAACTACGTTAGCAGCCTGAAGACCTTTCGGGCCCTGAGTAATTTCAAAAGTCACCGCATCGCCCTCTGCAAGCGATTTGAAACCATCACCACCAATAGCGGAGAAATGAACAAAGACATCTTCGCCGCCTTCCTGCTCGATGAACCCAAACCCTTTTGTGTCGTTAAACCATTTAACTTTTCCCTGTGCCATTTCCTGCCTCCTTTTTTGTCCGACCAAAGCCGGAACGTTTGGTTACCGCAAAATTTCTGGAGTCTGATGCAGGAAAAGCGCAAAGCCTGGTCAAACGTGCTACTTGCAACGTTCTGCAAAAACTTCCGAAACTGCGAGCCCGAGTCGTTTATCACAGCAATAAAGCGGGTGTCAAGACAATTCACACTTACTAATTTATGGCGCCTTCAATTCCTCATTTTTGCTTTGCAGTTTTGTGACAAGCTTGTCATAGCCGTTGGCAGTGATAATTTTGTTGAATTGGCTGCGATAGTTAGAGACTAGGCTTACCCCTTCGATAACAACATCGTATACCATCCACTTGCCGTTTTGTTTAAACAGCCGGTAATCAAGTGTGAATTCGTCGCGAGCCGCGGTGACAACTTTCGATTTAATTTCCGCATGGTCTCCTTCAACAAGCTCTTTTATGTACACAATTTTTTCATTGTTATATGACTCGATCTTTCCGGCATATGAATTTTCAAGCAAGGTAGCGAAAAGTTCTGAAAACTGTTTCTTTTCTGCAGATGTACGGACGTTCCAGTGTTTTCCAAGTGAACGTTTCGCCATTTCAGAGTAGTCAAACATGGTGCTGATTGCTTTTTTAAGAGCTTGCCGACGTTTTGGTGCATTTTTCTTCAGATCCTTGTCCGCTACAATGCGCACAACTTCATCAACTGTCTTTTGAACATCTTCGGTTGGAGTTGCATACGCCGCCGAAACCATGAAAATCGATGTTGTCAGTACTAACAGGATTCGTATCAACATGCACTACCTCCGGATTATTAAGGGGTTCGTAAAGGCTCGTTTGTAGCATAGTCGAGATTGGCTGCTGCAATACGGTAATTGTAAATTGATTTGAAAAAATCAGCGCGCATGCTTGAATAAGCCTGAAGCGCTTCGAAAATGTCCTTGGCCGGACCCAGTCCGAAATCAAAGTTGGCAACGGCGGTAACAAGCCATTTCTTGGAGTTCAGATAGGCTTTGCGTGTTGCCGTAGCACTTTTCTTGGCTTCTATCAGATCAAGATAGTACTTTTCAACCTGCAGCGGTACGTTGACATCAGCAAAATCACGGGTGCTGAGCAGACGGTTATACTGTGCCCGTTCGCTCGACACCTTGGCTCCGGTGATACCGAAATCAATTTTCCATCGGGCACCGAGGGCAACACCGCCAATGAGATGATTGAACTGGTCGTTGATATAAGGGTTCTGAATACGTTCACGACCATCTGAATAAGCCCACGAAACGAGGCCTCCCAGAAAAATATCGGGATAATAGTTGGCTTTTGCCGCTTCGACCAATGCCGAGCGGGCTTTGAGACCTTCGGAAATCTGCAGGAATTCAGGGCGTCGGAGACGGGCATTTTCTATATACTTTTCGAGAGGTGAAATTTCGACGTCCACAATCACAAGCCGCTCGTTTCCGGTTTCCAGAGGTGCATCTACCGGCAGGTTCATTCGCGCTCTCAGGGCTGCCAGGGCAAGAGCCTCACCCTTCTTTGCTTCTTCTAGATATTTTGTTGCAACTCCCGAAAATGCATCCAGTTTATAAAGATCCATCTGATCTACTGTTTCGGATCCCTGATCGAGAAGCTTCTGTGCCTTTTCACGCGCTTTAACCAGGATCTCTTCGACTTCGAGTACCAGCTCTTTCATCTCGCGGGCCAGCAGCAGGCCGTTATAGTATTCGTGAACTTTTAGTACAATCTCGTTGGCGCGCTGCTGTTTGCGGGATCGATCGACCTCAATTCCGTGGGTAGCGGCCTTCATGTTTTCGGAGATCTTCCCAAACGTATAGAGAGGCTGGATGATGGTAGCATCGGCGCTGGTAAACCAGGTAACCGAATTGATGCTGAAAAGTGACTCGTCAGTCTGGATTATCGGTGAGACAGAGGACTTGTAGGCGGTAGGCGCCGGCCCTGCCAGCGTTTTTAGTTCCAGTTGCGGGAAACGGTATGATTTTGCTTCGTTCAGCTTGCTGGTAGCCAGATCAATATCGCTCTGTGCTTCGCCCAGTTCAGGCGCCGCTTTCAAAGCCAGCTGGATACAGTCTTCAAGGGTCAGATTGATTTGAGGAACCGGACTGTCGGCTGCCAGACTGGAGTAGACAGATACAAACAGCACCCAGAATGTCACGCAGGCACACAATAAAGATTTCATTGAAATATTCCTATACAGCAAAGTTTATTGAACATTGCCATGGATAAATTTACTGACCAGTTCTTCGATATCAATGGCGGATTCCGTTTCCCGAATCAGGTCGTTGTTCTTCAGCATGATTTCGGATCCCCCCGGTCGGAGCTTGATGAATTTATCACCGATTATTCCGCTCGTTCGAACCGAGGCGATGACATCATCGGTGATCTTTACGCCGGAATTTATTTTAAGATAGGCCAATGCCATATCGCCGCTTTTTTTATCGAGCTCTATTCGGTCAACCTTCCCGACCTCGACACCGGCCACCTCAACCCGTGCACCCGGCTTCAGGCCCGAAACAGAATTAAAACGTGCAGTAACGGAGTAAAAATCGCCACCACCGAATTCAACTTTGCCCAGTTTAATTGAAACATATCCCAGACAGAGTATGCCTATCAGCATAAAGGTGCCTACCATCATTTCCAGTTTTATCATATTCATTCGTTACCTCGTTAATGCGTACTAAACCATCTGGATCGGTCCGTCAAGGCTGCCGCTGATGAACTGGCGGATAGCCGGGTCGGTTGAGTTTATAATTTCATCAGGTGTGCCAAACTGCAGAATTTTGCCCTGGAACAGCATGGCCACGTTTTGGGCCACATCAAAAATATCCGGTATTTCGTGCGATACAATAACGGCCGTAAAGCCGAATTTGGCGTGGGTATCCTTTATGAGCTGATGGATCGCCCGTTTTATGATCGGATCAAGGCCGGTGGTCGGCTCATCGAACAGAATTATTTTTGGATTGAGTACAACCGCCCGTGCGAGGCCGACCCGTTTTTTCATGCCGCCGGAGAGTTCATCCGGAAATTTGCTTTCAATGTTCTTCAGCCCGACATCTTCCAGAGCCGAGAGCACTCTGCCCCGGATCTCCTCTTTCGAAAGCGAGGTCTTTTCCTGCAGCGGGAACGCAACGTTTTCAAATACCGTCATCGAATCAAAGAGCGCTACATTCTGGAACAGCATGCCGAATTTTTCGCGGATCCGGTTCAATTCTGAGCGGCGCAGGGCAAGGATACTTTCTCCATCAACCTCGACAGCACCGCTGTCAGGTTGAAGCAGGCCGATAAGATGCTTCAAAAGAACACTTTTACCTTCTCCGCTGGGGCCGATAATCGCGGTTATTTTGCCATCGGGGATATCGAGATCAAGTCCGTCAAGTACCTTTTGCGTGCCGAATGACTTATGTACATTTCGCAGAGTTATCATATCAGAGCAGCACCGAAGTGAGGAAGTAGTCCCACACAAGAATTATGACAGACGTTAGTACAACCGACTCGGTTGTTGCCTTGGAAACCCCTTCGGCGCCATGACCGGCGTAGTACCCTTTGTAGCAACCAATCCACGCGATGATGATGCCAAAAGAAAAGGATTTAACAAAACCGGAATAGACGTCAAGCCAGACAACCGATTTTTCCATTTCGTAGAAGTAAGCGCCGGGGTTGACACCCAGCAGCTTGACTCCGACCAGCCAACCGCCGTAGATGCCGACAACATCAAAAATTGCGCATAACAGAGGAAGAGATATCATCGCGGCAATAAACTTCGGGGTGACCAGGTATTTGAATGGATCAAGCGCCATAGTTTCCAAGGCATCTATCTGCTCGGTAATCCGCATGATACCGATCTCCGCTGTAATGGCGCTGCCCGCCCGGCCGGTAACCATAAGGGCGGCGAGTACCGGCCCGAGCTCACGAATCAGTGACAGGGCCACCGCTGTACCCAGCATCCCCTCGGAACCGAACTTGGTCAGAGTGTAATACCCCTGCAGACCGAGAACCATGCCGGTGAAGCCGGCTGTAAGCACAATGACGAACAGTGACTTTGTTCCGATAAAGCGGAGCTGTTTGAGAATGTGCACCATGCTGCCCGGTCGTCGCACAATCATGTAAAACGAATAGAGCAGAAACCAGCCTGCCCGTCCCAGGTCGCGCACAATTCCGATTGTTATATGTCCAAGCGCCTGAACCACGAATATCCCTTGCGTACATAGAAAAGTGAGTAAAAACTATACATCATTGTTTTTAAAAAGCAAAGGGTGAACTTGTTTCCCGATAGCGTACTACAGGTCAGTCAGAATTTCCGCCGCCCAGCACCTTGTACAAAGTCACCAGATTTGTCAACCGGGTTAGGCGGGTGCTGATGAGGTTCTGCTGAGCACCATACAGGGTGCGTTGGGAGTCCAGAACCTGCAGATAGCTGTCCACTCCTTTGTCAAATCGCGCCAGTGAGAGCCGGTAACTTTCAGTCGTGGCATCGGTAAGTGACTTTTGGGCGACAAGCTGGTCATCAATAGTCCCTTTTTGAGCAAAGGCATCTGCCACTTCCCGAAAGGCGGTCTGGATAGCTTTCTCGTACTGTGCCACTGCAATGTCGCGATCAACCTCTGCCACTTTCAGGTTGGCTTTATTGCTGCCGCCGTCGAATATGGGCAGAGAGATTCGTGGGAGGAAGCTCCAGGCAAAGGCATCTCCTTTAAAGAGGCCGGAAAGTTCGGTACTGCCGAAACCGACTGACGACACCAGAGTGATTCTGGGAAAAAAGGCTGCTCTTGCCGCACCGATATTGGCGTTCAAGCCTTTGAGCTGACCTTCTGCCTGAAGGATGTCGGGACGACGCAGCAGTACGTCTGAAGGCAGACCGGGAGCGATATCCTTAACGGCGGTGAGCGCTTCGGAAAGTGACAGTGGCAGCAGCGCGGCCGGGACCTGAGAACCAACCACGACAGTAAGAGCATTTTCGTCCTGGGCAACCAAGGTCGTATAGCGGGCTATGTCCACCCGCGCCGTATCCACAGTGGCCTGAGCCTGATTGAGAGCGAGGGCGTTAGAAACCCCCGCTTCAAAACGGCTTCTGGTAAGCTTGTACGACTCCATTTGACTTGCCAGTGTATCTTTTGCAAGTTGCAGACGCTCGCGGTCGGCGGCAAGAGCCAACCAGGAGGAGGCGACCTGGGAAACAAGACTGATCTGTACACTGCGTCGCGCCTGTTCGGTTGCCAGATACTGTTCAAGCGCCTGGTCCTTCAGGCTCCGCACACGACCGAACAGATCCAGCTCGTATGAGATCAACCCGGCGCTTGCGGTATATTGGTGAGTTGTTATCGCCTGTCCGGTACTGGAGAGGGTTTCAGGAGTCCGCTGGAAACTGGCTCCGGCAGAGACTTCGATCTTTGGCAACAGATCGGCTCTCCGGATCTGGTACAGAGCTTGAAAACGTTCAATAGTAAGTGCTGCAACCCGCAGGTCACGGTTGTTCCTGAGTGCCAGGTCGATCAGTGCCTGTAATTGTGTATCGACAAAAAAATCATGCCAGGGAATATCTGCAACGGCTTTCTGCGGTTGCAGAGTGCCCGCTGCCGGGGTCAGTTGTGAACCTGGCCAGGCTGACGGAACCGGGGCAGCAGGCCGGGAATAGTGTGGCGCCATTGTCGTGCATCCGGCAAGAAGGAGAGACGCGTACAAAGAAAGAAAGAGGGGTGTCATGCTGTTTCGTATATGTTTCATATCAATGCACCTCCCTGTTTGCGGTAGAGTCTGGTTGTACCGTTGCCGTGCGCAGCCTCTTCTTTTTGAATAGTCGAGAAACCATAACAAAGAAGAACGGGATGAAGATCAGGTCGATGAAAGTCGCCGAGAGCAGGCCACCGGTTACGGCGGTGCCGATGGCGTTCTGGGCCGCCGCGCCGGCACCTTTGGTCAGCGCCAGTGGCAGGGTGCCGAAGAAAAACGCCAAAGAAGTCATGATAACCGGGCGGAGTCGAATTTTAACTGCCATCAGGGTAGCCTCAACCAGTTCATGTCCCTGATGCATCTGCTCCTTGATGAACTGGATGATCAGGATGGCATTCTTGGTGGAAAGGCCGATGGTTGTAAGCAGGCCGATTTGGAGATAGACGTCATTTGGCAACATCCGTAATTTGACCGCAACAACCGCTCCGACAAGACCAAGCGGCAGCATCAGTAGATTGACAAAAGGAATGGTCCAGCTCTCGTACAAGGCGGCTACACTGAGAAACACCACCAGCAGCGAGATGGCATAGAGTGCCGGTGCCTGGGCGCCGGCATGCTGTTCTTCGTAGGAGAGGCCTGTCCACTCGAAGCCGATCCCCGGCGGGAGCTGGGCGGCCATCTTTTCCATCTCGGCCATCGCTTCACCGGTGCTTATCCCCGGAGCCGCCTGTCCCAGAATTTCCATGGACGGAATGCCGTTGTACCGCTCAAGACGGGGTGAGCCGTACTGCCAGTGTGCGGTGGCAAAGGCGGAAAACGGTACCATCCCACCATTTTTGCTACTGACATGCCAGCTGTTGATATCTTCCGGTACCATCCGGAACCGTGGGTCCGACTGGAGGTAAACCTTCTTGACCCGGCCGTTCTGGATAAAGTCGTTGACATAGGAACTTCCCCATGCTGTGGAAAGGACGCTGTTGATATCCGTCAGCGACACTCCCAGTGCCCCGGCGCGAACATCATCGATATCCAGTTTGAACTGGGGTGAGTCGTCCTGACCATTTGGTCGTACCGCAATCAGTTTATTATTCTTCATGGCCATACCCAGCATTTGATTGCGGGCTTCCATCAGTTTTTCATGTCCCAGGCCACTGCGATCCTGCAGCTGAAAGTCGAAGCCGTTCGCGACACCCAGTTCAAGCACCGCCGGAGGAGAAAAGGCGAACGCCAAACCGTCACGGAACTGCGAGAAAGCCTTCATGGCCCGTCCGGCAATGGCCTTCGACTTCAGGTCCGGGGTTGTGCGCTGATCCCAGTTCTTGAGTTTTACAAACGCCAACCCCATGTTCTGACCCCGGCCGGCAAAACTGAACCCGGCTACGGTAATTACCCCTTCAACCGTTTTGGACTCTTTTTCAAGAAAATACTGTTCCAACTGGCGTATTACCCCCACAGTCCGTTCCTGGGTCGCCCCGGCCGGCAGCTGGACCTGACAGATGATGAATCCCTGATCCTCATCGGGCAGGAATGATGTCGGAAGATGCATGAAGAAAAACACCATGGCGGCGACGATGGCGCCATATAACACCAGGTAGCGCCGCGGTTTGTTGAAGGAGCGGCCGACAATTCCTTCGTAGTTGTGGCGGCAGAATTCAAAGGCCCGGTTGAAGTAGCGGAAGAACCAGGCAAACCAGCCGGATTCACCGGCATGATGTCCTTTTGCGACCGGTTTGAGGATGGTGGCGCAGAGAGCCGGGGTCAGGATCATTGCCACCATTACCGATAGGATCATGGCTGAGATGATGGTGATCGAAAACTGCCGGTAGATAACGCCGGTGGAGCCGCCGAAAAAGGCCATGGGGAGAAAGACCGCCGTCAACACGGTGGCAATGCCCCACAGGGCACTGGTGATCTGTCCCATGGATTTAACGGTGGCGTCATGGGGAGACAGCCCCTCCTCGGACATAATCCGTTCCACATTTTCGACAACGACGATTGCGTCGTCAACCAGCAGACCGATGACGATCACCAGGGCAAACATGGTCAGGGTGTTGATAGAGAATCCGCAGGCCGAAAGAACGCCCATGGTACCCAACAACACCACCGGCACGGCGATGGTGGGAATCAGGGTCGCTCGTATATTCTGCAGGAAGAGGAACATGATTATGAAGACGAGGAACACTGCTATGATCAGAGTGTGCACCACCTCTTCTATGGATATCTTGACGAATGGAGTGGAGTCGTAGGGGAAGACCACTTTCATTCCTGCGGGGAAGTATTTCGACAGCTCTGCCATCTTGGCCTTGACCCGGTTGCCCGTTTCCAGTGCGTTTGCTCCTGAAGCCAGCCGGATTGCCATCCCGCCCAACGGTTTTCCGTTGTAGTACGACTGGATTTCATAGTTCTCGGTTCCTATCTTGCTTTCAGCGACATCTTTGAGCCTGACCGTGGAACCATCGCTGCCTGTGCGCAGAATGATGTTGTCGAACTGTTCCGGTGTCTGGAGCAGGGTTCGCGCGGTGATGGTGGCGTTCAGCTGCTGCCCCGCCGGCGCGGGGTTGCCGCCGAACTGTCCGGCCGATACCTGGGCGTTTTGTGCCTGCAGCGCGGCAATCACCTCGTTGGTTGTCAAGTGGAAGTTATTCAGTTTAGTCGGGTTCACCCAGATTCGCATGGCGTTCTGGGTTCCGAAGAGTTGCAGTTCACCCACGCCTTCCAGGCGGCTGATGATCTCCTGAAGATTGGAAACCATGTAGTCGGTCAGGGAGTTGCGGTCCATGGAGCCATCTTCCGATACCAGTCCGACAATCAGCAGGAAGTTTCTGGTGGATTTTACGACCGAAATCCCCTGTCGTTGAACAATTTGAGGCAGGAGCGGCACAGCCAGCTGCAGTTTGTTCTGCACCTGAACCTGTGCGATATTCGGATCGGTGCCCGCTTTGAAGGTCAGGGTGATTGACACCGCTCCAGACGAGTCGCTGGTGGATGACATATATATCAGGTTGTCGATGCCGTTGAGCTTCTGTTCAATGATCTGGGTAACCGTATCCTGCACAGTCTGGGCCGAGGCTCCAGGATAGACCGCATTGATGGCGATCTGCGGAGGCGCGATTGCCGGATATTGGGAGACCGGCAGCTGCTTGATTGACAGAAGGCCCGCAAGCATGACCATGATTGCGATCACCCAGGCAAAAATCGGGCGATTAATGAAAAAATTAGGCATGGTACGGCTCCTTTATTTTTTGGCTGGTGGCGGTTGCGGGGCAGCTGTGGTCGACGTTGCCGGAGTGCTGCCAAACGGTACCGCTTTGACCGGGGATCCCGGCCGGGCTTTCTGCAGCCCCTCCAGAATGACGCGATCCCCCGCTTTCAAACCGTCGCTGACCAGCCAGCTGTCACCCACCGTCCTGACCACCTTGATAGGCCGCGGTTCTGCCTTTTCACCAGTGCCAACAATCATGACCACGGCATCACCTTTTTGATTTCGGTTTACACCGCGCTGCGGGATGAGGATGGCCTCTTCATTTACCCCTTCCACGATCAGGGCACGGACAAACATGCCGGGCAGCAGTGTTTGCTTTGGATTCGGAAATACCGCCCGCAGGGTAACGGATCCGGTACTTTGATCAACCGTTACCTCCGAGAACTTAAGTATTCCGGTCACCGGATACGCAGAACCGTCTTCGAGGAGCAGCTTGACCGGCGCTTGTGCCGAACCGCTCTTTTTCAGAATCCCGTTGGCAAGATTCTGCTTCAGCTTGAGCAGGTCGGAAATTGATTGAGTGACATCAACATACATGGAGTCAAGCTGTTGGATTGTTGCAAGCGCTGCCGGTTGGTTAGCGGTCACCAGTGCCCCGGTGGTCACGCTTGACCTGCCGATACGGCCTGATATCGGGGCTTTTACTTTAGTGTATGCAACATTGATCCGGGCGGTTTCAACCGCAGCCTTGGCGGAGGCAAGTTCAGCTTCAGCCTGATTCAGTACAGCAGAAGCGTTATCATAATCCTGTTGGCTGACCGCCTTGATCTTCACCAGATCGCTGTAACGTCCCTCTGTGAGCCTGAGCGACACAAGCGAAGCTTCCACCCGAGCCTGAGATGCTTTTGCACTGGCGAAAGCCGCCTCGTAAGCAGCAGCATCAATCTGGTAGAGGACCTGCCCCGCCGTAACATCACTCCCCTCCGTGAACAGACGTTTCAGGATAATGCCGCTTACCTGAGGGCGTACCTCGGCAATCATCCGGGGAACTGTCCGTCCTGAAAGTTCTGTAGTAAGGGAAACCTTCTCCGGCTTGACCACGATAATTCCGACTTCTGGGGGACCGCTTGGAGGAGGAGCCGACTTCGGCTTGCTGCAGCCGGTGAATGACAGGCCGGCGAGAAGTGCCGCCGCAATAAGAACTGAATTTTTTGTGAGTGACTGGAGCATGTAATACCTCGACGAATTGGAGTTATGACAACGAAACGAATGTTCTCTCTTATGATGCTAAATACTGTTATCGCTTTACCGCATCCCAGCACGCTTCAACGGTTCGACCGAGTAGAACGTCGTCCAGCACGATGAAGCCGAGTATGTGATCCCGGGCCACGGATAAAATCGGCCCAAAGGCCAGGTCAAAGAGAATGACAATGGGAAGATCCTTCAGTACCTGTCGGGATATCCCGTCTTCAAAGAGTTCCTTGAAAACATCACACCCCTCTTTGGTACCCAGAAGTTTGTCCCGGCGATGTTCCACGCCGTAGGGAGAATTAAAAAACTGCTCGATGAAACGGAAATCAAGCGGGTTTTCAATGAAGTAATGTATCAAGGCGGTGCAGAGATGGATAAAACGCTCTCGATGCGGTTTTTCGGAAGCATATCCCTCCTTGATAATCGGGTGGCTTCGCTCTTCGAGCTCACGAAACAGTTCGGTAATCATGACATCCTTGTTTTCAAAGTAACGGTAGATCGTCCCGGCGCCGACTCCGGCGCGCCCGGCGATCATCGCCATGGGGGCTCCGTGAAAACCGTGCTCAGCAATCAACTCCAGTGCCGCTCGAACGATTTCATCACGTTTTTCCAACTTTGCCATGCATCGCTCCTTTTATTTAGGAATGAACGTTCATTCCGTTTATCTCATTTGCAAGGCGAGTGTCAATGTTTTTTTGTACCAATCTCCGGTGATGTCGGCAGCACGAAGAGTCTGAGGAGAATCATCCGGTTCTCGCGACAAAGACGATCTGCAGCTATCCCGCATACTGCCGGAAGAAGAACGGGAAAATTGTCTTAGCTGTCTGCATCCATCGCTTTGACCGGCCTCAGGATCAAAATTTTTGGAGATGAGAGGTGAGAAATGATGGACTACTCGTACTAAAATATATCGCCGTACACCAGAGCGAGATCAGCACAGAGGCCGGCGATGAAAGGGTGACAAAATGGGGGGGCAGGCTGGCAGTATGTCAGAGTACACGCTGGACGAGCAGCAGATAGGGTGCAGTCGGGGTGACGTTAACCTGTCCCATGCGCCAGGAATGATATGACCGTGGATCGAGGCCAGCTGCCCAGCTCTCGACGATGGCCTTTTCCTCCGAACCGCCGTCATGACCGGGATACACCGTCATCAAGACAATGCCGCCCGGTGCAAGAAGAGATAGTGCCTGCTCCAGGGCGGTGCCGGTTGTCTCAGGGCGCGTGATAATAGTACGGTCGCCGCCGGGGAGGTAGCCAAGATTAAAGAGCACCGCCTGCACCGGACCGGAAACGTGCCGGGCCAGTTCTTCGTGTCCCGCGTGCAGAAGCGTCACTCTGATTGACAATTCTGCTTCGGCCAGCCTCTGACCGGTTTCAGCCAGCGCACCCTTCTGGACATCAAATCCCCAGACATGGCCTCTCTCGCCGACCAGGCGGGCCAATAGTACGGTATCATGGCCGTTGCCGCAGGTTGCATCTACGACGCACTGACCGTCCCGCACAAAACTGTGCAGAAACAGATGCGATAACGGCACCGGCCCGCGCAGTGCCGGTATGGTGAAGGGGTGATCGCTCATAGCGGCAGAGACTAGCAGAATCAGGGGGCTTTAGCCATCGGGAATTAGTTTGTAATCGGCTCGTAAAAAAGGTACTACGACTGCATGATACTTCGAAAAACAGTTGGTAAAGAGCAGCACAACCTCCGTCTCGATGATGCCATCGCCGTGCTCTGCACAGGGGTCAGCAAATCGGAGGCGCGCCGCATCATTGACCGCGGGGGCTGCACGGTTAACGTCGCTCTGGTGCGGGTGGCGTCACGGGGTGTCAAGGCGAATGATGTCATCGAAATCGGCATTATGGAGGCGGGGCGGTTTCAGGAACTGCAGCTGCCGCCCGAGGCTCTGTTGTATGAGGATGCGGAGCTGATCGCCGTCAACAAACCGGCCGGGATCAACAGCCAGCGAACCCCCTATCAGTTGAAGGGGACGCTCGAATACTGGGTTTCAGAATATTTCAAGGCCCAGGGGAACAGTGAACCGGCCCGGGTTGTCCATCGTCTCGATCGTGGCACCTCCGGAACGATGCTCTTCCCGAAGAACAGACAGGCAGCGGCCTGGCTTTCAAAACAGTTTCAGGACGGTTTGGTCGAAAAGCGGTATCTGGCGCTGGTGTGTGGCCGGCCTGACCAGGAGGCGTGGAGAGTGGACGCACCGATCGGCAAGGTTGCCTCGGCACGGTACGGCATCGTTGACGGCGGTAAATCATCGAGTACCGAATTTCGCACGCTGTCATCATCCGATGATATTTCGCTGGTGGAAGCAAAACCGCTAACCGGCCGCACTCATCAGATCAGGGTGCATCTTGCTTCTGTCGGTCTGCCGATACTTGGTGATGCTACCTATGGCGGTCTGCCCGCCGGGCGTATGATGCTGCACTGCTCTGCGATGACGTTTCAGCTTTCCAGAGGGGGAGAGGTTGTAGTTGCTGCGCCGCTTGATGGTGTGTTTGCCGAGCGGGTTAGCGGGATATCGTATATTACTCCCCGAAAACCTGAGCGCTGAAAATGTAAATTTCACATTCCCCCTGCCAGGCGTCCTGAGGCAGGCCTGCCTTGGTGCAAGTATGCTGCAGGAACTGGTCGCGATTCCAGCCGTATTCGGTCGCTACCTGGGGCAGCAGCACACCTCGATAACTCCCTTTGACAATATATATGCCATGTTTTCCGACTTGAATTTCCTCAACCGATGCGGCTTTTTCCAACGGCGAAAGGACAGAAATATCGAGCGTGAAATCGGCCAGGTCTGCAGCCTTCATCGGGTAAAATCGAGGGTCACGGGTAGCGGCCGAGACAGCCATCTCCTGTACCAACTGGAACAGCGGTTGTTCAGAAACGAAATTGCCGATACATCCCCGCAGATCCCCCTTCTGTTTGACCGTGACGAAACAGCCTGAGTGAAGGTTCAGCCCCGGTGATGTCGGGGCAATGGCCGGAACCTTCCGGTCGGTGACATAATCAACAATCGTGCATCTGGCAATCTTCAGCAGTTCCTTCTGCTCTTTTTTGGTCAAAAGATCCGACATCTCTTCACCCCGCAAATCCGTAAAATCAATCTGTAAAATCAAATATCACCACTAAGGCACCAAGAACACGGAGAAAAAATATTTTAAAGTCAGTGAATGCCTGAAGGTGAACCAATATCGTAAATGGGAAAACGCATGTTTTTATCTGTTGATTAGTGGTCTTAGTGTCTTAGTGGGTAATGAAATATTGCATTCAGGGTTAATAATTCTTCCGCCGGAAAAGTCCGGTTTTGATGCTGGTCACCCTGTCCAGAAACAGGATGCCGTCCAGATGATCCATTTCGTGCTGGACGGCCACCGCCTCAAAACCACTGACGGCAATCAGCTGCAGTGTCCCGTCGGGTTCGCTGAACTGCAGGGTGATCTCGGTGGCGCGATCAACATCGCCGGTGTAGTCCGGCACACTCATGCATCCTTCGCGCATGGTTGCCGAACCGCTGCGGTTGATAATCTCGGGGTTGATCATGCACAGCAGACCGTGGTTGTTATCTTTGCCGTGACGATTTCTGGAAACATCCACTACACAGACCCGCAGTGTCACACCGATCTGCGAGGCGGCCACACCCACGGAACCGGGACCGTCATGCATGGTATCGATCAGATCCTGAATAAGAGTATGGATGTTCCGGTCGATCTGCTCGACTCGATGACAGAGCTTTTTCAACACTGGGTGGGGATACTTTAGAATAGGTTGTATAGGCATCGTTAGAAAGCCACCGGTGTTATGACCCGTACGCCGATCTCCACGTTCAGCTCTTTTTTCAGAGCGGCCAGCGTCTGCTCCACCCCTTCGGCGCTCTCACCCTCCGGCAGTGCAATTTCGAGCATCAGCACATAAACCGGCTCTTCTTCTGTGCCGATTAACTTGGTGTTCAGATCGGTTATATTTATGCTGCGTGAGGCCAGCTCTTTGGTGACGCGATAGACGATACCCGGCTGGTCGGCTCCATACACCGAAATCATGCAGATCTCTCCGTCGGGCTCCTGGCGGGCCACCTCGTCGGAATGGAGCGTGCGCACTCCGAGAGTCATCCCCAGCCCGTCACAGATCGGCTTCAACTCGTCAATCAGCCGTGATTTGCTGAACGGCTTTTTCAGTGAAACAATCAGGATCATGGCAAATTCACCACCCAGCATCGTGCAGCTGGAATCGGCTATATTGCAGCCGAGGTTGAATAAGCCTTCGGTGATGGCGGCCACGATGCCGGGACGGTCTTTTCCGACCACCGAGACGGCGTAATGCAGGATTTCCGATTGGTGCGTCATTATGTACCCCTCATGTTTTAGTCTCGACCTTTTATCGCACCAAAACGATTTCATCTGCAATTGTTTTTTGAAATCGGCTATAATCCGCTTTCAATATTTTGGTAAAAGGATATCCGCCATGTACGTAACAACCCGTTCCGTCTGCCCCTATGACTGTCCAGATGCCTGCGGGCTTCTCGTGACTACGGAAAACGGCCGCGCCATCTCCGTCAGTGGAGATCCGGACCATCCGGTTACGCGCGGTCTGCTCTGCCCGAAGATGAATCATTATGAGCAGACCGTTCACTCTCACCGGCGGCTGACGACACCGCTGCGACGGGTCGGGAAGAAGGGGGCGGGGGAATTCGACGCGATCTCCTGGGAGGAGGCGATTTCATCAATCTGCAGCCACTGGCAGGAAGTCATCGCCAGCCACGGGGCGGAAGCCATTCTCCCTTATTCTTACGCCGGGACAATGGGGCTCGTGCAGCGCAATGCCGGCCATGCCCTTTTTAACAGACTGGGCGCATCGAGGCTGGAACGGACAATTTGCTCGCCGGCCAAGGATGCCGGCTGGAAGGGGTTGATGGGTGATACGCCTGCTATGGACCCTGCAGAAGTCGAAGGGAGCGATCTGGTAATCATGTGGGGGATCAATGCTGCAGCCACCAGTATCCATGCGATGCGGGATGCCCAGTCGGCCCGGAGAAACGGGGCAAAAGTATGGGCCATAGACACATACCGGACCCCGACCTGTGAGGCGGCCGATGAAACATTTCTGGTTCGCCCCGGGGGGGATGGCGCTCTGGCGTTGGCAATGCTGCATGTCATTGAACGTGAGGGGCTGTTGGACCGGGAGTTCCTTTCCGCCAATGTTCTCGGCTTTGAAGCGTTGACCGCCCAGATTCTGCCGGACTGTCCCCCTGAAGAGATGTCGGTCGTCTGCGGTCTGCCGGCCGCTGTTATCGAGCGGATGGCACGGGAGTATGCAGGGGCAAAGGCCCCGTTTATCCGTTTGGGAAGCGGCCTGACCCGCTACGGGAACGGAGCCATGACCGTTCGGACAATAAGCTGTCTTCCCGCAGCCGTTGGCGCATGGTCAAAACCGGGAGGTGGTATTTTCCTCGGTACCTCGACCGGAGGAGCTTTCCCTCTTCAGAGTGTAACGCGTGAGGATTTCATGGAGCGTGTGCCGCGACTGGTCAGCATGAATCAGCTGGGAGCGGCACTGACCGAACTGACAGATCCGCCGGTGATGTCGCTGTATGTCTACCACTCCAATCCGGCAGTTATCGCTCCCGACCAGAATGCGGTTATCCGGGGGCTTGAGCGGGAAGAACTCTTCACGGTCGTTCACGAACGCTTCATGACAGACACCGCACGATATGCCGATATTGTCCTGCCTGCCACCTCTTCGCTGGAACATCCTGATCTGTACCGCAGCTACGGCAGCTATCATGCCCAGCTATGCAGTGCTGCTATCCCGCCGGTCGGTGAAGCTAAAAGTAATTGGGAAGTTTTCAGCCTGCTGGCGGCAGGTATGGAGTGGAATGAACCCTTTTTCGGATTATCGGCAGATGAACTGATTGATCTGCTGTTAACCGGGGGAACCCCCTGGAGGAGTGCTGCCGTTACTGAACGGTTGCGTCAGGGTGAACCGGTTATACTTACTCCGCCATCGGAGCCAAAAAAAACGTGGCTCACGGCATCGGGAAAGATTGAGGTCCTGAACGAGCGGGAAGTCGAACCGCTGCCGCGTCCGCTTCCGACTCATGCCGGACAGGACGGATACCCACTGCACCTGCAGCCGGCGGTTACTCCGTTTGCCCTCAATTCGAGCTTTTACGAACAGGACGGACTTCGCTTGAATCAGAATTGTATGGAGCTGATGATGAGCAGGGTTGATGCCGATGTGCGCGGTCTGGATGATGGACAGAGGGTGATGGTATGCAACGATCGGGGAACTGTTCGTTTCACGTTACGGATTTCGGAGCGGGTGCCGGTCGGAACCGTCGTTACTGAAGGGGTCTGGTGGCGGGAGTTTATCCCCGGCGATCGCGGAGTCAACGCCCTGACATCGCAGCGACTGACCGATGGCGGACGGGGGAGTACCCTGTATGACGTGACCGTGGAAGTCAGGGGGGCGTAGCGTTATAGTGTTTGTCCCATTCGTCACATGCTTGTTTCCTGGGTGGTGTCGAAGGGAGCCTTGTCAACTTCAAGCCAAGCCAGTGCCGCCGCCCCTAAAACTGCACCGCTCCCCTCCGGCAGATCGGAACGGAGCAGTTTCACCTTCCCTTTGTACGGGGTGAACAGAAACTCTTCCAGATAGCGCTTTGTCGGAATAATCAAAAGATCTCCCGCAGCTGCAAGACCGCCGGAGAGAAAGATCGCCTCGGGACCGGTGTGGGCTACAGCGTCTGCCAGTTTCATTCCGAAAACTCTGGCCATGAAATCAAATGCCTCCAGCGCTATGGGGTCCCCTTCGCAGGCCGCCTCATAGACCTGTTTTGAGGTCAGTTTGTCGAAGCTCACGTGTCGCAAGCTGCTCGGACCACACCGTTGCGCCAGCAGATCGGTAACAGTTCTGCAGAGCCCGGTGGCAGAAACGTAGGTTTCCAGGCACCCCCGCTTCCCGCAGGCGCAGTACCTTCCTGCAGGATAAACGGTCGTGTGGCCAAGTTCGCCGGCAAACCCGTCAGCACCGTACAATACTGCTCCATCAGTGATAATGCCGCTCCCCAGGCCGGTTCCCAGAGTGATGACGATGGCATGCTTCATTCCGCGTGCGCCGCCGAACAGCAGTTCCCCGATTGCTGCAGCGTTGGCATCATTGGTTATTGCAGTCGGTAGATCGTACCGCTGCCTGACCAGCTCTGTCAGATTGACCTCCGCTCCCCAGTTCAGATTGACCGGATTTTCTACCGTTCCCCGAATATAATTGGCATTGGGCGCTCCGATGCCGATTCCTGATATTGTTGTTTGAAGCGGAAGAGATTTTAGTAGTTTCTCGGTAGCGTCGTAAAGGCGTGATATCAGAGAATATGCAGACTGATCGGCCAGTGTGTCCAGAGTCGCTTCACATATCAGGTTGCCTTGGCGATCAACAAATCCGAATGAAGTGGTCGTTCCACCGATATCTATTCCCAGAACAAAAGTATCTGTATGCATGCTCGCTCCCCTGATAAATCTTTACACAACCACCAGACTATAGCCCCTTCCTTCCAGATAACTGACTATTTCCCTGATATGCTCGTAGCCGCGGGTCTCCAACTCCAGAGAGACATCAGTCCTGCCGATGGCAAGCGATTTCGAGCGGCGGTCATGGGTAATATGAAAAATATTGGCACGGGTTGCCGCAATATTATCAGCAAGAGTCGCCAGCGCGCCGGGGTGGTCGTCAAGCTCGACGACCAGCTTTAGGTAACGACCTCCGGCAATAAGGCCCCGCTCAACTACCTGTGAAATGGTCTTTACGTCAATATTTCCTCCGGAGAGCAGGCAAACGGTTTTCCCCTCAAGATCCGGAATCCGGTGATTCAAGACCGCCGCCAGTGTGACCGCTCCAGCGCCTTCGACCAGCATTTTAGTCTTCTCCAGCAGCGAGACAATGGCCAGCGCGATATCTTCCTCTTGTACCTGGATAATTTCATCGACAAGCTGGCAGATTACCGGAACGGTTCTTGATCCGGGCAGTTTGACGGCGATGCCGTCTGCCAGTGTGACCAGCACCGGCTGTTCGGTCGGCCTCCCGGCCGTAAAGGAAGCCGACATTGAGGGAGCTGCGCTCGATTCAACCCCGATAATACGGACGTGGGGAGCACGTTCGCGCAGTGCCGCAGCCATTCCGGCTATCAGGCCTCCGCCACCGACCGGTATGATAATGTTTCGGAGATCCGGAAGATCCTCCAGTACCTCCAGAGCAATGGTCCCTTGTCCCGCCATGACCAGTTCATCATCAAATGGATGCACGAAAAGTGCTCCGCTATTCTGCTGGGCAGTTATGGCCGCTGCACAGGCTTCATCAAAATTACGGCCGGTCAGCACAACCTCGGCACCGTAGTCCCGTGTGGCCTGGACTTTCTGAGGCGGAGTTATTTCCGGCATATATACGGTTGCGGCGACGCTGAGCAGATCAGCTGAAAAGGCCACTCCCTGGGCATGGTTGCCGGCTGATGCGGTTATGACGCCATATTTCAAATTTTCACGAGGTTGGGAGGTCATGAAGTTGAGTGCTCCCCGTATCTTGAAAGAGCCGGTTCGCTGCAGGTTTTCACACTTGAAATACAGCGGCAATCCCAACTGCTCGCTATAAAAATGCGAATATATCAGTTCACTGTGCCGGACGCGCTTTTTGAGGCGATCATGTGCGTCTGAAATCAGATCGTTAAGCCGCATGGTATGGTGTACTCCCTATAAAAATAAATCGAGATACTAGCAGATGGTGCGGCACCGGTCAAACATACTTGGCAAGTGATCGGATTACTGCTAAAGTTCTTCAACACTTTTTCAGGAGGAAACATGGATCCGATTCATCACCGACTCATTATACTTGGTGCCGGCCCGGCCGGCTATACCGCGGCTGTCTACGCTGCACGCGCAAATCTTAATCCGGCACTTATCACAGGATTGCAGCCGGGCGGACAGTTGACTACGACCACCGAAGTCGATAACTGGCCGGGGGACCATGCGGGAGTTGAGGGGCCGGAACTGATGGAGCGGATGCGACTGCATGCCGAACGCTTCAACACACAGATGATTTACGACCATGTCATCCGTGCGGACCTGAGGAAGCGGCCATTCCTGCTGCAGGGAGATTCAGCCAGTTACAGCTGTGACGCCTTGATCATTGCAACCGGTGCATCTGCCAAATATCTCGGGCTCCCCTCCGAAACCGCTTTTAAAGGGAAGGGTGTATCAGCCTGTGCCACCTGCGACGGATTCTTCTACCGCGGTAAAGATGTTGCTGTGATCGGCGGTGGGAGTACTGCCGTTGAGGAGGCACTCTATCTTTCAAATATTGCACGGCACGTAACCGTTGTTCACCGCCGGGAAGAATTCCGTGCAGAAAAAGTGCTGACTGACCGCCTTATCGAGAAGACCAAGGGGGGGAATGTTACGATAGAATGGAATCACCAGCTCGACGAGGTTTTGGGTGATGCCGGCGGCGTGACCGGGATGCGTATTCGACACCGGAGCGGTTCCACTAAGGAACTGGCCCTTCACGGGGTATTCATCGCAATTGGCCATTCGCCGAACACGACTGTTTTTGATGGACAGCTGGAAATGCTGGACGGGTATATCAGAACAAAATGCGGCGGTTTCGAGGGGAATCTGACCGCCACCAATGTCAAGGGGGTCTTTGCAGCAGGGGATGTACAGGACTTTACCTATCGTCAGGCAATTACTTCGGCAGGCAGCGGCTGCATGGCTGCCAAGGATGCCGAACGGTATCTGGACACACTTGGACTCTGACTATGACCTTTGGCGATACAGAACCTGATGAACTGGAAAAACTTCTGGCTGACGTGCAACGAACTATTCGTGATAATGATCAATTTATCCGCCATCTAAAAGAGGAAACTGCCGGTTCAGCAGAGGCAGGGATGGAAGAGGAAGCGGAGTGCGACGTCGACACGGACATTGGCGATTACGTGGAATTATAGAAACCTTCCGGATTCGTTACGAACAGAAAAGGCCCGATCAGAGATGATCGGGCCTTTTCTGGTAATCAACAGACTGAATGTCAGTTTTTCACTGAAGTTTTTTATCGCCTTCTCCACCGGTTACATCGTGGCCGCTCGGAGCGTGACATTCATTACAATTGGTCTTCATCAGTTCGTCACCGATATCAACAGGGTGTACAAAGTTTTTGACCTGGGTGCCTTTGGGGATATTTTCCTGTGTCTGGCTAAGAACGGTGTGACACAGGTTGCAATCCTTGGAGATGACCTTGCCGGCAGCATTCTTGTGCTTTCCGTCGTGGCAGCGGAAACAGCCGGGGAAGTAGAAGTGCCCCATGTGAGACGGGTACGCACTCCAGACGACTTTCATCTGGGGGAAATAATTTCTGGAGTAGATTCGCTGGATCTCTTCGAAAGCCTGTTTGATCGAAACTGATTTTGATTTAACCAGAGCGGGGTAATTCTTTTCATAATATTCATGAACCCCCTTATTAATCGCAACCATTGCTTCGTCGTTATTCTGGTACGGTTTTCCCAATAGTTCACCGGCGAGTTTTTTTACGTACGGAAGAGACGGATCAAGCTTGCCGGCAGTAAATGCGTGGTCCAGCTCATCGCTAGGAGGATTGTATGAGTGCGCCGGTCTGTTGTGACAATCAATACAGTCCATGACGCGCTTCTCGCTTTTTGCAAGCTCTTCTTTGGTTAACGGCTTGTCTGAAGTGACGTATTCATCCAGTGTGCCGTCACTATTCTTGACCGAGATGTATGGGATGACCATCCTTTTTTCGTCGGAGGCCACATAGGATACCTCTTTGCCTATGTGCCAGTGGATGCCGGAACTGTTAGGTGCCCCGGGTGTGCCGCCGATTTTAATCAGCAGCTGCATGTCACGACGGGTATTTTCCTCGTTGGGAGCGTTGTGAGAAATGTACTTATGGCGTGCGGAGATGAATTTCTCAGGCCAGTGGCATCGCTCACAGGTACCTCGGGCAGGTCGCAGGTTGTGTACCGGAGTGGGGATAGGTGTCGGATAGGTGCCGGTCAGTATCGAATAGAGCTGCCTGGTCCCGTTGATCTTGGCTTTGACGTAATAATCAAGACCGGAGCCGACATGACACTCAACACATCGAACCCGTGCGTGAGGTGAGTTCTCCCAGGCGGTATGCTCCGGCTCCATTGGGATATGGCAGACTTCGCCACAGAATACTGTTGATTCGGTAAATTCAAATCCTTTGATTGTTGCAACTCCGATAACGGCAAAAAATACGACTGTCACCAGGGCAAAGAAACCAGCGAGACGAAGTTTACTCGGATCATTGAAGTCAAGCCGCGGCAGAGGTGGAAGGTCGACATCGGGATTCCTGCGATGCTTGCTTCGTGTGCGCCATGCACCGAAGTAGGTCATAACACCGCCGGATAATATTCCCATGGGCAATATAAAATACGTCACAATTTCCAGGTACGGGTTCTCGAACCCCCTGAAAGCCTGCAACGCAAGGAATAGCACAATCACCACTGCTGAGATTGCAGAGATGAGCATTCCCAGTAAACTGATGATATTCATGTAATATTTTTCAGCACTTATTTTTTTTACGGGTTCCATTCAATTTCTCCTCGGTTACTGGGCATGTTCTGCTGAAACAGCTTACTTTTCATCTTCTATGAAAGATTCACTGCCTAACGATAAAAAAAGAATACTTCGTATCATGAAGTCAATAATAATGCAACTTAAAATGAATTTCCGCCGCAAATACCGTCCTTGATCCGATAGTGGTTACTGACCATATTTTGTTCTGTCGACCGTTACACTGGCAATCTACGTATTGACAAAACCTGCAGACACAACTATTTTAAACACTGTTATATTTTCTGTAAACAGGTGCGACAGGAGGTAGAGAATGACAGAGCCGGAAACAACTGCTGGAGAGCGTGAAAAAGAGCTTACGGCCCGACTGCAGGCAATGGAAAAGCAGATGGAGCGACTGGCCGCGCGTCTTGGTGATGGTGAGGTCGCCGGCTCGCCCCATCCCGGGACAATTGCTGCTCCGGCGTATGAAAAGGCCGCACCGCCTGAGGGCCTCGCGGATGTTTCAGAAGAGGTACTTAACTGGGCCAGCCGGACATCTCTGTTGCCTCGCCTCGCCACGCTTTGTTTCCTGCTTGTCGTGGCCCTGATTCTTCGCACTATAACCGATAGCGGTGTGATCGATACACTTATCGGCTCGGGAGTCGGCATGGGCTATGCTGCTGTCCTGATGGTCGTCGGCTGGCACCGGTACGGCAAACAGAGTCCTCTTGCTCCGATCTTTGCCTCCAGTGGAGCGATACTGATGTCGACAATCGTTGTCGAGACGCATTCCCACTTCAATTCACTTCCGCTTGTGCCGGCATATCTGACGCTTATGGCAACCGGCATCGGCATGGCGCTGATCAGTCGCAGGTTCAATGCTTTTACTCCTATTTCGGTCGGTATCCTCAGCATGACCTTTGCGGGTGCGGCAATCGATTATCCACATCCGTCCTTTCTCTATCTCTCTCTGGTGCTTTTCACCGCCAACCTGCTCGGATATTTTGCCGCACAGCTGAAACGATGTTCTTGGCTGCGCTGGTCGGCGCTTCTTGTCACAATGATCATGCTGCAGTTGTGGGGAGTCCAGATTGTCACTGCTCTGCGTAAGGGCAAAACAATTCCGCCTGAATTGGCATTTTCCTGGTTTCTCTCTGTTATTGCTCTTTTCGCTGTCACCTATCTGATTCTAGCCCTACTCGGAGTTCTCCGAAACAGTGCGGAAAGAGTTTCCCTTTTTGATATGGCACTTCCCACAATCAACGTACTGTGGGCTTTTTCATTGATGGTCTACGTGTCAAAAGCGACGGGGGGCGGTAGTACTGTCATGCTGGGGGGAATCGGCATCCTTGCTGCGTTCAGCCATCTCGGGCTCAGTTTCTGGCTGGCTAAGCGCAGAGGAGAGGGGGCTCCCGGTGCATCGGCGTACACGTTTGCCAGTGGTGTCCTGCTTGCACTGGCGTTGCCGGTCGCCACCGGAAAACTGGGACTTTCATTGCCGGTTCTTTCTCTGGTTGCAATTTTCATGGCTGTTATGTCGCGGGTGTGGGGTAGCGGCACGATCAGAGTGACAACCTACCTGTTCCAGTTTTACTGCTGTGGGGCTATGGTTGTTGCGTTTAAGGGGATCGGTCCTGCTGCAATGGATGTTGTCAATATACTCCCTTCCGGCCTCTTGACCTGTATAATCCTGTACCATTACCAATGGTGCCGTAGGTGGCCGCCCACCGAGGAATATTCTTTCTTTGGTCGTTTTGATGCGCATGATCGGAGCGCTGCCATGCTGCTTCTTGCCGGGCTCATATGCGGCTTCTACATGATGCGTATCGCGCTGTTCCAGATTATCTCTCTACTGCCGACATTGATGCTTCGCGATGCATTCGTGTGTGCTCAATCGGTCCTGATAAACGGATCGGCAATTGGTTTGATCCTGTTTGCATTTCTGAAAAAGAACAAGGAGATTCGCAATGTGGCCATACTCGTCATGGTAATCGGCGGCATAAAGGTTTTTATGTCTGACCTCATGGGGACTCACGGTCTGCCACTGGTGTTCAGTGTTTTTTCATTTGGTTTGGCAGCTGCAGTAGAATCTATTGCGTTGGGGAAATGGCAGAAGCAGTCAGCAGAACAAATATAATAGAAAGTGATGAGTCCGATAATCGGCTGTATATATTTAGAGACAACGGGACCAATAAAACGCACGGTAAGCGCATGACAAAAAAAGGGGGGGCTCATGCCCCCCCTTTTTAATTCAATGCGATAGTATCAGTGACCACCTCCACTGAGGAATGCAAGAACCATGAGCACCATCAACCCGAGTCCGATCAAAACTGCGGTAAAACCGAACCCTTTTAAAAGGAAGTCGTACAGTACGCCACTGGTCTTCTTACAGGCAAACTGCTCGGTGATTCCCTGCTCCTCGTAGCGCTTCCACTGGTCACCACGCTCCTCAATCATCTCTTCCTTGCCGATCTGTCCGTTGAAGATGACAAAGTCCATCGGGAACTTTTCCGGTCTCCCATGGGTGTTAAAAAAGTGAACAGTGAAGATGAAGCCGGTTGCCAGAAGTGCCTCGTCTGAATGGACGATAGTGGCAACATTGAACGCCCATCCCGGCAGGAACATCCCGAAAAATTCAGGGAACCAGAGCATCAGGCCTGACCCGCCGATTGCGAACATCCCCCAGAAGACGGCCACAAAGTCGAATTTCTCCCAGTAGGTCCAACGCTCGAAAGTCGGCTTCGGCCCCTTGAAGAAGAACCATCTGACCATGAAGAACACATCCTTGATATCGCGCAGATTGAAGCAGAGTGAATCCGGCCCGAACAGACGCTGCAGCGGATTCCCTTTGATATCTTTTCTGATGAAAAGGAAGTTTATGCTCATCACAATAGCAGAACCGAAATAGACAAATGTTATTGCGGCGCCAATGCGATGCAGCAGCGCTGCATTTGCTGAGCCGCCATAGAACTGCATCATGAAGTTTGCCCACTGCTGCCCGCTGAATTTGAGCGGTAGACCGGTCAACGAAAGGAGCAGGAAGCTGGTGATGACCAGGATATGCAGGAAGATGTGCAGGCGATTGAAACGACGATACTGCTTGTGCGCATCGGGAATGACATGAACATGCGTACCTGCACCGGTAACATGAACATGATGATGAGTGCCTGCTGCCAGTTTGTCGGCCTTTTCCCGGTTTTCAACGAAGCCGCGGAACATCCACAGCAGCGTGTGAACCCAGAAAACAGCAAACGTGGAAAGCAGCAGTCCCGTCATGGCGATAAAGGTATAATACAGGATCGGATATTTATGCCGGTCTGTCATCTCGCCATGTGAATAAAACTTGGCAAAGAGCGGCGTTGCGTTTGGATGGCACGCAGCACATTGCTTGACCATATTGACCGGATTGACGCTCGATTGCGGATCTGATTTGGGCAATACCGAGTGAGCGGTATGGCAATCGGCACATCCGGCGACTTTGTCAGGGAAGCCGAGGCGGTAATTTTTGCCGTGGTAGCTCTCCATATATGATTTGACCGCTACATTGGTAACCTTGTTACGTGCCATCATCTTCTCATCGCTATGGCACTTCATACAGACCTTGGTGTGGAATTCCCGCCCTTTATGATCTTTTGCGCCTGCCAGCTTTTCGATGGCGTGGAGATTGTGGCAGTCATGGCAGGCAGCCGAATCCATGTTGCCCGCCGCGACGGCTTTGCCATGAACCGACAACTGGTAAACGGCTTTCTGGTCATGGCACTGGATGCATTTGGCAACTGCGATACGCTTGTCGTTTTTCCAGTAATTATGGGTATGAATATCGGTGTGGCATTGAGCACACGTCACGCCTTTTTCAGCATGTACGCTGGCATAGTGCTCGGAGTTCTGCTTTTTGTGACACCGCTCGCACTGAACCTTCTGGACGTTGATCTCCTTTTTCATATGTTTGGAGAGATCGGTAATATCCACATGGCAACTGGTGCAGGCGTTTTTGCCGTGAACGGAGGCAGCGAAGGATCGAATGGAAATTTTATCGCTGTGACATCCCAGACAGGTGGCCGGATCGATGGCCATCCCCTGTTCGGCGCGTACAGGTGCAGACGTCAGCAATAACAGAAACAACACTACGATGATGCGATAATACATTCTTAATACCCCCTGCAAATTTATTCCGACACCTGCATTTCAGTGACTTTGTGGTCACATCCAATCAATGCTACCAGTTAAATGAAAAAGCACAACCGTGTGCAAAAAAAAGGGTGACAGGTACTGTCTGTCACCCCGGTTTTTTCTGTTACCAGCTGAAAGTTACCAGCAAGGCCTCTCCCTGGTTTTAAGTACTGCCGGGACAGCCGCTACTTGGGATGACACCCTTTACAGTTTGTGGGGCCCTTCTTCATTTCGCTATGGCACTCTTTGCACTTCTTGTGGGCAAAATCCTTTCCGAAACCCTCAATTTTACCTCCTTCGGCTTTTTCATGGCACTTTGTGCAATCTTTAAGCGCCTCGGCATGTGCCTTATGTTTGAAGGTAACTCCCTTTTTCATCTCCATTACGTCAGCGGCAAACGCAGATCCAGCAAAAACGGTTACGGACAGTACAACGATGATCATTTTTTTCATGCGAGTTCTCCTTTATTCTGGGTGTCTGCACAGGTGTGCAGTAAGTAATGCTACTTTACAGATATTGTTCCATGTTCCCGCCTGTACCGGAGAGATGAAATCTGCGAAATAATACACAGATGCCGCACTACTCACCGGTCTGGCGCCTTAATTCAGTGTTATTATGTAGACCGTCTGTCTAATGCTACCAGCTAGACGGAAAAGTACAACTGCCTGCACAAAAAAAGTTACAGGGCGCATATGCACCGTACATTTTTTCTAAAATCATTCGAAATGCTATTTTACTTGGAAACTGCTTTGTCTGGATTGTTACGGGTGTAGAGTCTCGGAGTTCGTTCAGGCGAGATTTTGCGGGGGGATAAATATTGGGATGACCACCGGCGGCAGCTTTTGATACGGCACGGGCAGATTGTTTACGGAAACAAGCGGCGCATAGATGATCGTGATTCCGGAGTCAAGATGTACATATTCAGCACAGCATACTGTCGAGTCACATCCGTCATCATCATGGCCGGGAGTATGGCTTCCCGATTGGCCTGAAGTATCAGCGGAATGAGGGATGTCTTGAAATGAATCACACGGATGGGCAAAACATGCAAACGGCTGGAGCAAGAGCAGTACCAGAATTATGAGTGACATTATTTTCATATGCGGTCCTGATGCCTGTATCCGGCGAAAAGTCCAGATTGCTCTTGCTGCGCTTAAAAGTCAGTCAGGGGCGAAAGCAGATGCCCTCCGCCCCTGACTGACTTTTAAACGAAGACTGTTTTTTGTCACATCTACATTTTGTGGCACTTGCCACAATCATCCTGTACCGGGAAGGCATCCTTGCCCTTGTTGTGGCATGCGCCGCACGATTTGCCGGACTCCATGTCGCTCATTGTTGCTTTTAAAGCTCCGGCCTTGAATGGAAATATCTTGGTGTGGCAATCGGAACATTTGTAGTTTTGCAGATGAAATTCGTGACTGAAAGTTGCCTCACCGCCATCAGTCTTGAATTTGACGATCGGAGGCTTCAACCCCTTATGGCATTTTCCACAATCACCTGATGAAGCAAAAGCATCCTTACCGTTGTGACAGATTCCACAGGACTTCCCTTTACCCATATCATCCATGGTCGCTTTGCCGACAACGGCTTTGTACGGAAATGTTTTGGTGTGGCACTCTTTGCAGCTGAATGCCTGGGTATGGAATTCATGGCTGAAAGTGGCAGCGGCCACCCCTTTCAGGTTGAAAGTTACCTCTTTAGGTTTAAGCCCCTTGTGGCAGCGGTCACAGTTGGCAGAAACGTCAAAGGCGCGTTTTCCATTGTGGCATGCGCCGCAGGTCCGCCCTTTTTCCATTTCTGCCATGGTCACCGTTTTTTCCTTGCCGGTTATAACAATGCCGTTGTGACACCCTTTGCAGGCGCCGCCGGTTTTGGCTATGTGGGTGGAGTGGCTGAATACGGCATTGGCAACACCTCTTACCGCGAATGTAACATCCCTCGGTTTGCCGCTGTGACAGCGGGAACAGTCCTGCTCGCTGGCGACGCTGAATGCCTTGACACCACTATGGCATCCACCGCAGGATTTAGTCTTCTCCATTTCAGCCATAGTGAAGCGTTTTTTGTTTTTCAGGTTGTAAATCGCATTGTGGCAGATTTTACAGTTATTAAAGTACTTTTTCAGATGGAATTCATGGCTGAAGACGACCGGCCCGGCATTTTTAAATGTAAAGGTGACATCCTTGTACTCGGCCGCCCCGCAGATGGCAGCAGTCAGAAGTAAAAGCACGAGGGATGTAAGTACCAGTAATTTTCGCATTGCCCCGACTCCTCTGTGTAAAATAAACAACGTATACAAGTGGTGAACTATACATATCGATATGGAAATCGTCAATTGTAAATTGATAATACTGTGAATTGAGATTGCGGTTTTAAGGAGAGTGTTATTCATCGGTACTGTGCAAACACTACCTGCGTTGATGGCGTTTGCGCGGAGGATCTTGCTAAAAAAGGGAAACGCCGTCTTTAGTGGTACCCTCGGGAATTAATGTGATGGTATTGTGTAAACTCTACTTACCGGGTACTGCTTAATACATTCTGACCCGTTCAGAGAGGAGGTCACTTTTTTTTGTGACAGATTTCGCAATTGTCCTTGTCGTTTGAAGCAAATGCCCGCGTGCCATTATGACATTTCCCGCAAAATTTTCCCGCATTTATATCAGCCATTTTAAACTTGGATGACCCCTTCTTCATTTTAAAGATCTTGGAATGGCAGTCCAGGCATTTAACTTTTGCATCAGCATGATTTTTCCCATTGAAGACAACTTTGCCCATGGGAGTGTCCCACGTTACGGTTTTTCCGGGTTGGATCGCCTGGACAGAGCCCGCAAAAAGAACAGCGACCACCGCAACCACACCTGTCGTAATCCGGCTCATACAAACCCTCCTTTATTTCATGCAAGGCATTCAATTCTGTTACAGTCTTGATATCCGGTTCCCAGACCGAGTCGGACTCGCCCTCTCCGGGTGAAAACCGGATATCCGGGCAAATCACGTCTTTATCCGTTGCGGAAATACCCTGCAAGCATTTCAATTATGGTCAGATATACTCCCTATAAGGTTATTTGCAATAATAATCAACCGATGCAGATGAACATCCACCTGACTTTAGCAGTATTCAAGTCCCTTGCACGATAGATATTTACAGCCATAACGCCCCTTGACAAACCGTGTTATTTAAAAATGTTTTTGTATTGACAAAAGGTCTTGACTTTCATATCACTGAAATACAAAAGACGATATATCCGGTAAACTATGCCCTGTTAGACAACATTGAGGTTGAGATGAAAATACTTTGTTTTGCTCGTCCCAAGTTAGTTTTATTCGCCATGGTTTCAGTTGTGTTTCTGACCGCGGAGCTGGTGCATGCCATCAGGGTAAAAGAGTTTGACCGTTCGGGGAAACTGACAGTTACGGAGATGTCCGCGGCAGAACAGCAACCGCAAGCTGTTTACGACATAAAAAATCGTCCGAAAGATAAAATTTTTGCAGTTCCCCGACCGCCCTTTACAGAAGGCATATTTCCCTGTTCCCAGTGTCATTCCTATATGAAGCCCAACCCTCAGCGCAGGGTACTTACCGAATATCATACTGAAATAGTGCTTCATCATGCCGAAGGACAGCGCTGGTGTACGGATTGTCACAACCTTGTGAATCGGGACAAGCTTCGGCTGGTATCCGGTGAACTGATTGATTTCGAAGCGTCGTACCGGTTGTGCGGTCAATGCCATGGTGACAAGTTTCGCGACTGGAAGGTGGGGGTTCACGGCAAGAGGACCGGTTTCTGGAACGGTGACAAACAGTATCTGCTCTGTGTCCACTGCCATAATCCGCACGATCCGAAGTTTAAAGCGCTGAAACCCCTTCCGCCGCCCGACCGGCCGGGAAAAGCCGGCCACTGAAACAGGAAGAAATATTTCGTACACCGGGGAGCACGATTCATGTCAGATACAAAACAATGTGATGATCACGTTCTGCATAAGTCCCGTCGCAAAGTGTTGAAAGGCCTGGCGGCGGGTATCGGCCTTCTTGCCATGCCAGGCAGAGATGCCTCTGCATCCGTCTGGGAGGAATTTTTCCAGAAACATTTTCGTGAACTCTCAAAAGACGAGCTCAAGGGGGTAATCTCTCGCCTGGAAAAGGATTACAGTAAACAGTACGGCAAGCAGGTCACCGTCAAGACAACTCCGCCGATTGAAGGTGTCCGCTACGGGTACGGTCTTGATCTCTCCCGTTGTATCGGGTGTCGCCGTTGCGTCTATGCCTGTGTTAAAGAAAATAACCAGTCGCGCACCCCTCAAATTCAGTGGATCCGGGTCATACAGTTGAACAAGGAAAAGGGTGTCGACCTGTCACAAGCCGAGCATTACTATAATCCGGCTACAGTCCCCGAAAAAGGGCACTTCTACATGCCAGTTCAGTGCCAGCAGTGCGAAAATCCACCCTGCACCAAGGTCTGTCCGGTTCAAGCGACCTGGAAGGAAAACGATGGGATTGTCGTTGTCGATTATAACTGGTGCATCGGTTGCCGATACTGCATGGCCGCCTGCCCCTACGGTGCTCGGCACTTTAACTGGGCCAAACCGTCAATCCCTTCTGCTGAGATCAATCCCAACACTCATTATCTCGGCAATCGCCCCCGTCCGAAAGGGGTTGTAGAAAAATGTACGTTCTGTGTTCAGCGGACTCGTGAGCAGCCGGGCCGTTACCCTGCCTGCGAGGAGATCTGCCCGGTCGGAGCCCGCAAGTTCGGCAATCTTCTCGACCCCGAAAGTGAGATCCGCTACCTGATAGAGAACAAACGTGTCTTCATCTTCAAGGAAGATCTGAACACGCAGCCCAAGTTCTACTATTTCTACGCAACCTAATTCGTCGTCAGGGAGCAACCATGAAAAACATCTGGCACTTTTATATGGGCACGATGGTGCTGATTTCCAAGGGGAGCAAGGCCTACTACTGCTGGGTTATTTTCCTCTTGGGGTTGATGGCAATCGGTGCATATGCGTACGTGCAGCAGCTGAATGAAGGACTCATCGTAACAAACATGAGGGATCAGGTCTCCTGGGGCTTTTACATCTCCAACTTCACATTTCTTGTCGGTGTTGCGGCGGCGGCGGTGTTACTCGTTATTCCGGCCTATGTCTACCACTGGAAGCCGATCAAAGAGATCGCTGTTCTGGGTGAATTGCTGGCCGTATCGGCAATTGTCATGTGCCTGATGTTTGTTACGGTGGATATCGGACACCCTGAGCGCTTCTGGCACCTGATTCCCAAGGTCGGTCTTCTCAACTTCCCCCAGTCGCTTCTGGCATGGGACGTGGTGGTGCTCAATACTTATTTGATCATAAATCTTACGGTGTCGGTTTATATTCTTTACAACCGTTACTACAAACGGGAACCAAACAAAAAGTTCACCACCCCGCTTCTTTTACTTTCGATTCCTTCGGCAATATCGATCCACACCGTGACCGCTTTCCTCTACAACGGTCTCGGGGCACGGCCCTTCTGGAATTCCTCAATCCTCGTTCCTCGTTTTCTTGCCTCGGCTTTTTGTTCCGGGCCGGCTTTCATGATAATTATTTTTTTCCTGATACGGAAATACACAAAATTCAAAATCGAAGACGAGGCCATACAGAAGATCGCAGAAATAATTGCGTACGCCATGTTCATAAATCTGCTCCTGCTCGGATCAGAACTATTCAAGGAATATTATACCGATACAGTCCATTTGGACTCCTTTCAGTATCTTTTCCAGGGGCTGCACGGCCATTCAGCTCTGGTCCCCTGGATCTGGACGGCGATGATCTTTAATGTCACCGCTTTTATTCTCTTCCTGAACCCGGCAACACGCAGGAATAATGTTACCCTGATAATGGGGTGCATTCTTGTTTTCATCGGTGTGTATATCGAGAAGGGAATGGGATTGGTAATACCCGGTTTTATTCCTGATGTATTGCACGAAATTTATGAGTACGCGCCATCTGGAATCGAACTGCTCCTCTCAATGGGTATCTGGGCCACCGGTCTGTTTGTTTTCACCATGCTGCTGCGAGTTGCCATACCGATCATGAACGGGGATTTCCATGTCGCCGACGATGGTGTCACCTCCTTCATTGGCGATCAGCTGTTCCTGGTACAGCAGCACCCGGAGCAGAGGCCGGAGTTGATTGGCCCCGATTCCGAAACTGCTGTGTAACAGTATGAACGTTTTATTCTGTCGCACTGAATCGCCCCGCCATCATTGAAATAATGGAATAGTTTCGCTTCAAATGCTGAATTAGTTGTTGACATGGATACAAATATCGTTCTATTTTCGGCCGTGCTTTACCGGCAGGGTTCTTTTTAGGTAATTTCAGCAGCCAATTTTGTTATGGCAAGAGGGAGAGAGAGTGAAAAGTCATGTCTGGCGACCACTGTACGTGGTCATTGCATTTGTCGTTGCGTTACTGGTCTTTCGCTTCTTCTATGTTCCGAACGACTTCGGTTCGGGGAAGAGGGGTTTCATGTACTCTTTCCACCGTAAGTCGAACGAGATGGAGTGGAAGAATCAAGCGGCGAAATACGGCACTTCAGGCCGTGAGAGAATGCATGAATACTGTAGTGCATGTCATGGCGCCATCGTCAAGCTCCGTTCGGAGAAGCTTCACGGTATAATCCCCTGTGAAGACTGTCACGGGCCGGCCATGAACCACCCTGAAAACCCCGAGAAGCTGACGATCGACCGCAGCCGTGGGCTTTGCCTCCGCTGTCACACTGATCTCCCCTATACGACAAGTGAGCGGCACCGTATACCCGGCATCAACCCCAAGACCCACAACACCGGTTTAGAGTGCGTCAAATGTCACAATCCGCATAATCCCAGTCTGGAGGGAATGAAATAATGGAGAGGCGAGAATTTCTGCAGAAATGTATTCTGGTCGTTGTCGGTGCATCAGTGCCCGTTTCGGCCCTGACGCTGATCGACCCCAAAAAGGTGTTCGCTGACAATCCCGATATCCAGTGGGCGTTCCTGGTTGATACCAACAAGTGCGTCGGTTGCGGATTTTGCGTAAAAGCGTGCAAGACCGAGAATGATATTCCCTTTGACGCTCATGTCACCCGGACCTGGGTGGAGAGATACGTATACACGAAAGATGACAAGCGGTACGTAGACAGCCCTGATGGTGCACTTTACGGGTACACTGAATCCCGCATCGATCTTGGCCGGGGTGAGTTCAAGGAAATTGATAAGGAAAATGTGGGTAAGGCGTTCTTTGTCCCCAAGCTCTGCAATCACTGCTCGTCCCCCGCCTGTACGCAGGTCTGCCCGGTCGGGGCTACGTATAAAACGGATGATGGAGTCGTTCTGGTTGACCGGACGTGGTGTATCGGATGCGGTTATTGCATTATGGCGTGCCCGTACGGCGCCCGTTTTTTCCACCCGGTGTATAATGTCGCTGACAAGTGCACCTTCTGCTATCATCGCCTCAGTAAAGGGCTGGACTCGGCATGTGTCAACGCCTGCCCCTTCGGCGCCCGTAAGATGGGTAATATTCACGATAAAAACGATCCCATTACCAAAATCATCATGAATGAGCGTGTCGGGGTACTTAAAGACGAATTCGGAACAAAGCCTCAGGCCTTCTACATAGGGCTTGCCCAGGAGGTGCGTTAGCCATGGTCGGACAAATCGCGCAACACGCTATGGAAGTTCACGGGGAAGCATGGACGGTCAAGGAGTTGTTCACTCTGCCGAATGAATACATCTACTGGTCGATACAGATCGTCATGTACCCACTTATGACCGGACTCGTGGCAGGGGCTTTTGTACTCTCCTCCCTCTATCACGTATTCGGCGTTGAAAAATTGAAAGAGATCGCCCGGTTTTCACTGGTTTTCTCATTCGCACTATTGCCGGTGGCCATGATGCCGTTGATGCTGCATCTGCAGCAGCCGTTTCGGGGTATTAATGTTCTGATGACTCCTCATTTTACGTCGGCGATTTCTGCGTTCGGGATCGTGTTTCTGACGTACGCCGCGATTGTTGCGACTGAAATATGGCTGGTATACCGCAAATATTTTGTTCAAACGGCTCAGGGGCTGATGGCAAAACAGAACCGCGGTATGGTCGACAGTTTCCGCATGGTGGTTTTCCAGGCATTTACCTTGGGAGCATGGGATATTAGTCCCGAGGCCATTGAAAAGGATCATAAAGCCTGCAAAATAATGGCCGGGATCGGAATCCCTGTTGCCTGTTTCCTGCACGGCTACGCCGGCTTCATCTTCGGCTCTGTCAAGGCGAATGCTCTCTGGATGACCCCGTTGATGCCGGTAATATTTATCTGCTCGGCGGTTGTCTCCGGGGTTGCTCTCTGTATCCTGACTTACGTAATCGTTCAGGAAATCCGCAAGTACATGGCCAGAAGCAAGATGGCACGTTGGGCCAAAGATGCCAATGCTCCAGACGCAGATGAGCTTGAAGCGAGCAAACACACGGAAGTCATGATTTCGTCCAACTACCTGCTCTATTTCATGATAGCCGCCATGACCCTCGAAATTCTGGATCTGATCTTCCGCGGCTACACTCAGGTCAAATCCTGGGATATTTTGCGTGAAGTTATTATGGAGCGAGACTTCGTCAAAATATTCGTACTGCAGTATGCAATCGGCAACGTGCTTCCTTTTGTTATGATGATACTGCCGGGGCGAACGGTACGACGCACAACGGTAGCTACCGTTCTGGTCCTGTTCGGTGTCTTCATGATGCGTTACAACGTCGTTATCGGCGGTCAGGCGTTTTCCTTAAGTTTTGCAGGTTTCATGGATTATCACCTGCCGATAATCCCGCATAATTGGGAAACCTTCAAGGAAGGGCTCTTCGGCGCCCTCACGGTTGCCGTCACACCGTTTGTGCTGTTCTATTTTATCAACATGTTTATTCCAGCCTTCCTGAAAGAGGAATCAACCCACTGACCGCAGTTTCAAATGTATTTCTCTTCAGGGCGACAGTCACCACTGTCGCCCTGTTTTTTGGTTTTTTCACTGAATGTTGACTTTGTAAATTTCATTTGTTAGCCTTGTTATCCTTTCATTCATCTCATACCCACCTCAAAAACGGAGTTGCAAGACATGCATAAAAAACTATTCATCCCCGGACCTGTTGAAGTGCACCCTGCTGTTTTAACGGCAATGAGTACGCCGATGATAGGCCATCGTATGAAGGAATATGCCGAGTTGCATGGCAGAGTCACCGCCGGACTCAAAAAAGTGCTGAACACAGAAGAACGGGTTTTCCTAGCCACATCCAGTGCTTTCGGTGTCATGGAAGGGGCAATCCGCAATCTGGTTGGCACGCGCTGTGCTAACTTTTGTAACGGAGCTTTTTCCGACAAATGGCATGATGTTACGTTGCGCTGCGGCAAACCGGCCGATGCAATCCGCTTTGACTGGGGTCAGCCGGTTACTCCTGAAGCGGTCGAAAAGGCGCTTTCCACCGGTAAATACGACAGCATGACGATGATCCATAACGAAACCTCCACCGGTGTAATGTCGCCTCTGGCGGAAATTGCAGAAGTCATGAGAAAATTTCCTGACGTAATGTTTATTGTCGATACGGTTTCATCAATGAGTGCGTTGAATGTGCCGGTTGATGAATTGGGGATAGACAGTTGTATTTTCGGGGTGCAGAAGGCCTTCGCACTGCCGCCGGGGCTGACGGTATTTACCGCTAACGAAAAGGCGCTGCAGAGGGCTTCCGGGATGGAGGGGCGTGGCTATTACTTCGACTATATGGAGTTTGCCGCCAATGACACCAAGAATAATACCCCGTCGACTCCGTGCATATCACTGATATTTGCCATGGACAAACAGTTGGAGAGAATCTTCGCTGAGGGTCTTGAGGCTCGCTGGGCACGTCACGCAGACCTTGCCGACTATGTACGGGAGTGGGTCACCAACCGGGGTTTCGAGCTTTTTCCGGAGCTGCGCTATTGTTCACAGACACTGACCTGCAGCCGAAACAGCCGGGGGATCGATCTTGCCGCTCTCAAGAGAACGCTGGGAGAATACGGTTTCGCCTTCGATGATGGTTATGGAAAGATTAAGGGACAAACCTTCCGCATCGCGCACATGGGCGACATGACCAGAGCCGATCTGGACGAACTTTTTGGCGCGATAGTAACCATCATGCCAGATTTGGCATAGCAACGATATTCTGAAAAAGCGAGGAAGCCTTCCGTGTGGTAGGCTTCCTCGCTTGATTTGTAACATTTTTCTGTCTGACAGATTATTCTTTTTCGAATACGTCTTTGCCGGCTCCGCAAAGCGGGCAACTCCAGTCGTCAGGGAGCGCCTCAAATGAGGTGCCAGGCTCAATCCCGCGATCAGGATCGCCAACAGCGGGGTCATAGACATACTGGCAGATAGTGCAGATCCATCGTTCCATGTGTTACTCCTTTTCTGTGTGATGTGTCATTCCAGGCTGATGCATTGCACCGGGCAGCCGTCAATTGCCTGTTGAATATCTTTTTCAGACGCGCCGGACGGGTCGTACGCCTCTGATTTGCCGGAACTGTTAAAACGAAACACGGCAGGACAGATTGAAACGCACAGGCCGCAACTGATGCAGTTATCTTGGTCTACAAAAGCTTTCCTGTCCATAAGTAATCCCTTCATAACCATCTGGAGGCCATTGTAGCAGTTTCATGATTGAAGTCAATAACAGGGGAGAAAAATATGATACTTGAGGAGATAGCTGTAGGGCCGCTTTCGGTCAACTGTTTTGTGCTTGGGTGCGAAAGCAGTCATGAAGGAATTGTCGTTGACCCGGGTGGAGATGTAGAGTTGATCGAAAAAGCGGTCCGGAAACACGGGCTGAATGTCAGTAAAATCATCAACACCCACGGCCATTTTGATCATATAGGCGGTAACAGGCGTGCGATAACATCTTTTGACGCTCGCCTCCTTATTCACCAGGCTGATGCGTACCTGCTTGGCAAGGTTGCTGAAGTGGCGGGTATGTACGGCATGACAGGTGAAAATTCACCGGAACCGGATGAATTTCTGTATGATGGAATGGAAATAAATTTCGGCGGTTGCACTATTAAAGTGCTGCATACTCCAGGCCACACACAGGGAGGCTGCTGTCTTCTCATCGAAAAAGAGAATACTGTTATTACAGGCGATACACTTTTCGCGGACTCAATCGGTCGTACCGACCTGCCGGGAGGGTCACACGAGCAGTTGTTGGAATCGATTCGCATAAAGCTGTTTACGCTTTCTGACGATACGCGTGCCTATCCTGGACATGGCCCGATGACTACCATTGGTCACGAAAAAAAATGCAATCCATATTTCTGAGGCGGAGCCTATTATATGTTACGGGATAAAACGATAATTCTGGGTGTATGCGGTGGAATAGCTGCCTACAAGGCGATTGAGCTTCTACGTCTATTGACCAAGGCAGGTGCTGATGTTCATGTGATCATGACAAGAGCCGCCCAGGAGTTCGTCGCCCCGCTTACTTTCCAAACATTGTCATCGAACCCGGTCCATATTGGACTGTTTAACCTGATTGATGAGCGGGAAATCGGGCATATATCTCTTGCGGACCGCGCCGACCTGTTCATTGTTGCGCCGGCTACGGCCAACATTATCGGTAAAATAGCTGCGGGCATCGCCGACGATATGCTCACGACGACCGTCATGGCCTGCAAAGCTCCGGTGATGTTTGCTCCCGCGATGAATGTGAACATGTACAATAATCCGATCTATCAGGAAAACGAAGATAAGCTGCGGCGTTTCGGCTATCAGTTTGTAGCTCCGGTCAGCGGGAGTCTGGCTTGTGGTTGGGAAGGAGAAGGCAAGCTATCATCTCCGGAGACAATATTCGAAATGGCCGTTGCAGTGCTGAGCCCGAAAGATCTGGCAGGGCGCACTATTATGATCACCGCAGGACCTACTCGTGAGGAGATCGACCCAGTCCGCTACATAAGCAACCATTCATCCGGCAAGATGGGTTATGCACTGGCACGGGCAGCAATGCAACGAGGAGCACGTGTGCTATTGATCAGTGGACCGACATCTTTGACCATACCGGAAGGAGTCCACGTCATCCCGGTTATATGCGCTACCGAGATGCAGCGTGAAGTAATGGCACATGCGACCGAATGTGATGTAGTTATCAAGGCGGCGGCGGTAGCTGACTATCGTCCATTACTGAGGAACAGTACGAAAATCAAGAAAAAGGCAGATTCAATTACTCTCGAACTGGTTAAAAACCCTGATATTCTTGCCGGACTGGGTGCCATGAACAGGCGACCGTTTCTTGTTGGATTTGCTGCAGAGACCGATGCGTTATCTGAAAACGCGGCAAAGAAACTGAATGAGAAGAATGTGGATATGATAATTGCCAATGACGTCAGTCAGCCTGATGCCGGTTTCAATGTGGATACAAACAGGGCATTGCTATTGTCTAAGGATGGCGGCAGCTTTCAGTGCGGCTTGATGTCCAAGGATCAATTGGCCGGGGTCATTCTCGATCATGTCGCTGCGCAATTAGCGAAACTTTAAAAAGTCCAGATGTGATACACAGGGTACGTATGCAAACGGGCAAATTGCGAGGCAAGAGAAGTCTAGATACGTGCTCTAGCGAAACCGTTCTATGCCGAAAATCTCCTGAAAAGTTCTTCTCCAATTCACACGGGATTCACCTGTTTTGTCTTGACTTGACTGTTTGAAAGTACTACGGTTTTGTGGTTTCTAACTTTGTGGAGGTATCATCCGTGGCCATAATCCTCGGCGCAGGCATTATTGTTAAGCTTGTCCTCTTGTTGCTGTTTTCATTTTCGGTTGTTTCGTGGGCAATCATACTGTTCAAATTTTTTCAGGTTCAGCGGGCTAAAAGCGAATCTGAACTTTTTATGGATTTTTTCTGGAAGTCCAAGCGGTTTGACTCAATCGCATCCCAGGTAGACCGATTTGCCAACTCTCCGCTAACGGTTCTCTTTAATGAGGGGTACAGCGAGCTTAAGAAAGTTGTTGAAAACGATAGCAGGAGCGATGGTAGCGCTCTAAGCACAGATCTTGGGGGGGTTGAGAATGTTTCTCGCGCACTGCGGCGTGCAACGAATTCCGAGATAACCCGGCTTGAAAAGTATCTGACGTTCCTTGCAACAACCGGATCCACATCACCTTTTATCGGTCTGTTCGGAACCGTCTGGGGCATAATGACTGCTTTTGAAGGTATCGGTAAGACCGGTTCCGCTTCGCTGGCTGTTGTCGCTCCCGGTATTGCCGAGGCGCTGATCGCTACTGCCATCGGTCTCGTTGCAGCCATACCGGCAGTCATGGCCTACAATCATTTCCAACATAAAATTCGCGTGCTGATTAATGAGATGGACAGCTTCTCTACGGAGTTTCTCAATATCGTGCAACGCAATATCGCGGGGAAATAGACCATGGCCATGGGAGGGCAGAACAATAATCGTGCCGTTATGGCCGAGATAAACGTCACTCCGTTGGTTGATGTTATGCTGGTGTTGCTGGTTATTTTCATGGTGACCGCACCGATGATGCAGCAGGGGGTTCAGGTCAACCTTCCGAAAGCTGACACCAAAGCTATGACTCCTGCCGAGGAGTCAGTAGTTGTCTCAGTTGACAAAAACGGGAAAGTCTTTATCGACAAGGAGGAGGTGCCTGCAGCTGAATTACGCAAGCGCCTTTCCAGTATGTTTGCCACCCGCTCGAAAAAAGAGGTGTTTTTAAAAGCCGATGCAGGAGTGCAGTATGGCGAGGTTGTACGAACCATGGCCGATATCAAGGGGGCTGGAATTGAACGTCTTGGCATGGTAACGGAACCGGCTGCAAAATAATGAGTTCCCGTGTTGCAAAAATGGACACCGGTGCCGGTGTCAGTTTGATCACCTCAGCCGTCATTCACCTGGCGGTTTTTTTATTGCTGGTGTGGTGGGGTAGAATGTTTCCTCAGCAGGTGGCTGTTCAGGAAACTTATTACGTGGACGTCGTTAATCTACCTGCCGCCGACCACCATTCAGGAAGCCCTGCTTTAAAACCGGTCGAGGCCGAGCCATTACCAGTTCCGGCGCCAACTTCGCTCAAAACGGCTTCAAAAGCCATCGCGAAGGAGTCCCCGCGAGAATCCACTGAAACCGAATCAGCTTTTGATGAAAGGATGGCGCGGTTAGAGAGGCGCAACGAGGCACGTCATGAAGCAACCGTTCTTGAAAAATTGCGAAGAAAGGTTACGGCAGGCAGCGGCCCATCTGTCGTTACTCCTGGAACCGGAGGTGCCGGGGCAGGCAGCCGTTATGGGGATTACATCAAATCAAGGCTTGAAGATGCATTGAAAGTAACGAGCAGCTACACTACTAAAAATCCGGAAGTGGTCGTGCGATTGACTATAGGTGCCGATGGCAAGCTTATGAGTATGAAAATTGAGCGAAGCAGCGGTGATGCTGCATTTGAACTGTCTGTCAGGCGGGCTATCGACCTCGCAAGCGAAAAATTTACCGCCCCTCCAAACCGTTCTGTTTTTGAAAACGGCTTTGTTTTCAAACCGAAGAGTATATCTAACAAGGCAAAAAGATAACACACTGGATACATAATGAAAATATTCCTGATAATTCTTTTTTTCACTATCTCACCAGGGCTGCTGTGTGCCCAGTCCGGTTATATAGAAGTCAGTGCTCCGGGTAATCGTCTGTTGAAGATGGCCGTAGAGCCGCCGAACGCACTTGACGTACCAGTAAATTCAGGGATTACCACGCTGGTCACAGATGTAATCGCCGCTGATATGAATATGTCCGGTATTGTCACCGCAGAAAGCCAGCCGCCACAGACGGCTGTATCAAATAAGGTAATGACAGAGGTTGATTTTGTACCGTGGCGGAGTAAGGGATTCGACCTGTTGGTTCGAGGTGAATACAGTCTAGTAGGTGAAAGGTTGACAATTGATTTTCGCCTCATTGATGTTGTCAACCGCAACATAATAACCGAAAAACGGTATCTCGGCACGGCAAAAGACATTCGCCGATTCAGTCACTTGTTTTCTGATGAACTTCTTCGGGCAATTACCGGTGAAAAGGGTATATTTACCACCAGGATCGCCTTTGTATCTACTCAAACCGGTAATAAGGAAATATACGTCATGGATTGGGACGGTTATAATCCACTCCCTTTGACAAAAAACGGCTCTATCAACCTGAACCCGAATTTTTCTCCGGATGGTAGGGAGATCATCTTCACATCATATAAACGAGGCAACCCGGATTTATATCGCCGCTCGCTTTCAAATACGGCTGAAGTTGCGCTTTCTCGTCGCAAGGGGCTGAATATAACCGGCAGTTGGTCACCTGATGGCAGTAAAATTGCGCTTGCACTCAGCAAGGATGGAGATGCTGAGATATATACTCTTGATAAGGATGGCAGTCATCCAGCCAGATTAACTATTAATCCTGCTCTTGATCTCTACCCGGCCTGGTCACCGGACGGCAGACAGATCGCTTTTGTGTCGGATCGTCTGGGGAAGCCGCAGATATTTATCATGAATGCCGATGGAGGTGCTGTCAGGCGATTGACTACATCCGGCAGCTACAACGTTAATCCCCGCTGGTCTCCAAAAGGTGATAGAGTAGCATACTCGAGGATGACGAGTGGGGGGTTCAATATTTTTACCATTTCTCCGGATGGTTCTTCGGATACTCAACTTACCTTTGATGGCAATAATGAAAATCCCTCCTGGTCTGCCGATGGTCGTTTTATCTGTTTCAGTTCCAGGCGGAGAAGTGAGTCCGGGATTTATGTAATGCGCTCCGACGGGACCGGTCAGATTAAAGTTTCTCAAGGGAAAGGGGGGTATTTCCAACCCGTCTGGTCAGCGTACTGATGATGCTTAATGGAATCATTACAGAGGGATTGTTTTATTATCTATTGCAATACTAACGCTGTTATGTATAATCGTTTCACGTGTAATATCCAAGGCATTGCGCCTCATTTTTGCAGAACAGGAGTCAGTATGAATGGTAAATTGGTAGCGTTGTTGGCAGGTGTCAGTATGGTCGCATTACTTGCTGGTGGCTGTGCAAACAAGGAAACAGTTAAAAAGGAAGAGCCGGTTGTCCCTGTGGCAAAAGTCGAGCCGGCCAAGCCGGTTGAAGCGGCCAAACCTGTCGAACAGGCAAAGCCGGTACAGGCTGCACCGGTGGAGACGATTGCTCCAAAACCTGCGCCTGTTGAAATTAAATTTGAAACCGTTTATTTTGATTTTGATAAATCGGATCTTCGTCAGGATGCGCGTGATGTGCTCTCAAAAAATGCTGAAATGATTCTTAAATCGATGGCCGGTGGAAAGGTTCAGATCGAAGGACATTGTGATGAGCGCGGTTCGGCTGAATACAACCTGGCACTTGGTGAGCGACGTGCAAGCTCTGTCCAGAAGTATTTAACGACTCTAGGCGTTAAATCTGAAAACCTCTCCGTTATCAGCTATGGCAAAGAAAAACCTGCCGTTATCGGGAATGACGAAGCTGCCTGGGCAAAAAATAGACGGGCAGAATTTGTTGCCGTTAAATAGGTAATAAAATCTACAACTACTTCAGGCCACATTGGATCTGCCGTACATGGCCTCCAGTGTGGTCTTTTTATTTTTATTTTCATGTATCTCCAAGGCAGAAGGCTTCACACAGAATATACGCGTCTTCCCTGTTACGCAGAGCTTGACAAATCATCCGTAATTTGTGATAGTTTGCCGCCGTTTTTTAAGGTTATGCTACTTCTATCCAGCACGCGGAGATGATACATTATGGCGACAAAAACTAACGCAACCAAAGAGTCTGTACCAAAAACAGTGAATGTAATACCACCTGTACCGGGATCAGAAAAAAAGAAGGGTACGAGTACAGTAAAAGAAACCTCTACCCTTCATGAGTCGGGGCAGATGGCGGTTTCTAAATCAACAAAAAGCTCTTCAAAATCAAAACCGCAACCTTTGACAGTTCCTCCGGAGGCTCGGCAGGAGATCTATTCCAAAACTGCTGAGAACGACGAAAAAACAACGCTTCAAAAAGTTACGATTGAAGTTAATCAAGCCGCTCCAGCCATTCCTTCCATGGTATATCAGGATAAAAAGTGGCAGGAAATCAGGTTAATTCTTGAAAAACTGAAAGAAGACACACTCCGCGAGATCCGGAAATCGGTTAAGAACGGTACGGAAGCGGTAGCTGCAATTGAGCCGGGTGGAGATATTTATGATCAGGCGTCTTCAGAGCGTGATCGGGAGTTGGGGCTGTTGCTCGGTGATCGAGAGCGCGAAAAGATTCATAGTATCGATGAGGCGTTGCTGCGCATTGATGAGGGTGATTATGGTATTTGTGAGGAATGTGATGAGGACATTCCTCTTGGAAGACTTAAAGCAATGCCTTTTACCCGGCATTGTGTGAAATGCAAGTCTGATCTTGAAAAGCTCCAGGCCCAAACCAAACGGGTTGAGGAGGAAAGAGCCTACCGTGAAATTCCGCTTGGTGCCGAAGAGGATGAATCTTAGGCGTTTTTCACCCGGAATAACCACATCAGAATACTGAGTAACACTCTTCTCTTTGTCGCCATGGCATCGTGAGGACAAAGCTCCCGACAGCACCAACAGCGAATACAGCGCGTATTGTCAACTGACAGCGCGCTGTTTTGTATTGTGATTGCTCCCGGTGGGCAGGCATCGCGACAGATGCCGCATAACACGCACGATTTCGCATCGGCTGCAGGGTACGATGTCAGATGGTTCTTTAGTGCATTCGTGAGAAAGGCGGGAAGACCGAACTGAACGTCGAGGCCGGCGGGCAGTCTGAAGATAGTCTTCGCAATTGTATCAATCGGTGTGCCGCAGAGCAGAATGTCGTTAATTGATGCTCCCGGCAGTCCTATGCAGGCTGCTTCGCGTTCGATGTACAGCAGTTCGGCAGGTATCCCCGCCAATCTCCCTGCAATTACGTCTACTGCTACCGGATTTACTCCCGCGATTAACAGGCCGAGTTTGATCGGGTCGCCATTTCCCGGGCCGTTTCCTTCCATCGCATATATCGCGTCAACAATATTCAGAGTAGGTTTTTTAAGTTGATATATTTCAAGAAGCAGCCTCGCAAACAACTGCCGCGAACTGCCCGCGTTTAGATGCCAACCCGCCTTTTCAGCGCCGATGACCGCTCCAAAAAGATTTTTGACCGCACAGGTCATCGTCATCATTTCATGTGTTTTTAGTTTGGGAAGGTTTATTATTCTATCTGCCTCGTAATAGACGCGGGCCAGACGAATAGAACGAAAGGTCCCGTTACCTTTGAGTTCGACTGTCTCATCAAATTCAACGAGAGAGGAACCGCTTTCGTGTGCCGCATCATACATTCCGCATTTCGCAGCGACCCGTGAAAATCCGCCGATACCCGGGCTGTCACCAATCAAAACAATTCCGCCGGCCTCTTGCACCAGTTCTGCAACAACCCTTACCAGGGAGGGGTGAGTTGTGACGGCCTTGTCAGGATCCTTTGCGGACAGTAGGTTAGGTTTAAGCAGGACTCTATCTCCGCTGTTAATAAATGCAGAAATGCCTCCTATTGGTTCCAGCAGCTTTATCACTGCTCGCCGCAGGCATGAAAGTTCGTATCCGTCAGATGTGGCAATTGAAACGGTTTCCACAAAAATCCTTTCAGTTAGGGTGCTTGGAACTTTGAAAAAAAATGGGATGGCCGAAGCCACCCCACTATATCATAATCTTCAATGATTCAATATATCAGTGATCTATTGCTTTGGCCATGCCAATGCCGGTATTTTGCCGGACATAAACTTCGTCAAACATCTCTTCCGAACGCCTGCTGGGGAACATGAGGCATCCAAGAATCGCTGCAATAAAGCCCAGCGGAATGGAAACAATGCCCGGGTTCTTCAGATTGAAGAGCGGCTTCTCAAGACCCATCATGGAGGTGCCGTCTTTACCTAATACGTCTTTTTGAGCCTTTGCAAGAGCTTTTGCATCTTTTTCTTCAAGTGCGGTCCCCGGAGGCAGGGTCGCCTGCTTCTTCTCCATTGCGGTGATAACCTTCTGTGCGCCTGCAGCCACAACTTTTGGATAGGTCATGTTGGGGGAAACCATAACAAGTCCGATCGAAGCGATTGTGCCTACTACAAGGCCTGAGATTACGCCCGCTGTGTTGAACTTACGCCAGAACAGCGAAAGAACGACAACCGGCAGGTTTCCGGAGGCGGCAACCGCAAACGCCAGGGCAACCAGGTGGGCAACGTTTGCTTTCTCGGCCAGTAGACCGATGATGATACCGACGGCTCCAACAACCAGTGAGGTGATGCGGGCAGCCATGACCTGCTCATGCTGGTCGGCATGGCCGTCCTTGATGACGTTTACATAGATATCGTGGGCGATGGCAGCTGACGCAGCCAGAACAAGACCTGATACTACGGCCAGAATGGTAGCGAAGGCAACGGAACAGAGGAAGGCCAGGAACAGGTCACCAACAATCGGAGCGATGTCTGCACCGAGTTGTTCTGCCAGCATCAGGGTGGCCATGTTGCCGCCCGGGTCAACCGAAATAATGCCTTGTGGTGTCAGGTTAATGGCCGCGCCGAACCCCAGAAGGGTGGTAAGGACATAAAACAGGCCGATGATGAACATGGCAATGATAACTGACTTGCGCGCAGCCTGGGCGGTCGGAACGGTGAAGAAGCGCATCAGGATGTGTGGCATGCCTGCGGTGCCAAGAACCAGGGCCATTCCAAGCGATATCTGATCAAGCGGGTTTTTGAGAAACAGACCCGGCTCAAGGAAGCGTTGACCGGCATCCACTCCGGTAAGAGTGATACCGTCTTTTAGCACCAGCTTGGAAACGTGGTCCTGGATGTCGGGGCTGTTAACGATCATGTCGAAGAAGTGGATCGGGTTGAATCCCGCCTTGGCCAGAACCAGTACCGACAGTAGCGCGGCGCCAGACATAAGCAGGCCGGCCTTGATGATCTGTACCCAGGTTGTGGCGGTCATGCCGCCGAAGACCACGTAGCCGACCATCAGAATGCCGACGCCTACGATGGCGGTCTTGTACGGTACGCCGACAAGTAGAGCCATCAATTTTCCTGCGCCGACCATCTGTGCAGTCAGATAGAAGGTGGAGACTGCCACAGTCGAAATGGCAGCCAATGCACGGACGGGTTTCGGGTCGGTACGGAATGAGAGAATATCACCCAGGGTGTACTTGCCGGCATTGCGGCAGGGTTCGGCCACGATCAGCAGAACCGTGATGTAGGCTACCAGCCAACCGACGGAGTACATGAACCCGTCATAGCCGTACAGCGAAATCAGGCCGGAAATCCCCAGGAACGAGGCCGCCGACATATAGTCCCCGGCAATGGCCCAGCCGTTTTGTGTCCCGGTGATACCACCACCGGCGGCGTAGAAGTCGGAGGCGGTCTTGGTCTGGCGTGCTGCCCAGATGACTACGGCCAGAGTGATGCCAATGATGACAGCAAACATAGAGAGGGTAACAACCTTATTGGCCTTCAACTCTCTTTTTTTAACCGGAGCAAGTGCGGCTGCATTGGTCGGAGTGGATAGGCCTGTAGCAGACATTGCCAGTGTTGAAGCAGGAGTCTGTGCGGTGGCAGCAGTGGCGGCCCCAGAAGCAGCAGGAGTTTCTTTCGCTTCTTCAGCAAAGGCGGCTGCGGCAACGGTGAGGGTCAAGCTGGCTGCGATGATAATTTTCTTAAAAGTCATGTCGTATCCTCCTTTTCTAAAGATGAAGTTCGTCGATAAGTTCTTTGGTCAACCTGTCAAAATCTTTGTTGGCCACGTGTGCGTAGTACAGAGCCAGCGCCCAGGATACAAAAAACTGGGAGAGGGCGAATATGTAGCCAAAATTAATGACACCGATGACCTTGATTTTGAATAGACCCGGAGCATAGGCAGCCCCGATGGGGAGCAGGAAGTAATATGCAGTGGAAAAAATCCACCATCCGAAAAGAAATGCCTGTTTTTTGTGATGTAACTCTATAAATTTTGGATTCTTTGCGATTGCTGCCCAGTCATATTGCTTTTGAGACATGAGGTACTCCTTTCATTTTTAAGTACGGATAGTTACGTTTTGTTTCGGTATTGGTTTCTCCTTTCGTCTGAATTTGAATCATCTCGAACGGGTAATTGTCCGATCAAAAAAAAATCAGCATTCTAAATTGGATACAAACTCTCTCTTTGTCGTGCGCAATCCCCAATCGTTGTAATGCAAAAAACAATAGTGGCCTGTATGGAAGTTTAGAAATAAATTTTACATTTTATAATAAATACAAAATATGCAAATCAATCAATAAATAGCGAATACTCAAATATAACAAGCATATGTATATAATATCAACGGGGGTTAACTCCTGTTTATCCCCATGACCCGGAAATGTATACAGTATTTTAACTGAAATTGCAACACAAAAATATTAAATAATAAAACAGTGTTATTATATGATAAACAGATAAATGTTCTAAATTAAGGATTGCTCTTGCTGTCGCATGTTTAGTTATATGAAATGTGCAGTTGAATTTATAAGTATGAAGGGACAATGCTCTGTCTGAGATTCAGTTGCAGAGTGAAATAGTGCCGAGGCCAAATATAAAAACGAAGCTTCCTGTAAAATAAACATTGACACAGATCGCATATTGGGGTAAATAGTTCTTCTTTTTGAGCCGCTAGCTCAGTCGGTAGAGCACCTGACTTTTAATCAGGTGGTCGTTGGTTCGACCCCAACGCGGCTCACCAACTAATCTGTGTGAACCAGTGGATTACAAAGAAGAGCATACTGTTCCCCATTGCATGCCCATAGCGTAAAAGCATATGTGAATATAAAAATTAAGGAGTCGGGCTTGCAGACATAGGCAGCACATGTTAATAAGTATCAGCCTATAGAGACATAGAAGCAGTCGGACTACGCGGGTCTTCTGCAGTTTGTTCAGGCTGAGGAGTAGCATAGCGACCCTGATTGGGTGCACATATGAGGCTAAATGTGGAGCCGTAAAATTATTGTAGCACATAGCAGAATGAGGCTGTATAACCGATGCGAGGTTACTGTATGGAAAATAATAGAAAACATTCCCGGGCTAAATTGAAATCACACTGTGCTCTCGTAATTAACGATGGTAATGCCCACCCAGCATCTTTGGATGATTTATCATTTAGCGGGGCTCTGGTTGAGATTCAGGGTAATGCAGACTTACGCGTTGGTGATACGTGCCGATTGGAGTTGAGCTTTAATACTACAGATCGTACGTTAAAGCGTGCCTGTAAGATAGTAAGGCAGGAGTCAAAGAAAGTAGCTGTAAAGTTTACCGAGTGATAATGCTAAATACCTGAGTGTTGGATGGTGCCCTTCTCTGTTTGAAGGGTTTTTTCTTTGTGCAGCATTTACCGGTGCTTCAGATAACGACCTTGCAAAAATATCACTTGAATTTCGATGCACGCTCAGTTGTTGATGTACAGAGCCTTTCAGTGTGGCTGATGTAAGTGATCTCCTCCACCAATTAAGACGGGAAAAAATAAAAAATAGACCGTAAGGATCTGGCCCAAAATGAATGTCAAATAACCTGATATTTTGTTAGTAGCTGATATGCTGCCTATTTTTTAGACTTTCAGGTATCAGACCATTTCAGGCTTGTTTGAGCGCATGGGTAAAATAAGTATTGACACGTTAATTCAGGTAGTTACTACACCTGTTTATTCTCTGTGCAATTCGATAAAACACTAGATCTTATGTGACATTTATGAAACATATCCACAGCGTCAACAGGGTTATCCACATATTTTGTGGATTGTTTGTCTTCTTCGAAATTACAGCTACTTAGTGATATTTTAATCTTTCATAATGGATTGCGAGAGCAGAAATGTCATGGTTTTCAGGCAATAGCGGATCGGAAAATTTCTGCTCACGTGGCTTCAATGAAGACTAATAATTAAGTATGGGAATAAAAGATATTGAGCGCTGTATTTTTCTCGCGTGTGCGTGCACGCCGATTCAGTAGGCCGTTTGTCTTCGATCAATTGTAGGGCATGCGTAAGGGTGTCGCAGAGGAAGCTTCATTGAAGCAGGAGTTAACTAACATAATGCTGAAGTGACTTGAATGAAGTGGAAATTGTTCTTGACAAAACAGCGCGCGTATAATAACTATAGTTTTACTAGACTATGATTTCTAAAAAGACTAAATATGCGCTTAAGGCGCTCAGCTATCTTGCCGAACACTCCACGGGTGCTCCCATTCTTATTTCCGAACTTGCGAAAGAAGAAAATATACCCCGGAAGTTTCTTGAAGCGATTCTCGTTGCTCTTAGAAAAGGTGGTGTGCTGAAAAGTAAGATCGGCAAGGGTGGCGGATACATGCTGGCTTCACCACCTTCCGACATTACGATTGGCAAGGTGGTTGGGGTTCTTGAAGGAGGATTTGCACTGGTTGAGTGCCTCAACGACAATGTCAGGGTGGAGTGTGAGGAGTGTGGCGACCCCGCCTGTTGCGGCATCCGTCTGGTTATGAGTGATGTTAAAACCGCGATCGATTCCGTCCTTGAAACGACAACCCTGGCTGATATGGTCGATAGAAGTGAAGCAGCGCGGCAGCAGAAATCAAGAGTAATGGATTTCAGTATTTAAAATTTTTGTCATATATATCTATCTGTTCTATAGAGATATATAAATGCGAAAGGAGAAATGTATGAGTAAAATTTATGCAGATAACTCTCAGTCGATAGGCAACACTCCCCTGGTGAAATTAAACCACATCATCGGCAACTCAAAAGCCACCATACTGGCAAAAGTAGAGGGTCGAAACCCCGCCTATTCGGTAAAATGCCGCATCGGTGCCAATATGATCTGGGATGCAGAAAAGCGCGGTGTATTGAAGCCTGGCGTCGAGATAATCGAGCCAACTTCAGGCAACACAGGCATAGCATTGGCGTACGTTGCTGCTGCACGTGGCTACAAGCTGACCCTGACTATGCCTGAAACAATGAGTATTGAGCGTCGTCGCGTACTGGCCGCTCTCGGTGCCACTCTGATTCTGACCCCTGGTTCTGAAGGTATGAAGGGGGCGATCAGTCGCGCCGAGGAGATCGCCGCTGCAGAGCCGGAAAAATATTTTTTACCGCAGCAGTTTAAAAACCCTGCAAACCCGGAAATTCATGAAAAAACGACCGGCCCAGAAATATGGAATGATACCGATGGAGCCGTTGATGTCATCGTCTCCGGGGTAGGAACAGGCGGAACCATCACCGGGATTTCGCGTTACATAAAAAATACAAAAGGTAAAAATATCATCTCCGTAGCGGTGGAGCCGAAAGAGAGCCCAGTGATAACTCAGCATCTGGCCGGACAGCCGATTCAGCCCGCACCACACAAGATCCAGGGAATCGGTGCCGGATTTATCCCTGACACTCTTGATCTCTCAGTTGTTGATCGGGTAGAGCTGGTAGAAAGCGCTGAAGCGATTGAATTCGCCAAACGTCTGGCAAAAGAAGAAGGGTTACTGGTCGGCATCTCCTGCGGGGCTGCGGTAGCTGCAGCTGTCAGACTTGGTCAGCTTGATGAATTTGCCGGTAAAATTATTGTGGTGATCCTGCCAGACGGGGCAGAACGTTATCTTTCAACTGCTCTGTTTGAGGGGATCTGATCCAATGAGCACACCGGTAATCGAATATCGTCTTGACGGCATCTACAAACAGCGGCAGGGCGACTTCTACATGCAGCGGGTAAAGTTGCCGGCCGGAGTTGTCTCGGCAGACCAGGCCCGGGCACTTGCAGCTATTTCAACGCGTTTTGGACAGGGAACCATCCATCTCACGACCCGTGGCAGCATGGAGATCCACTGGTTGAAGGAGGACGATCTGTCTCAGGTTAAACGGGAACTGGCAAAAGTTGGCCTTACCTCGCGCGGAGCGTGCGGAGGAGCCGTTCGCGGTATCACCTGCGGCAGTCAGGGTGCCCTGGGATTTCCCGTACTTGAAACCCTCGCAAGACGCCTGCATCGCCACTTCACCGGTAATCCACGCTACGAACGTCTGCCGAAGAAATTCAAGATCGGACTCGAGACAGATGTGAGCGGCGGAAGGCACCTGATTCAGGACGTTGGACTGGTGCTGGCAGACATTGAGAATGGCCGCGCCCGGTTTGATATCTGGATTGCGGGAGGGCTCGGCAGAGAGCCTCGCCCCGGATTCCAGATCTACGAACGGGTGCCGGAAGAGAGAATTATCCCGATCATTGAAGCTATCGTCAGGGTCTACGCCGCCCATGCGCCGCCACCAAAACGACTTAAATTTCTGGCAGCGGAGTTTGGTGAAATGAAACTGCGCCAACTGATTGAAGCGGAAGAGTCGTACAGTGAAGAAATTCCGGACATTACCGGCCTGCCTGAATACCTTGTTCCGGCGGAGTGTGGCCATAATCGTCTGGAACTTCAGGTCTTTGCGGGCAAGCTGACAGCCGGGCAGCTTGCCGCGATTGCGGACAGTGCCGATCTTCACGCAGACGGTGTGCTGATGGTAACTGCCAATCAGGATATTGCCCTTATGCTTTCACCCGGCATTGATTCCGCCGTAACATTGAACTCTTTGCAGCAGTCGACCGGTCTGGCAGCAGATGTCCCCGCACCTGTTTTTCGTGTATGTCCCGGTAACCATGAATGCCTGATGGGATTAAGTGCAACGCGCGATGTCGCCCGAGAGCTGTTGGCGCATATGGGAGAAAAGGGAAGAACCTTGATCTGGGCCCTGTCCGGATGCAATAATTCATGCAGCCAGCCGCAGCTGGCTGATGTTGGAATTGTAGCCTCCCGCCTGGGTGCTGATACAGACGGGCAGAAAACCGTACGTTTCGATGTCTATCGAAGGCTGCAGACCGGACTGGGGAGTAAGGTGCATGAGGGGATGACAAAGGCAGAACTCTTCGAAACGCTGCACAGTATTGTGTAAACCTGTGACCAGGAACCGGAAAAAATTCACCCCTGATCGAGAGCTCTGACTTTCTCCACAATATAAGACCCGATCGGAATGGCCGACGTTGCTGCGGGAGATGGTGCATTGCAGACCGCGAGAGCCCGTCTGGTGTTGACGAACAGGAAGTCAGTAACCAGTAACCCTTCCCTGCTGACCGCCTGTGCCCGGATGCCGGCCGGGTAGTCATGCAGATCTTTAAGAGTAAGAGCAGGGCAGTATTTGCGAACCAGCTCCAGATACCCTCTTTTGTACAGGCTGTTCTTTAATTCGATCATGCTGACGGTAAAATTCTTGTACAGAACTTTAAGCAGGCCAGGATAGGTGAGCATCTCGACGCTGTCGCTCAGGCTGAAGTCGAACCTGCCGTACCCTTCACGCTTGAAGGCAAGAACAGCGTTCGGCCCGACAGTAACAGTTCCGTCAATCATGCGGGTCAGATGAACTCCGAGAAAGGGGAGCTCCGGATCGGGGATCGGATAGATCAGATGGTTGACAATCCGGTTATGTTCTGCTCCCAATAGAAAGTAGTCGCCCCGGAACGGGATAATTTTGAAATCCGGTTGAATTCCCATCATCTGGACGATCCGGTCAGCCATCACCCCTGCGCAGGCTACTAAAAAACGTCCGGTGAACCTGCCTCTACCGGTCTCAACAGTTATCAAATCAGGCTGCTCGTTTATGGCCAAAACCCTGCTGTTGTAATGGACCTCGCCTCCCCCCTCCAATACCAGTTCCGCCATTTTTATCGTAATCGCTGTGTAGCTGACAATTCCGGTCGACGGCACCAGAATCGCGCCGACTCCCGATATATTAGGCTCACGCTGTTTCAACTGCTGAGCAGTCAATTCTTCGACAGGGATTTTATTCTCGGCACAGCGCGTCAGTAATTCTCCCATTCTCCTGAGTTCCTGTCCGTCTGTCGCCACCAGTAGTTTTCCGCACTGGTCAAATTTTATTCCGTAATCAGTACAGAATTTTTTTGTAGCGATGTTGCCTTCCTTGCAGAATTTTGCCTTCAGGCTGCCCGGGGTGTAATAGACCCCCGCATGGATGACTCCGGAGTTGCGGCCTGTCTGGTGGCATGCCGGGTGTGCCTCCTTCTCCAATACCAGGACAGAACTGCCGGGAAAAGCACGCTGCAGCTGCCACGCAGTGGAAACGCCGATTATTCCGGCACCAATCACAATATAGTCGTACATCATCTGTTAGCGGCCTCCGATCCCGATTAGTCCCGCAGCACTGGTGAAAAATACTATTATTCCCGGCCGGTTATACGATTTACTCCGCACTATGTCAAACCGAATAACTTAACGACATGCGTACTGGTGGTACAATACGGTGGCTGAAGTATTATATATAAAATCTATAGATAATTAAATTAATTCTTGACACATCCGATTTCTTTTGGCACATTCAAACAATACCTGACTGCAGGTACGTCGCCGTACGACACACGGCAGGCGCAATAGGAAAAACCACGGCGAGGACAATATGGTGAGTTCCTGAGGGGAAAAGGCGCATGGATCCCCGATGGTCTTCTCGCATTTAGGCCGGGTCCGTAATATCTATTAAATCTATAGTTTAAAATTAGCCTGTCATCTCCTCTGCAGAGCGGACAAATTCATGAACCACGTAATTGATCCACATAGGCTGGGGAGGTTGTTAGGCCTGGCGCCGGGGTGGGGTAACAGTGAAGATCTGCGCCGTGAAGGGCGGGTTTTTTTCATCGGTGCTGATCTGCCTGTCTACAGCACTCTTGAAACAATGTATGACAGCTATTGCCAGGAATCGAGCGAATTGTTCCATGTCACCTTTGGAAATGCCGGAAAATACGAGCATAATCTTGAGATGGTGCGACAGATCAAACGAAACTTCTCAATACGGCTGATGGGGCGGATCGGGTACCGGCTTTCGGCGTCACAGGTTGAGCGTGCCTACCTTGCGGGACTTGATATTCTGGACATTTCAGGCACATCGTATGAAAGCGATGATGGAGAAAATGTCAGCAGAGTCGCTTTACCGATAATATTCAAAACTGCAACGGCAACGTTTCCACGCTGGTCAGTGGTTTCATCGATAAAGGCCGGGCAGGAAGAGCGCCAAGCGGTTCACGCCGCCATCAGTGAGTTGCTGAGTAATGGCGTCATACCGTTGCTTGATTTTGCACACACAAAAAAACAGTGGAATGAGATAGAGATAAGTAACAGTTACCGCTTTCTCGCTGCCGAATGGCGACGGCACAGAGTGCCGCTTAAGCCGCTCATGCCGCTACTGAGGCTGATAACACCCTTTGTTCTGAGAGAGTCAACCGGTTATCTGCGTGGCGTTATCAATAAACTCGATGATCGCCGCATTCTGGCGACCTCGGATCTGCGCCGCCACCTGCGTACTCACGGTGCTGAAGCATCATTCGAATCGGCAGGGTTATAATGAATCCGATATCCTTCGACAAACCGCTCAAAATAGATACACGGCCGATCTGGCTGATCGTAATGGATCGTACGGTTCGCTACCAGATATTGGCAGCCCTCCTGTTGCTGACAATACTGGCAGGCAGTTTTGCCCCCCCGTTGGGACTGACTCTCCCCGGATATCATGCGCTTGTACTCTTCAGCGTCACAATTGTATTGTGGGTGTCAGGTTTGCTGCCGATTGCGGTGACTGCACTGCTTTCCATGGTTATGCTGCCGTTGGCTGGCATCCTGCCTGCAAAACAGACATATGCTCTCTTTGGTAATGAGGCGGTTTTTTTCATCCTGGGCGCATTCATTCTTGGTGCCGCAATGGCCGGGACCGGTCTCTCCGCCCGTCTGGCACGCGCCATGCTGGTCCGGTTCGGCAGTACTCCAAGGCGCCTTGCTTTAACAGTATTCCTGCTGGCCGCGGGATTATCATTCTGCATGAGCGAGCATGCCGTGGCCGCCATGCTCTTCCCGGTGGTTGTGGAGATTTCCGCGAGTCTCGGACTGCAGCCGGGCAAGAGCACCTACGCCAAGCTACTCTTCATGTCCATTGCCTGGGGCTGTATCATCGGCGGTATAGCCACCTTCCTGGGCGGGGCCAGGGCTCCGCTGGCTGTCGGCATGCTGCGGGAGATAGCCGGAGCCGACATCGTTTTTTTTGACTGGACCATAGCGGCGATCATGATCGTACTTCCTCTCCTGTCAATCGGCTTCACTCTGCTGATCTACTTTTTCCCGCCTGACCTGCCGAGTGTTGAAGACGGTATGCGCGTACTCAATCGCAAAAGACTTGAAGTGGGCAAGATCAGCTATGATGAAATTATCACCGCAATGGTCATGATTGCCACAATCGGCGGATGGGTGTTCTTCGGTAGACAACTGGGACTGGCCGCAATAGCCATTCTGGGTACTGCGGTCCTGTTTACATTCCGTGTCGTTTCCTGGGAAAAAATTGAGGAATATGTTAACTGGGGAATTATTCTCATGTACGGCTGCTCCATCGCTCTGGCCAGTGCCATGGAAAAGACCGGTGCTGCCCTGTGGCTTGCCAACAAAGGATTGACATCCTTTCCCCTGTCACCGTTCGTTATTGTTGCTCTGATATCTCTGGTTGCGATTCTATTGACGGAATGCATCAGCAATGCCGCGGTGATTGCCATCCTGATGCCGATCGGCCTGAGCCTCGCCCAGGGGTTGGGGGTTGACCCGCGGGTCATGACCCTGTCAATAGCCCTGCCTGCCGGGCTGGCCTATTGTCTGCCCATGGGAACCCCTGCAACTGCAATCGTTTTCGGATCAGGGTATCTGAAAAGCCGGGATATGATTGTCCCCGGAGTCGTGGTCATGGTGATTTCCTGGCTGCTCTTTCTCGGTTCCGCCTGGTTCATCTGGCCGCTGCTGGGATTAAAAATCTGACTGGAGTTACCATGAACAGGAGTACCCCGTATCTTGCGAAAGATGCAACTACAGTTGAAATTCTCGGAGCCGGCATCAAAGCGGCCGCCGGCCCGGTATCGCTCGCCTGCTCCTTCTCGCTGGAAGATGTGGCCATCATCGACATTGCCCATCGGGCCGGCCTCAAACTGGGGATCTTCGCCCTCGATACCGGCCGGTTGAACGAGGAAACCTACGAAGTGGCCGATGCCCTCGTGGAACGCTACCGGCTGAAGATCGACTGGTACTTTCCCCGCCATGACGCGGTGGAGTCGCTGGAGCGGGCTGAGGGGCTGTTCTCCTTCCGCGAATCGTTGGACAAGCGTCATGCCTGCTGCGGCATCCGCAAGGTGGAGCCGCTCTCACGGGCATTGCATGGGTTAAGCGGATGGGTAACCGGCATGCGCCGTGAGCAGAGCATCACCCGCAGCGACCTGAAAACAATCGAGCGGGATGAGTTGAACGGCAGTATCCTCAAGATCAATCCGCTGCTCGACTGGAGCGAGGAACAGCTGCTCAGCTATACCGAAGAACAGCGGCTGCCGAAGAACCGCCTCTACAGTCAGGGATACCGCTCTATCGGCTGCGCCCCCTGCACCAGGGCAGTACAACCGATGGATGATGCCCGCGCAGGGAGATGGTGGTGGGAGAACCCGGAGCATAAGGAATGCGGGCTGCATCGGCGGTGAGTCAGATGAGCCAGAAAACTAAAAGCAAGAAGCATTTTTAACAGGAATAAAGAGGGTGAAATCTATTAATTCCAAATGGTCTTGAATTCGATCTAATCCCCTGTATCCCTTTCATCCCTGTTACATAAAAAGATTTTGCATACCATGAGGTAACCATATGAGCCTGAATCTGACCCACCTGCAGCAGCTTGAAGCCGAAAGTATCCACATCATCCGCGAAGTTGCTTCTGAATTCGGCAACCCGGTCATGCTCTATTCCATCGGCAAGGATTCGGCGGTCATGCTGCACCTTGCCCGCAAGGCTTTTTACCCGGCACCGCCACCCTTTTCTCTGCTCCATGTGGATACCACCTGGAAGTTCCGCGAAATGATCCAGTTCAGGGACCGGATGGCTGCCGAATGCGGCCTTGATCTGATCGTGCACGTGAATACCGAAGGCGTGCGCCAGGGAATCTCACCCTTTACTCATGGTTCGTCGCTCTATACCGATATCATGAAAACCGAAGGACTGAAGCAGGCGCTCGACCGCTACAAGTTTGATGCCGCCTTCGGCGGTGCCCGCCGGGATGAGGAGAAATCACGTGCCAAGGAGCGGATCTTCTCCTTTCGGAGTGCCAATCACCGCTGGGATCCCAAGCTGCAGCGTCCGGAACTCTGGGACCTGTACAATACCCGGATAAAGCCGGGGGAAAGCATCCGTGTCTTTCCAATCTCCAACTGGACCGAACTGGATGTCTGGCAATACATTCACCTGGAAAATATCCCGATCGTACCGCTCTATTATGCCGCTGTCAGGCCGGTGGTGGAGCGGGACGGGATGCTGATCATGGTGGACGATGACCGGCTGGAACTGAAGCCGGGGGAAACGGTACAGTACAAATCGGTCCGTTTCCGCACCCTGGGATGCTACCCGCTGACCGCCGCAGTTGAATCGAAAGCGGCCACGCTCCCCGAGATCATCCAGGAAATGCTGTTGACACGGACTTCGGAACGGCAGGGACGCCTGATCGATCATGATTCGGCGGGGTCGATGGAGAAGAAGAAACAGGAGGGGTATTTCTAATGGCACATCAATCGGAACTGATCGAACAGGATATTCTCGCCTATCTCAAAAGCCATGAAGAAAAGACGATGCTTCGCTTCATCACCTGCGGCAGCGTCGATGACGGCAAAAGCACCCTGATAGGGAGACTGCTCTGGGATTCGAAGATGGTGTTCGAAGACCAGCTGGCGTCACTGGAAGCGGACAGCAAAAAGGTTGGCACCCAGGGTGGCGCCATCGATTACGCCCTGCTGCTGGACGGGCTGCAGGCGGAACGCGAACAGGGAATCACCATCGACGTGGCGTATCGCTACTTCTCCACCGAGCGGCGCAAGTTCATCGTCGCCGACACCCCCGGCCACGAGCAGTATACCCGCAATATGATCACCGGCGCCTCCACCGCCCAGGTGGCGATCATCCTTGTCGATGCGCGCAAGGGCCTGCTGACCCAGACCAGACGCCACAGCTATCTGGTTTCCCTTGTCGGCATCCGCCATATCGTGCTGGCGGTCAACAAGATGGACCTGATCGATTTTGACCGGCAGCGGTTCGAGGCGATCCGGCACGATTACGAACAGTTCGCCGCATCACTCGGATTCGGCGATATCACCGCCATCCCGCTCTCAGCCCTTGGTGGCGACAATATGATCGAGCCGAGCACCAACACCCCTTGGTATCTCGGCCCCACCCTGATGAACTATCTGGAAACAGTTCATATTGAGGGAGAAGACCGGGAAAAGCCGTTCCGGATGCCTGTCCAGTGGGTGAACCGTCCCCATCTCGACTTCCGCGGTTTCTGCGGCACGATAGCTTCGGGCGTTATCCGTTCGGGTGACGAGCTACGGGTTGCCGCTTCCGGACGAACAAGTCGGGTGACCCGAATCGTCACGATGAATGGCGATCTGCTGGAAGCGGTCGCCGGCCAGTCGATCACCCTGACCCTGGCGGACGAGATCGATATCAGCCGGGGAGATATGCTCTCGGCGCCGGATGCGCCGCCGATCTATGCCCGGCATCCCGAAGCGCAGCTAGTCTGGATGCATGACGTGGCTTTGCAACCGGGGCAGATCTATCTGGTCAAAACGGCGAGTGCGATAACTCCCGGCAGAGTTACCGCCGTACAGTATGCGGTTGACGTCAATTCTCTGGAGCAGAGACAGGTGCCGACACTGGGGCTGAATGAAATCGGTGTTGTTCGCATGGAGCTGGACAGACCGATCTCATTCGACCCTTACCGGCAGAACCGGCATACCGGTAGCTTTATCCTGATTGACCGCTTCACCAACGCCACCGTGGCCGCCGGTATGATTATCGCGGCAGCTCCGTTTGAGCAGCAGGCGACAGAAACGGCAGGGATCCGTCCGGAATTGTCTGGTGCGAATTGTGGTCTCCCCCGGCGTGTCACCCTGAGTGAAGCCTCTGTGAGCGGTGTCGGGGTGAGCGTGGTGGATTTGACTGGTGAGTTGGGGACAATTGAGTTCGATGTATCACGCAGTTTCTTCGATTATCTTGGCAAGGGAAACCGGATTCTCTTCCGGCTGCTGGATCTGGGGCAGCTTCACGCCGTGGCTCTTCTGGCGTATGAACAGACCCTATCGTTTGAATTTGACCGCACTTCGGAAGGTGTGAGTGTGCTTCTTTTTAAACGGGGTACACAGCCCGGATGCAGGATGTCCGATGACTATGGGACCGGGATATGACGCATTTCTAGACGATCTCTAAGACAGGTAGCTTGACCCAGAGTCGCGCGATTCGTTGCCGTCAACCCGCTTCGATGGGATACTTATTGGTGTTCATACCGGCCGTTGACTCACTGGTTTCGCTGCTGCCGGGAGCATATTTCCGCATAAAGCCCCCCTTGCTGCATGAGATCGGCGGGTCTCCCCTGTTCGGCGATTTGTCCCGATTTCAAAACGATGATCCGGTCGCAGTCGCGGAAGGCGGAAACCCGTTGTGACACGATGAGGACGGTTCGTCCGGCGTAGAATTTCCCCAGTTCGTTGAGGATTTCCTCTTCGCGCCCGGCGTCTACCGCAGAAAGTGGATCATCGAGTAACAGGATCGGAGGATTACCGGCAACGGCCCGGGCGATTGCCAACCGCTGCTTCTGTCCGCCGGAGAGGGTCACCCCCTTTTCACCCACTCTGGTTTCAAATTTTTCCGGGAACGATTCCACATCGTCAAGAAAGCCGGCCTGACCGGCTGCTTTTGCGATGGCATCGTCATCGTAATCACCTGATACTCCGTACCTGATATTGTCCGCAACGGTTCGAGAAAACAGGAACGTCTCCTGCGGAACATACCCTATAAGACGCCGCAGGCTGGCCGTGGTTATTGAATTTATGTCCCTGCCGTCGACAAACAGCATCCCTTCTGCAACCGGGAGCAGTCGTGCGATCAGTCTCAACAGGGATGTTTTCCCGCTCCCCACCTCTCCGGTGATCCCCACCGTTTCCCCCGCCTCAATATGAAAAGAGACCTCCTTGAGTATGTCCGTGCCTCCATAGCTGAAAGTGAGATGCTGCGCATCAATTCCCTGCAGCAGGGTTTCGATTGGTCGAGCATCCGGGTGATCAACCACCGTCGGCTCAGCGGCCAATATTCCGGCCAGTCGTGACATGGAGGCTGCTCCCCGTTGTGCAAGGGTCAATATCCACCCCAGAACTGCTGTCGGCCAGACCAGCATTGCAAGATAACCGCTGAAGGCTACAAAATCCCCCAGAGTTATTGTGCCGGCGATTACCAGGCGTCCGCCCATAAACAGCACAACAAGTGTTCCTGCGCCGGTTGCAGTTGCCATGACCGGAATGATAAGTCCGCGCAAACGAGCCAGTCGCAGGTTGTGTTTGAGGTAGCGTTCGGCGGTTTTTCCGAACTCACTCTGAAAATACTCTTCCCTGCAATATGACTTGATCAGTCGGACCGCGGAGACTGTCTCCTCTGCCTGGCTGGAAAGATGTGCCAGTTCTTCCTGGGCCAGAAGAGAACGATGAAAGAGACGATGACTGACTTTTTTTACGATCAGAACCATCATCGGAAAAGGGAGAATTGCCCAGAACGTGAGCCAGGGATGAATGCGAATCATCATAGTCACGGCGGCGCAGTAAACCAGCAGAGTGTTGATTCCGCTCATTGAGCCAAAACCGGCCAGCATGCGGACGTTGGTCAGGTCATTGGAAAAGCGGGAAAGGATGTCCCCGCTTCGACTTGTGGAAAAATAACCGATGTCGAGCAGGGTAAGGCGACGGAATAGATCATTACGGATACGGAACTCAATGATGCGGGCGGCATTCAGAATCAATGTCCGGGAAAAAATGCGGGTGATACAGTGCAGTATTGCCAAAAGCACAATAATCCGGGCACAGTCGGGCGCAGAGAGGCGTGCCCCCGGCGGATGCTGCAGTGCCTCTATCGCCAGTTTCATGAACCAGGGGATCAAAAGTGCAAATGCGTTGGTAAGGAGAAGAAACACCGCTCCGCCGGCGTAACGCCAGCGGAGCGATGTCAGATAAGGAATGAGTCTGGCTAGATCTTTGATGGCTGAGTCCTGAATGGTTTTATCGGTTGTGGCAGAAATCTATTTTCTGCCACTGTCCATTACGGGCCATCTTATCAGCAATCATGAATCGGTGCCAAGCTGAATCAACGGGAGGCGGTAATGAAAAACTCCTGCCGTCTGATCAACGGGATGTTGCTGATGTCCGTTCCGACCTCTGAGAGCAGTGCCGAGCCATCCGTCTTGTCCCTGAGGACGGTGCCTGGATCTACTACCGCAGCGACGGTCACCGGACCGTTGTACCCGGAAACCTGAACCGGCTGTGCACTTCCATCCAGAGAAACTCCATTGCCCCACTGTCCGGTTCCCGCGTCTCCCCATCCCCACACGGTATCGTTTCGTGCGATCGCAATGGTATGGCCAACCGAGGCAGTTATATCGGTTATATTACTGATTCCTTGAACCTGCACAGGAGATACACTGTAGGAAATCTTTGTTCCCCCCAGCTGGCTGGCGTGGTTGCTTCCCCATGCCCATACCGTGCCGTCGTGCTTGAGAGCAACCACGTGCCAGTCGCCGGCGGCAATGGCATGAACATCATCAAGGCCGGCCACACGAACAGGGGTGCTGCTTCGCTCTTTCCCGCCATTGCCGAGCTGTCCTTTACCGTTAAATCCCCATGACCACAGGCTGCCATCTTTTTTAAGGGCGGAAGTATTGAATGCCCCGGCGACAATTGCTGTTACATCCTGCAGTGATGATACCTGCACGGGTGTCATGCAATCCAGGTACTCACCGTTTCCGAGCTGGCCGGAATGATTGCCTCCCCAACCCCATACCGTGCCATCATTCTTCAGTGCGATGATGTGGCTGCTTCCGGTGGCGATCGCTTTGACGTTGCTTATTCCTTCGACCTTGTACGGAACAGGTGAATGCTGTGTAGTGCCGTCACCAAGCTGACCCGAACCATTAAATCCCCATGTCCAGACGGTCCCGTCTTTTTTCAGCGCTACTGAGTGATTGCCTCCTGCTAATACGGCAACAACGCCATCCAGTCCGGCGATCCTTTTCGGTTCAAGTGCTTCACCTCCAAAGGTGCCATTCCCCAGCTGTCCGAACTCGTTTCCGCCCAGCGCCCATACATGGCCGTCCGCAGTGAGCGTCAGCGTGTGAGCTCTGCCATTGGCGTACCACGGCGTTGCAGCCAGTGCGGCTGCCGGAAGAGCCATCAGGAATGTGACGATGCCAAGAGAAAGAAGCCGCCGACTTTTTTGCCATACGCGCGTGACTGATGCATGATAATTCTCGTTTTTCATAATAATTCTCCCTTCGTAGCTGTGAACATCGCCCCTTGTTACCAACAGGCCAATTATCACGCGACATTTCGGCAACCCGGCTGTCTCGGTGAGACCCAATGAGTTTTCCGTCCCATCCTCGCGGATGGTTTAGTATTATCGTCTGCCACGAGGTCGCCTTGCTTATACCGCCGTTCGATATAAGCGCATACTTGCCACTACTGAGTACAGCTCCTTTCTTAAAGTGCCCACAAAAAAACCGGGTCGCCATCATATCGAACTTTCGACATTTCGGCGACCCGGCTATCTCTTTGAGACCCAATGGGCTTTCCGTCCTACCCTCACGGATAGTTTAGTATTATCGTTATCTATGGAAATAGATTTCTTTACAATTTGAGGTTTGAACTGTACGGCCACTTGATGAGGAAGTCAATAAAAAAGATAACCGTGTTATTATTTTTTTGGGATACTCAATCGGAATGGAAAAACGGCATCATGCCAATCCGCATTGCAGAGACAAAAAAAGCATAACCACAGCTGGTTATGCTTAAATATGGTATATTATGATCGAGTGCAATCTTTAGAACGGGATATCGTCATCCTGAAAAGGGGGCTCTTCGTAGTGTGAACTTCCGGTTTTGGGGGCTGACGGGGTTTCTCCGCCACTCCGCTCGCCTTTTGGAGAAAGCATCTGCATCTTGTCTCCGACAACATCAGTTGTGTAACGGTCATTGCCGCTTTTGTCCTGCCACTTGCGGGTCTGCAGGCGTCCTTCAACATAGATCGTCTTGCCTTTGGAAAGATATTCGCCGGCAATCTCCGCCAGCTTCCCCCAGAGAGTGATGTTGTGCCACTCAGTGCGTTCTTCCCATTCACCCGTTTTCCCTTTGAATTTCTCACTGGTTGCAAGAGAAAAACTTGCAACAGCCTGACCGGATGCGGTGAATCGCACTTCAGGGTCTTTGCCCAGGTTACCGATCAGCATTACCTTGTTAAGACTAGCCATGATGTGTCTCCTTGTCCTGATATTATAAGAGAATATGTCTCTCTACGGTAAAAATTACCACGTGTTTCGGGATGGAGAACAATACCTCAGAAGATTCGCTTTCTCAACATCAAAAAACGGATGATGTAGTTTCCTAAACCTGATAGAGTCACCGGGTAGTTACTATTTTAACCGAAGGAGTTGTCATTTATGCAATCTTACCAGGGATTCGAGCAGGGGCCGATCAGGCCGCCCAGTGAAGCAGCCAGTCTGCTGCTTCGCGTGACACGTAACTGCCCCTGGAACCGTTGCACCTTCTGTTCCGTGTACAAGAAACAAAAATTTTCCCTGAGGCCGGTGGCAGACGTCATCGCGGATATCGACACCATCCACCGCTTCACCACTCAATTGCGAGAAGATTCTGATTCCCGGATCGAACCGGCAGAAAATCTTTCTCCACCGGAATGGTCGGCCTTTATAGCTGCCAGAAACTGGCTGGACGAGGGTATGCAGTCGATTTTTCTGCAGGATGCCGACAGTCTCGTGATCAGGCCCGAAAATCTCATTGCCATTCTGCGGCATATAAAAATGCGCTTTCCGGAAGTCGAACGAATTACCTCGTATGCCCGCTCCGAAAGCGTCGCCCGGATAAGTGACGGCAATCTGGCGGAGATAGCGGCATCCGGTCTTAACCGGATTCATATTGGAATGGAAACCGCCTCAGACACAATTCTTCAGATGATCAGCAAAGGGGCTTCGAAAGAGATCCATGTCACCGCGGGGCTGAAAGCGAAAGCGGCCGGGATAGAATTGTCGGAATATGTACTGACCGGGATCGGCGGACGCGAATTTTCCCGGGAACATGCGGTAGAAACCGCCGATGCTCTCAACCGGATTAATCCCGATTTCATCCGCTTCAGAACCCTGCACCTGATGGATTCCGTCAATCTTTTCTCCGGTAGCGATGATTGCGGCTATCAATGGACGACGGATGTTGATCAGGCGGAGGAGATACTGCTCCTGCTCGAAAGGCTTGATGGCATAACCAGCGCAGTGAAGAGCGACCATTCCTATAACCTGCTACAGGAGATCGACGGCATCCTCCCGGACGACAAACAGCGTCTGCTGGATACTCTCACGCGCTTTATCGGTTTGTCCCCCGGCGAAAGGGCCATTTTCCAGGTTGGTAAACGATCGGGGCATTTTGTACAGTTACGTGATATGGAAATACCCGGCAGGAGGCAACATGTTGAGGAGATCTGCCGGCAATCGGGAATCACGCCTGACAACGTTGATGAAAAGCTCCATGGAATGATCCAGGAGCGGATGAGAAGAGGGATGTCATTTTAGAAAACGAGGTCATTTGTTGTTCAGAACAATTATATGAGCCGCCGGACAACACGGTTTGTACAGATGTCTATGATCACTCTTTGTTGACGGCATCTTTCAGAAGCTGACTCGGTTTGAAACTGAGGATTCTCCGTGCTGATATTTCCAATGCTTCTCCGGTCTGCGGATTTCTGCCGCGACGGGAATTTTTCTGCTTGACCTCAAACTTTCCGAAACCGGATATTTTCAGATCCTCCCCTGATTCCAGGCACTTCTTGATGAGTGAAAAGACGCATTCAACAAGTTCTGACGATTCTTTTTTTGAAAAGCCGCATGTGTCTGAAACTGTCTCAATAATGTCCACTTTTGTCATCTGTCGCCTCCATTGAAATTTCGCGAAACAATACACGAACACCAGAAGTTATGCAAGTCACACAATTAAAATATGTTCCAGATGGATTTGTACACTCCGGCCGGTATTTGACATTTTGTTTCTCCTGCAGAAAAAAGTTGACCACTTCCGGCCCGGGCCATATAAACAAGTCATGCCGTTGCCAACCTTCTTCTCTTTATTCGCGTCATCAAAGCCGGTATCCATCCGCCGTAATGTACTTCGTCTCTCGCTCCCCGTCCTGCTCTCATCTCTTTTTCAGCGATTGGTGTCGATAGTTGACGTCTTCCTGACCGGTGGTCTGGGTGCCTCGGCAATTGCTGCTACCGGTCTCGGACAGCTTCTGATGGTCACTACCATGACGGTTTTCTGGGGGCTCTCAACCGGCGTGACGGTAGTGATTTCACACCTGTGGGGTGCCGGCCGTCGCGAGGAGGCAGGACGTGCAGCGTACGTTGCGTGTCTGGCCGGTCTGGTTATGACGGTTGCCTGCTCTCTGGCCGGATCGCACTGGGGTGGCGACATTGCCCGGTTGATGGGAGCGGCGCAGGATGTACAACTGTTGGCCGCCGAATATATCAGGCTGGTGTTTCTCTGGATGATCTGGACGACAGGATTGAATCTGCTTTCGGCGATCATGCATGGTGCCGGCGATACCCGGACCCCGATGGAGGCGATCATTCTGGTCAACATCCTGCACGTGCTGCTTGCCTGGCCGCTCATTTACGGTAAACTGGGGATGCCGGCTCTGGGGGTCAAGGGGGCGGCAATCGCGATCAACAGTTCGGAGTTCGTCGGCTTTGCGTATCTTCTGATACAGGCACTGCGTAAAAAGTATATCACCCTCAGCCGTCCCGATTACGGACTCTTCGGAAGGATCTGGAAGATCGGCTGGCCGGTTGCGCTGGAGCGGGTTGCCCAGCAGAGCGGTCAGCTGTTCTATTCCAGCTTCATTATCGCATATGGCACAACCGCCTACGCCGCTCACCAGATCGGCCTGTCGATCGAATCCCTCTCGTTCATGCCGGGGGCCGGTATGGGGATCGCCGCGGCGACACTGATGGGGCAATCGCTCGGCGCCGGCAAGATACGCCGCGCCCGGATAAGCCATAATGAGGCGCTGCGGCTGGCGGTAGGCGTGATGACCGTTATGGCGCTTATTTTTTTCTTCGCCCCTCACTTTCTGATCGGTCTCTTCAGCCACGACCCGGATGTCATCGAGAAGGGGAGCGTGTTTCTTAAGATGGTCGCCTTTGCCCAGATTCCACTTGCGATTTCTTTCGTTTATGCCGGCAGTCTTCGCGGCACCGGAGACACCTTCTTCGTCTTCATCGTCACGCTGGTAGCCATGTGGGGAATCAGGGTGGCGCTGTCCTGGGTGGCGGCGAGCTGGCTGCATCTTTCTCTCTATGCGGTGTGGGGCGTCTTTCTGATTGACTGGTATTTCCGCGGAGCGGCCTTTGCCTGGCGATATCGGCAACGGGATCTGCATGGAGTGGTACTGTAACGCAGTATTCCACTATTGTCTGGCGGCAGATTACATACGTCCTGCATTCCTGCCGGCCAAACCTGAATTCCGAAGGCCCCGGATGCCGTTCGTAATCGACCGGCGGTGCCGGTTATCACCACGTTACATGTCCTCTGTCGGTTCTTCTCAGAGTACCCATCCTCATGCTCATCTGAATGCCCTTTGCTTGAGTTAAAACATCCCGCAACCGCCACCTCTCCGGTGTTCTTCATTATTCCGTAACCGCCGCTAAACCCGATACAGTTCCCGCATACTAACTTCAGAAATGTAATACAGTTGAATACCCCTCTTTGAAATGTATAAAACATAATAAATTTAGATAGTTAATATAAATATGGCCAAATGGGGGGTTGACAACTATGTGTTTGTGTACATATAATTGTCAAACATAAATAATATGTATAACAAATAATATGTGTTAAAATATTATATGAATACATATGGCCGGTCATACAGGCCATACCCGGTTGACTGTAGCCACTACACCGCATTTCTCTTACATCGAGCACCTTGACCTCCCTGCATCAAATCCGCGGGAAAGATTAGTTCGAATACCCCTGAAACCCGACCGCCCGTCACGTAACCCCGCATCACATACCAAGGAATTGGTACTGGAACGTGTAAGTTGCGCATGGGATGCCGGCGCGGGCATGCATGAATGAAAGGAAATCTTATGAAGACATTTTCCCGAGCGCTCTTTTCGCTCTTGCTGGTAGCATACACGAGTGGTTTAGCCCGGGGGGAGGAACGGGCGGAAAGATGCCGCGATGCAGGGCTGATTGTGTCCACGCTTGCGGGAATTTCGGGAGATGACCTGACAAAACAGGAAGAGCGGATTCTTCGTCTCTGCCCCGATGGGTCTCCAGCGCACTTTGTCAAAGGACTCCGATACGAGCAGGAACATGATCCGGAGCGAGCTCTTTCCGAATACCGCCAGGCTCTCACCGCCGATGACTTCACACCGGCAGAACCCACTGCACAGCAGCGTAATGCGCAGCTGCACACAATCAAGGCCGAACTCTACCGGAAAATGGGGAACCCGGCGCTGGCCGACAAAGAGTATGCACCGGAGGGCACAGCCAGGAGTGCTGACCCCGGCGGCACCATCCTGCGGGGTGATGCACATCTGTTGAGACGGGAATACGACAGGGCGATCATTGCTTATCAGGCTGCGCTTAAAGAACGTCCCGGAAGTCCTGATGCACTGCAGAAGCTGGGCGATGCCCAGATGGCAGCGGGCCAGGACGATCAGGCAGCCTCTACATACCGGCAGTTGCTCATCGCCGATGGCTCGAACAGTAACATCCGCTATACGCTCGGTCTCCTGTACGAGAGGCAGGGGCAGCTGGATGAAGCGGAAGAACAATTCCAGCAGGTGGTGCGTCAGGATTCTAAAAATGGTGATGCGAGACGGCATCTTGCTGATATCTACACGTTACGGGGCGATTTTACGCGTGCCATCCGGGAATATCGTGAATTGTTAGCTGAACGCAGTGACAACCCGCTGCTCCATTTCAAACTGGCACGGGCCTATGAAAAGAATAAAAAATATCACGAGGCCATGGCGGAGTATCTGGAGGCGATCAAACTTGCACCGGATAATCTGGAGGCACACAAGGAGTTGGCAACCCTCTACTTAAAAAGGGGCAAGGGTGAAGAAGCCGTTCAGCAGTACCGGAGGGTGCTCCTGATCAACCAGAACGACGTCTCCACCCGTAACGCCCTGATGGCCGTCTACGTTAAAATGAGAAAATATGACGAACTTTTCACTCTCCTGAAGGAGGGTGTGGAACTTTTTCCCGACGATCCGAACAGCCACTTCAGGCTGGGGCTGATGTACGATTTTAGAAATATGTACGATCCCTCCATTGCCGAATACCGGAAGGCGCTTGATTTGAAGAGCGATCATGCGAAAGCATTGAAGGGGCTGGGTAAGGTATACCTGAAAGCCGGAAGACTTAAAGAAGCCCGGATGTATCTCGAAGCTGCGAAAAAAGCAGATCCTGATCTCCTCGGGGCGAGCGAACTGCTGAGTGACCTGATGAAAGTGGAACGCAAGGTTCAGGCAAGAAAAGACAGGAAGAGCGTCAAACACAAAAAAAGAAAGCCGGTTCATCGCACGTCCGTGAAGAAGAGGAAGAGCAGCACGAGTAAAGCGGCAAAAAGGAAGGGTACACACAGAAAGCACACGACGTCACAGAAACGTACTAAATCGAAGAAATAGTATGAAGTCGGGCTAAATTCAGCCGGCGTGATGGTATACAAAAAGGACAATTAATGACAATTTATACGAAAAAGCAACAGAGCATCGCTGAAAAAATTGGAAAAAGTACCGGAATATCAAACTGGAAGGACTGGAAGTGGCAGCTGCGTCACTCCATCAATGACATTGCCACCTTCGAGCGGCTGCTTGGCATCACTTTTACCGCCGGGGAGAAGGCGGGGCTCGAGGAAACCATTGCGAAATTCCCGCTCTCCATCACCCCTTATTATCTGTCGCTGATCGACCGGAACAATTATAGCGACGATCCGGTATTCCGGCAGTCATTCCCGTCCCCCAGTGAGCTGCTGGTAAGCTCGTGCGACCATGCGGATCCACTGGATGAGGATGCCGACAGCCCGGCTCCTGGCATCACGCACCGCTATCCGGACCGGGTGCTGTTCCACATCAGCAATATCTGCTCCATGTACTGCCGGCACTGTACCCGCAAACGGAAGGTGGGGGACACGGATTCGATCCCGAGCCGCGAGGAGATTAACCAGGGACTCGAGTATATCCGCAACACGCCGGTTGTGCGCGACGTGCTCCTGTCGGGCGGTGATCCGCTCATGCTTTCCGACGAGTATCTGGACTGGATCCTTGGTGAGTTGCGCGCCATTCCCCACGTACAGGTGATTCGAATCGGCAGCCGTATGCCGGTTGTCCTCCCCTATCGCATCACTGACGGTCTCCTTGCGGTGTTGAAAAAACACTCTCCTCTCTGGATCAATACCCACTTCAACCACCCCAGGGAGATCACCGCTTCGGCGAAAGAGGCTCTTGCCCGCCTCGCCGATATCGGCATCCCTCTTGGGAACCAGACCGTCCTGCTGGCCGGTGTCAACGACTGCCCCATGATCATCAAGGCCCTGGTTCAGCGGCTTGTGGAGAACCGGATCCGGCCGTACTACCTCTACCAGTGCGACCTTTCAGAAGGGCTTGCTCACTTCCGTACCCCGGTGGGGAAAGGAATGGAAATCATGGAAAGCCTCATCGGCCATACAAGCGGATTCGCAGTCCCGACCTACGTGATCGATGCGCCGGGCGGCGGCGGGAAGATTCCGGTCATGCCCAATTACCTGATTACCCTCGCTACCAACAAGGTGGTGCTCCGGAACTACGAAGGGGTGATCACCACCTACCAGGAGCCGGATAATTACAAGCCGATCTTCTGTGATCGGAATTGTGCCGACTGCCGCCTTGAACTGAACATGGAAGGGACGGAAGAGTATGCGTCGGTGGGAATCGAGCGGCTGCTTTCGGACTTCGACGAAGATATCTCGCTCACCCCGGAGGACAACAACCGGATGAAACGGAGGAACAATGAGTGACGTGATTGAAACCATAGGAAATTCCGTGATTCAGCATGGCCCGGCCAATGATCGGGTATATCTGATGAAGCTCCACCCGGAGGATTCCATTTGTATCGTTGACCAACTGAACAGGTTGGCAATCTCTCGCGGGTATTCCAAGATATTTGCCAAAGTGCCGATGTGGAGCCTGGACAGCTTTGTCGCCGCAGGGTATGAACTCGAAGCATCGATACCTGCTTTCTTCCCCGATGGCAATGACGCCTGTTTTCTGGGGAAGTATTTCACCGATGCACGCAGGGCGGAGCTTAAACCGCACATTGTTCAGGACGTTCTGGATGTCTCCGGGACACAGGGTGCAATTCGGCAGTTGGTTCCACTCCCGTCAGGCTGTACCGCCCGGGTGGCAGAAAAAGAGGATGCAGTTGAAATGGCGGCGGTCTACCGTGAAGTGTTTGCCACATATCCGTTCCCGATTCATGACCCTGGTTTTTTACAAGCCGCCATGGGCGGCAGCACGGTATTTTTCAGCGTCATGATGGAGGGTAAAATAATTGCACTCTCTTCTGCGGAAATGGATCCTGCCTCACGCTCGGTGGAGATGACCGATTTCGCGACTCTGCCGGCATATCGAGGCCATGGGCTTGCCCTCAATCTGCTGCAGCAGATGGAAGAGGCCGTGCACTCACTCGGTATCCGGTCGCTCTTCACCATTGCACGTGCCTACTCGTTCGGCATGAACATAACGTTTGCCCGGGACGGGTATCGATTCGGCGGGACCCTCACAAACAACACCAATATTTCCGGCAGTCTCGAGAGCATGAATGTCTGGTACAAGACATTGTCATGACCCACGAATAACCGGTACCGGGAGTTGAATTCACTTTTTCAGGAGGATCATCTGCCATGTGGGCTCTACCACAGGAAATAAGTACACTTTTTACTCTGAATATGCTGCTGACTGCCGGCGGCTTTCTCGTCGCGGGCGCGATTATCGGTCTTGTCATGGAAAGGTTTGTGCTGCACAGATTGGAACTCCTGACCCGGCACACACCATGGGAGGGTGACGATATCGTCATTTCCTCTCTCAGAGGCCTCACCCTGTACTCCTGCCTCCTGGCAGGGCTCTATGCGGCACTGCTCCGCCTTCCTCTTGACGAAAGGGCACATGCCATTGCCGGAAAGCTGGTCCTCGTCGTTTTCCTCATGCTTGTTACGGTTCTCATGATGCGCCTGGCCTCCGGTTTTGTCCTGCATTACGCCCGGCAAGCCGTGCTCCCGTCTCCATCTATCTTCACCAATCTGGCCAAGGTGACCGCCTTTTCAATCGGTGTATTGATCATCCTCCAGTCGCTCGGGATCTCAATCACTCCGATCCTGACAGCGCTTGGAGTGGGTGGCCTTGCCGTTGCTCTGGCACTGCAGGACACACTGTCGAATATTTTCTCCGGACTGCAAATCATCGCCACCCGCCAGATCCGTCAGGGGGACTACATTCGTTTGGGAGGTGGTGAGGAGGGGTATGTCACCGATATCACCTGGCGCAACACGCTGATTCGTGCCCTTGCCAACAATCTGGTGCTTATTCCCAATTCCAAACTCGCCGGGGCGATCGTCACCAATTTCCAGCTTCCCGATACGGATATGGGGGTGCTCGTTCAGGTCGGAGTCAGCTACGACAGTGATCTGGAAAAAGTTGAACAGGTAACCATCGATGTGGCGCGGGGATTGTTGAAGGAGGTGCAGGGAGGGGTCAACAGCTTCGAGCCGTTCATCCGTTATCATACCTTTGCGGACTTCAGTATTAATTTTACCGTTATTCTGCGCTGTCAGGAGTACGTGGACCAATATCTTGTCAAGCACGAGTTTGTAAAACGGCTGCACAGCCGTTTCCGTGATGAAGGGATCGAAATTCCCTTCCCGATTCAGACCCTTCATCTTAAAAGTCAGGAAGGGTGAGAAGCGTGCTTCTCCCGGTATCACCGCGATGAAGAGCAGGCAGGACAGGTAGAGAGTCACGTACAAAAAACAATTTCAAAAACAGCCTCAGTAGGCATCTGAAGTTCCCGGGGAATTTCTTCGAGCATCGCTGCAGGATAATTCAGAGGAAACGAGGGATCATGCTGGAGATCATCCGTTCGACTACATTGTTGTTCATGCTGCTCAACCCGTTCCTGATGGTTGTATATATGATTGACGTATACGATAAACTGCCCATTCCCACGTTTCGCAACGTAGTAATAAGAGCAGGAATCATCAGTATCATCGTATTTTCTATCGCGGCAGTACTTGGAGACGTTCTGTTCCGGGTCCTTCTGCAAGCCGAATTTGCCTCGTTTCAGGTGTTCGGCGGCGTTGTCTTTCTCTTGATCGCTCTCCGGTTCGTCTTTGAAGGAAACGCGGCAATAAAAGGGCTGCGGGGCGAATCCAGGCACATCGCCGGGTCCATTGCCATGCCTCTCATGATCGGCCCCGGAACCATAGGCGCCAGTATCGTGGTGGGGAAGCGCCTTTCACACGTACATGCGGTGTTTTCAATAACGCTTGCAGTTCTGGCCAGTGTGGGCCTGATGGTCGTATTAAAGTATATCCACGACTACGTACGGGTGCGCAATGAAGAACTCGTACAGCGATATATCGATGTTGCCGGGCGGGTTACGGCTCTCGTGGTCGGTACTTTTGCCATCGAAATGATTATGCGCGGTCTTACCACGTGGAAAGAGAATCTCGGATAGATCTGTCGATGCCCCCGGGATTGGAAAGGCAGTATTGTATTGCAGTAAATAACGGGCCAGGCAAGTCAGCAGGGTAATTGATGAAATCGCGTGCCGTTCCGTAATGATTATGCCCGCTCCAGCCCTGCAAACCTCAGCATGAGTTTTTTTGGTCCGACCGAATTGAACCAGACGACGACCTTCTGCCCTTCCCCCTCTCCCTCCGTTTTACGAATCGTTCCGACCCCGAACTTTCCGTGGCGTACTTTCATGCCGATGTAGACACCATCCTGTTCGTCCGGCGGTTCAGGGACGATTTCGATTTCATCGGAAAAAGAAACGGCGGAAGCGAGGTTGTGTGTTGTTGATTCAGCAGGGGCAATCCGGTGGGGCACACGATCCGTTGTCTGGATATTCCTGAAATCCGGGCGGGGTCCCGCCTCGCCCCTGCGATAATCCCCGTTCCCGCCGTCATCCAGCAATTCCTCCGGAATATCCTTCAAAAACCGCGACGGAGGGTTGCACTGTTCCTGGCCGAACAGGTATCTGCGTCGGGCATTCAACAGGTAAAGCCGTTCACGGGCACGGGTCATGCCGACGTAGCAGAGGCGCCGCTCCTCCTCCATGCCGTCCAGATCATCCAGAGAGCGGGCATGCGGAAAGAGACGTTCCTCCATGCCGAGCATGAATACGGCCTTAAACTCCAACCCCTTGGCGGCATGCAGCGTCATCAGTGTGACTGACGGTTGGCCGGCCTCCCCCTGTTCTAGGTCGGATACCAGCGACACCTGCTCCAGAAACTCCGATAATCCCGCTTCGGGGTTCTTCTCACTGAACTCTTCTATCGCCGCCAGAAGCTGCTCCAGGTTCTCCAGGCGTTCGGCGTCATCCTCGTCGCGGCTGGACTTCAACCGGTCGAGATAGCCGCTTCCCTGCATGACCGACCGGGCCAGCCCGGCCAGACTGCTGCCGGCGGCGGTTTCACGAAAGCCGTCCAGCAGGGTGACGAAGGCCGAAACTTTGCCGCGTGCACCGGCAGCCAGCAGTCCATTACCGGTGGCGTCCTGAAGGGCATCGAAGAAAGTTCCCCCCTGCCGGGCGGACTGAAGCGAAATCTTGTCCACCGTCGTAGTGCCGATACCGCGGGCCGGTACATTGATGATCCGTTTCAGCGAAACCTCATCAGCCGGATTGTCCAGCACCCGCAGATATGCAAGGATGTCCTTTACCTCCAGCCGGGAGTAGAAACGGACCCCGCCCACGATGTGGTAGGGGAGCGCGTTGCCGACCAGTGCTTCCTCGATCAGTCGCGACTGGGCGTTGGTGCGATAGAAGACTGCCATCTCTTCCAGCGGCATACCGCTGCTCCTCAGCACAGCTATCTCGCGAACTACAAAGCGGGCTTCTTCACGATCCGATTCGACCCGTTCGTAGCGTATTTTCTCGCCGGGCGGGTTTTCGGTCCAGAGTGTTTTTCCTTTACGGCCGAAGTTCTGTTTGACGACTTCACCGGCCGCCGTCAGGATTGTGGAGGTGGAACGGTAGTTCTGTTCCAACCGGATGATTTTGACACCGGGGAAATCCTTCTCGAATTCGAGGATGTTGCGGATGTCGGCCCCGCGCCAGGAGTAGATCGACTGATCGTCGTCGCCCACAACACAGAGGTTTTTGCGCTCTCCTGCCAGCAGCCGGATCAGGTTGTACTGCACCGGGTTGGTATCCTGATATTCGTCCACCAGCAGCCACTGGAACCGTTCGCGATAGAAACTGCACACCTCGGGGAAGCGGGAGAGGAGGCGCACGGTCTGGATCATCATGTCGCCGAAATCGAGGGCGTTGCACTTTTGGAGGCGCTCCTGATAGGCGGCGTAAATTTCGACGACCTTCTGATTGTAGACATCACCGGGCGGTATTGAGCCGATATCCTCCGGAAAGAGGCCGCGGTTTTTGAAGTCATCGATCCGGGCGGAAACCGCCTTGGCGGCAAAGCGCTTATCGTCCAGATTCAAATCGGTGATAACATCTTTCAGGAGCCGATCGCTGTCGCGATCATCATATATAACAAACGATGACTGGAAACCGAGATGGTGAATGTCGCGGCGGAGGATGCGTCCGCAGGCTGCGTGGAAGGTCGATATCAGCGGCAGATCCCCCCCTCCCAGCAGCCTGCTGACCCGCTCGGCCATCTCCCGGGCGGCCTTGTTGGTGAACGTCACCGCCATGATGTTCCACGGGCGGACTCCCCGTTCTCGAATCAGGTGGGCGATCCGGTTGGTGATGACGCGGGTTTTTCCAGATCCGGCACCGGCCAGAATCAGCAGCGGCCCTTCGCCATGCAGTACGGCTTCCTTCTGGGGGGGGTTGAGATGTTTGAGCAGATCTGTCGTTGGAGTGGAAGTTATTTGTTTATGAGTATGGATTGTTTGATAGTTAGGTACGGGTGAGACTGTGTTGTTGAGCTTTGTATCAGTTGTTTCCCTCCTGATGGACCTTTCTTTGACAGAAGCGAAAATAGGTGTGTTTTCAACCGTCGCTTCACTCTCGTCTTCATTTGTATCTAAATTTGATTTCGTATGGATATTCTTCACATCTGCCAAACTTGCCAGCAGATCATTATTATTTAACCACTCCTGGTCCCAGGGAATTCCTTGATCAAGCATTCCTTGAATAAAACCACCCAGGGAAACTCCACGGAAGTTACTGTGAAGTTTCAGGCGCTCGGCTGAGAACGACTTGGGGAAGTCGACAACGAATACTCCCTCTGATTTTGAAAGTTCAAACACAGGAAGACCTGTGTCTGCTAGATCAGGAGGATAGTTTGAAAGCCAGAGGCATGGTATGCCTGATTCTAGATACCGCTGTTGGCGAATTCGATAGTCAGCAAGCTGTTGCGGGGAAACTTGAACTTCAACCACAAGCTTCTGTTCGCCTTTCTCAATAAATACGTCCGCTTTCCAGTCAATACCTGAAGATGTTTTGCTCGAAAATTCTATTGAAGCTGTCCAGCCGGTTTTTTCAGCAACGTCTTTAATAATTTCCTTTACTCTTTGATGGTCGAATGATTCGGATTTCCTCCGCTTTCTATTACCTTGTTTGCCGGAATAGTCGCTCCACGCATCATTGTCGCAGCTTTGATTTCTTGAGTGAGCAAAAAATTGATGCCGGTCCTTGCTCGCGCTACGTAAGCTCACTTTTGCATTGCAGCATGGGAGCCTGAGCACACGTGATCCATCTCTGACTTGAAGCTTGAGATCTTCCCATTCGGAGGCAGAAAAACTTCCCGCATATAATATTTCATTTTCTGACATGCAGTTAAACGGCATAGGCAGCTTTCTTTCTCGATAAGATAATGTTTTGTTCGTTCTTTTTTAGTCGCTGAGTGTATATGCGTCAACGAAAAAAGCCCTAAGGCAGGGCTTCCGGTCTGTTGTTATGTTGCTTATTACGCAAGCATTGAAACAAATCTATGATCTTACAGCTTGTTTCTTGATGCCATTAAGGGTGCGGTGGGTGAAAGCTATAGTTGTCTCAGCTCCAATTTTCGATCTAGCCAAAGCGTTTGAACGCGTCCATCAATTCCCAAATATGCCAATCCATGCTGATCTACCCATGAAGTCGGGTAGCCCCCTGTGATATGTTCAGAAAAGCTCGCCGCTCTCCCCGCAAAAATCAAATAAGCTTATAGTTAGATTCCCCAAGTAATCGCTGGTGCGGTTTAACGGTAGTGAGGTGCACCAGCGGCGCGGGGTTTTATCCGAGCTGACTGCGTGCCGCCGATTGTTGGGCGCTCGCTTCTTTCGTTTTGTTGTGGAAATATTCTGTCGTGGAAATAATCTTGCCCTTTACGATCTTGCGGGCTACAATGTAGCTCAAAGGAGAAACATTATGTTAGCAACTCATAACTCTGTTGTCCGAGCAAGAATTGACGGAAATATTAAAATTGAGGCCGAGGCAGTGCTCGCTTCTATCGGTCTTACAGCCTCTGATGCTTTCCGCATGCTGATGATGCGCATTGCAAAAGAAAAACAGCTACCGTTTGCGCCACTTGTTCCCAATGAGGAAACTATTGAGGCAATGAGGGCCACCCGACGTGGCGAGCTTGTTACGGTTGGCTCCGCAGATAACCTCCTTGAGATGTTAAATGCGGGAGATTAGATACGTCGGTCGTTTCAAGCGCGACTTCAAACGGGAAAAATCTGGACGGCATGGAAAAACACTTGACGCCGCGCTGATGGATGTTGTCCGTCTGCTTGCCGTCGACGAGACATTGCCCCGTCGTAACTTCGATCACTCGCTCTCTGGTGATTGGGCCGACCACAGAGATTGCCACATCAAGCCTGATTTGATCTTGATATACCGGAAACCGGATGACGATCATCTCGATTTGGTTCGCCTCGGTTCGCATAGCGAAATTGGATTGTAATTTTTATAAATTCTGCTTGGAATATGTAAGTTTGGCACCAATTCGTTTCTTCTTCATTTAGTTGGAACCGTAGTATGATGACCGCAGGTTGGACAAATACCGTAGTATGTTACCTTGTTGGCCTTACTTCCGAATATCGCACCAAGAAATGCGATTTTCATTACAGTTTCTCCTGTGCTAGGAACCTTCATACCCCTTTCCATTGCCCCGTAATACCCACATTTTGAGCATTTCACATCTTCCATGGTTATCTCCCGTCTGTTAAGTAGTATGAATTATTTACTTTTATTTTTTCTAAAAAAGGAAATTGCCCCTATGATGACCACAACGACAACGACCTTTAGCGCTCCGCTTGCAATTCTTTCTATAGGATCACTGCTAGAACCGGCTGCATTTGCTGAGATGAAAGAACTTGCCAGAAGTAATATGGACATTATGCAAGTTTTCATTTTGTGGTCCTCCTGTTTGATGGGCTCAAATACCACAATCTCTGCGAGTAAAAGGAATGTCACTGATGGTTACTCCGTCAGATCCTTTGTAGACGTACTTGACAGTAACATCGCTTTTTAAAAATTTAGTGACATCAGGACTTCCACAAACTTTTGGTGAAATGTTGTTTCTCATCCAGCCATAAAACTCGTTTACCTTCAGGTCGGCAGCTCTGTAATTTTTCAAAGTGTAGTTGTAGGAAAATGTCAGGCCGGGGCCGGTAGAGACATTGTTTAGGACGGTTTCTTTGTCGGGGTACATTGGCATTCTTTTGTTAAGTTTTGCGGCGGCTCTTTGTAGATCGCGCTCGGAGTAGTTCCCGGCCGAACAGGATGAGAATGTGATGCCTGAGAGTAGACAAGTTGAAACAGCGATGACAATTGATTTACGCATAAATCCCTCCGTTATATTTTCTTTGTTCAACGGGCAAGGCTTTGACCTGCCGGTTTTTTCGGGCAGGTCGTAAGCCCGGTTTGAGTAGCCTTTCAGAGATGACCACATCATTCATTCTCTTTATCTGACAACTGGGGTAAATCTACCCGTTCCAGTATTGATCAATCCATTCTGGCCAGCTGGTGTATAAAAAGTTCCGTCCTGCGTCCCTACATAACCACTACCAGAAGGAGCTAAAAACTCACCAGAACCAGTGTTAATTGCCATCCCGTTGGGGAGCACTTTAACAGGCCCCATTTCATTTAACATCTGCTGATGCTGTCGCATCTGCTGTTCTTCCATATCATGCGTTGTACGTGCATGAGCTTCTTGTGCTGCAATTTCTGCATCTTGCGTATCAGCTATTTCTTGTGCCCTTGCTTTTGCTTCCCGCACTTGTTTCTGTTCAAAATAATATTCCGGATATCTTTCTAATTCATCAAGTAAGGCTTCCAGTTCTTTTTTCTTTTTGTAACAATGATCATTACTCCCCGCTTTTGTATTATGACATTCCATTCTTTTCCGGCTGATTTGAGATTCTAAATCGGCTTTTTCATTGGATATTATGATCTTATCGTTTACAGAAAATTTCTTAGCTGTCGCAACTGATGGTGCGAACAAAGCCAATGGATACTTAACAAAATTCACACTTTTAGTGACATTCTTCTTACTTACTTTCTCATAAGCTCCATTCATAATGTCGGCCATTGTGCAAACAATCTGATGATACCTGTACTTATCAGTTATGCCTGATAAGTTTGCTATGTTCTGATCGATTGTTGTATTTGGCCTATATGTGTAACCAATTTTAATAGTTTCAATTATTGGGTAGTTGAATAGCTCTTTGATACATTTTGATTGATACTCATTCAGTGGATCGTATTTTTGCGGAGTACAGGCGATTTCGACAACGGGTTGAACCAAAGAAGAAAAGCTCTCCCTGATATTGTTGCTGTTTGTATTGTTGTAGATTGATGCAAGCTTTATTTTGGGGTTTGGGCGTGGTTTCCAGCTGTTTACTTGAACTTGAAATTTTGAATTATTGACTACATGGTTAAAGTCATCCGCAATTATTTTTTTCAAATCGGGGTCAAGCAACAAAAGAGTGTCTGAAACAATATTATCGAATAAATTCCACGTCTTTGTCTCGCTAGTGATGTTTTCAGTAGCAAATGTGATTTCACAACTAAAGACAATCAGCAATACCATCAGCAAGTTAATTCCAATATTTTCAAGAAACCTCTGTTTTTGTTTTTTCTTATTCTTGCTCATTCCCAACCTCTATTCTCTCCTGTGCCCGCGGAATTTTAATTCTTTGATCAGCCATTTTGGTTCTTCAGTATTATTTTTTACCTGCGAATAACTCGTTTATCACCAGATCCCGGGGATATAATGCAATTTATTGATTCACTGGTAGATAACTTCATAATGTCCTCCTCGTGTTCTTCTTTACGGTGTTTTTCGTCAAAGCCAGCGGTGCGGTCAATTGCTGGTAGCGCTCGAACAGAAATGCCACCCGCTCGGCCTCGGTGTTGAATGAAGTCTTTCCGTAGGCGGCATCCACGGCGCGGTCCAGTGTCTGATGTGCCTTGACCAGTTCCGGCGGCATGGTCAGTGGATCGTATAGGTCGGCCAGGGTTGACTTGGAGAACTTTGCGCGGGTGTCGATGATGGCTTGCGCGGCGGCTTCGATAGCGGCTTGCTGTTTATCGCTTGGCTCCGGCCAGGGGAAGTTGTTGTAGACGATGCCAGCGGAGTAGCGATATCGGCTCTCCAGGCGGCCGCAAACCGCGCGCATCCAGGCGTTGTGCATGGTGGAGGAGAGGATGCCGAAATGGTAGAAGGTAGCATTGGGGAGAATAAACACCAAATCACTACAAAATGTATCCGGTGTCATAAAGCCAATTGGTATGAACTGACGTCTTTCTGAAGAAACCTTTGGAACTACAAGAAAATTACCTTTCGGCATATTCTCGACATGGAAGCGAGTTGGCGTCGTAGCGAGTTTTTGTGTTGATTCAGGAGGTGTTTTATCTACCTTCTTTCCTTTGCTGTTCGGACCTATCCCAAGACGAAAGGACTTCACAGCTTCAATTCGTTTGATGGCCTCAGGCATTTTTCGCAGCTCATCCGGCGGACTTTCTCCTAGCCATAAACACCAGCGCACATATCCGTTAATAAATTCATCACTGCCAAGCCAGCGACGAAACAAATCTTTTGCCGCTGGCTCAAGTTTCAGAAACTCGTCTCGTTCCTCTATGGTAAAGAGGTAGAAGCCGCCATCAATCGGCTTGTTACCGATGCCGATCACCGGTACAACACATATCGGTTTGGTGCGTGTTTGCAATACTACATCCGGTCCATCCACTAAATAAGGATTGATGTTGTTGGTCTTAACAGCATGCGGTTCGCTCTTGGGGGTGTCATAGTCGAAGAGCCATTTTTCGGAAACCTCCTGCAACCCGAAGCCAATGATGACGCAGTGTACGGCGGCCTTGCCGCGTGCCTCGCTGTTCCATTGAAAGGTCCGGTGAGCAAAGTGAATCATGACACCACGGCGAAAAAGATCGGGCCAGAGGATGCCTACTTGTTCACCTTGAGTGATGGAGTTTGTGGAGACGAAGGCAGCGTGAATTGCCTTGTTTTCGGCCATGTATTTCGCCGCCTTGCCATACCAGCAGACCACGTAATCAAGCACACCAGCACCCTTGACATCATGAAAAACAGCAGCCACCTCGGCTCGCTGGGCATCATCCAAAAACTTTGACCCCACAAACGGCGGATTTCCCAGCAGGTACGACAACCGCCACGCCGGAATCACATCATTCCAGTCAATCTTCAGCGCATTGCCATGCACAATATGCGGCGCTTTCTTCAGCGGCAGTCGAGCGAAGTACTGACCGAACTCCTCCGATACCTTCAGGTTCATCTGATGGTCGGTCAGCCAGAGTGCCACCTCGGCGATGCGGGCGGGCCATTCATCGATCTCGATTCCGTGAAACAGATCAACATTGACACCGATCAACTGGAAAACATCTAGCATGAGCTGGTCGTTCTGTCGTACCTGGCGTAGTACCTCCAGCTCCAGAAGGCGCAGTTCGCGGTAAGCAATAACCAGAAAGTTTCCGCAACCGCAGGCCGGATCGAAAAAGGTCAGCCGGGAAAGCTTCTTCAGGAACTCGAAAAGCTGGTTGCGATTGCGCTTGATTCGATGGAATTCGGCCCACAGGTCATCCAGAAATAGTGGTCCGATCAGCTTGAGAATATTGGTTTCACTGGTGTAGTGGGCACCCAGATTGCGTCGGGCGGTAGTATCCATGATGCTTTGGAAGAGTGAACCGAAAACTGCCGGGCTGATGCGGCTCCAGTCCAGGGCGCAGCAATCGAGCAAGGTTTCGCGCATTGCCCGATCACAGGCGGCAATCGGTAAAACTTCGGTAAAGAGTTGGCCGTTGACATAGGGGAAGGTTGCCATCTGTTCGTCAAGGGTCTTGGGTCGCTTTTCTGAAGCGGTGTCGAGAACTTGGAAAAGTTGGGCCAGATGCATGCCCAGGTCGCTGCCGTCTTCATGGGTGCGCTGTTCGAGGTAGTCCTGAAACAGACGACGCTCAAAAAGGGCGGTGTCTTCGGCAAACAGACAGAAAAGCAGCCGCACCAACAGGATCTCTAATGCATGCCCGTCGTACCCGGCTACCTTGAACTGGTCATGAAGTTTACCCAGTTTTTCAGCGGCCTGCACGTTGACCGGGTCTTGCTGACCGAAACTGCGGGTCTGGTAACCGGCGATGAAACCGAAAAGGCGGATGTGTTTGGGGAGTTCGGCCAGTGTGAAATCGTGCTGTTCGTTGTTGTCCAGATCGAACAGGCGGAAACGGGCAAAGTCGGATACCAGCACATAGCGAGGAAGATCGCGTTCTTTCAGGCCGGGGAAATAGTCGAAGGCCTGACGGGCGGCGCGGTCTAGGTTCTTGCCGCGTGACTTGTGCTCGACCAGTAGCACGCCTTTCCAAAGCAGGTCAATATAGCCACCCTGGCCGTCTCCTTTTTTGACCGGAGCTTCAAAAGAAGCCACGCGCCGACGGGTGATGCCGAAGACGTTGAAAAAACCGTCCCAGAAACTCTTGGCTTCAGCGTCTTCAGAGCTTTCGTCGGCCCACTCGCGTGAAAACGTCAGGGAGCGGTCGCGTATTTCATTCCAGGAAATCGGCATCAAGTATCCTCATGGTAGATAATTGCATAATATTGGTTTACTGCCGGATTAGTTGTCTAATTCCAGAATATCAATGTTTTTATAATTTTCCGGTAGGACGGACATCAATTCAGGAACGAGATTCGCGGGGCAGGTTAAAGCTTCAACTTCGCTTCGTGGGATTGGAACTACGTTCGTGTGCTTTGCCCAATTCTGAGGTGGAGACACTTGCTGTATTGCTTCACCCTTTGACATACTCAATGAGTAGAGCGGAACAGGGTTGACAATTCGCCACTCGCGTTGCCATGCCACGGATGCTGGTTCCATGTATTCCCATAATTGAAGCAGATTGGCCCAAAGAGTAGAACCAGCGATTGAGCTTGCTGCCACTTTGTTTTCATAGGCCATCAACCAACCCTCGTCTTCTGGGTATTTGATTCGACTCTGTACATCCTCATAACCAATTAAGAACAGTTTACGCAATGCTTCTGTTGAAGGGCCATCTACATCAACGTAGATAACACGTTGCGCACTTTTCTCGTTTGCCCATTTGTTGGAGACCACAATTCCGAAGAAGCCAAATTCTTTGCAGTGAGTCTTAGTATGAGGTGGCTCATTTTCGGTGAAGGAAATCATTCCGAACTGCTGTGGTTCTCTCTTGGAGAAGTTGTGCCAAGGCATAAGCAGATGGGTTAATCCGCGGCGATTTGGAAACCAACCAAAACCGTGCGTCAAAATATTTGTTACTGCTTCCGTTGTGCTTGTGTAATGGGTAAGCATCAATCCTCTGCTTCCAAAATAAAGCTGGCCATGTGTTTCCGCAGTAGATCAAACGTATCAAGGCACGGCACACCAAACTGCCTGCAAACATTCGGAATCGGCACTTTTCTTTTGATGTCGAGATTGAGAGCTTCGTGCGTCACAACGGTCGCACCCATGACTTTTGCCTTTGCTATCAACCACGGATCGGCTCCATCGAAGAAATCCTTCTTTGCCTTTTCCGAATAATCTGCAGAATAAACGTTCTGTAAAATCTGCTTGAACTCCTGTTGCGTCGGCACGTCACTGACATCCAGAAACCACCCAGTGCCTTCCCGTTTCTTTATCCATGTTGTTAGTTCGTCGTTTCCATCGGCAAGTTCATCATAAACAAGCGTGATACTTGAGACATGGCCTCCCGCTTGGGCTACATCGAGCCAATCCCAAAATCCCGGACAAATATCCATGCCGTAATAGCGGCGTTTGGCTTCAATGAAAATGTTTGCGTCCAGTAAGTAGTTCATTGATTTACCTTACGCCCATATCCTTGGCATAGTGGTCCAGAGTACCCACGCTCGTACCCAGCAAGGCCGCCGCCTCCCGGAACATCAACCTTCCTTCGTAAACACTGGATAGAACCGCCTGAGAAAATCTGGTCCCATTACGTGTTTTCAGGGTCCGGTAAAAATCGCCGCTGCTCTCGGAATCTTCACGTGCGCGGGTCCATTTGTCTCTCTGGGATTCGTAATAGCTCCAGTAATCGGCCCAATCTATCAGATTCAAGTTCAGCGCACGACGCGCAATAACCACGGTACTTACACGGAAATGACGGGCGAGGCGATCGGCGTTCTCTCCAAGTTCCAGGTTCAAGTCCCAGTTCTCAAGAAACAGGCTTTTGGGTACCAGCAACTCAACGGCAACGTGGTTGCAGAACTTTTCTATGCTATTCGAAATACGGCTGTCTTCAACTCCAAGAGAGACATTGGAGATGCCGCTTTCGCCAACCCACAAATGCGCCAGTTCGTGCGCACAGGTAAAAATCTGGGCTGCCTTTGCATCTTTCCCGTTTATGAAAATGAGCGGTGCCAGTTTCTCACTGATAGCAAACCCCCTGAACTCCTCAACTAATAACGGACGATGCGTGTTGCTTCCCACTATCCCGCTGCGCATGATCCAAATGCCGCATTTTTCCGCCTGGACAATCATTGTCCGCAGAAATTCTTCCCAGTTTCTGGAACGCTGACGCAGTTGTGCGTCAATACCAAGGGTTTTGGCAATATCAGAAGCTACTTCTTCATACGGGGCGTTAAGATTGAATTTGCCAATAAACGGAACTGGTTCTGCTTCTTGTTTGCGCAGATATTCGACAAACCAGTCCCTTTTTCGCATCACATCACCGATCAGGTCGCGGAATTCCGGGCTGGCTTTTCCCAATGTAAAATCGCCGATTGTTCGTAAGTCAGGAATAGGGATGGTTTCTACTGGCGGGACCGGCAGGAAGAGATAGCCAAAAGGTATGTGGACTGTATGAGCAAGCTTCTGTGCCTGCTTGAAGGTTGGAAGCGCTTCGCCCATTTCCCAGGCGAGTACCTTCTCCACTCTGGTTCCAATTTTATGGGCAAGCATCTCCGCGCCAAGGTAAGAACGCTCTCTTGCCCAACGTAAAATATCCGGATTTACTAATGCTTGCGACATCTTTGCCTCAGAGTTGTTATTAAGTGAGGTGGATTATACTCAGAAACGGTTAAATTACCATTGCTTAATTGCATGTTGCTTTCACCGTAACGAGGTTGTACAAAGTGTGAAACGTCGGATATTTCTTTTGAGCCGGAATTATCCGACAATCGGCGGAGGTACTGATGATTATTCATAAAGAGGGGTGGGTCCATTCCCTGCTGCTGGCGCTTTCCCGCCGTGCCGAGTTGGCGGAAAGGGGGCAGACCATGCTGGAAGAGGCTTTGGGGCATGCCTACGAAGGGCTGCTTATCACCGATGCCGAAGGGTATATCCTGAAGATCAACGGTGCATATGCGAGCTTTCTTGAGACAACCATCGACAAACTGGTCGGCAGGCATGTCACCGAAGTGATTCAAAATACCCGCATGCACCTCGTGGCCAAAAGCGGGGTAGCTGAAATTGCCCAGCTGCAGAAGATCGGGGGACATGAGATGATCTGCAGCCGGATACCGATTATCGAAAACGGGAAAGTGGTGGCTGTGGTCGGCAAGATCATGTTTCAGAATATAGAAGATCTTTTTACCTTTACCGAGAACTTCAAGAAATTGAAAACAGAATTAGAATTTTACAAAAGCGAGCTCACCAATCACTTGAGTGCCAAATATTCCTTCAATCACATTGTCGGTATCAGCAAGGAGCTGGAGTGGGTGAAAGATCTGGGCAGGAAAGTGGCTATGAGCACTACCACAGTTCTGCTGAAGGGAGAGAGCGGCACCGGTAAGGAGCTGTTTGCCCACGCTATACATAACGAAAGCCACCGGAAGCTCGGGCCGTTTATCAAAGTCAATTGTGCCGCTATTCCCGAGACGCTCTTTGAATCGGAGCTGTTCGGATATAGGGAAGGCGCCTTTACCGGGGCGCAGAAAAAAGGGAAAAAAGGAAAGTTTGCCCTGGCCGATAAGGGGACAATCTTTCTGGACGAGATCAGCGAGCTGCCACTGACCATGCAGGTCAAGCTGCTGAGGGTACTGCAGGAAAAAGAGATCGAGCCGGTCGGTGCTGAGGGCTCAGAGGCGGTGGATGTGCGGATTATCGCCGCATCCAACCGGGATCTGGAAACTCTGGTCAAGAGCGGCATGTTCCGTCACGACCTGTACTATCGTCTCAATGTAGTTATGCTGGAGATCCCGCCCCTCAGGAACCGCCGTGATGACATTCCTCTGCTGATCCAGTTTCATCTCCGCCAGTTGGAAAGGGAGACCGGGATACCGGTGGAGGGGGTCGAACCGGAGGTAGCCGAGATACTTAAAGAGTATGACTGGCCGGGTAATGTCCGGGAATTGCGCAACGTTCTTGAACAGGCCGTCTATGTAAAAGTCGGTTCCACCATTACGCGCAATGACATCCCCGGAGCCCTTGTCAAGCGGCTTGGCAGCTCTTCAGCACTGGAATCCTTTCGCAGCCTGAAGTTTATTACACGTCTGGCCGAAGAGGAGGCGATCCGGATTGCCATCCGCGAGGAAAAAGGCGATAAGCAGGCCGCCGCCGCCAGGCTCGGCATCAGCAAATCATCCCTGTACGCCAAGGCAATTCAATATGATATCGGTTCGTAACGTACACACGCGGCATCACATGAAAGGGAGGCAGACATGGCGATCACTCTGGATTTCAGTAGCAAGGTTGTAGTTGTCGTCGGCGGCACGAGCGGCATTAACAGGGGGGTTGCCGAACTGTTCGCTGCTCAGGGCGCGAAGGTGGCGGTGGCCAGTCGAAAACAGGAAAAAGTGGATGATACAGTGGCAATGCTTCAGCTGCTCGGGGCGGAAGCCATGGGGTTTGTTGCGGATGTCCGGGAGCTTGAAACGTTAGAAAAGGGGTTACAGGCGGTGCATGGGCGTTTCGGAGATTTTGATGTTGTCGTATCCGGTGCTGCCGGTAATTTTCCATCCCTTGCTGTTGACATGACCGGGAATGCCTTCAAGTCGGTTGTAGATATCGATCTGCGAGGGACCTTTCATGTGATGAAAGCCATTTACCCCCTTCTCAGAAAACCGGGAGCGAGCGTCATTAATATTTCCGCTCCGCAGGCTTTTATACCGATGAAAGCCCAGGTTCACGTCTGCGCTGCAAAGGCTGGTGTCGACATGATTACACGGACCCTTGCACTTGAGTGGGGAGCGTGCGGCGTACGGGTAAATTCGATAGTGCCGGGCCCGATAGAAGGCACAGAGGGAATGTCACGTCTTGCGCCTGATGAGAACATCAGAAAAATGGTCGCACGCAGCGTGCCGCTCGGAAGGCTCGGCACCCCTGCGGATGTTGGCAATGCCTGTCTGTTTCTTGCCTCCGAGCTCGGGAGCTTCGTTACCGGAACAATCCTGCCGGTAGATGGCGGTTGGACGCAGAACAGTTGCGGCGGGATGAGTGATTTTCTCGGCGCACACGCGGCTCGTCAGGCAGGCCGCTGAGGGTCTGATCAAGCACCTCTTTTCTTCTGAACGGAATGAAGATGCAGGGGCAAAGCATATCAGACAGACGATCCAAAACTATTCCAATAAGCTGGAAATTGTTCCAAATTTCAGGAATAATTTCCAGCCCTTCAAAAAACCATTTTAAATCAGTGCATTAAAGAGCAGCTCATTTTTAAAATCCCGAAATAGACGACCGGTGGGTGACAATAGTTTCCATTTTTTTGGAATAGTGTGGAATGTATTCGTAACCAATTACTCCGTTATGTTTAAATATAAAGTAATAACTATAATTAAATCAGATAATTGCGCAATATATTTGAAATGTAGGCATTCGCGGCACGACAATTGCTAAATATAATATAAATCCGTTTTATTTGGAGTGGTCATGAGTATCAAAGATATTCTCCTGTATCTGGACGATTCTTCAGACTGTGAGCAAAGGATCGAAGCCGCATTAAGTCTTGCAAAACAGCAAGGCGGACGGGTGACGGGGCTTTCTGTCGTGACCTACGACTATTATCAGCCACACTACCTGCATGCCGATGAAAAAATTGCGGCTACAGGAGCGCTGCTGGCAGTGAAAGCCAAGTCGGCAGGTATTGAGGCATGCCACCGCAGCATAGAGTCGAGCATCGCAGGAGTGGGGGTCCGTGAGCTGCTGATTCGTGAATCGCACTGCAGCGATCTAGTCGTTGTCGGTCAGGAATCACGCCGGACCGCTCGTGCTTCGGCTGTAGTCGGGTCTCTGGTGACCGGGAGCGGCCGGCCGGTTCTGATCGTCCCTGAAGCAGGCGTTTTCCACTCCGTCGGCCGCCACGTTCTTATAGCCTGGCGGAATGGCCGGGAGGCCACGCGTGCTCTGCATGACGCCCTTCCGATCCTGCAGCGAGCTGAACAGGTGACACTGATCGCGGTTGCATCCGGAGAAGAGGCGAGTCGGGAATGGGAAGGGATACTGGAGCATCTGAAGATTCATGGCGTTCAGGCACGGGTGGAAATTCAGCCGGTTACCTCGGCAACCCTGGCGGACAGCCTACTTAACCGCGCGTGTGACGGGGGGTGTGACCTGCTGGTGATGGGGGCCCTGAGCCCGGGATTCCGCAACGGCTTGCCGTTTGGAAAGGTGGCCGGGCAGATTCTCCGGGAAATGACCATCCCCGTTCTGATGTCACATTAGCCGGTTTCAAAGCACGTTGTGTGCGTACGGATACGAACAAAATCCACAGCAAGACCGGTTAATTATTTCGGTTCCGGCTTGCCAGGCTCAGGGTGGAACCAGATGACGGAACATATTCTTATAACAAAAAACCTTTCCAAGGAATTCAAGGGATTCACCGCCGTATCTGCCGTTAATCTGCAGATTCAGCGCGGCCATATTCATGCCCTTATCGGGCCGAACGGCGCCGGGAAAACCACCGTATTCAATCTCCTGACTAAATTTCTCACACCGACCTCGGGAAGCATTCATTTTAATGGAACTGACATTACGAGTGAAAAGCCTGCTGATATTGCCCTGCGCGGGATCGTGCGTTCATTTCAGATTTCTGCGGTCTTTCCCAATTTAACGCCGCGGGAGAATGTGCGGCTGGCGCTGCAGCGCAAGCTGGGTATCTCCTATCATTTCTGGAAATCAGACTCTGTCCTGAAACAGCTGGATGGCCGGGCCATGGAACTGCTGGATGCGGTCGGTCTTGCTGAATATGCCGAAGACATCACCGGCGAGCTGGCATACGGGCGCAAACGGGCGTTGGAAATAGCCACTACACTGGCGCTGGATCCCGAACTGATGCTTCTGGATGAACCGACTCAGGGTATGGGGGTCGAAGACGTTGATAAAATTACCGCTCTGGTGAAGAAGGTCTCTGCCAACCGCACTATCCTGATGGTTGAACATAACCTGAAAGTTGTGGCAACTCTGGCGGACAGGATAACTGTTCTGCAGCGGGGAGCAATTCTCGCAGAGGGTTCATATGCCGTGGTTTCACAGGACCCGCAGGTGCTGGAAGCGTATATGGGGAGTTCACATGACTGAATCTATACACAAAGAGATGCTGCGGATAACGGACCTGCACGCATTTTATGGTGAATCCCATATTCTCCATGGCATCGATCTGACAGTCGGGGAGGGAGAGGTCGTTACTCTTCTGGGACGAAACGGTGCAGGGAGGACCACTATTCTCAAGTCGATCATCGGGCTGGTCGGCCGGCGGAGCGGTTCTGTCACGATAAACGGGGTTGAAACAATCAGGATGCCGACCCACAGGATCGCTCACCTCGGCATCGGCTACTGTCCGGAAGAGCGCGGGATTTTTTCCAGCCTGACCGTAGAGGAAAATCTGCTGCTGCCGCCGGTAGTGAGGGACGGAGGGATGTCAGTGTCGGAAATATACGAGATGTTCCCCAATCTGCTGGAGAGGCGCAGCAGTATGGGAACCCGTCTTTCCGGTGGCGAACAGCAGATGCTGGCGATGGCCCGAATCCTGCGAACCGGAGCGAAGCTCCTTCTGCTGGATGAAATAACCGAGGGGCTTGCACCGGTAATCGTTCAGACACTGAGGCGGCTTATCGGTCAGTTGAAAGAAAAAGGGTTCACTATCATTCTGGTAGAGCAGAATTTCCATTTTGCAGCAGATCTGGCCGACCGCCATTATGTGATTGATCACGGAGTTATAGCAGAAATGATAACACGCGACGAACTTGGCTCCAGCATGGAGAAACTTAACCGATACCTGGGTGTGTGACCAGGTATACAAACCGAAAGGAGTATCTGTATGAAAAATCTGTTGTCCAGAGTAGCACTATCCGTAGCCGTACTGGCAATGACGAGTGGAATGGCCGGAGCAGCAAGCAAGGGGATTTCTGACGGCGTGGTAAAAATCGGGGTTCTGACCGATATGTCCGGGGTCTACTCAACACTGGGAGGGAAAGGCACTCAGGTTGGTGTGGAGATGGCGGTCAAAGATTTCGGCGGCAAGGTTCTCGGCAAACCGATTCAGGTTATCGGAGCCGATCATCAGAACAAGGCAGACATCGCCTCGGCAAAGGCACGGGAATGGTTTGACAATGAAAAAGTGGACATGATTACCGGTCTGCTGAATTCGGGATGCGCCTTGGCAGTGCAGAAACTTGCGGGAGACAAGAAGAAAATCACCATGAATACCGGCGCGGCCAGCACGGATCTGACCAACAAGGCCTGCACCCCGTATAGTATTCATTATGTGTACGATACCTACGCATTGGGTAAGGTTACCGCAGAGGCGGTCGTTCCGAGCGGCGGAAAAAGCTGGTATTTTATCACGGCCGACTATGCCTTCGGGCACTCTCTGGAGGCGAATACGTCTAAATTTGTGACAAAACTCGGCGGGAAGATACTCGGCTCAGTGCGCCACCCGCTTTCAACGGCTGATTTTTCATCATATCTGCTTCAGGCCCAGTCATCGGGAGCCCAGATAATCGGTCTGGCCAACGCCGGCGGCGATACCACCAACGCGATTAAACAGGCTCGCGAGTTCGGTATCGACAAGAAAGGCCAGAAATTGGTCGGGCTGCTGATATTCGATACGGATATAAAGAGCCTCGGCCTGAACGTCGCACAGGGAATGCAGTTTACTTCCGGTTTCTATTGGGACCGGGATGATGCCACCCGCGCCTTCGCAAAACGTTTCTACGCCATTCACAAAGCGATGCCTACCATGGACCAGGCGGGCGCCTATTCAGCAACCATGAATTACCTCAAAGCCATCAAAGCGGCCGGCACCGATGATTCTGACGCTGTCATGGCAAAACTGAAGTCCATGAATGTCTCCGATTTCTTTGCCGTCAACGGCAAGATCAGGGCTGACGGCCGGATGGTACACGACATGTATCTGATGGAAGTGAAGAAGCCTTCCGAATCCAAGAGTGAGTGGGATATTCTCAAAGTAGTAAAAACCGTTCCGGGTAACGACGCCTTCATGCCGCTCTCCGAGAGCACATGCTCATTGGTTAACAAGTAGGAACGAAATTGTAATACCCCCTCCCTCACGGGAGGGGGAAACGGTATATAAAACGGAATCAAATGAGGGAGCAGGTCATGGAACTATCATTTCAGACGGTTATGTCGCAGGTTATGCTCGGGCTCAACAACGGTGTCTTCTACGCCATACTGAGCCTCGGCCTGGCGGTGATTTTCGGCCTCCTGAATATTGTCAATTTCGCCCACGGCGCGCTCTACATGCTGGGAGCCTATGTGGCGCTCCTCGGTTTTACGACGCTGGGCCCTCTGATCGGAATGCCTGACTTTCACCTCAATTACTGGGCGGCATTGATCGCAGCTCCTCTGGTAGTGGGCGCAGTGGGAATTGTGATTGAAAGAACCATGCTGAGCAGGTTGTACAAATTCGACCACCTGTACGGCCTGCTGTTGACCTTCGGGTTGGCGCTCATTATTCAAGGCGTTTTTACCAATTTCTTTAATGTCTCCGGTGATCCCTATGAAGCGAAACCGGAAATTTTAAGCGGAGCGGTTAATCTCGGTTTCATGATGTTCCCGAAATACCGGCTCTGGGTTATCGTCATCTCTCTGCTGGTCTGTTTCGGTACCTGGTATGTTATTGAGCGGACAAAGCTCGGTTCCTACCTGCGCGCCGGCACTGAAAATCCGGAACTGGTGAAGGCCTTCGGAGTCAATGTGCCGCTCATGATCACCCTGACCTACGGCTATGGCGTCGCCTTGGCCGCATTTGCCGGGGTGCTTGCCGCGCCGATTTATTCCGTCAGTCCGGTCATGGGTTCCGAGATGATTATTACCGTTTTTGCAGTGGTCGTGATAGGCGGAATGGGCTCGATTATGGGGTCGATCGTTACCGGTCTGCTGCTTGGGATGGTTGAAGGATTTACCAAGGTTGTGTATGCGCCCGCCTCCAGTACCGTCATCTTTCTGATCATGGTTATTGTGCTGCTGGTCAAACCGGCGGGCCTGTTCGGCAGGGAGTCGTAAATGAACAAAACTATCTGGATCGCCCTTATTGTCGTAGGCCTGGTGGCGCCGTTTGTGATCTATCCGGTATTTCTGATGAAGCTGCTCTGTTTTGCACTGTTTGCCTGTGCCTTCAATCTGCTGCTTGGATACACCGGCCTTCTCTCCTTCGGTCATGCGGCATTCTTTGGCGGTGCATCCTACATTACCGGGTATCTGGTCAAAAACAGCGGTCTGACGCCTGAGTTGGGAGTGCTGGGCGGGACGATCTTCGCCGGAATGATGGGGTATATCATAGGCAGTCTGGCGATCCGGCGGCAGGGTATCTACTTTGCAATGGTAACACTCGCCCTGGCCCAGATTGTCTATTTCATAGCTCTGAAGGCGCCGTTCACCGGGGGCGAGGATGGACTGCAAGGCATTCCCCGCGGCAATCTCTTCGGTCTGATTGATCTCGGTCATGTCTATACCGTTGGCGGAAGCCCGCTCGGGCTTAACCTGTACTATTTCATCTTTGTCATGTTCTGTCTCGGTTTCTGGATTATTCACCGGACTATTAACTCACCGTTCGGGCAGGTGCTGAAGGCGATCCGGGAGAATGAACCGCGGGCCGTGTCACTGGGATACAAGGTGGAACGATTCAAGCTGATCGCCTTTGTGATCTCTGCGGCACTGGCCGGAATGGCAGGATCTTTAAAATCTCTTGTATTTCAACTGGCTTCTCTCACGGATGTCAGCTGGCATACTTCGGGAGAGGTGGTTCTGATGACTCTTCTGGGGGGGCTCGGTACGGTGCTCGGCCCTCTGGTCGGGGCGTTCACTGTGGTGACGCTTCAGTCAGAATTGAGTTCTGTCGGATCATGGATAACCGTAATTATCGGCAGTATCTTTGTTGTCTGCGTGCTGCTCTTTCGCCGTGGTTTTATAGGTGAGTTGGGAAGATTGTTGAAGCGGACACTGTAATTCACGGGCATTGCGTAACGATCCAGGTATATGAGGAGGTAGGAGATGGCGGTGGTTTGTACAAGCATTCAAGAGGCGCTGGAAGGGATCAGTGACGGTGCCAGTATCATGGCCGGAGGTTTCGGGCTGGTCGGGATTCCGGAGAAATTGATACAGGGACTCCGCGAGAAGGGAGTGCGTGATCTGACGGTTGTTTCCAACAACTGCGGTGTGGATGAGTGGGGTCTCGGCATCCTGCTTCAGAACAAACAGATACGGAAGATGATTTCCTCGTATGTCGGCGAGAACAAGGAGTTTGAGCGCCAGTATCTTGCCGGTGAGCTGGAAGTGGAACTGGTTCCGCAGGGTACCCTGGCGGAACGGATCCGGGCCGGCGGCGCCGGAATCCCGGCTTTCTACACTCCGGCAGGGGTAGGCACCCCGATTGCTGACGGGCGTGAGACGCGACTGTTCGGCGACAAGGAATATCTGCTAGAAACCGGATTAAGAGCCGATTACGCTCTGATCAAAGCCTGGAAGGGTGACCGTTTCGGTAACCTTGTATACCGTAAGACCGCCCGTAATTTTAACCCTATGATGGCCGCTGCCGGGCGGATTACGATTGTCGAGGTGGAAGAACTGGTGGAGACCGGCGAGCTTGACCCGGACCAGATTCATACTCCCAGCGTCTATGTCCAGCGCATCATCGCATGCACAGGTCATGAAAAGCGGATTGAACGCCGCACGGTACGAAAATAGAGAGGAGCAGACCATGGCATTGACACGTGAGGAGATGGCCCAAAGGGCCGCCCTGGAGATAGAAGATGGATATTACGTCAATCTGGGTATCGGCATGCCGACCCTGGTGGCAAACTATATTCCCCCGGGAAAACTGGTGGTGCTGCAATCCGAGAACGGACTGCTCGGTATCGGTCCCTATCCGACCGAAGAGGAACTCGATCCCGACCTGATCAACGCCGGTAAGGAAACCATCACGATGATCTCCGGTTCCAGCACTTTCAGCAGCGCCGAATCGTTCGCGATGATTCGCGGCGGACATATCGACCTCGCCATACTGGGAGGAATGGAGGCCTCAGCTTCCGGCGATCTGGCCAACTGGGTCATCCCCGGCAAGATGGTCAAAGGGATGGGGGGCGCCATGGATCTGGTGCATGGCGCCAAACGGATTGTGGTGCTGATGGAGCATTGCAACAAACATGGAGAAACGAAGATTCTTAACACATGTACCCTGCCGCTGACCGGCAAAGGGGTGATACACCGGATCATTACCGACCGCGCCGTGCTTGACGTTACCCCTGACGGCCTGCGGCTGGTGGAGGTTGCCCCCGGATATACTCCCGAAGATATTCAAGCCTGCAGTGAACCGCGACTGATCATCTCTCCGCTGCCCTGAGAGAAAGGAACCATTCTATGCGCACCGTCGTAATTGCATCTGCCGCCAGGACCCCGATCGGCTCCTTTGGCGGTGCACTCGCCACCGTACCCGCCGCTCAACTGGGGCGCCTTGTCATAAGCGAAGTCATTCGCAGGGCAGGGGTATCCGGCGGGCAGGTTGAAGAGGTCATCATGGGGCAGATCCTGCAGGCGGGATGCGGGCAGAATCCGGCTCGCCAGGCGGCGGTCGGCGCCGGAATACCGGAGTATGTCCCCTCTTACACGGTTAACAAATTGTGCGGCTCCGGACTGAAGAGTGTCGCTCTGGGAGCACTCGCTGTTGCTGCCGGAGAAGCGGATATGATCGTGGCCGGAGGAATGGAAAGCATGAGCCGGGCACCATACCTGCTCGACAAGGCCCGGTTTGGATACCGCATGGGGAAAGGCATTCTGGAAGATACCATCCTGAAAGATGCACTGATGGATGCCTTCTACGATATCCATATGGGTATTACCGCAGAGAATATTGCTGAGCAGCATCATATCTCGCGCGATGAGGCCGATGCCTTTGCCCTGCAATCACAGCAAAAAGCCGCCAAGGCACAGAGCGAAGGGCGTTTTGCCCGGGAGATCGTCCCGGTATCAATCCCCGGCCGGCGCGATGAGACGCTGCTGGTTGCAGAAGATGAGTATCCCCGACGTGACACCACTATGGAGAGTCTGGCGAAGCTGCGGCCGGCTTTCAAGGAAGGTGGAGTTGTCACCGCCGGAAATTCGTCGGGGATCAACGATGCTGCCGCGGCTCTTCTGCTGATGGAGGAAAGTGCTGCAGGGAAGGCCGGCATCCGCCCGCTGGCCAAAATAGTCGGATGGGGCACGGTCGGTGTCGATCCGCGTATCATGGGTATGGGGCCGGTGGAAGCGATCCGTAAAGCGTTGTCCAGAGCATCACTGACACTGGATGATATCGATCTGGTGGAGCTTAACGAAGCGTTCGCCGTGCAGTCACTTGCGGTTATTCGCGAACTGCGCCTGGACAGCCGTAAAGTCAACGTAAATGGCGGTGCAATAGCACTGGGGCATCCGGTGGGTGCCAGCGGTGCCCGCATATTGGTAACGCTGCTGCACGAGATGGAACGGAGCGGAGTGCGGCGGGGACTCGCCTCGCTCTGTATCGGCGGAGGCCAGGGAATCGCCATGATCGTGGAGCGATATGTATAGTGGCTCGCGGCACAAGGAGGAGCAGAAAATGCTTACAGGAAAAAGTGCGCTTATAACCGGTTCGACCAGCGGAATCGGGTTCGGCATTGCCCGCGCGCTCGCCGGGCAGGGATGCAACATTATGCTGAACGGGCTTGGTGACCCGGAAAAAATAGAAGCTACCAGGATGGGACTGGAATCGGAGTTCGGAACAAAGGTACGATTCCATGGAGCCGATATGACCCGGCCGGAAGAGATCGCCGAACTGGTTGCGGCCACCGCAGCCGCTTTCGGCGGTGTCGATATCCTGGTCAACAATGCCGGCATCCAGCATACGGCACCTGTTGAGGAGTTTCTTCCCGAGCGCTGGGCTGCCATTATCGCCATAAACCTTTCATCCAGCTTCTATACAATCCACCATGCGGTTCCGCATATGAGACGAACCGGCTGGGGGCGGATCATCAATATCGCCTCGGTGCACGGCCTGGTAGCATCGGCCAACAAAGCGGCGTATGTCGCGGCCAAGCATGGTCTGGTCGGTCTGACCAAGGTTGCCGCCCTGGAGACGGCCGGGGCCGGCATCACCAGTAACGCCATCTGTCCCGGCTGGACGAGAACGGAGCTGATCGAACCTCAGATCGTGGCCCGCGCCAATGCTCTCGGAGTCGATATCGAAGCGGGGGGGCGCAGCATGCTGGCAGAGAAGCAGCCGTCGCAGCAGTTTGTTTCAATTGAACAGCTCGGCACGTTGGCCATCTTTCTCTGTTCGGCAGGTGCAGATCAGATTACCGGGACCGCGATTCCGGTCGACGGGGGATGGACGGCCCAGTAAAATTCCGTGCACGGCATCACAAAACAAAAAGCCCGGCGCAAGTCCGGGCTTTTTGTTTTGTAGTATCCTTTACCTGAAATCAGATCAGGCCGTGAGCAACCATGGCATTGGCCACCTTGATAAAGCCGCAGATGTTTGCTCCGAGGACATAGTTGCCCGGTGCGCCGTATTCTTCGGCAGTTTCAAAGCAGTTGCGGTGTATATTGATCATGATGTCTTCCAGTTTCTTCTCGGTGTATTCGAACGTCCAGGAATCCCGGCCGGCGTTCTGCTGCATTTCAAGAGCAGATGTTGCGACCCCTCCGGCATTTGCGGCTTTTCCCGGGCCATAGGAGATCCTGGCCTCCAGAAATACCTTGGCGCCTTCAGGTGTCGTCGGCATGTTGGCACCTTCTCCAACAGCGATACAGCCGTTTTTGACCAGAGTCGCGGCATCCTTGCCATTGATCTCGTTCTGAGTGGCCGACGGCATGGCGACCTGGCAGGGGATATCCCATATATTGCCCTTGGCGATATACTTGGCGTGTTTGTGAGTCTTGATATACTCTTCAATGCGGCGGCGCTCGACTTCTTTGAGCCGTTTTATCAGGTCGAGATCGAGCCCTTTTTCGTCATAGATCACGCCGTTAGAGTCGGAGCAGGCAACGCATTTTCCGCCCAGTTGGTGGATCTTCTCGATAGTGTAAATTGCCACGTTTCCGGATCCTGAGACAGTACATATTTTACCGTCAAAAGAATCCTTGCGGGCTTTCAGCATCTCGTTGACGAAGTATGTGGCACCGTATCCGGTCGCTTCTGTCCGTACCAGTGATCCACCCCAGGTAAGCCCTTTGCCGGTCAGCACGCCAGGCTCGTATCGGTTGGTGATTCGCTTGTACTGGCCGAACATGTAGCCTATTTCGCGGCCTCCCACGCCGATATCACCTGCCGGAACGTCCGTATGCTCACCCAGGTGGCGGTATAATTCGGTCATGAAGCTCTGGCAGAATCTCATGACTTCATCGTCAGATTTGCCCTTGGGATCGAAATCGGAACCACCTTTGCCGCCGCCGATCGGCAGGCCGGTCAGAGAGTTTTTGAAGATCTGCTCGAAACCGAGAAACTTGACGATGCCGAGATATACTGATGGATGGAAGCGGAGGCCACCTTTGTAGGGGCCGAGCGCACTGCTGAACTCAACGCGAAAGCCGCGGTTCATCTGGACCTTGCCCTTGTCGTCCATCCAGGGGACCCGGAAGATGATCTGGCGTTCAGGCTCGCATATGCGTTCTATGATTCTGCGTTCAAGGTACTGGGGGTTTTTGACTACAACGGGGCCAAGTGATTCAAGAACTTCAAGAACCGCCTGGTGAAATTCGGTTTCGCCGGGATTGCGTTTCAGAACCTCCTGATAAATGCCGTCAATCTTTTCATCCAATTTTGCCATGTGACCGCCTCCTGATTAAATTTTATGCTCTAATAGCATAAAATTTAATCATAGTGTAAAGTAAATGAGCATCTGTGCCGATTATTTATGCATATGTGCGTATCTGACCAATTCATAGGCATAAAGGAATGCTGATGCGCTCATTATATGCATTTTTGGAGACAGGCAGAGATGCCTAATGAGGTGTCCGCATCGCGAATGTATTGGATTCTCTCGAGTGCGGGAAAAGTGAAGCGTGGTAAAATGTACTCAACTGTGTTATTATTAAACTCTGTTACCGTGAGTGGCCGCCATGGAGGAGCGCCGCTCAGTTGCCGCAGCATGTTTCAACCGGCCTTAATAACAGACAAATCATAATGAAACAGTGCAAAAGGGTGTGAGTGGCACACTCTCTGCTTAACAAATCATCCGCACAGTTTGCGGACCAAATGATTTCAGAAATACCGGGAAAAAGGTTAAACAATGAAAAACAACAAGCCACCAGCAAAACAGGGTCTCTACGATCCACAGTTTGAGCACGACGCGTGCGGCGTCGGCTTCGTAGTAAATATCAAAGGCAGAAAGTCACACGAGATCGTCAGTCAGGCGCTTGAAATCCTAGTCAACCTTGACCACCGCGGTGCATGCGGGTGTGAACCGAATACCGGAGACGGCGCCGGAATTCTCATACAGATGCCTGATAAATTTCTGCGATCGGTCTGCGAACCGCTTGGCATAGAGCTGCCCGAGCCGTTTCACTACGGTGTCGGTATGGTATTCACTTCACCGAAAGCAACCGAACGCAATGCCGCCCGCCATATTCTTGAAAAGATTCTGGTTGAAGAGGGTGTGGAGCTCCTTGGCTGGCGCAACGTACCGACCGATAATTCATCGCTGGGGAATACCGCCTGGGAAGGGGAGCCGATGGTGCGGCAGCTGTTCCTCAAGCGCCCCCTTGATGTCGCTGACGAACATGCATTCAACCGCACGCTTTACATTATCAACCAGCGGGCTACCAACGAAATACGGCGTGCCGGAGTGGACGAGAACTGGTACGTCTGCAGTCTCTCCACCCGGACAATAATCTACAAGGGTATGCTTATGCCGGTACAGGTAGACCAGTACTATCCTGAGCTGCGTGACACCGCGATGGAAAGCGCGATCGCATTGGTACATTCCCGGTTCTCAACCAACACCTTTCCCAGCTGGGACCGCGCCCATCCCTATCATTTTCTGGCCCATAACGGTGAGATCAATACCCTGCGCGGCAATGTCAACTGGATGAACTCCCGTCAGCATCTTTTAACGAGCAATCTTTTTGGCGATGACATCAAGAAGATTCTGCCGGTCATTAACCCCGACGGCTCTGATTCCGGCATGTTCGACAACTGTCTGGAACTGCTGGTCATGAGCGGCCGTTCGCTGCCGCATGCAATCATGATGATGGTGCCGGAGCCGTGGGAAAACCACGAAGACATGAGCGAAGAAAAGAAGGCGTTTTATGAATATCATTCCTGTCTGATTGCTCCGTGGGACGGTCCGGCAGCGGTAGCCTTCACGGATGGCCGCTGTATCGGCGCGGTTCTTGATCGTAACGGGCTGCGCCCTTCCCGGTATTACATTACCAATGACGATCTTGTCATTATGGCATCTGAAGCCGGAGTTCTGCAGATCGAGCCGGGCCGTATTCTGAGTAAAGGCCGACTCGAACCGGGACAGATGTTTCTTGTAGATACGGAGCAGGGGCGTATTGTCCCCGACAAAGAGATCAAGGAAGAGTTGGCGGCTGCCAATCCTTACGGAGAGTGGCTGAAAGAACATCACATTGCCCTTGAAGATCTGCCGGCTGTACCCGATGCAGATCTCCCGGAGCATGCCACCCTCGTCCAGCGGCAGATGGCCTTTGGCTACACTTTTGAGGATCAGCGCATTGTCCTGGGTCCGATGGCCCGAGACGGTATCCAGCCGCTTGGATCCATGGGAACCGACACCCCCCTGGCGGTGCTCTCCAACCAGAATCAGCTGCTGTACAATTACTTCAAACAGTTATTTGCCCAGGTAACCAATCCTCCGATTGACCCGATCCGTGAAGAAATTGTCACCTCTACAATCACGTTAATCGGCGCCGAGGGGAGATTGCTGGAACCGACAGCAGACAACGCCAGGAGAATCAAACTCAAGCAGCCGCTACTCAGCAATCAGGAGCTGGAAAAGCTGCGGCAGATTGACCATCCTGATTTCAAATCCGCCACCCTGTCACTTCTGTTTCCGGCTGCACGCGGTGCCGGCGCCATGGAAAAGGGGCTTGAAACACTTTTTGCCGCCGCCGACGTTGCTGTTGAGACCGGCTGCAATATTCTGATTCTCTCCGACCGTGGAGCAGATAAAGAAAACGCCGCCATTCCCGCTCTACTGGCACTTTCCGGACTGCATCAGCATCTGGTTACCAGCGGCACCCGCACACTGGTTTCTCTGGTCCTGGAATCAGGCGAACCACGTGAGGTACACCATTTTGCAGTGCTCCTCGGCTATGGCGTTAATGCAATAAACCCGTACCTGGCCTTTGAATCTCTTGATGACATGATTCTGCAGGGGATGCTGCCGGATCTCGACAGCAAAAAAGCGGCCGGTAATTTTATCAAGGCATCCGTCAAAGGTATCGTCAAGACCATGGCAAAGATGGGAATTTCTACTGTGCAGAGTTACCGCGGCGCCCAGATTTTCGAGGCGGTCGGACTTCATCGCTCGGTAATTGACCGCTATTTCACATTGACGCCCTCACGTATCGGAGGGACCGATATCGACGGTATCGCGCGGGAGCTGATGGAACGGCACGCACGGGCCTATCCGGAACGAGTGGCCCCCGAGGTGATGCTTGATCCGGGCGGCGTCTATCAGTGGCGTAAGGATGGCGAAGAGCATCAGTATAATCCACTGACGATCACCTCGCTCCAGAAAGCGGTCCGCACCGACGATTACCGTGAGTTCAAGGTGTTTTCCTCGTTGATCGATGACCAGAGTACCCGTCACTATACCCTGCGCGGTCTTCTTAACTTCAAGAAGAATATTCCATCAGTACCGATTGAAGAGGTCGAACCGGCAGAAGAAATAATGAAGCGGTTCAAGACCGGTGCCATGTCCTACGGCTCAATCAGCAAGGAGGCTCACGAGGCGCTGGCGATCGCAATGAACCGGATCGGGGGGAGATCAAACACCGGCGAGGGGGGTGAAGATCCTGAACGCTTTACCTGGACCAACGAGTTGGGTGACTCCAAGAACAGTGCCATTAAACAGGTTGCTTCGGGGCGGTTCGGTGTCACCAGTGATTACCTGACCAACGCCGGTGAACTGCAGATCAAGATGGCGCAAGGGGCGAAGCCGGGAGAGGGTGGCGAGCTGCCGGGGCACAAAGTCTATCCCTGGATCGCCAAGACCCGTCATACAACTCCTGGTGTCGGCCTTGTATCGCCGCCACCGCACCATGATATCTACTCAATCGAGGATCTCGCCGAGCTGATCCACGATCTGAAAAATGCCAACCGCCGCGCACGTATCAGCGTCAAGCTGGTATCCGAAGTCGGAGTCGGTACTATTGCCGCCGGCGTCGCCAAGGCTCATGCGGATGTCGTCCTTATCAGCGGCTATGATGGAGGCACCGGGGCGTCTCCCATATCCAGCATCAAGCACGCCGGCCTCCCCTGGGAGCTCGGCCTGGCCGAAACCCACCAGACGCTGCTGCTGAATAACCTGCGCAGCCGGATCATCATTGAAGCCGATGGCCAGCTGAAGACCGGCCGTGACGTAGCTATCGCGGCACTACTCGGTGCTGAAGAGTTCGGTTTTGCCACCGCTCCGCTGGTGACTCTGGGATGTGTCATGATGCGTGTCTGCCAAAGTAATACCTGCCCGACCGGTGTGGCGACGCAGGATCCGGAACTGCGCAAAAACTTCAGCGGCAAGCCGGAATACGTTGTGAACTTCATGCGCTTTGTCGCGGAGGAGCTGCGCGAGATCATGGCTCTGCTCGGCTTCCGCACCCTGAACGAGATGGTTGGCCGGTGCGATGTTCTTGAAGCCAATAAGGCAATCGACCATTGGAAGGCCAGGGGGCTTGACTTCTCCCAGATTCTGTTCCAGCCAAAAGTGGGGTTGAACGTAGGGCGGTACAACACTGAGAAGCAGGATCACGGTCTGGAAAAATCGATCGATATGACCAGGCTGCTGGATATCTGCCAGCCTGCAATAGAGAGGGGTGAAAAGGTACGGGCAGAGCTGCCGATTACCAATGTTGACCGCGTAGTAGGGACGATACTCGGCAATGAGATCACCCGCAGTCATGGTGCCAAGGGCCTTCCGGACGATACGGTCCACCTCACCTTCAACGGCTCCGCGGGACAAAGCTTCGGGGCATTCGTACCCTGCGGAGTCACCCTCAATTTATCGGGTGATGCCAATGATTATCTGGGTAAAGGGCTCAGTGGCGGTACAATTGTACTTTACCCGCCTGACGGGACTATCTTTAAGGCGGAAGAGAACATCATCGCCGGCAACGTGGCCTTTTACGGTGCTACCAGCGGCTCTGCCTACATTCGCGGCATAGCCGGCGAACGCTTCTGCGTCCGCAATTCCGGTGTCAACGCAGTTGTTGAAGGGGTCGGCGATCATGGGTGTGAATACATGACCGGCGGCACCGTGGTGATTCTCGGCGAAACCGGTCGAAATTTTGCGGCCGGCATGAGCGGCGGGATTGCCTATGTTTTTGATGAACATGACACATTTGCATCCCACTGCAACAGTGAAATGGTCGGCCTGGAACTCCTTGATGAATCCGATGCCGCCACTCTCAAGGGTATGATTGAAAAACATGCCGAATACACCGGGAGCTCCCTTGCCACAATGATGCTGATAAACTGGCGGAACGTTCTGCCCCGGTTTGTTAAAGTAATGCCCACCGATTATAAACGGGTACTGCAGGCTCTGGAACGGGCGAAGGCCGCCGGGCTGAGCGGTGAGGATGCGCTGGCCGCTGCATTCGAGGAAAATTCGCTCAGCGGACATTAAGGTGTGCATCGTAGGGGCACACCGCGTGCGCCCTCGTTGCGAGAACCGGGACAGTTGCCATTGCCATCAGGGCGTACGTAATACGCCCCTACAATATTTTGATACAGGGAATTGAATTATGGGAAAACTAACTGGATTCATGGAATATACTCGCGAAGTGCCGGCTGACCGGACACCTCTGGAGCGTATAAACGACTGGAACGAATTCCATCTGCATATGCCTGATGAAGAATTGCGCATACAGGGTGCCCGTTGTATGGATTGCGGCGTGCCGTTCTGTCACAGCGGCGTGCTGATCAGCGGTATGGCGAGTGGATGCCCGATCGGAAATCTTATCCCGGAGTGGAATGATCTGGTCTACCGCAACCTCTGGCATCAGGCGCTGGACCGGCTGCTTAAAACCAACAATTTCCCCGAGTTCACAGGACGTGTCTGCCCCGCTCCATGCGAGGGTTCCTGTACGCTCGGCATGATCGATCCGGCGGTTACAATTAAAAATATCGAAGTGAGCATTATCGAGCACGGCTTTGAAGAAGGGTGGATTGCTCCGGCCATCCCGGCACACCGCAGCGGCAAAAAAGTCGCAGTTGTCGGTTCCGGCCCTGCGGGTCTTTCCGCCGCCGCCCAGCTCAACACGGCCGGTCACACTGTTACCGTCTTTGAGCGCGCTGATCTGCCGGGTGGTTTACTGATGTACGGAATTCCCAACATGAAGCTCGATAAGCGCGAGGTTGTTTTTCGCAGGATCAGGCTGATGGAAGCAGAAGGAATTTCTTTTGTCTGTAATACAGAAGTGGGCGGCGGCGGGCTGCCTGCGGCTCAGCTGCTCGCTGATTTCGATGCTGTTGTGCTGACTACCGGTGCCACCCTGCCTCGTGATCTTCCTGTTATCGGCCGCAACCTCAAGGGAATTCATTTTGCGATGGATTTTTTGACAGAAAACACCAAGTCGCTCCTGAACGGGGATGATGATTTCATCTCAGCCAAGGGGAAGGATGTTATCATCATTGGTGGTGGTGATACCGGTACAGACTGTGTCGGCACGTCACTTCGTCATAGCTGTAAGAGTGTTGTTCAGCTGGAGATCATGCCCCGCTCCCCGGACCGGCGCGCGGCAGATAATCCCTGGCCGGAGTGGCCCAAAACGCATAAAGTCGATTACGGTCAGGAGGAGGCTGCCGCGAAATTCGGAGCTGATCCAAGGGTTTACCTGACTACCGCTTCCAGCTTTGAGGGTGATGAAAACGGGGTCATTACGGCAGTTCATACCGTTGAAGTCGCGTGGCAGAAAAATGAAAAAGGTCAGTTTGTTCCGGAACCGGTTCCGGGTACGGAGCAGATACGCCCCGCTGGATTAGTGCTGCTGGCGATGGGTTTTCTCGGACCTGAGCAGCCACTGATCGATTCTCTCGGTTTGGAACGGGATTCACGCAGCAATATCAAGGCGGATTTCGATACATACAGCACGAACATACCCGGTGTGTTTGCAGCAGGCGACTGTCGTAGAGGCCAGAGCCTTGTCGTATGGGCTTTTAACGAAGGGCGTGGTGCTGCCCGTGAGTGCGATCGCTATCTGATGGGGAACAGTGAACTGCCGTAAGGATTCTTTACTTCTGAGTTAATCCACCTGACTGATATGTTATAACGAGGTCAAGAGGCCCATCCGAAGTAATCGGACGGGCCTCTTTTTACAGATCAACACGGGGGCAGCAGCCCTTCCAGCTCCGGTTCGAAGACCTCCCATACCCTTTTCTGGAGTTCGTCGTTTCAATCGTGCCTCCGGTGCCACAATGGCCTGCATGCCGTTAACGGTTCGACTACAGCAGCATCGTTACCGACGCTGACTCCGGATGGAGTCTGTTCCACTCCATATGTGCATACCGAACATGCCGCTCAACAGTATTTCGCCTCAGCATACTGCATCACCTTACTATCGCCCTGACTGTCGCACCTTCCCTCTTTCCCAAGTCATCAATTGGCAGCCTCACCGTGCCGGGCGTTATAGCGCATCGCGACGGGGTCCGTTGTGCCCTCTTCACATGCCGGTACCGGAGATTGACGAACGCCACGTTCCGCAATCGGGCGAGAAATTCCGCTCAGCGGAATACATATTCTGCAGAGCGCGATTTCTGTCTTGACGCGGGCAGTTTGCATGTGAGAGCGTGGCGTAGTGGATTGCCGCCGATCACTACCCGGGTGGAGCAGGCAGCATACAGAAAGGAGACGGTCATATGCCGACAGCAATCGATGATGGTACCCAGAGTGGTGAGAAAGATCGTAAATTCATTTCAGCGCTGGCGAGGGGCCTTGATGTTCTGGTCTGTTTTATGTCAAGCGATCGTGTCCTCGGGAACCAGGAAATTGCCCGACGTACGGGTCTTCCTAAGTCGACGGTCTCCCGCGTGACCTATACCCTCACGGAACTGGGGTATCTCCGCTATTTCATGGACCAGAACAAGTACTGCCTGGGGAAAACCTTTATCGGTTTCGGCTATTCAATGCTGGCACAGATGCATATCCGCAGAATTGCCCGGCCGCTGATGCAGGCGTTGGCGGAGCACACGCGGGCATCGGTCAGCCTCGGAATCCGCGACCGGCAGAATATGGTCTATATCGACACCTACCGTAATAGCTCGACATTTACGGTGCAGCTCGATGTCGGTTCGCAGATCCCGATCGCCACAACCTCCATGGGGAGGGCATATCTCTGCGCCCTGCCTGAGATGGAGCGGATCAAGCTGATGGGGCAGATTCGTAAAAACGACGAACATAACTGGCCGAAAATCAAGCAGGGGATTGAACAGGCCCTCGCCGGCTATAAAAAAAGAGGATTCTGCTATTCACTGGGGGAGTGGCGGGAGGAAGTCAATGCCATCTCGGTGCCTCTGGTGGCCAGCGATAATTCTGAAATCATGGTGTTCAGCTGTAGCGGCGCATCTTTTCAATTGAACAGTGAGATGTTTGAAAAAGATATCGGGCCGCGACTGCACAATCTGGTCGGCAATGTAAAAACCGCACTATCACACCTGCAGGTGTAATCACATTCTACGTCAGCGGTCCACGGAGACCGGAAAAGGGGAGCACATGGCTTTACGAACAGAACTGACCGACTACATGGGGTTTCAGGGGTTATTGACCGATGAGGAGAAGCTGGTCAGGGAGACGGCCCGAAAATTTGTCAATGATGAGGTCATGCCGATTATCGAGGAACATGCCCGGAACGAAACTTTCCCGAATCACCTGATAAAAAAAATGGGAGAACTCGGTTTCTACGGATCCAATCTTCCGGAAAAATACGGCTGTGCCGGTCTTTCCAACGTCGCCTACGGCCTGTTGATGTATGAGCTTGAGCGTGGTGATTCCGGGATTCGCAGCTTCGCCTCGGTCATGGGCTCACTGGTCATGTATCCGATTTACGCGTACGGGAGTGACGCTCAGAAAGAGTACTGGCTTCCCCGGATGGCCTGCGGCGATGCAATCGGCTGTTTCGGTCTGACTGAGCCGGATTTCGGGTCCAACCCTTCCGGCATGCGCACGCAGGCGGTTCGGGAAACGGGGAAAAAATGGCGTATCAACGGCTCCAAGATGTGGATCACCAACGGCAGTATTGCCGACGTTGCGGTCGTGTGGGCCAGAACGGACGAGGGTATCCGCGGCTTTCTGGTCGAGAAGGGGACCCCCGGATTCAGCGCCCCGCAGATGCACGGCAAATGGAGTCTGCGTGCCTCGGTCACCTCCGAACTGATCTTCGATGACGTCATTGTCGATGAAGAAAAAAGTCTGCTGCCGAACGTAAAGGGGATAAAGGGGCCTCTCGGCTGCCTGACCCAGGCCCGCTACGGCATCGCCTGGGGCGTTCTGGGGGCGGCGGACGACTGTTATCAGACCGCACTTGACTATTCACTCAGCCGGATCCAGTTTGACCGGCCGATCGCTTCGTTTCAGCTGCAGCAGAAAAAAATGGCAGAGATGGTCACCGAGATAACGAAAGGACAGCTGTTGGTCATGCAGCTCGGCCGCCTGAAGGACCAGGGGAAATACACTCCGGCCCAGGTTTCCATGGCGAAGATGAATAATGTCAATAGTGCCATCGATATCGCCCGGTCAGCCCGCACGATCCTGGGTGCCAACGGCATCATGGGGGAGTATCCGATCATGCGCCACGCCAATAACCTTGAGGCGGTTCATACCTATGAAGGCACCCACGACATGCATCTGCTGGTAATCGGCCAGGAAATAACCGGAATTCCGGCGTTTCGCAGCTGACGGCCGGCATATATCCGGGAGAGGGAGTATACACATGGCCGGACCGTTACAACATATACGAGTGCTGGATCTGAGCCGGGTGCTGGCCGGCCCGTGGGCGGGACAGACCCTGGCGGACCTGGGGGCGGAGGTTATCAAGGTGGAGCGTCCGGGAGCCGGCGATGATACCCGCAGCTGGGGCCCTCCGTTTCTGATGGACCGTGATGGGGAGCCGACCAGTGACGCCGCCTATTTCCTCGCGGCGAACAGGGGGAAAAAGTCAGTCACCATCGACTTTACCAGGCCTGAAGGACAGGCCCTGGTACGCCGGCTGGCTGCAGAGTGTGATATCATTCTTGAAAACTTCAAGGTCGACGGCCTGGCGAAATACGGTCTCGACTACCAGTCAATACTGGAGATTAACCCGGGGATCATCTACTGCTCAATAACCGGATTCGGTCAGACCGGTCCGTACCGGAACAACGCCGGCTATGACTTCCTGATTCAGGGGATGGGGGGGCTGATGAGCGTTACCGGTGAACCGGATGAACTTCCCGGCGGCGGCCCGGTAAAAGTCGGTGTTGCCATTGTCGACATCTTTACCGGCATGTATGCCGTAACAGCTGTGCTCGCCGCACTGGCCCACCGGGACCGGACCGGAGAGGGTGAGTATATCGACCTCGCGCTGCTCGACGTTCAGGTGGCAACACTGGCCAACCAGGCAACCAATTATCTGGTCTCCGGCTGTTCGCCGGTACGGCTCGGCAACGCCCATCCGAATATCGTCCCCTATCAGGCATTAGCAACCAGCGACGGCCATATTATTCTGGCGGTGGGAAACGACGCCCAGTTTTCACGATTCTGCATCGAGGCCGGATGTCCCGGGCTGGCCGATGACAAGCGGTTTCGTACCAATGCCGATCGGGTATACAATCGCGCGGAACTGATTCCCCTGATTATGGAGATACTCAAACAACGGACCCGTGCCGAGTGGATTGCCGCATTCGAGAAGGCGGGGGTTCCGTGCGGTCCTATCAATACCGTTGCGGAGGTCTTTGATGACCCTCAGGTTCAGTCGCGCGGCATGCGGATTGATGTTCCTCATACGGGAGCGGGGCAGATTCCGCTGGTGGGGAGTCCGATGAAGTTTTCCCGGTCGCCTCTGAATGACCGTCAGCCGCCGCCGCAGTTGGGCGAACACAACGAGGAGGTTCTGTCAGGGATGCTTGGACTCGGAGAGGATGAACGTGCGCGGTTGCGGGCTGACGGGGTTATATGAGTTTTTCATCCTGCCGGGTGGATCGGTATGACCGCTGAAAGATCAGCCCGGTATTCAGGGGGCGGTTGTATGATGTTTTTTGTCATTGACTCGTCATATTGAGTAGGTGTAAATTGCGTCGCAGATTTAAATTGGTAATTCGGTACGCAAATAGCAAATAAACGCCCGCTGACCGGCGTACGATTTTTCAGGAGGTATCACATGAAACTGCTTGTCTGCATCAAACAGGTCCCCGACCTTGAATCGCGCTTCAAGCCAGACTCCGCAGGAGTCTGGTACAACGAAACCGACCTTGCCTTCCGCATGAACGAATACGATGAATACGCCGTGGAACAGGCCGTTCAGCTGCGTGAGAAACTGGGTGAAGGGTGTGAACTCACCGTCCTCTCCATCGGCCCCGACCGCGTCGTCGAAGCGATAAAAAAATCCCTCGCCATGGGATGCGACAACGCCGCCCACATCCAGGACCCCGCCGCATCCGGCAAAGACCCCTGGCAGATCGCCTCCATCATCGCCGCCTACGCCGCAGGCAAAGGCTTCGACATCATCTTCACCGGCATGCAGAGTCAGGACCGGGGCTCCGCCCAGGTCGGCGTCACCGTCGCCGAAAAGCTCGGCCTCGCCTGCACCACCACCATCATCGGCTTCGACTATGATAGCGGCACCATCACCGCCCGGCGGGAACTGGAAGGGGGCATCAAAGCCATCGTCAAACTGAAAACCCCCGCTCTCGTCACCTGCCAGCTGGGACTCAACATACCGCGCTACCCGACCCTCCCCAACATCATGAAAGCCAAGAAAAAAGAGATCACCGCCATACCGGTCGCCGACCTCCTGAAAGAAGACGCAGTGGCCACCACCGTCAGCTTCCACCCACCCGCCAAAAAAGGGGGCGGCATCGTCCTTGAAGGGGACGTCGGCGAACTGGCAGATAAAATCATAGCGATACTCAAAGACAAAACCGCCGTACTGAGATAGGAGACCACCATGAAAACACTACTGATCGGCGAATACCGGGACGGCAAACTGCTCGAATCCACCTACGAACTACTCGGCTTTGCGGCCCAGATGAACGCCGACAGCGCCATGCTGCTCGTAGGGAGCGACAATCAACTCCCCGCATACGGCGGCACACTCTACCTGGCCGATGTCGCATCGTGCGGAGAATACAACCCCGACCTGCACAAAAAGCTGATTCTTGCCGCAGTACAGAAAGAAAACCCCGACTACATCGTATTCTTACACTCCTCCTACGGCTGGGACCTGGCACCCCGTGTAGCAGCCTCCCTCAACATCGCCCAGATATCGGAAATCATCGCACCTGCGGACGGCGGCTTCGAAGTCGGCTGCTGCAACGCCAAGATGCGCCGCACCGTCAAACCGAACGGAGCCAGAGCCGTACTGACAATTCAGGCCGGCGCCTTTCCTGTTCTGCAGCCGGGAGGATCGCCCGTCATCGAAAAACTGACTGCCGACGGCAGCGGAGCAGTGGAATTTGTCGGCTATGAACCGGCCGAGAAACGGGACGTCGATCTCGGCAAAGCCGAAATCATCGTATCAGCCGGCCGCGGCATCGGCAAAAAAGACAACGTCCCGGTCATCCTGGCCCTGGCCAAAGCCCTCGGCGGCGAACTGGGTGCCAGTCGTCCGGTAGTAGATGCCGGGTGGGTGGAACACAGCCATCAGGTCGGCACCACCGGCCAGACGGTAAGTCCCAAACTGTACGTCGCCTGCGGCATCAGCGGCGCCATTCAGCATCTGGCCGGCATGAAGAAATCCGACTTCATCATTGCCATCAACAAGGACAAGGATGCGCCGATCGGCGAGATAGCCGATGTACTGGTCGTGGCCGATGTCATGCAGTTTGTGCCGGCGCTTACGGCAAAACTCGCCAGGTGATATACAAAGGAAGCCGGATGCCGCGTTCCCTGAACGTTACAGGATGGGGGGGCGGCCACATCAGTAACCGGGGCGTATGTACGCATGACTGAATGGTTCCGTCAGGTATTGTGTATACAAAATCCGCTGCAGAAATATTTTCTTATCACTAAATAAATTTCGTGAAATTATAATAGCTTGCAACTTCTGATGGATGTGATGTAAGAGACGTAACGGCATATGCGTACTTGACCTTCACGGCAAGTTGTGGCGCTTTTATTTCATGATGCAGCCTGAAGATTACACGCTGCGGAATCACCGTTCCGGATAAAACGTTTTGAAGTCTGGTGTTATTACCCCGGCAGGAGAGCGATTCATGCTGATAGTTGTCTGCATCAAACAGGTTCCTGACACGACCCAGGTTCAGATCGACCCGGTCACAAACACGCTGGTCCGTGATGGTATTCCCTTCATCGTCAACCCCTACGATACCCATGCCCTTGAGGAGGCGCTGCGCCTGAAAGATCTTTTCGGCTGCACGGTTGCCGCCATTTCGATGGGGCCTCCCAACGCGGAGGCGACGTTGAAGAAGGCGCTCGCGCTCGGTGTCGATTACGCCATACTGCTTTCTGACAGGGTTTTCGGCGGTGCCGACACCCTTGCGACCAGCAATGTTCTGGCTGCTGCAATCAGTAAACTGAATGCGGAAGTAGACGAGGTCGGTCTGGTACTCTGCGGTAAGCAGACAATTGACGGTGATACCGCCCAGGTCGGCCCCGGCATCGCAAGTCGTCTCGATTATCGTCAACTGACGCTGGTGGACAAAATTATCAGTCTGGACTTTTCTGCAAAAAAAATCCGCGTGAGCCGGAAACTGGAAGGGCGGCACGAGATTGTCGAAGCTCCGCTGCCGGCAATGTTAACCGTCGTCCGCGAGCTCAACCGGCCACGCTACCCCAGGGTGCAGATGCGGCTGGCAGCAGCTGAAGCCGTCGTTGAGGTGTGGAACAACAAAACGCTACAGCTGGATGAGCAGAAAATCGGCCTGAAAGGTTCTCCTACATGGGTGTCGAAAATATTTTCTCCGGAGCGTGATAAAGGGGAAATTATCGGAGACGGATACGCGGACCCTGCCGGAACCGCAGCGTTACTGATTGAAAAATTGATGGCGAAGGACATGCTGCCGCTATGAGTGAAACCAGACCAAAGATTAAGAAGCCGCGCGGTGTTGCCTTTCTGCTTGACGGTAAGTGTATCGCCTGCGGGGCACGGTGCCAGAGCGCCTGTCCGGTAAATGCCGTCGATATGACCGACAGTGGCGAACCGGTCATTTTGACAGACAAATGCATCGGCTGCCTGAAGTGCGTTAAAATATGCCCCGCCGCCGCCCTGGAGATGTACTTTACTCCGGAGGAGCAGAAAATCCTCGCCGAACTGGCCGCTTCAAGCGTGCCGGCGGAAGAAGAAACGGATCCTGAAGCCGCCGCCCTTGCCGCGAAGCTGTCAGAATATCGCGGCGTGTGGGTCTTTGTCGAACAGACCGAAGGCGAACCGGCTAAAGTCTCCTGGGAGCTGCTCGGCGTCGGCGCAGAACTGGCCACGAAGCTGGGAGTTGAACTCTGCGCCCTGGTCATCGGTGAAAATGTCGGGCATCTCTGCACTGAAGCGTTTGCTCACGGCGCGGCCAAAGCCTACCTGATGGACGCCCCTGTCTATTACCACTACCGCACCGAAGCGTACGTTGAAGCCTGCTGTCACCTGATCGAAAAGTACAAACCGGAAGTCATACTTATGGGTGCCACCGGTATGGGACGTGACCTGGCCGGAGCGATCGCCACCCGGGTCGGTACCGGACTGACTGCTGACTGCACCGGCCTCAGTATCGACGAAAAACGCAATCTGATGCAGACCCGCCCGGCTTTTGGTGGGAACATCATGGCAACAATCATGTGCGACAGATTCCGCCCGCAGATGTCAACGGTCCGTCCCAACGTCATGCCGATGCCTGAACGGAGGGACGGGGCTGAGGGAGCGATCATCCGTGACCCCTTCACCGTCCCCGAAGAGAGCATTCTCACCAAGGTCATTGAGATCATCCGGGATTCGCACAGCAAGGGGGCTGTCGATATAACCGGAGCAGAGTTCATTATCTCGGGCGGTCGCGGTATGATGGGGCCGGAAAATTTTGCCATGCTGCAGGAGCTTGCCGAAGAGCTGGGCGGAGTGGTGGGAGCCTCCCGCAGTGCCGTCGATGCCGGGTGGATGCCTGGCGACCGCCAGGTCGGCCAGACCGGCAAGACCGTGCGACCCAAGATATACATCGCCTGCGGAATTTCCGGTGCCATCCAGCACCTGGTCGGCATGCAGGATTCCGACATGGTGATCGCCATCAACCGCGACGCCGGCGCCCCGATTTTTGAGGTGGCGACCTACGGCATCGTCGGTGACCTGTTTCAGATCGTTCCGGCGATTACAAAGACGATCCGTGAATTGAAGCAAAAAAACTGAGGTTTTGACATGACACCCAACCCGATACTATTCGCACCTCTGCTTATCGCCTCCCTGATGTTTTTTGCCTGGGGATGCTGGAAACGCTTCAGTCTGATTTCGCTTGGCCGCCCGGAAGACCGGTTTGGAAATATCGGAGCGCATTTCAGGAGTATGCTGCTGTACGCATTCGGCCAGAAGCGGGTGGTCTCAAAACCGTTCGGTTTCAACCATTTCATTATTTTCTGGTCGTTCCTGATACTGCTTGTGGCAAACAGCGAGTTCATCCTGAACGGACTGTTCCCGCACACGATCAAGCTTATCAAACTTCCCTTTGAACTGTATGTGCCTCTTGCCTTTATGATCGACATCGCGTCATTACTGGCGCTGACGGCTGTCACGGTTGCCGCCGTGAGACGGCTGTTTTTCCCCCCGTACCCGGAGGCACGAACCCCGGATGCGTTTTTCATCCTGGGCCTGATTGCGATGCTGATGCTCGCCTCCTTTACTCTCAACGCCTCGGAACTGGCGGCCTTTATCGTTAAATCCCGGGTTGATCCGGCGTCATTTCTTTCTGCAGCCGGCAGAGTCATGCCGGTTTCAGCGCTGCTGGCCGGCCTGCTGCCGACGCTGCAGCTGGAGGCAATCCACGTTGTCGCATGGTGGGTTCATGCTCTGGCTCTGCTTGCCTTCATATGCTACCTGCCGAACAGCAAGCATATGCACATTCTGACCGCGATACCCAACTGTTTTTTCAAACGTCTGGAAAAGCCGAACACCCAGCCACGAGAAGAATTCACTGCCGGAAATACGTTCGGCGTCGGACGGGTCGATCATTACAGCTGGAAAGATCTGCTGGACTCCTTTTCCTGCACGGAATGCGGACGCTGCCAGAACGTCTGTCCGGCCGGCATCACCGGGAAACCGCTCAATCCGCGCGCGGTGATCCATGATATCAAAGTCAACCTGCTGAAGAACGGAACTGCCCTCACAAAGGGAGCGCTGCCGCCGGCACCGCTGATCGGTGAGAGTGGTGAAGGGAGCATCTCCGAGGAATCAATCTGGGACTGCACCACCTGCGGCGCGTGTATGGAAGCGTGTCCGGTCTTTATCGAGCAGATGCCTAAAATTATCCAGATGCGTCGTCATCTTGTGGAGAGCGAAGCGAAATTCCCGGACGAACTGCTGAACCTGTTCGAAAATATGGAGGGACGCAGTAACCCATGGGGGATTGCACCATCTGAGAGGACCAAATGGTGCAGCCAGCTGGATATTACACCCTTTGACAGGGATACGACGGAATACCTGTTCTATGTCGGCTGTGCCGGTTCGTTCGATTCCCGCAACAAACATGTCAGCGTGGCCATGGCTCAACTGCTGGACAAGGCCGGAATCTCATGGGGAATCCTCGGCAAGGATGAAAAATGCTGCGGAGACAGTGTGCGAAGGCTGGGGAACGAATTTGTCTTCGACAAGATGGCCCGTGAGAACGTTGCCACGTTTATCGAGCGGGGCGTGACAAAAGTAATTACTCAATGCCCGCACTGCTTTACGACCCTGAAAAATGACTATCGACAGTACGGTCTTGAGCTGGAGGTTATTCATCACAGTGAGCTGCTGAACAATCTGGTCCGGGATGGAAAACTCGTTATTGATACGCCGACAGGGGCGATGGGGGGAACCGTTTTTCATGACTCCTGTTATCTGGGGCGGCATAACGATGTGTACGATGCTCCGCGGGAAGTAATACGGGCGGCCACCGGTCAGGCGCCGGCCGAAATGACCCGCAACCGGAACAACGCGTTCTGCTGCGGCGCCGGAGGCGGCAGGATGTGGATGGAGGAGCATGTCGGAGAACGGATTAATCTGACGCGCGTTACCGAATCACTCGAGCAGAAGCCGGATACGATTTGTGTCGCCTGCCCTTACTGCATGACGATGTTCGAAGATGGTCTTAAAGACGTCAAGGCCGATAATGTCAGGGTGCGGGATGTTGCCGAGGTGATGGCGGAAGCTCTGCTGCACTGAGATCCGGTTACGCGAAGGAATCTATCATATACCGTACGGTCTAAACCCGGATATGCCAGAGAGCGGTATCCGGGTTTCATTGTCCCTAAAACAGGATAATTCACTTCTCTTTCGACTCTCCCTCCCCTGGTACCACAATCTCCTTGATCAGCCGGTATGAAAAGAATTTTGTATACAGATCCACATAAGTTCTTTTTTTTTGGCCATCGGTATGTTATTTAATTGAAACTAAATTTTAATACCTCAATTGTGGAGGCGTCATGAGTTATGAAGTGAAAAACGAGCAGCTGGTCAAATGGGTGGCAGAAGTTGCAGCACTGTGTGGTCCTGAAACGATTCACTGGTGCGACGGTTCGCAGGAGGAATATGATGCGCTCTGTAACCAGCTGGTGGCAAGCGGCACCTTCAAGAAGCTGAATCAGGAAAAACGCCCGAACAGTTATCTGGCCTGGTCCGATCCGGGTGATGTGGCGCGGGTTGAAGACCGCACCTATATCTGCAGTATCTCCAAGCAGGATGCCGGTCCGACCAACAACTGGATGCACCCCAAAGAGATGAAGGAAACGCTGAACAAGCTCTTCAAAGGGTGTATGCGCGGCCGTACCATGTATGTCATTCCGTTCAGTATGGGGCCTCTCGGCTCACCGATCGCCAAAATCGGCGTTGAAATATCCGACTCACCCTATGTTGCCGTTAATATGCGTATCATGACCCGGATGGGGCAGGCTGTTGTCGACGTACTCGGCAACGGAGAATTCGTACCCTGCCTCCATTCGATCGGTGCCCCGCTTGAGCCGGGCCAGAAAGATGTTCCGTGGCCCTGTAACAAGGAAAAATATATCGTCCACTTCCCCGAAGAGCGTTCGATCTGGTCGTACGGCAGTGGATACGGTGGTAACGCCCTCCTCGGCAAGAAATGCCTCGCGTTGCGAATCGCTTCCAAGATTGCCAAAGACGAAGGGTGGCTGGCTGAACATATGCTGATTCTGGGCATCGAATCGCCAACAGGAGAAAAAACCTACCTGGGCGCCGCGTTTCCGAGTGCCTGCGGAAAAACCAATCTGGCGATGCTCGTGCCGCCGGACACATTTAATAAGACCGGCTGGAAAGTTTCAACCGTCGGTGATGACATCGCCTGGATCAAGCCCGGCCCGGACGGCAGGCTGTATGCCATCAACCCGGAGTACGGCTTCTTCGGCGTTGCCCCCGGAACCTCCGTCAAGACGAACCCGAACGCCATGGCTTCCTGCGCCGCCAACTCGATCTTCACCAACGTGGCCCTGACTCCGGACGGCGACGTCTGGTGGGAAGGGATGACTGACGCAAAACCGGCTATGTTGACCGACTGGCAGGGGAACAAATGGACACCGGATTGCGGCAGAAATGCAGCACACCCGAACTCCCGCTTCACTTCACCGGCCGGTCAGTGCCCGTCAATCGATCCGGAATGGGAAAACCCGAAAGGTGTACCGATGGCGGCCTTTGTCTTCGGCGGCCGTCGTAACAACGTCGTTCCTCTGGTCTACCAGTCCTTCAACTGGAGCTTCGGCGTCTATCTGGCAGCCACCATGGGATCTGAAACAACTGCTGCAGCAACCGGTGCGGTCGGTACCGTTCGACGCGACCCGTTTGCCATGCTGCCGTTCTGCGGCTATCATGTTGCCGATTATTTCGCCCACTGGCTGCAGGTAGGCCGGACAACTCCCATTCCGCCGCGTATCTTCAGCGTTAACTGGTTCCGCAAAGACGCAGTCGGTAACTTCCTCTGGCCGGGATATGGTGAAAATATGCGTATCCTGAAATGGATCGTTGAGCGTGTCAACGGCAATGCTGCCGCCGTCGAAAGCCCCCTGGGATGGATGCCGCGCTATGAGGATCTCGACTGGACTGGACTGGACAGCGTCAGTCGCGAGCAGTTTTATGAACTGATGTCGGTCGACCGCGATGTCTGGAAAGAGGAAATCGTTTCTCACGAAGAGCTGTTTGTCAAGATGTACGACCGGCTCCCCAAAGAATTCCTGCACATCCGTCAGTTGATCCTGTCAGGGTTGTGGCGTTCACCGGAACATTGGGAGCAGTTTCATCCTGCAGCAGAGGTAAACAGCTAGCTGCCTGCCTGCCTGGAGTCTATCCGCACCTGATCGATACGAACGGTCAGGTGCGGTACCTCTCCCGCAGTAGAAAGTAAAAAGGGCGCTGCTTCGGCAGTGCCCTTTTTTAGTCATCAACTTCGATTTCACACACCCGCATTTCCTCTCCTGCCACGATTGACACCCGGTAACTGCCGCAGTGCCGGCACGACCCGTACAGATCCGTTATTTTCGATTCCTGCCCGCATTCCTGGCACAGCCCCCGGCCGGGAACCCTGATGATGTTCAGTATGGCGCCTTCCAGAGGGGTTTCGCAGCTGCATGCCTCAAAGCAGAATTCAATCGCTTCGGGCACCACGCTGCTCAGTTCCCCTATTTCGACATTGAGTGAACGTATACGACGGCCGCCGGCATGTTCCACGCAGATGTCGATGATTCCCTGGGTTATGGACATTTCATGCATAGAATGCACCTCACAGAATAAAAAAAGCCTGCGGGTTGCCCCGCAGGCTTCATGCACTCCAGAAACTGGAAGGCAGATTACTTCTTAGGAGCTTCAGCAGGAGCAGCTGCAGGTGCAGCGCCGGCTTTTGCAGACATCGGAGCCTGAACAGGCTTAGGTGCCTCAACAGCAGGAGCAGGAGCAGGAGCAACTTCTTTTTTCTTGCAGCCAGCAGCGAATACAGTAGCCAGTGCGAGTACCAGGGTCAAGGAGATCAGCTTTTTCATGTGTGTTACCTCTTTCTTTTGTGTAGTTACCATTGAACGCAATGCGCATGGTTTCGAAATCGATCTGGGAATATACGCGAATAACTGGGGGAGTCAAGATATATTTTCACTACGTACAGGTAATAATTATTTTCCATTTCTCTGCATATCAATTTCCGCCTCATGAACAAGTACATCAAGGTCAAGCAACGCCGCTGCGCCTTCATGCAGGGAGAGTGCGGCGGCTGCAAAGCGGTTACCTGTCTGCGGACGAAAGGAAACGTCCTCCCCGGAAACAATTCTGATCACCGAATCAACAAGAAAAGCGAGGGAGGCAATTTCCCGGTGGAGAACAACCATCTTTCCGTGTTGGCTGTCTCCGGTCAGGCCGAGAAAGAGAGCCAGGTTCATAACCGCGACGATGTCCCCGTGAAAATTAAGAGCGCCGCTGTAGTAGGCCGGTGCCAACGGGATAGGAGACATCTGCGGCGGGTCTCCGACTTCGGCGACCTGTGCCAGATCGAGAGCGTAGTGCTTCCCCTGCAGTGAAAAAACGAGAAATTTTCCGGTTTGGTAAGTCATGGCAGCAGCGTTACCCGTGATCCACCTGGAAGCGTTCCACAACGGTCATCAGCTCCTCTGCAAGCTGGGCGAGCTCTCGTGTCGCAAGGGCCATGTCCTGCATTGCCGCCAGTTGCTCTTCCGTCGCTGCTGATACCTGCTCTGTCGAAGCGGCGTTATCATCGGCCACTTTTGCAATCTCATCAATCGCCGTTACCATCCTGGACGAACCCTCCTTCTGCATCAGGGAGAGATCGGCAATGCTCGATGCTTTCCGCTCAGTTTCAAGGACCGTCTTTATTATTTCCTGAAAGGCGCTGGCGGTGACATCGATGTTTTTCTTTCCCTCTTTTATGCTGCGGGAACTTTCGACAATTACGTCAAGAACATTGCGGCTCTCTTCACGCAGGCTTTCGATCATGTCGCTGATGTCGGCGGCCGATTGCGATGAACTGTCTGCCAGTTTGCGGACCTCTTCGGCAACAACCGCAAACCCCTTGCCGTATTCACCGGCTCTGGCCGCTTCAATGGAGGCATTAAGCGCAAGCAGATTTGTCTGCCGGGCAATGTCTCCGATGCAATCGGCAACTTTGCCGACCTTCTGGAGTTTGCTGTTAAACGTCCCGAACTGTTGTCCGATCAGCTCCTGGTTTTCAAAAAAATCTTTCATCCTGTCCAGGGAATCATTCGCCAGAGACCCGCCATGCTGAGCCGTCAGGCTGGTTTCACGGGCAGCCTTGGCCGTCTCCCGGGCACGTGCGGCAACGAGTTCAATTGAGACAGCCATTTCCCGGATTGTTTTTGAGCCTTTTTCAACGAGCTCTGCCTGAGTCTCCGCTCCACGCGAGATCTGTTCTATCGCCTGGGCGACCTCTTCAGTCGAAGCGTTGATCTCCAGGGCGGTCGAGTTTATCTCGCGGGCGGAATCCGTAAGCTGCACGGAGGTTTTTTTAATGTGTCGAACCAGCTCGCGCAGGTTCTGAAGCATAAAATTGATCAGGTGTGCCAGTTCATGGCTTTCATCCGGTACCCGTGACGGTCCGATATTCACATCCCTGGTCAGATCACCGCGACCGATGGATTCTGCCGAATCGGTCAGGATGCCGAAGTTGGCGGTAAACCCCTTTGAAAACAGCCATCCCAGGATCAGGCCGATTGTCATGGCGACGATATACCCGAGTACACCGCTGACTTCGGCAGAATACCCGAGCAGTATAACAAGCCGCGGGCTGAAAGCAACTGCAGCGACGACAACGAGAAAGCCGAGAATAAACTTGTAGCCTATGGGAATGCGCATGTTTGATCCTCCGTAGTGCAATGAACGGATGAAATTATCACGGGTACGTCAAGCCGCCGGTAGATTCGCTCCACCGGACAGACCGGGGCAAAGAGTCCCCGGACGTCTCCTACCAACGTTTCTGATTTCCCGAGCACCAGTATACCACCGACCGGCAGAATGTGAGCAATGCCGCGCAATATTTTTTCCTGCCCCGGCCGGCCGAAATAGATGAGAGTATTCCGGCACAAGACCATGTGGCACGGTTCGAACGTTTCTACATCCATAATATTCTGCTGATGAAACGTAACCATCTCACGTACTTTTGCTGACAGCTGCATGCGGGGGCCGTTTTTGACAAAATAGCGCTTCATGATGGAATCGGGAAGATCTTTCTGGCGATCCTCATGATATTCCGCCTGTTCGGCAGCCTTCAAAATATCCGCATCTATATCAAAGGCGCATATTTCAGTCGGCGTGAGCAGAAGTTCCCGCGTGAAATACTCCTGCAGAATGATGCCGAGAGTGTAGGCCTCTTCACCGCCGGCACAGCCGAGGCTGTATACTCTGAGCCGCTTCTCTGCAGCTTTTGCTTTTTTAAAAAGGTAGGGGAATATCTCGGCGTGCAGTTTATCGAACATTGTGGGATTGCGGAAAAACTGGCTTACATGAATTGTAAGAGTTTTTATCAGAAGATCGATTTCCTGGTCGCTCTGCCGCAGCAGATTGCAATATGAGGCCGCATCGAGGCAGCGGCATGAACGCATCCGTATGGCAACACGGCGCTTCATGCATTTGTCTTTGTAGATTGACATACTGAGCCTGCGCCGCATTTCGAGAATCAGACCTACTTCGGTCAGCTCGTCATCACTGATTTCCAACGGCTCAAGCAGGGTTTGTCCAGGCAGAATGGTCGTCACTGTAGCCTCGCCGTCACTTCCCGATCCCGTTAACGGTGGGGTGGATCCGCCCGTTTCCAGGCTTTTCCCGTAGATGAACCGCAGAATAATTGCACACGAACCACAAAAGGCAATACGCATCGTTTCAGATGCTACGCTTTAGTAGCACGAAGCGGTCAGCGACGCAACTGCTAGAAATCAGTGTTAATAGCCCCGGGTATGATGCCTGCTCCCGTGCGGCGGGAAAATTATTGCGATGGGTGAGTGTGCAGTGCTACAGTGACGCGTCCAATCACCCGTTGCAGCAGAGAGAACGAATCATGTCCCAGGAACCGTCGTTACAGACGCCTGCAGCCGCATATCAGGAAGATCCACCTGCCGCTCTGCATCCGGTTGATGCACGGATAGAGGCCCTCACGGCCGGCAAGGACCGCCTGTTCGCCGTCATGCAGGATCACCGGGAGGAGGTCCTGCTCGCCGCCCTGCGCAACCCTTCCCTCGATCATCAGCATCTGCTGATGATCCTTAAACGGCGGGGAGTCGGTGCGATAATTACCGCAATCTACCAGGTCAAACGTCTCATTGACACGTACCCTGTCAAGTTCGCCCTCGTGGCCCATCCGGATACTCCGCCCCATTTGGCGCAGACTCTGCTCCCTCTTCTGCATATCTTCGACCTGCTGAAGCTCTGTTTCATCCCCGGGGTATCGATCGACATACGCATTGCCGCCGAACGTAAAATCGTCCAGATGATACCGACCCAGCCGCTCGGAAACAAGCTGACACTGGCGCGGCGCGGTACAGCTGCAATAGTGGAGGCGCTGCTCCGTGAAGGGGTGCAGCAGCTCGTGGAAATCTGCCTTGACAATCCGCATCTGAAAGAGGGCTCCCTGCATCAGTTCCTGACGTCGTCACATGCAACATCAGAGAATGTTTCGCTGGTTGCCCGGAACAGTCGCTGGAAAAGCCGCCCGAATATCCGCCTGGCCATCCTCAAAAATCCCCGCACGCCGCTGATCTGGTTCACGCTCTTTCTGCCGGGACTCCCGGCCGCCACCGTACGCGACCTGCTGGCTTCGCCCCGGCTCACCTTCGCCCAGAAAGAACTGGTGCGTAAGGCCGGTTCCCGCTCTTCGCCATGATCCGCCTGCTGTTACTCGTCATGCTGTCCGGAGCTGCCTGCATCATGCCGGCAGAGGCCATTGAGTACGCCACGGCGCGGATTTCGACGCCGGTCATGAATTCGCCGGATGTGAACTCGGTCTTTGGCGGGGCAACCGGCCGGGATCTGAAGGTTGACCGCTGCGGGCAGGTGCGGGAGCTTGAATTTATTGCCCTGCCGGGGACGGCGTTTACGATCCTGAAAAAACTATCTTCCGGCGGGAATGATGTCTACCGGGTTGCAACGGATGACTATCCCGCTCCGCCCTCCGTCCGGCTCTATGTTGACGGCCGCTTTCTCACGTTGGAGGGTGCTGCTCCGCCGCCGCGGGTGCGTGTTCTCCCGCCGCTGGACGCGATAGTCGCAGCGCTCCTGTCGGCGGCCGGTGCACCGTATGTCTGGGGAGGCAACGTCCCGAACGGCGTGCCCGAATTGACGGACTGGTTCTATACCGGTACCGGCGATGAAAACATTCGGCAGCGTGAACTCGCCGGACTGGACTGTTCAGGGCTTCTGTATCACGCCACCGGCGGCTGGACCCCCCGCAACAGTTCCCGGCTGATCGGGTTTGGCCGGAGCGTGCCGATTGCAGGTAAACGGGGTGTGGACATTGCGGCTCTGCTGCGGCCGCTCGATCTGATTGTCTGGAACGGCCACGTCATTATTGTGCTCGACCGGCAGACAGTCATAGAAAGCCGCCTATCATGCGGCGCGCCGGGAAACGGCGGGGTGGTGCTGACACCGTTGTCGCAGCGGATCGCGGGAATCATGCGGACCCGCCGCCCGGTAAATGACTGGCCGGGGGGTAAGAAGAGCCGGGATATCTTTGTCGTCAGACGCTGGTATGTACCGGAAATAACCATGCGTGATGATAAAATGAACCCGCCCGCAAAAAAATAATTGACTTACAGGGAATTGTTGGGTATAAAACTCTTCCTTCCACGCTTCATGGGCCTGATTCCTTAAATGGAACAGCGTGGCAAGTTTAATACGTCCCCTTCGTCTAGCCTGGCCCAGGACACCGCCCTTTCACGGCGGCGACACCGGTTCAAATCCGGTAGGGGACGCCAAATATCAGAAAGGTCATTTTCCTCCGGGGAAGTGACCTTTTTTGTTCGCACCCCCTCAACCGCACCGGCTATTCCCCCATCAGTACCATCGTGTAACCATCTGCCTGAATTCCGACGCTATTGTTATCTCCTGTGTATCCCCGGACAGTCCGTACCCGTTAACAGGCTGAATGGGCATTTGAACAGGGAATGCCATAATTGAATTGAATTGCTGCCATCAAAGTTCCGCGAGGAAACATTAATCTGCAGTATGTTTGGATGCATTCTCCAGGTCACCCTATATCTTGTTTAACGTAAAAATGTGAACGTGTACTTTGGGAACATAAATAATTAATGTTTGCTATATTATGCCGTCCATGATCTAACGAATGCAATCGGCTCTATCCGACTAATATTTCGGCGGAAATATTAATGACTATATGACAGGGGGAAATATGTCTGTTCTCATTGTTTTGGTTTCTCGGCGGCTTATTTTCGCAGGAATTGTCGGGCTGTGGTTGCTTGCACGTGACCCCGCAGCTGCCGCCGATCCCTCAAAAACACTTCAGGATATTGCCGCATGGGATTCCCACGGTCTGGGTAGTGGCACCATGGTCAACGCAACGGCTGAAAAAAACCGCTTTTCCGGGAAACTACAGATCAAGAACATTCCTGATGAACTTTTTCCGGAGGTTATCGGCTTCAAGTCGGACAGCCAGCGTCAATATAACATTGCACTGATTTTTCCGGGTAAGTGTCTGATGTTGCTTCTTCCGGAGTTAAAAGAAGCAGCGGTTGCAGACGTTGAAATGCCCCAATTGGTTGTTCTGCTGACACCCCCGGCAAACACAGGCGGAAATATTCAGTTGCCCGAGCAGGTCGGTGCGGTGAAAATGCCATTTGTAGGCGGTACACAAATAAAGCTTGAAGCCGGTGCAACCGTTCTCTCCCATGCCAATATTGGAGGTCAGACGGCGGCGCTGCTTCACGCGATTGGTGTCCCGTTGCACGACATTACCGTGACGGGAACGATTGATCCGCGAATACTGAGCGGGGCCGGCATGAAAAACCCGCAGTTGCAGAAAGAGCTGATTAATGGGATAGATTTGAAGCTCACATTATCGGCTCTTGCGCTTGATCGCAAACCTTCATATCTCACTTTCGGCGACAGTACGCTGATGATGAAGGGTAACTCCGGCAAATTCACAATGACTATCGCGACGAGTCTGACTGTGAATGCCGGCAGTGGCGTACACTTCGACACGGTAACCATCCACCGAGACCCGGTAAAAGGCCTGATCACGATAACAAGCACCCCTGTCCCGGGCTCCAATTTTATCACCTTACCAATTGCAGACGCTGCTATCAGGGAAGTCACCTTTCATGGTCTGATTGACGAACAGAAGAGGGATAACGACCTGTTCACGCTGGCCGGGAAATATTCCGTTCAGGGCAGTTCGCCGCGGGACTTTATCGCGACTCTGTCCGGCGGCACACCCGCCCGCTATGAGGTGACCGTGCAGACGGACACCACGCTTGGTAAACTGCTGGGGTGGCCGGCGCCGGGTCTCAACGCCCTGGTGATTGAAAACGTTTCCTTCGGTAACGGCTACATTCAGGGGAATCTTCGTCTCAAGGGGAGGAGTTTTGTCGTTGTCCTGTTCAAAGGTGCGGGGCAGACAAAATACAATGCCGCTTTTCTCTCCACCGAAACGTTCACTCTGCCAAAGCTGATGACCGGGCTGCAGGGTACGCCGCTGGCCGATCTGGATTTGTCCCGTCCCGGCTTCGTGCTGGTGCCCCCGGAGAATGCCGGCCATGCCGTCAAGCTGCCCGAAGCCGTGTCGCACCATTTCGGCATGATGACACTTGATGTGAAGCCAGGGCTCAATGTGATTGCCCATGCCGATGCCCACGGCACAGTGGGGGGGCTGCTCCAGAGCGTTGGCCTGCCTTCATCGAAGCTGGTGATTACCGGCAATCTCGACCCCGCCATTCTTGCCGACGGCGACAGTCCGTTGACCGATACGTTTGTCAACGCCATCAGTCTGCAGATACTCCTTCCTGCCGCTACGACCGATCGCAAGCCGCCATACCTGACGTTCGGCGACAGTACGGTTATGATAAAGGGGGTCTCCGGCAAAATTGCTTCCGGAATTATGACAAGCCTGAAGGTCAATGCAGGCAGCGGCGTGCACTTCGATAAAGTGACCATAAATCGCGACCCGATACACCGCCTCGTTACGATAACCAGCAGCATTATAACTCCGGGCGCCTCTGTCATCACGTTGCCCATGTCAGATGCTGCCGTCTCTGAAGTAGCGTTCCACGGTCTGATCGATGAACAGAAGAAAGCCAACGATTCATTCACCCTTGCCGGAAAATACTCGGTTCATGGCAGTAAACCACAGAATTTTACCGCCACCCTTTCTGGCGGCACCCCGGCTCACTACCTGATAACGCTTCAGACCGACACCTCTTTGGGGCAGATGCTGGGGTGGTCGGTGCCCGGGCTTGACGCCCTGCTGCTCACGGAAGTTTCCTTCGGCAACGGGTTTATTCAGGGTAACCTCACGTTCAAGGGAATGAATTTCGTCGCAGTCCTGTTCAAAGGCACCGGGCAGACAAAGAATAATATCGCCTTTCTTTCCACGGAGAGCTTCAGGCTGCCGAAGATGATGGCCGGATTGCAGGACACACCGCTGGCGGATCTGGAACTGGTGCGTCCCGGCTTTGTGCTGGTGCCGCCGGAGAATGCAGGCACCGCGATCAAGCTTCCCGACGCGGTATCCCGTCACATCGGCGTTCCGAAAATCGATCTGAGAAAAGGGCTTAACGTGTTCGCCAACGGAAATGTCTCCGGAGAACCGGCGCTGCTCCTTGACAAGCTCGGCATCAATCCTACAGGGCTGCCGGTCTCCGGTACTATCGATTGGTCCGTCTTCTCGAATATTAATGGCGGGGCTCTGGCCCAACCGTTCCTCGATGCTCTTGATCTGCGCCTGGCGCTACCGAAGTTTTCCCTGCCCGGTATCGCACACAATGTCACCTTCGATAATGGTTATCTGGCTTTGAAGGGGATTGAAAGGGGTATCGACACCTCTGTTGTTACCAAAATCACCGTTATCGCCAACGGCAGCAGCCCGTTGGTCTTCGATGCCGGCCTGCGTCTGATCAAAGATGCCGGCGGCACCACGGTCAGCCTTTCCGGTGATTATCACGGGGCCTGGAAAAAGCCTCTTGGTTTGGTCTGGCTCACCATTCGCAATGTCAGGATTGCAGGTTCTCTCGGCGCAACCGCCAACACGCTGGCACTGTCCGGTACAACCGATGTCGGCAGACTCAGAAACCTCATCGTCTCTCTCGATCTGGCTGCCAAAAACGATGGAGAGACAAACGTGGCGCTTCAGCTGACGGGTGCCGATATTTCTCTGGCCGACATTCCAGAGCTCTCCTCGGTTCCGCACTCAGGCGATCTGACGTTTCGCGACCTGCTGATATCCTCGCACGCCATCGGCGGAACATTGAAGAGTACGAAGCTGCGGTTGCTGCATAATGTGCAGGCCGTTGCTTTTGAACATGAAGGACACTGGAACCTGGCGGCCCTGCTTGGCGATGTTGAACTGTCAAAGCTGATGATGCTGCCGACATTTGCCCGGCCGGTTCTTGGCAAGATGAAACTGGGGAGAACGGTACTCCTGCTCAATCGTGCCGGCATTAACGGTCGTATCGGAGACCTGCCGACGGAAGTCCAGGCGCAGCTTACGGGTATATTTGACTCTCCTGCCGACATGATACGTACCACGAGCGGCGTCAATCTCATTACTCAATTAGATCCCTCGTCCATGGGACCTGCAGTAACAACCTTCCTGCCGCCGGGGCAGACCGTTGTGCTTCAGGGGAGCGTCGGCGGCGTGGTCGGAGGCGGGGTCCCAACGCTCGAACTCTCTGCGACAATCCCGGCTGTTGCTCTGCCATCCTCGCTCGGCTTTATCAAGCTCCCATCAAACGCCAGAACGGCATTCTTCGTCACTCTCACGAGAACCACTGCAAGCTCGGGTGTTGTTATCGAGACGGTAATCGGCGCCAGGCTGAACAAACAGACCGTTGATTTCGATTCTACGATTGCTTTTGAACTGGACAATCAGGGGGGGGTTGCTGTTGACGTACAGGGTAAATCTCTCAACCAATGGCACAATGTCATGGGCATCAACGGCCTGTCACTGGACACCGGCAGCCGCATCGAAGTAAAGACCGCAGCAAGCTCCGGGCAGACGCTTACCTTTGTCGGCAAAACGCATATCGGCTCCCGTGAGGCCGACGTGACCGGCTATGCCGGGATTATCGGCGGCGTGGTCGATAAGGGGGCGTTCGAGGTCAAGCTTGATAAACTGACGCTCTCGGATATCATGGCTCTCTTCAATGATGCTGTTAAGGCGGGGGGAAGGCAACCGGTCAAGGCTGATTTTCCCGATGCAACGTTTACCAATGTTGATATCGCTTTTGCCTCGCCCGGCGCCAACGTGCCTGAGATGGGATTGCCGGACGGCGGCACCCGGCTGGCGGGGGATTTGTGGTTCCTGTTAAAAGACAAGCCGCTTACCAGGGTCAAGGCCCTGATATCGGAGTCAAGCCTTGTCATGACCGGAGACATCAGTGACTTCTCCATCGGCCCGGTAGCATTGAAAGGGAACAGCCTGGATATAAATGCCCGGACCATGCCGCCGAAGCCTCCTCAGTTCAAGATTCGCGGGACTGCGACGATCATGGGCAAGCATGCCTCCGGCGAAATAGATTCCGGGCTTGAGGATACGGCAGTTGTTTCCTCGCTAGATCTCGGCGGATTGCTCAATCTTGATCTGCATGCCGGCTTTGCCACGCCGGTCTCCGGTCTGGCTGCCGGCGCACTGGCGTCGCAGGATATGGCTCTGAACGCCACTCTGAAATCCGACATCGGCGCATGGCTGCGCGGTGAGGGCAAAAAAGCCGTTGCCGAGGTTTTCAAATCCGTCGGCAGTGATATCAAAAAACTGGCCGCGGATTTTGACACTGCCAAGACAAAAGTGGATTCGCTGAATGGAGATCTCGGCAAGGCACGCAAGCGGGCAGATGCAGGTGCCAAAACGGTCGATCAGCAAATTGCCATGGCTCAGAAAAAGGTGAATGACCTGACAGACCGTGTGGGGTCGCTCAATCAGAAAATTGCTTCGGAAAAAGACGATATCCATGGCTGTAACTATTCCATAAAAATCTGTTACTGGTGGAACTGGAGGGGGCATTGCACCAAACATAAGGACGTGCCGGATGTCGCTCGCGATGCCGAATGCGAAGTGAACAACAGCCGGCATGCCGCTACCATTGCTGCCTATGAAACGGCACTGAAGGCCGCGCAGACAGCCAAGGCGGCTGCCGAAACGGTTCTTGCCGGGCTCAAAAAAGGAGAAAAGGGGGTCGATATTGCTTCCCTTGATCCTGAAGTCATTGCACTGGAAGCCACCCTGGTTACGGCCAACCTCACGTTGGATGCGGCAAAAAAACTGGCGCAGGGGGCAGAACTGGGTGTCGGGCAGTTGGAGGCCGGGCTCAAGGCGCTGGACAGTCTCGATACGTTCAAGCTGACCGGGAGTTCACTTAGCGGAAGTTTTCAAAAGGCAGTGGCCGGAAAACCTGTCGTGCTTGGTCTTGATTTTGAGGCCGCAGGCAAGTCGCAGCACCTGCGACTTGCGTTCAGTCTGACAGATCCGAAGTATAACACCGACCAGCTTGATACCCTGGCTCTGCTTGTAGCCAAGGATGCCGTGGAAGCCCTTCCCGCCGCCGCACCGGTCGTTACTCACCTGCTTAATGCCGCGTTCAAGTCCAGCTATGAGAAGGCTGATAAAGAAGCAGACAAGGTGGCTGCGGACAATGGGCTGGAGTAGTGTGGCCGGTGTCTATTCTGATGTTGACGGACACTCATTTTGAGAATAGCATCTTGCCGCTATTTTATTTTAATTTTCAAACATACAGGGTGGGAAAATGAGATATTGGCTTTTAGCTGATGGAGTTTTATGTGCTTTCCTGCTGTTGAGCGGGTGTGCAACGGTAGCTTCCCAACCGGTTAACGGCTCCGATAGATCTTCAGAACTCCACATAGAGGATATTTTCCCTAAAACGTCAGTTACCGGTCTTCCCGACCAGACAATCAGAACGGGAGTCAGGGCATTCGCTGCGAAGGATTACGCTACGGCATCTTCACAGTTTAACCAGGCACTCAGGTACGACCCCCGTAATTCCTACCTGCAGTTTTTGAACGGCCTCTCGTATCATATGCGGGCTGAGGCCGGTGAGCCAACACAGTATGAATCAGCCAGGCTCGGCTATGAACTGGCTCTGAAGTTCGATAAAAGCAACTACCTCGCGTCGCAGCAGCTCGCCCGCTACTATCTTAAAAAACAGAACTATAAACAGGCACAGGAATACTTCGCGTATTCTCTGTTGTATCAACCGGACAATCCTGACCTGCTGTACGGTTTGGCTAAATCGTCGTATTATCAGGGGGATCTGGAGACCGCTTTCGGTGCTATCTTGAGGGCAAAAGAACTCGGACCTAAAAATCCCGGCATTATCAGCGGTAATGCGGTCATTTCTGCTTCGCTCGGAGAGTTCACCTCAGCCGACCTGATGCTTGCTGAATTCCGAACCATCGAACCGGCGAGCCCGAGGGTGGAACGTGTTGAAGAAAGGATTCGCGAATGGCAGCAACTCTATAAATCACAGCAGAGTGTGCAGGTTGCTGCTGTAGCGACCGGTGCGGATAATTCGTCAGTCCCGCTGCCATTAGATATCAAAACGGAAAACAAGATCGATCCGCAAAGTCTCATTCCTGATCAAAAGATGGTCGTAATAGACGTTACCATGATTCGAACAGAAGAAGATGAAAGCACCAATAAAGGTGTAAACCTTCTAAATGGTCTCAAACTCCAGTTCGGCGGAGATGCAACGTTATCCACTTCGCTTTCACCGGGATCTTCGGGAACCCCGAATGGTTTTACAAGAAATGTTACCGGTAGAATTTCAATCCCTCAAATTGAATATAACATGAATATCTTCAACTCCAGTTCTAACAGGAATGAGATTCTGGCTCGTCCCACTATCATTGCCCTTGACGGAAAGGAGTCCAGATTTTTCGCCGGGTCGACTCTAAACGTGGCCATACAGGGGAATGATTCTCCCGGCAGTATAGAGAAGGTTGAAACCGGCATTACTCTGCAGGTTACTCCGACTTTTCTGGCGAGTGGATCGATTCAGCTCAGCCTGATGGTGAGCCGGTCTTCTTTTGAAAATGAAGCTGACGGAAACTTTCGCGAGAGTGTCAAAGTTTCAAAAAACGAAGTTACCGCAAACGTAATCATGAAATACGGTCAGACTCTGGTACTGAGCGGGCTCCGTGAGAAAGAAACCGTCCAGGGGAAAGACGGAGTGCCGATACTCATGGATATTCCGCTTGTGCAGTACCTGTTCTCAAATAAAAAAACCAGCGACATACACAAGTCGATTCTTGTCTTTCTGACCCCGAGGCGTGTCCTTCCCGGCGTCAATGTTTCCGATGAAGCTGAGTCGGCAGAAAGTAACTTGAACTCGGTCAGGGAATTCAAAGAAAAGTATGGGTATCTGTTCAAGTCCGGTGACAATCTTAGCCACATCATGAGGCATGCTGAAAAACACAAGGTAGTGCAGGAAATAAGAAACTCCGACCTGTTTGACACCATCTGGTGGGGCGGCCCCGACTCGCTCACATTCATGATTAAACGGGCAGTCAGTTTTCTCTATTACTGAAAAGAGAAGTTCACTTCATTGGAAGTACGTTGTAACGTCATCCTGAGACACTCTTTCCTCTACACAAAGGAGAAAGTTCGAAGTTCGTCCACCAGGGACGCCACATTGCACAAAGGTCGCTTTTCTTTTGAGAGGCGGCCTTTTTTATCTGCAGCCGTCCCCCCGAACAGTTATTCCCGCCTCAGTAACTGCATGTCCCCAGTGGAAACCGGAAGCGGCAGGCGGGAAGAAATAACAGACTGACGTCGCAACTCCGGAAATCATGCTCCCGGTGCGTGCATCACTTTCTCACGAACTCCGTGCAAATGATGCTATCATGGCGGCTGATCATCGGATTATGCAGTAACAGGGAGGCAGCGTGGTGAAGCAGAACATGACTGAAAGAAGCACGGGAACGACGGTACGAATCGGAGAGGAAGAGTTCAGGGCACGTTCTTTTGACGAAAAGCGGAGCTACCTTGACGGGGTGCTCCCCGCGGAGAAGCTGGCCCTGATTCTGGGAGATCCGGCCGCACAGAAGCTGGCCCGGGCCATGCAGCCTCACGAGTTATATTGGCTATTCAAGGAGATCGGCTCACCCGGTGCCTTGGAACTGCTGGGGCTGGCAAGTCCGGAGCAGTGCGTCTTCATTCTGGATATGGAACTCTGGAGAGGCTGGACGTTTTCGGAAGACAAGGCGGTCGAATATCTGGGGTACATCCTGAAAGGGAGCGAGGAACATTTCCTGGAATTACTCCCGCACCTGGATTTCAATCTCCTCTCCCTGTTTCTGGGGAGAGAACTTGTTGTCGCCGGGGGGATTGGTGATATCAACACCGATGAAGAACGTCAGACCGACTGGGATCACACCTTTGACGATGTTTTCCTGATAAAATTCAGAAACCCGGCACATGCCGAGACAATCGGCTTCTTTCTGGAACTGGTCTGCCGCCTGGATAATCCCCTGTATGCGTCGCTTATGGAAAGTGTCAGCGGTGAGGTTGATCTGGAATCGGAAGAGGAATGCTACCACATAAAATCGGGGCGCCTTGCCGATCTGGGTTTTCCTCCCCATGACGAGGCACTTGAGATCTATTCCCGTATCAACCCGGTCACCTTTACACCCGGCCGCACCAAAGAGCTGCTGCAGGCGGTTGAAGCAACCACGCTCCCCGGGACGTTTTTGACCGGCAGGACGTTCCTGGAGAGGGTTATCCTCCGGGCGGACTCGGACCTGTTCCGCATGGAGCTGAATTATCTGATCAATACCGCACTGGTGGCCGATGAAGCCCACCTTGCCGACATGGAACAGATGGGATCGGTCGTGGAGCGGGTGTACGGCTACCTGAACATCGCCCTGGAGTACCTGAGCGGCGGGGACGAAGCAAAGGGGGTGGACATCATTACCGGTGAATATCTGAAAAGATTGTTCCAGCTGGGGTTCAGTCTGGTACTCGACCTGAAATACCGGGCGGATACATTGAGTGATGAGGATTATGCCACCGGCAAAGTCCTGTCAGGATTGAAAACCTCCAGGCCCCGCTATTATCGAGGGCTTGACCCCGACGGTATTGACGGCTACAGGGAATTCCGGGAGTACCAGGATGTGAAGAACACGCATGATTTCCTCAACGGCCTGGAAGTGTTTTGAGGTTTTCGCTGCGTCGTCGCGTGAGTAAAGGTTTCCCTGCATGACTGAACATCGCGATAACGTACAGATATGAGCCGGATGAACGGCATTTTTTGTTTAAGGGCATACGGTATTCGACATGCTAAACACCTTGACCTTTGTTCACGTAAATGATATGTTCACAAAAAATGAACAGAAACATTAAGTGAACAATATGCCGGTACCCACCAACCCAAAACATATTCTAAAAACTGCTCTCGGCTCTGTTATGCGCCAGACCGGGCTGGTGCTCGATATTGCCAATGAAGCACCAGACACGCAGTTCTTGTTCCTGAAAACACCGGACGCAACAATCACGTTTGAACTATTGATTATCGAAGGCGGTGCTATAGCTGTTAATGCCGCTCTTGCCTTATATCGGCGGCTGAAAAACCAGACCCGCTGTGTGATGATAATTCCGCAGGTAACGACAGATATGGCTGACAGATTGCGTGAAGATGATACCCAATTTTTGGACACAGCCGGTAACTGCTTCATCAATCAGCCGCCTTTCTATATTTTTATCAAAGGCAACAAGCTTCAGGGTGTGGTAAAAGCGCCAGTTGCTGGGCGTGCCTTTAAGCAAACCGGGCTGAGGGTTCTCTATGCTCTGCTCTGCAATACGGGACTGGAGAATGAAACCCACCGTGCTATTGCTGCCAAAACAAATGTCGCATTGGGCATGGTGAACTGGGTGCTGAATGAGCTAAACGATCTAGGCTATCTGGTGGAGACCGGAAAAGGGCGTGCCCGGCATATTCGATTGATTGGGAAAGAAAAGCTTCTGGAACGCTGGATAACCGGCTATGCAGAGCAGTTGCGCCCCAAATTGCTGATGGGCCGATATCGGGGTGCGGATGACTGGTGGCAGAAGGCAGTACTAAATCCGGAAATGGCACAGTGGGGTGGTGAGGTTGCAGCAGGAAAGCTGACCGATTATTTAAAGCCCCGGGAAATAACCGTTTATGTTGATAAGGACAATCCGGAAGCGGTACTTATCCAGAACAGACTCAAGAAAGACCCTGAAGGTGATGTGGAACTGCTACAGCGTTTCTGGCAACCTGATACAATTGTTCCGCACGGGGATACGGTTCACCCGATACTGGTTTATGCCGACCTGATGGCCACCGGAAATCAGCGAAATATTGAAACGGCACGGATACTATATGACGAACATATCGTTCAACATATCAGAGAAGATTGATCACGTTATTTTGGAGATTCTGAAGGTGATTCATCAGGAGGCTTCAGCTCTTGGTATTCTTTTCTTTGTGGTTGGTGCTACGGCTCGAGATATCGTGTTGAACCATTGTCACACCATCAAAACGGATCGAGCAACCCGTGACCTTGATATCGGTGTTGAGGTTGACAGTTGGGATGAATTTCAGCAGCTGTCAAAAGCATTAGTCGCTACAGGAAGATTTGAGGCGACAAGAGAGCAGTACAGGCTGAAATTTGGTCGATTCCCTGTCGATATTGTACCGTTTGGTAATGTCAGTCCCGAGGGCAGAACAATCAGCTGGCCGCCCGACCAGCAGATTATCATGAACATCATGGGCTTCAAGGAAGCATACCAATATGGCATGAACGTCCGATTGAGCAATGCTCCGTTACTGGATGTGAAAGTACCGACCATTCCGGGTATGGCGGTGATGAAGGTTATCTCCTGGAATGACCGATATCCGGAACGTTCCAAGGATGCCGAAGACTTGCTGTTTTTTATGGAGCATTACGCAGAAGCCGGTAACGAAGACCGTATGTTTGATAATGAGGTTGAATTGCTCCAGATGGAGGGCTTTGACCTTGTCCTGGCTGGAATCAGATTGTTGGGACGTGACATGGCGGCTATAGCGGATGAAGCGACCGGAACAGCTATATTGGAAATTCTGGAAGCTGAAACAGGGGATCAGCAGCGTTATCGTCTTGTGCAGGATATGGCCGGAAGCGCACGTACCCATGACAGGTCTGATGAGATACTAGCAAAGATTATGAGGCTGAAGCAGGGATTTTTAGAGGCTGTTTAGTAATGAAATATGATCATTTCTCTGACCAACAGTAGAAAACTGCAATTACGTTCCCCGATATTCACCGTTATCACGCAACGGCGCGCCGCCGCAACGAGAGTCAAAAGCACATCAAACGAAGCAACTGCTCACCTTTGTGCGTTTAACCGGATGTCACCCCGGTCTTTTGATACATTTCAGTGATAATCTGATGAAATACGGTTTCAAACGGATAGCTAACGGCCTGGAAGTGTTTTGAGTTTTTCGTTGCGTTGCTGCGTCGTCGCGTGAGCAAAGGTTTCCCTGCATGACGGGTCATTTCGATAACGTACGGATATGAGCCGGAGTAGTGGTAAGCGGTACAGCGTAAACCGGGGAGGGTTCATTCCCGCCTAAATTGATGTGTTTTATTGACAGGGAGGGATCGCCGGCGTAAGGTGGGGCACTTTTCAAAATTAGAAATAACTTTTTAATGATTTCGTGAGAGCACTATCCGGTTTCTCGGGTCTATGCTATGGGGATGAATCGGATGGGAGTATCGGACAATTATATCGGCCGCTGAATCGGGGAGAATACCGGTTGAGCGGCTTTTTTTATATGGTTAGTTGTTGCATGTGAGGTTGATGGGATCCGAAAATATGGGCAGTGTTCCGTATTATTCCCGAATTATTCCGAGATTCCGTTCGTTGTTGCGGGGGTTGGGGTGAGTGGGAGCTGAAGTTCCGAGGAACAAAGAAAAGTATTTCACAAGTGAGGCCACTGAATGATTCTTGCTCCACTTATAAACCAGCTTGTTGCAACACTCTGGTATCTGTTGCCAATTCTGATTCTGGCGACTTTATTCAAATCATCTTGGTTCAAAGGGGTGATGGGCGAGTTTGTTGTCAACGTTGCAGCGAAGCTGATGCTTGATAAAAACGAGTACCACCTGATCAAGAACGTCACATTACCGACGGAGGATGGCACGACCCAGATTGATCATGTTATCGTTTCAAAATACGGACTTTCGTAGTTGAAACCAAAAATATGAAGGGGTGGATATTCGGCGATCCCGAAACAGAGTCAATGGACGAAAAAATATTCAAGCATACAGCAAGTTTCAGAATCCTCTGTATCAAAATTACAAGCATGTAAAGACCTTAGAATCACTGCTCGGCTTAAGTGATCAGCAGATTCATTCACTGATTGTTTTTGTCGGTGAGAGTACGTTCAAGACGGAAATGCCTGCAAATGTTACTCATGGCATCGGTTATATCAGGTTTATTAAATCGAAGACCCTACCGGTTCTGTCTGCGGGTGAGATAACGGACATCGTCACTAAAATTGCTACAGGCAGGTTGGCGCCGTCATTCAAAACCAACAGAGAGCATGTAGAACATGTGAAAAACATTGTAAGTGAAAAGCAGAGCACAACGCGTTGCCCAAAGTGTGGCAGTTCTATGGTTATGCGTGAAGCAAGCAAAGGCGCAAACAAGGGCAACAAGTTTCTGGGCTGCTCGCAGTATCCGCAGTGCAGGGGCGTTTTGAGTCTTGCGTAGAAATTAATATGGAGTGCGTGAGAATCAAAGCGCAAATTATGGTTTTGTCATATGTGTAGTGCTGACACCGTTGCTGTCTCCCAAGGATGAATTGAAATGAATCCATCAGCATCGCCGAAATAGCCACCTATGGAAGCACTCCTGAAGCATTGGAAGGTTTGTCACTGTTTAATTTTGTTTTCGGTTCCAACGGTACAGGGAAAACAACGGTCAGCCGCGTAATTGCTGATGAGAGTAAATTCCCAAAGTGCAGGATTACTTGGAAAGGCGGAACAAAGCTACAGTCACTCGTTTACAATCATGATTTCGTCGAAAGTAATTTCAATCAACCTGTGGAACTGAAAGGTGTATTTACACTCGGTGTTCAACATACAGATACTATTAAGAAAATTGATGATGCAAAAGACGAGTTAGACAAAATCAAAGAAAAAATAAAAACCCTAACTCATACGTTGCATGGTGATGACGGCACTGGCGGTAAGAAAGGCGAATTGGCGGCTCTTGAAGAAGAACTTCTATCGAAATGCTGGGCAGCATATACAAAGCATAAAGATAAGCTGTCAAACGCCTTTGAAGGGGTACGAAATAGTAAAAAAGAGTTCAAAACAAGAGTGTTAAAAGAATTGACATCAAACACTGCTACCCTGGTTACGCTGTCTGAGCTGGAGAAAAAGGCTGAAACAATCTTCGGGACGACTCCAACTACGGAGCAATCTGTTCAACCCATTGAGTATACAAAGCTAGTTGAATACGAATCCGAGGCCATTCTCAAGAAGCGTGTTATCGGTAAAGATGATGTTGATGTTGCTGATATGATCAAAAAACTTGGCAACAGCGATTGGGTACGGCAGGGGCGAACTTTCTTTGAAGCAAACGAGAGCATGTGTCCCTTTTGTCAACAGAGTACAACGGAGTTGTTTGCTCAGAGCCTGAATGAGTATTTTGATGGTGACGTTCGAGGCGGACAGCAAAGCAATAGACAACCTGGCCATTAACTACAGTACCCATGCAGAACGACTTTTACAGCAAATTTCTCCTGTCATTGCCGTATCATCCAAAATTTCTGCATGTCGAAAAGCTGAAAATCGAAAAGGAGCTTCTCGACTCGCGGATAGCTATCAATATTCAACGTCTTGCAGGAAAGAAAAAAGGAGCCAAGCCAAGTTGTTGAACTCGAATCAATCAGCAATGTAGCAAATGAAATCATGATCCTGATTGATGTCGTCAATTCCCTCATCGCCGACGACAACAACATGGTTAAAAACCTCTCCCAGGAAAGAGATTTGCTGACGGCAAAGGTTTGGAAGTATGTGTTAGAGCAGGATCTCAAGGCTGATTTGGCAGCGTACACGGCTACGAGTAACGGATTAAATAGTGCCATTACATCATTGGGAACCCAGATATCAACAGCAAATACGGATAAGGCAACAAAGACCGCCGAGATTCGTGAACTGGAAAAACTGACTACAAGTATTCAGCCCACAATTGATTGTATTAACGCCTTGCTATCGTCATTCGGATTTCAAGGATTCTCCCTTGCAAAAGCTCTCAATGGCACATGTTACAAACTTGTTCGTCAAGATGGTTCCGATGCGAAGACGACACTAAGCGAAGGAGAAAAAACCTTTGTCACATTTTTATACTTTTACCATCTACTGAAAGGTAGCGATTCGGAAAGTGGCATGACCATAGACCGAGTTGTGGTTTTTGACGATCCCGTCTCCAGCCTTGACAGTGACATTCTGTTCATTGTCGGAGACCTATCAGGGATTGTTCGACGAAGTTCGTTCGGGAACAGGACACATCAAGCAAGTGTTCGTCCTTACTCATAACGTTTATTTTCACAAAGAAGTCACCTTCATTCCCAAACGTAGTGATGTAGCGATGAAAGAGGAAACATTTTGGATAGTTAAGAAGCCGGGGCTTGTGTCGAAGTTGGACAAGCATTTATCAAAACCTATCAAAACGTCATATGAGCTATTGTGGCTTGAGGTAAAGAAAGTTGAATGCACCAACGTGACGATTCAGAACACACTCCGCCGGATACTGGAGAACTATTTTAAGTTCTTTGGTGGCGTTGACCCGAAAGATGTTCTGCAGCAAATTTTCAGGCAAGGATAAAATTATTTGTAACACCTTGCTCTCATGGGTCAATGATGGCTCACATTACGCACATGATGACCTCTATATGTCGATTGATGATTCGACCGTAGATACATATTTGAAGGTTTTTAGGGCTATTTTTGAGAAGTCTGGGCATGCTGCACACTACAAAATGATGATGCGTGACGCTTTTGAAGAAGCTGAGGAATAAAGCGCAATCGAAATAAAGGATACCAATGGCCAAGGAAAAGACTGCAAACAAGAAATCCAAAAGTTTTGAAGAAACCCTCTGGGATTCAGCAAACAAGCTGCGGGGCTCGGTTGAGCCTTCGGAATATAAACATGTGGTGCTGAGTCTGATCTTCCTGAAATTTGCTTCTGACAAATTCGAGGAGCGGCGGCAGGAGTTGATCGGAGAGGGAAAAGAGCAATACGTTGAGATGGTGGATTTTTACACCATGAAGAACGTGTTCTATCTGCCGGTGGAATCTCGCTGGAGTTACATTCAGGCCAATGCCAAGCAGGACGATCTGGCGATCAAGGTTGATACCGCCCTTCACACAATTGAGAAGAACAATAAGTCCCTGGCGGGTGCTTTGCCTGATAACTACTTTTCCCGCATCGATCTGGAACGGAGCAAGCTGGCGGCGTTGATCGATACGATCAGCAACATCAATACGATTGCCGACAAGTCGCAGGATATTGTCGGGCGAGTCTATGAATATTTCCTGAGTAATTTTGCTTTGGCGGAAGGTAAAGGCAAGGGAGAGTTCATACTCCCAAGACCATTGTCAATCTGATTGCGGAGTCTGATTGAACCGTACAAAGGCAAGATATATGACCCCTGCTGCGGTTCGGGCGGTATGTTTGTACAGTCGATGAAGTTTGTGGAGAATCACCAGGGCAATACGAAGGACATATCCGTTTACGGGCAGGAAAATACGACCACCACGCTCAAACTGGCCAAGATGAATCTGGCGATTCGTGGTATCTCAGCGAACTTGCGTGAAGGCAGACAACACTTTTTCCAAAGATCAGCACCCGGACTTGAAAGCAGATTTCATCATGGCGAATCCGCCTTTCAATCAAAAGGATTGGCGGGCGTCTGATGAACTGACTGATGATCCGCGCTGGAGCGGTTATGAAGTGCCGCCGACGTCCAATGCGAACTACGCTTGGATTCTCCACATGGTATCTAAGCTGTCAGTGAACGGCATCGCCGGTTTCATTCTGGCCAATGGGGCCTTGTCGGATGAGGGGCAGGAATATCGGATCAGAAGAAAACTCATCGAGAATGATTTGGTTGAAGCACTGATTCTTCTACCGAGGAAGCTCTTCTACACTATCGTTTAAGTGTAACGCTATGGATCTTGAACAAGAATAAGTCTGAAAGAACGATCGACCATGGCGACCAAATCAGGAGATTACGAGCAAGATCTAGAAAGGTTTTGTTTGTTGACTTGCGCAGGCGTGGAACCCCTCATGAAAAGATGTTCGTTCAGCTTACGGAACATGTCATCAGCACCGCTGTGAAGACTTTCCACGACTGGCAGCAGGTTGATTGTCAGACAAACTACAGAGACATTCCTGAGTTTTGCTATAGCGCTACATTTGAGGAACTGGAACGCAACAACTTCAGTTTGGTGCCAAGTAAGTACATACAATTCGATCACCTAGATGAGAATATCAACTTTGAGGAGCAGATCGAAGCGCTTCA